>JALHNZ010000017.1:0-48185 GCA_022843265.1 Gemmatimonadaceae bacterium
GTTTTGGCCATCGGGTGTACAAGAGTTACGATCCGCGGGCCCGGATCGTGAAGAAGTTGGCAGACGAGGTGTTTGCGCAGGTGGGCATGGACTCGGACCTCGAGATTGCGCTGGAGCTCGAGCGCATTGCTCTTGAGGATGACTATTTCATCTCGCGCAAGTTGTACCCGAACGTGGACTTTTACACCGGACTCATCTATCGCTCGATGGCGTTTCCGGCAGACTTTTTCACCGTGCTGTTTGCTGTGGCGCGTGTATCCGGCTGGGCCGCACAGTGGGAGGAGATGGTGCTCGACAAGGAACAGAAGATTGCCCGTCCGCGACAGATCTACATTGGCGCTGGCGAACGCGAGTACACCGACGCGCTGGCGGACAAGTTCCCGCGCGCGCGGAAAGACAGTATCCGAAAGTGACGCACGTCGGCGCCGATTCCTTGCGGCCACTCGGCGCCGAGCGGCCTGTACCAGTCTTCAGTGTTGATGTGGAAGACTGGTTTCAGGTAAGCGCGTTCGACGCACACGTTGATCGAACGCGCTGGGATACCTATGAGTCCCGGGTTGTGAGCAATACTGAACGACTGCTCGACCTGATGGACGAAAGCGGAGGACGCGGTACGTTCTTCACGCTTGGCTGGGTCGCACGAAAGTTTCCGTCGCTTGTACGCACGATCGCAGAGCGCGGTCACGAAGTAGCGTCGCACGGTTTCTGGCACCAGCGCATTCCCACCATTTCCGAAGCGCAGTTTCGCGACGACGTGCGCAGCGCCAAGGCCGCACTAGAAGATGCCTGCGGCCAGACGGTACGGGGTTATCGAGCGCCGTCGTTTTCGCTCACCGATGATGTGCTGTGGGCCGCGCGTGTACTGGTTGAAGAAGGCCATGTGTACGATTCAAGCCGCTTTCCCATTGCGCGTTCAGGGTATGGCACGGCCACCGGCCGTCGTGACCCGCACATGATCAATACGCCCTCCGGCGATTTGCTGGAGTTTCCGCCGGCGGTGTGGTTGTTTGCCGGCCAGCGTGTACCGGTCGCCGGCGGAGGGTGGTTTCGACAATTACCGCTGGCGGTAATCAAGCGCGGGCTTGGCGCGGTGCTGGCTGACCGCATGCCGGCGGTGTTTTACATCCATCCGTGGGAGATTGACCCTGGCCAGCCGCGTATGAACGTGGGGATGATCACACGGGTTCGGCATTATCGCGGATTGAGCGTAGCTGAGCCGCGCCTGCGCGAACTGCTCAACACGTGGAAGTTTTCAGCGTTTGATTCGTTGCTTGAAGCACCGGTGGTAGCGGCCGTATGAGTGCGATCGAAATTCGCGAGGCGAATAACAGTGCCGAGTGGAACGCGTTTGTTGATCAGGCTGAAGGCGGCAGCACCTTTCATCGCTGGGAGTGGCGTGATTTTTATCGCGCCAGCTACGGCCATGAAACGCCGTATCTGGCGGCGTATCGTGGTGCTTCGATCATTGGTGTGCTCCCGTTGGTGCGTGTGAAGTCACTGGTGTTCGGGCACTACCTCGTGTCCCTGCCCTACGTGAGCTATGGTGGGCCCCTGGGCGATGCAGATGCGCAGCGCGCCTTGAGTGCGCATGCGGCATCGATTGCGAACGGCGCGAAGCTGGTAGAACTGCGTTCGCGCGCACCCATTGATACCGATCTCACGCTGGTGTCTCGCAAAATCACGGTGGTGCGGGATCTTGTGCCCGGCGACTACGACGCCACGTTCAAAACGTTCGACAGCAAAGTGCGCAGCCAGGTGCGGCGCGCCGAACGTGAAGGTTTGAGCGTTCGATTTGGCCATGAGCTGTTGCCGGCGTATCATCGTGTGTTCGCCGAACACATGCGTGATCTGGGCTCACCAGCGCACGGACTCGCGTTTTTTGCGCAACTTGCGCGTACGCTCGGCGATAAAGCGTGGGTTGGCGTGGCGTTTCTTGGCGATGAGCCCGTGGCGGCCGGATTTGCCATTGAGAACGGTACCGAAGTGGAGATCTCCTGGGCGTCGGCGCTGCGCAAACATTCAAAGATTGCGCCCAACATGGCGCTGTACGGTGCGTTTATTCGCCGTGCGTGCGAGCAGGGCTTTGCGGCGTTCAACTTTGGTCGTTGCACAGTGGATTCGGGCACGCACAAGTTCAAACGGCAGTGGGGATCGCGCGATGAATCCCTCGCGTGGTACCAGTACACTCCGGGTGGTGGTGTGAGCGCGCCGCCCAATCCGGATCAGGGTGCGTACGGGACTGCCGTGAAGGTGTGGCAGAAGCTGCCGTTGTCGGTGACCACGCCACTTGGTGCGCGGCTGATTGCGGGGATTCCGTAACCATGAGCCTGCGTAGCGCGCTGCGTGGTGCGGCGGAGCATGTGTTGGTGCGGTTGCCGCGCACTACGCGGCCGGGTGACCGGCTGATCCTGGCGTACCACAATGTAGTGCCCAACGATTGGACGCCGCGCGGGGATCTGTCGCTGCATATGCCGCTGCACAAGTTTGAGGCGCAGCTCAAGATGATTCGAAATGAAGCGGAGATCGTGCCGCTCATGGACATCCTGACGCAGGATGCGCCGAACGAACGTCGAGTGGCGATCACGTTTGATGATGCGTATGCCTCGGCCATGAAGCTTGGTGTTGGCGCGTGTGCAGCCTCGGAAGCCGCCTGCACCGTATTCGTAACTCCAGGTTTGTTGGGAACGGTGCCTCTTTGGGATCGGCGGGCTGATGAGGGTACGTGGAGTATGCCGGATCGCGAGCACTTTTTGTGGCAGCAGCAAGGAAGATTACACAACATCCAGTTCCAGTCTCGCGCCGAAACGGCTGATGCTCCGATCGCCATTGCCACTGAGTCCGAGCTCCTCGAATCTCTCAGCTCGACTGGAGCATTGCTGTCATTGGGCAATCACACCATGACGCACGCGAATCTTGGTGCGTTGTCGACAACGGAATTGTACGAGGAGCTGCTTGATTGCGAAGCGTGGCTTCGTACTCACGCCAACGGGCGGCACCTTCCCGTAGTTGCCTATCCTTATGGAATTGCACCTAGCAGTTCAAGCGTAATCGCCGGGGACAATAAAGGCGCTTATGGACTCATGGCGAACGGCGGATGGTACGGCCAGCTTCCGAAGGAGAATTTCTGGTTAGTACCGCGCTATAACGTGACCGCGGGCGTCAGTCGTGAGGGTTTCGAAATCCGCCTGCGGGGACGATTCATTCCGGGTTGATTTGCGTGCACCAGCAAGCATGCGTCCGGAGGCGCGCCTCAGCGAGCAACCTCTTGTCGCCGTCGCGACGCGGCGTAGGTCCACAGCGGACAGAACACAATCAGTGCCATCAGCAGCCCGAGGCTTCGCCACCAAACATATTGTGCCTGCGAGATCGTCATGAAGATGATCGCGGCAAACGACACTGGCGCTGAATAGATCATCAGACGCTGCAACGCCGCCCAGCCCGTGAAGCGCAGCTCACCAGTGCTCACGCCAAGCGTGGCGAGTCCACTAGGAGTAGATGGAAGCCATCCAATGGTTCTATCGGCATCGAACGTTTTGAATATGCGATGTATCAGTTGGTGCGCGCGCCGAGCTGGCTCGTACGACACGGTTACAGCGTCAGGCCACTGCAGAACAACGAGATACGACGCCATGATCGCCGCCGTGTACACACCGAAATCGCGCTGTGAGAGCAAGAGCGCGCCGCTGTGAAAGTAGAGGCCAAGCCATACGGCCCTGACCCGAAAGCGCGGCATTGCAAAGCCAAGAAACAGCGCTACTTCAACAACAATGGTGGTCCAGCCCAGAATTTTTCCAGCCAGAAGTGGCGGCAGCAGTTCTGCGAGAAAAAGAAAAGGCACCTGCGGATTGAGCGTGCCCAGCCAGTAGTTGAAGTACTGCCCGCTTAGCCAATCGGGTTCGAACAGTTTGTTGAATGCCGCGCCGAAGTACATGAGGCTCAACTGCGCGAAGAAAAAATCGGGCCGATCTTCGCGCGCTGTGAACGCGCCCAAAAAAAAGAGGCAGGCGCAAAAAATCTTGTTGTTGCTGTAGTAGAAGCGAGAGATCGTCGCGCCAATCAGAATCGTTGCCGCTGCGATGGCGCACCAGTATCGAACACGTTGTCCGTCGAACAGTATGCCGATAAGAGACAGCACGAACAACACGGTCAGCGCCTTCTGAAGCACATCGGGAAACGGAATCGCATCGATCCAATGAAAAAACGGTGCGAATGGCTCGCGGAAGCCTTTGTAATAGCCCGAATGGTACCCCTTGAGCAGCAGCGCCAGCGCTGTCAGGCGCATCGCCAACACAACTTGAGGCGGCGATTGCAAATCTCGAAGGGCGAACGGATTGAAGTCAGCGAACCGTAGCTGCATGATCCGCCGGCCAGTACCAGGTGGGTTTCGTGACTCCGTTCACTGTGTAGTCAATGGCGATGTGTGCACGGTCCGTGTAGTAGCGTTCTTCTGCATAGCGAACAATCCCGACTACATGCGCAATTGAGCGAGACTCCAAATCGATTGCCCTGATCCGGTAACGCTCGTCAACTTCATGTTCCGTGAGGGCCTTTCCGGCAATGCGTACCGTAATACGATATTCGTTCTGCGTGTCGAACGGCGCCCAGGCGAAGTAACGCGTCTCCACCGTGCGCGCCCAGGCAATCGCGCCAGCTTGCGCGAGCAGGAATGCAGCCGCAATGAGCTTTCGAGGTGGCAACATTAGCTGAGCACGTCGCTCACGCTGGCTGCACCCGTTGCTCGTGCCATACCCGCTAGCGCACGAAGGAACGCCCCATCGTTGTGCTCTCGCCGAACCAGCTCAGCGCCCGATTCTCCCGCACTCTTACGAACACCGGCTTCAAGCAGGTGTTCTGTCGCCGTTACCAGACCAGGCACGGCGTCCATCCCGTCACCAAGGTGTTCGCCTACAAATGCTCCGAACCGCGCCACAAGATCTCCAGAATCGACCGTCGAAACTACGGGCACGGCATACATCAAAGCCTCAAGCCATGAGACGGGTGATTCCTCATGAATGGATGTGTTCATGAGCAGCCACGCACGCTGCAGCAGGCGCTGCTTTTCTGAACCATCGACCTGACCCAAGAACGAAACGTTTGACGGCACGTTCGCTGGTTCCCAGCCCCCCGGTCCGTCGCCGACCTGAAGCTTGCCAGCAACTGCAAAGTCAACATGAGGAAGTCTCCGCGCCGTTTCGATTACAAGCCAGGGACGTTTAATCGGATCGAGTCTACCAAGAAAAACAACAAGCGGCTTGCTGTCTCTCGGAGTGGTGCGCACAAAATCGGTGACCAGATTCGGATTCGGCAGCACTCCGCTCGCCTGCAGTCCGTACGTTGCTTCGCATTTGTCCGCGAGATGCGGCATTTTCGCCGCCACGGCCACGGGCAGTGCGCGCCTTTCGTTTAGAGTAGACAGCCCTCGGCAATCGATGGCTGTCACACCAAGTGGTTGGTGCGTTATCCCGGGGATTCGCAAGGACTGGATCCGGTGCCAGTCTTCAGGCGTGCGCGGATCACGAGCCCACACAACCGTTGGCACGCGATCATAATGTGCGAGTGTCGCCGCGAATGATGGCCGGTAGTCGATCGTCAGCAGCAGATCCGGTGCGCGCGACATTAACGCTCTAATACGGCTCGAGCGTGAACGAATGGCTGCCCGAACCGTGAACCCATCGGAATGTGCGCTCGCAAACCCTCCAGCGAGCGCGCCGGGCGGTTCACCGTGCCAAAAATCAATTAATACCTTTTCGCCAAGATTCCGACGCAAACAGCGGGCGGCTTCTCGCGCTGCCCAACCGAAACCTCCGGAGCGCCCAAGCGAAGCATCAAAAAACTCATTGGACAGAATCGTCACGCGAGCAGGCTTCCGCATTATCAGTCCACTTGGGTTGAACACGCGCCGACTCTACGCCGGCGCCAATTCGAAGAAACGCTCATGATACGATGATGGCCCGCAACTTTCGCGCATACTCTCGCGCGTTCAGCCCCTCATCTACGCGCTTTCTGGCCTCTCTCCCAAGGCGCCCTGCGAGCAACGGATCAAGCGCAATGCGCAGCATCGCATCTGCCATGGCATTCACATCTCGCTCGTCAACCAAGAGCGCGGACTCTCCATCGCGCAGTATTTCCGGTATGCCGGCATGTCGCGTGGAGACTATCGGCACACCCGCCGCCATTGCTTCCTGAATGGCCACTGGCGTACCCTCGCAGTCTCCGCGAGCTCCCCCAAACCTCGGACTGACCGAGTGCTGTACGAAAGCGGTGGCGCGACCGAGAACATCGGCGACAGCTTCGTGCGTAAGCGCGCCTGCGCACTCCACCTTGTGCTCGAGATCGAGCGCCAGGACCATGCTTTCCACCACTTCGCGGAGTGGTCCATCGCCAACAAGGATCAATCGGGCTGCTGGTAAGCGGCTGGTAATTTTTGCGAAGGCGAGAAGCGTCAAATACGGCGCCTTTTTTTCGACCATTCGGCCTACGGCTACAAAGGTCGGCGACTCGGGCACGGGCCGCATGATCGCGTGGCTGCCTGCCTCAGGAGAGCAGCGCAAAAGGTGCAGCGTTGATTCCGCAACTCCCACGGCCATCAGCGCGTGCCGCATAAAATCCGACACAACGATGATCGCCTTTGCCTTTTTTCCAAGCATCCGATATGCCTCGGAATGCTTCGCGACGACCGATTCTGTGTGCGCATCATAGCCGTGGAAATGCGCGATCAGAGGGAGTTTATTGGATTCACACACGCGCATCAGGCTCACGGCCGTGGGACCGTAGTTGGCAAGGACGTGGGAGACACGGGAGGCCTTGAATCGTTTCTCGAGCTCGTGCTCTTGGAGCCTCTGCACCGCCCCATGCGTGAGCACATGCCGAGCGACCCGATTCATCAGGTTTCCTCGCCCATTTGTAAACCGGAACGCGATGCCGGGAGTTGATGAGGGGTCGTACGGCCATCCGAACACACGCAGCGCACATGGAAGCAAGCGCTCCTGGACGCGAATGAATGTCTCCGATTTCGCGTCGGAAGCTGAGCTCGTGATTGCGAGTCGTAGCGTAGCGCCGGGTTGAGAAACGTATCTGGTAGACAAAGTAAAGAGTGACCTGATTGTCAGACATATTAGAGGCGCTGCTCGCTGCACTGTCGCCACCGTCGCCACCGTCGCCACCGTCGCCACTGTCGCCACTGTCGCCACTGTCGCCACTGTCGAGGAGACGAAGGTGTCACACTCCGAGCAACAACTGTACCACGCGGCGCTGTCACTGGATCTGACCTGCAACAATTCGCTGCGTTGTTACGACCTCTTGGCGGGAGAGTCCGGGGTTTGGGTGAGATCACGCAGCGTGATCGATTGTGGACGCGTTCTCGGAAAGTGCATGTTTAGTGATTATAATCACAGTGTTCCCAATGTTGGCGGCCTCTGAGTGCCCTCCATTCTGCCCGCATAGCCCGCATCATGCCTGGTGTTTCCGTCATCGTTGCATCGTACAACCATGGACCGTTCATCGTCGAGGCGATTGAATCGATTCTGGGTCAATCGATGCTGCCCGAAGAGATCATCGTGATTGATGACGGATCAACTGATGGCACGAAAGAGATCGTGGCTCCGTATGTGAGCTCGAATTTTCATTACTTTCGCCAAGCCAATCAGGGAGTCTCGACGGCGCGTAATTTCGGTCTCAAGCGGGCGCACGGTCGGTATCTTGCGTTTCTTGACGCCGATGACCGCTGGCTGCCCACCATGATTGAAACACAGCTGCGGCTGATGGAATCATCGCCCGAACTGGTCTGCTGCTTTGGCAACTTCGTGCGATTCGAGCACGTGTCCGGGAAACTCCTCGAAGACCAGTTCCAGTTCTACCCAGAGGTCTCGTCCACGCCTTCCACAATGGCACCGCACGACAGTGGCCGAGTGATAGCAGGCAACGCGTTTGAGTCACTGGTGCAGTGGTATGATTTTCCTGCGTTCATGCTGACCATGCTCTTCCGGTCGGAGCGCGTGCAAGACCTGCGCTTTGACCCTCGACTCATCCGATGCCAGGACGCGCACTTTGTGCTCCGTGCCTGTATGCGCGGATCCATTGGTTACACCACGGATATCCTGGCGCAAGTTCGCAGACACTGCAGCAACGCTACACGCGATGTCGGCATGATGGCAGTCGACAAGTTGAAGGCCCTTGAATGTACAAGTGAGGACCCGATGGCCGAGCGCTGGTCTCAGCAGTTGAACGCCCGGCTTCTGCGGGCTCGCTTTGATGCTGCAACGGCATTGCTTCGTAAGCGGCGTTGGCCCGAAGCCCGTCAGTACATGGCTCAGGCACTCTCATCGCCCGGGCCAGCCGTTCGCAAAGCGAGGGGCGTGATGCGACTTGGGATCGCTGCGGTACAGAACCTTGCGCGTAGCGCGTAGCACGCATGTCAGGTCAAAAAAACGGGATCTTGCACACAAGAACCCTCCCTTTGTCCGCATCGTAACGCTGCATCGCCCCGGGTTTGCAGGAGACTCCAAAGTGTGAGAGGTTGGAGTCATGAGCAAGCGAGCACGGTCTTCTACTGGAACCACTCGGCTACTTTCCACCGGCCGAGTTTGAAGCACAGTATCACACCAGCACCTCGGACCTCACCGAGCTGCTTCTCAAGTAAAACAGCCTCGGGCGATTCAGTACTGCGCTTCATGCAGTGACGACTGATTGAAGGAGCCTGCTCATCTCCGCTCCCACCGTTGCTGCAGAAAATCGCAACTCAACCTGCGCCCGACCCTCGTGTTGCATGTTGCGAAAATGCACCTCGTCACCAGCGATGTGTTCAATTGCCATTGCGATGGCACGGTGTGAACGATCAGGCACGAGGATGCCGCTTACGCCATCTTCTATGCACTCCGGGATTCCCCCAACGGCAGAGGCAATCGTAACGCACCCAGACGCTTGCGCCTCCTGCAACACAACGCCCTGCGTTTCAACGTGCTCTGACATACCGCTGCCCCCAACACTCGCGAGCACGAAAATGTTGGCGCTGCCGTACATCGACCTTAACCGATCGATGGGCACTCCGATGTGGAACTGTACGACGTCGGCCAGCCCAAGCTTGACCGTCATCTGCTGCAGCGCTTCGAGCTCGGGACCAACGCCCACGAAACTCCATTCGAACTTGATGCCACGACGTTTGAGACGAGCCGCCGCGAGCAGACTGTAACGCTGACCCTTGTCTCGGTGAAACCGGGCAACGGACAGGATGCGCAGCGGCTCTCCGTGCTGCGGCAGTGGTTGCGGCGTGAAAGGAAAGTCTTCCAGGGGAAGCCCCTGAGGAAGAACCTTCAGCAACGCCGGAGCACAGCCAAGCGCCCGCGCCTGGTCGGCCGCGAACTGCGTGTTCACGATCACAAGTCTCGCCAACGAAAAAAGCATTCTCGCGCGCGTATTGGACACCTGTTGCACACCCACCGGTTCGAGTCCGTGAAAGGTGATAACGAGCGGCACGTTTCTGGCGCGAACTGCAGCGGCGATGAATACCCCCGTGTTAAACGAGTGTATGTGAAGCACGTCTGGCTTCTTGCCTCTCGTCGCAGGCCATGCCAGCGCGAGTGATCGAGCTGATGCCTTCAACCGAGCGGTGATCGTGGGCTCACCGGAAAAAAGCGAGAACGCCGCACGAAACACCGCTTGCGCTAGTCGCGGATTCAACACGACAAGTCGCAGCGTGGCGGTAGCTTTTCCGCCTCTAGAGCCGGGAAGGAGTCGGACGCGACCTGGCTCCGCGAGTGACATCACCTTTGGCGCAAATCCCTCCTGTTTTTGATTGGCCGAGAGCACAAGCGGCTGATGCCCGGCAATGATCAGCTGACTCAGATATGTGTCCATCCACGGCTGATTGATCGCGGGAAAGTACGCGGCCACTACATGCACGAGCAGCGTCCGCGAAGACGTCGAACTCCCGACTGCACGGCTGGTGTCGAGTGGCCTAACCGAGTCCATCACTTGGCTCCTGAAAACTGGTTCTCGTCGCACTTCCTGTATTAAACGAAAGATGCGAAGATTGGTGACAAACGACAGACGACGAGAGCAGAGACCCTGCGATTCAGCAACTTAGAAGAGTCGTTCCCTCATGGATACACCGGTTTCGACCAAACCAGACACTCCTGCTGCGCTCGCGCCGTTTGCCATCCTGTGGGCATTCGCGCTGTTTTTTCATCAGGTAGCATATGGATTTCTGTCGGTGTCGTGGGTCGATCAGGCACTCGCAGCTCTGGCTTTGATAACGATCGCGCTACCGCGATCCGTCCGCATTCTCTGGGTACTTTGCGCATTCCACGTTGTGGTGGTGGTTCGGCAGCTACCCGATGCTTCGAACCACTGGTTTTTTGCAGGGATTGTCTCGTTCGGACTCTGCGTTGGGATGTTCCGCTCGATATGGCTTGCAGGCCGTGGCACGGGCGCGTCTGACGACCCATTCCAACGAGTCGTTCCTGCGGCTCAACTTTCGCTGCTGATACTCTACGCAGGCAGCGGCATCCACAAACTCAATTATGACTTCGTAGACAACTCGACAAGCTGCGCGACGTCGATGGCGCGGACACTGCTTTATTTCGTGGACGCACAGACGATTCCGATGTGGTTCGATCACACGGTGGTGCTCTTGACCGCTATGACGGAGCTTGGACTTCCGATTCTATTGCTGGTGCCACGATGGCGAGCCGCTGGAGTGCTTCTTGCGCTGGGTTTTCACGTTCTCACGGCGCTGGCCGGCTACCCTCGCTTCAGCGCCATCTGCGGCGCGTTGATCACGCTGTTCATACCAAGCAGCGCATGGAGCAGGTTGGTGCCACCATTCCGCGCTGCACTGGGGGAGTTTACAAGAGTCGCCGGTGCGGGCGGCCTGCTGCTCAGCGCGCTGCTGATCAAATCGACTCCGTCGAAGTCGCCGCTGTTGATCGCATACCTGCTGTTGACTGCGTTGGTGGGAGTGGTCGTTGTCCGGCAGTGGGCGAACAGCGATCGCGGCTCTCAGGTTGCGTTCACGCTGCGCGGGTCGCGCCTCGCGCTCCTCGCTCCGGCCCTGATGCTCGTTGTGATTGCGGCGCCGTATCTGGGGCTTTCCACACATCGCTCGATGAGTATGTACAGCAACCTGCGGACAGAAGCGCCGCAGTCAAATCATTTGTTGTTTGATGCACGATGGCAGCCGTTCGGCTTTCAGCGCGATCTGGTGATCGTCCATGCAACGAGCGCGCACAATCTGCAGCCTGTTGTCGACCAGGATCATGTACTTCCGTATGTCGAGTTTCGGGCTCGTCTGAGTGATGCCCTCCGCAGTGCAGATTCGACTCGTGTTTTCGTGACGTTCTCGCGTGGCGGTGAGCAGTACCGTGTGCCCGATGTCGCGCGAGATTCCATGCTGCGCTTGCCGGTGACTGCCTGGCACCGTCGCTTCTTTCGCTTTCGATCGGTGGAACGAGCCGCACCACGCGCGTGCACGATCTGATCGCTATCGCGACGGCCAGATCACCTCAAATTTGTTGGACAAGCTGAATCCGGCTCGCATCCCACCGCCGACAACAAGAATCCGCCCGTGATCTACCACGGGAAAGACGCCGTGGCGCGCGTGCAACAAGTCGGGAGCGCGTCGCCATGCATTCGTAGCAGGATTGAAAACATCAACACGAGCGTAGCTCCCGTATTTATCGGCGCCTTCCCCTGTTAACGTTTCGCCGCCAACTATCCAGAACTCGCCATTCAGGTAGGCGGCCTTTCCGGTACCACCTCGCGCCACCGGCAGCGACAACGGTGAGCCACTCGCGCCGTCGCTGACCTGCCATGTGTCAGTTGCCGGATCGTAGACTTGCACGTCGTCAAATCCGTTGTCCACGACATTCGAGTCTCCACTACCCGGGCCTCGGCCGCCGAAAACAAAAAAACGCTCGCCGTCAGTGCCGGACGCGGCGTGGTTCCGGGGACGCGGCATTGGCGCGATCCGCCTCCACGTGTTGCTCTGTGGATCGTACACTGCCGCCTCAGCCGTGGTACGACCACTCACGATTCCACCAGCAACATAGACCTTGCCGTTGACTAGCGCTGAGCTGCTTGAACCGGCCGCAAACGGCATTGCCGCTCGCAACTCCCAACGACCCCAAACGGGGTCGAACATTTGCACAAGACCTTCAGACTGGTCTCCGAAGCCGCCAAACAGATACCACTTGTTGTCTACGATTTCCCCCGCATGGTGATTGCCCCGTGCCGGGCGCACTGGTGAGAGATGCAGCGGCAACCAGCGACCGAGTGCCAAATCGAAGATGAGCGTTTCATTGCTGCCGGCGCCAACAACGTACAGCGAGTCTCCGATTATTCCCGCTGCCACTTCACCCATCGGAGCAGGCAGCGAGTCGAACACATGCCAGTTGTCGCGCAATCCACGTTTCCAGAGTTCGTGCGTGGTCGGCACGCTCCAACTCGCGGCTCCGAATCCGTAGTACAACGTGTCCCGACGCTCCATTGCCAGACCGCCGAGCATGGCGACGGGACCATTGGCCACAAAACGCCAGCGATCACTCTGTGGCGAATACCAGAGGACCTCACGATTGTTCTCTCGGCCAATCTCTCTGGACCGTCCGCCAGCGCTCATGATTCCGCCATTGTAGGCGAACGTTGAGGGCTCGGTGTGCGACAGCGAGAATGGAGGAGATCGCTTGCTGCTCCAGCTGTCAGTCGCCGCGTTGTACGCTTCGACTACACGGGAATCAACGGGCACCGGATCATGACCAACGTTGCCGCTGATGGTGAAGTAGCTATTGTCGTTGACCGCCAGACTGGAAGCGTGTCCACGAGGCGATGGTACGCGTGCCCGCGGTTTCCAGAGCGAGTCACCCGGCGCAAGCGACCAGTGATCCTCAGAATCGGTATTCCGATCGGCCAGATAGCCGCCGGCGAAGTACAGCGTGTCTCCGATTGCCACCAAGGTGCCCGCGGCCCGTGCTGAAGGAAGCGACGGGCCTTCCAACCACGCATCACTGGAAATACTGTAACGCCACACTCGGCGCGTAGCCGGACCCGGATGATCCCCTTCGAATCCGCCCACAATCCACACGGTGTCGCCAAGTCGGACTGGCGTTGCGTGCGTGATACCGACCGGCATATCACGACGGCGAGTCCATGCTCCCGTGGCCAGGTGCAGCACCTCGACACGCAGCGATGCCTTCGTCTCTTTCGAGTGAAAGCCGCCAATGATGAGTACAGAATCACCAAGCGGAATACGTGCAAACTCGTAGCGCGGAAGGTCCGTCACCGAGACCACTGACCAACCTGTCGGTGGTGCGACAGTACGGAACGCAGCGATTCGGCGGCGAACACCGTCAGCGAAACGATCGCCAAGTGCGAACCCGATCGCTGCCCAAAACACGCTCATAAGCAGCAACGCACCAACAACGAGCAGGAAACGCGTGCGTACAGACCGTTCCATGATTCGAGCGAGTTTAGGGAATACTTTTGTGCGGTAGCGCGAACGCCTGCAAGGTTGATCCCGCGCCGTTGCCGGTTGCGATCACGACAAACTGCCTTCCGTCTGCGGTGCGATAAGTAGCGGGGTTGCTATACCCAACCTGTCCGAGCTCAACCGACCACATGGTACGGCCGCTCACAGACTCAATGGCATAGAGCGTGCTTCCGCCGCCTGTCAGAAAGAGCAGCCCTCCTGCCGTAGCGATCGGACCCGGAGCACCGACTACACCCAGTGGCTCGCGTACGCGCTCGCGTAACCACGGGTGTCGGCGAACCGCCGGCATATCTCCAATTGTAACTTGCCACTTCAGCGCACCCGACACCACGTCATACGCGGTGAGCAAACCGAACGGCGGTCGGCCGAGCGGTACCGCGCTACCGGACCGGCGCGCGCCGTACCAGGTGCGATACGCAGGGAGGGTGAGTTGACTTGCCGCGTCGGGAGTTCGCGTTGAATCGATGATGAAGCGACGATCGTCGTTCGTAGCCACGAGTTTCGCGATCACGGGGGCATTCGAAGATTTGACAAACAACAGCTGTCGCAACGGATCGACCGCGGTAGCTCCCCACCCCGCACCACCGATCCATCCGGGTGCAACAACTGTACCGACGAGTGACGGGGGCGTGAACATCGGTCCCAAGCGCAACCCCTTGATTCGCTCAAGCGCAGCGGATTGAAGCTCCGGCGACAAGTTCGACACGTCACCAGCATTGAAACCCTGGCGAGCGAATGGTTGGGGCCATTGCACATGCGGCTGCGTGGGCGCGACCGCTTCTCCGGGCACGTCGCTGCCTGGCACCGAACGTTCTTCAATCGGCCAGATTGGCTCACCAGTTACTCTGTCAAAACCGTACACGTACCCCGTTTTCGCAGCGATAAGCACCACGTCTTGTTCGAGCTCGCCTCGCTTGACGGTGGTGAGCACAGGTGCTGCAGCAAGGTCGTAGTCCCACAAACCGTGGTGCACGATCTGATGGTACCAACGCATTTTTCCCGTGCGACCATCAAGGCACACAATGGACTCGGCGAAGAGATTATCGCCGAGCCGAGCTCCACCATACCAATCATTGCTTGGTGTACTTACGGGCAGATACACGAGCCCGCGTACCGTGTCGACTGAGATTGGTGCCCACACGTTGAGGTGTCCCGTCACTTCAGCGGAGCGCCCACCCCATGTTGCCCTGGCAGAATCGCCAGCTGCGGGTACCGGGTCCCACCGCCACAAGAGTTCGCCGGTACGCGCATCGAAGGCCTGCACATCACCCGGCGGATCGCGTTCGTGAATGATTCCGTCGCCCACCGCGCTGCCAACGATGATGATGTCGTTCCATATCGCAGGTGGCGAGGTCTGCGAAACGTGCTGTCGATTCACTGGCCAGCGAAGGTGAGCGGCAAGGTCAACTACTCCGCGCTCGCCAAAAGTTGTGTCGGCGACTCCGGTTCTCGCATCGAGTGAATAAAGCTCGGTGCGGGAGGCGAGAATGATCCTTAACCCTTCCGGCCCCTCCCACGCGCTGAGTCCGCGATGCACGAAACCAGCGTGATCATTGGAAATGGGTCCGCGTTCGGTCGCGCGTGGATCAAATACCCACAGCTCTCGACCAGTGGCGGCATCAAGTGCCATCGCGCGATTGTACGGTGTCACCACGTACATCGTATCGCGAATTACGAGCGGCGTCGCCTCGAACTTGTCGGGTCTCACGTTGACACCCGTCAGGGAGTCCTGCAGCGGGATTTCATTCGCGGCCCACGTCCAGGCGCGCCGTAGCGTTGGCACGGTTTCAGCGGTTATATCGGACAGCGGCGACCAGCGCTGCGAGCCTGCGTCGCCGGCGTACGATGGCCATCCCACCACGTTCGCGGATGAGCTCGCCTGAAGCGGCGTGCGATCGGAGCATGCAAAGAGCGCGAGCAGCAGCAACGCCCCGGACATCCTTACCATCATGTTGCGAGCCTCAGTCTGCACGATGTTCGGCGGTGTTACTGAGCAACTCGTCAAAGTATCGCACGGTGTGCTCCAGACCTACTTCAAGCGGTACTTTCGGCTGCCAGCCAAGAGCGGCGTGCGCGAGCCTGATATCGGGTTGGCGCTGCCTCGGGTCATCTTGCGGCAGAGGTCGGTACACGATCTTCGAAGACGACCCGCACATGTCAATCACTTTCTGCGCGAGCTCGCGCATACTGAACTCGCCGGGATTGCCGAGATTGATCGGACCGGTAATTTCATCGCCGGAGTCCATGAGCGACATCAAACCCTCGATGAGATCAGAGACATAACAGAACGATCGTGTTTGCTCGCCATCACCAAACACCGTGATATCTTCACCTTTGAGCGCCTGGACCACGAAGTTCGAGACCACACGACCGTCGTTGGGGTGCATGCGCGGACCATACGTGTTAAAAATGCGCGCGACTTTGATTCGAAGCGCGTGCTGGCGATGATAGTCGAAAAAGAGCGTTTCGGCGCAACGTTTCCCTTCGTCGTAACAGCTGCGGATGCCGATGGGGTTCACGTTGCCCCAGTATTTCTCGGTCTGCGGGTGCTCGACGGGATCGCCGTACACTTCCGAGGTGGAGCTCTGCAATATTTTGGCGCGCACACGCTTGGCGAGGCCAAGCATGTTGATGGCGCCGTGCACTGACGTTTTGGTAGTCTGGACCGGGTCGCGCTGATAGTGCACGGGTGAAGCAGGGCAGGCGAGATTGTAGATCTCATCGACCTCCACATAGAGCGGAAACGTGACATCGTGCCGCATGAGCTCAAATCGGGGATGGCCGAGCAGATGCTCAACATTGCGACGGGTGCTCGTGAAGAAGTTGTCAACACAGAGGACCTCGTGGCCTTCGGCGAGCAAGGCTTCGCACAGATGGCTCCCAAGGAACCCGGCCCCCCCCGTGACCAAAATGCGGCGATCCAGTCCTACAGCAGTACGGTTCGACACGAAATATCTCGCTCAGTGAGAGTCTGCGAATCGGATGTTTTCTACGTGTTCTTGACGAGCTATACCGAGTGACAACGAACGCATGGCGCACATTACCTCGAAACACAACAGCCCGCCGTCTGGTGCCCGACCAAAGATGAGCTCGCCACGTGTGAGTGTGATCATACCAACCCACCGGGACCGCGGGTACATCACGGAGACGCTTGCTTCGGTTCTTCGAAACATTGAACCACAAGACGAAGTGTTGATTGTGGCGAATGGTTCTGATGCAGCATACATATCAAAGCTGAAGCAGATGGCGGTGTTTCCGATTCGATTGATCGAAAATACAACGCCGTGCGTTTCAACTGCGCGCAACGCGGGAATGCATGAAGCCGAGGGTGAGTTTCTCCAGTTTCTCGACGACGATGACCTATTGCAGGATGGTGGGTTGGCATCACTGCGAACAGCGCTGGCCGCCAACGACGCGTGGCTAGCCGCAGTTGGCGACGTCGAATGTTTTGGTGAGCCCGCCGATGAAGATTGGATTCGCCACCCTCACGGCCACGGCCAATATGACTCGGTGCAGATCCTTCGGCATTGCATCCGGTCTCCAGGCGCCGGCCTCGTGCGTCGTTCTGCCATGATTGAATGCGACGGATTCGATTCGCGATATGTGCCCACCGAGGACTACGACGCGTGGCTTCGCCTCTCATTGTCAGGTCCGATTGTGTGGATACCGGCGCACACCTTACGCTATCGGGTGCACCGAGAGGCTGTTTCGCGACAGGAGTCGCGCATGGCGCTCGGCACTCTGCGTGTGATCCGCCGACACATTGCCGCCGTCAGGCAGCGCGCGGGAGCGCGACATTGTTTTTGGGCGCTGCTCAACGTGTACAACTGGTACAACCCTCGGCTTCGCGCGATCTGCGTCAGCGCCTTGCGGCGGCGCGAAATGCGAACGCTGGCACAAATCGCCCGAACATATCTTCTTTTCGGTTCAGTTATGACTGTTCTCGCCGCATTCGCGACACTTGAACGATATACGCAACACGCCAAGGCCGTGCTGCCGCGGGCGAGCTGAGCCATGATGGAGGTAGGAAGCTCGTCGTTGTCTTTGATGATCGTCGCTGACACCAGCGCGGGTAGCTTTGGCGGCGCGGAGAATAACGCCCTCGAGGCGGCACGAGCAAACGCGGCCAGTGGTGGGCGGACAATTCTCGTTGAGGTGGGTCAGCCTGTAATCGCCAACGTCGCGGCGCCGCACGGTGTTGAGCTGGTTCACATTGAAAGCGTCGGCATGGACCGTGTGCCGCTTCGGAAGTGGCGGGCACTTCTTGCAGAGTATCGCGTGCAGGCCGTGATTCGATCCAAAAACTGGGTAGGCAGCGTTAGCTGGAAACTGGACCTTGCCGTACGGCAAACACGGCGATTGTACCTGTCGTGGGAACATCACCCCGGCGATCTGAACCTCGCGGTCAAAAGCAATTTTATAGTCGCCGACTCAATGGTTCGCGGACTGAAGCGGTCCATGCGCAACAAGTTGCACGTTCGTTCAGTACAAAAAACCATCTGTGCAAGTCACGCGGTTCGCACCCCGCTGATCGAGCAGTTTGGTTTCGCGCCAGACACCGTGGATGTGGTGTATCCTGGCGTTGACTTCGAGAAATTTCGATTCGACGCGCAACGACGCGCTGCAATGCGCGCGCAGTGGGAGGTACCGGCTTCAGCTATCGTTATCGGTACGATGGGCCGGCTGGTCGCGTACAAAGGGAATGACCTTGTTTTGCAGGTTTTTGCGTCTCTTCGCAAGCAGCGCCCGTCGATTGAGATGTACTGCGTGATTGCCGGAACCGGAGAGGATCTGCCTCGCCTGAAGGAAATCGCGGAATCGCTCGAAGTGGCCGATCGAACCCGCTTTGTCGGCTGGCAGGCTCACGCACCGAGTGTTTGGAGCGCGATTGATATCTTCCCCCTCGCATCTCGCGACGAAGGGCTGGGAATGGCGCTTATTGAATCCATCGCGTGCGGCGGCATCGCGCTTGCGAGAAATGTTGGTGGAACATCTGAGGTGCTGGGCGTGGCCGACCGTTCACTGTTAATTGAATCTGAACAACACGAAGACTGGACTCGCCGGATAACGCAGCTGCTGGATCAGAGTGAGGCGGAGCGACGCGCGTATCACTGTATGCTGTACGAACGAATGCGTTCGCGATTCGACGGAGCCACGCAATGGCCCGCAATGCTTCACTGGATCTCTGATCAGCTGCCCCCTGCAAACGGCGCGCGAGTCGCGCTAACCGTTCAACCGGCCGTCTGACTCTCGACCGAGGCGCGCATAATCTGTTCGAGGCGATGCACGTATGCTTCGGTCGTAAAGTTGCGGGCTATACGTTCCCGAGCGCGCCTCGACATTGAGCGGCGAAGGTCGGAATTCGCCGCGAGTGACGTCAAGCAATCGGCCAAGGCATCAGCATTGCCTGTAGGGAAAACCAGCCCCGTCACACCCGCCTCGATGGTTTCCGGCACGCCCTGCAAATCACTGACAACCATTGGCAAACCGCACGCCTGCATTTCCAGCGACGACATTGGGAACGAATCCCACCCGCTGGAAGGAATGCAACCGATCGCACAGCCGGCGAGCAGCGAGGGCACATCGGATTGATAGCCGCCAAACGTTACGTAGCCACTTTCGACTGCCGGTCCAAACGTGCTCGAGAGTTGCGTGACTTCGTGATCGCGCGTTCCAAGAAACAGGAAATGCAGATCAGTCTGTTCGTCGCGTGACACAATCCGATCGGCGGCGTGAAGGAGCACCGTGACGCCCTTGCGCTCGTGAAAGTGGCCCATGTACACCACGATTTTCCGGTGGTCCGGTATGCCAAAGCGGCGGAAAACAGTTGAGGTCTCGCTCGGTAGTGGCTTGAAAACTTCGATATCGGTGCCGGTGGGCGCAACACACGTCTGTTCTCTTGGCACGCCCCTGCCCAACACTGCGAGATCCTGCATCGCGAGCGACTCAAACACGAACATATCCGGTCGCTGCGGTCGCAACAATCGCACCTCGGCGCGCTTGGCGAGCAGCTTGAGCCCCGAGTTTCTGGCACTCATGGGCGCTCCCCAATAGGAAATCACCTTTTGCGCGCCCGCCCGGCGAAGCGTTTGCAGACACTTCGCTTGTACCGGCAGATCCAATGCGAAGACCGTGGTAATCCTGCTGTGCTGTACGAACTGGCCGAGCTCAGCGAGCTGCGACGGCGACTGACCAGAAACATCCAGCCCCACCACGTTACGAAAGTTGGCTGGCAGATACTTGCTCGGTCCTGGGGAAGTATCGGTGAAGCAGAAATGCACGTGCTCTGCCCCGCCAGCCACTCGTTTAGCCGCTTCGAAAAAACTCGTGATGAGCCGTCCGATGGCAAAGCCTATGTCGCTCGGATACGGGATCATCACGAGTATGCGGCAACGCGGCTGATTCATTCGGCGCATCGGGAGCTGGAATGTTGCGTTGTCGACATGGGGCTTACCGGGGTTCTCAGGTCTGATCAGAACTGAAAATAGATGAAGACCTGGGGGGTTCCCGGCACAAACGCAATCATCATCAAAATGAAGTACACATACAAGGCTGCCTGCACCACAATCGGCTGACTGAGTAGCGCCAACTGATCCCCTTTGCGCTCGAGCCACAATTCATAGGTTTGATACGGAAGGACAAAAAACGCAATCATCGCGGCAGCATAGCTCACAAACGGAGCGTTCCACCCATCGAAGGAGCCGAGCGTTGCGATCATGCCAACTGCCTGGCCAATATTTTCGGCACGAAAGAAAATCCACGTGACGCACACGATGTGAAAGAAAACAAACGCTCTAAGCACAGTGAGCAATCGTGCCTGCGCTCCCGCTGCCTGAGGGGAGACACCGAGTCGGGGATACACTCGGTAAATGATCAGTACGAAGCCATGCAACGCGCCCCACGCGATGTAGGTCCAGTTGGCGCCATGCCAGAGACCGCCGAGCAACATGGTGAGCGACAGGTTGCGTGCGGTCGCGAATTTTCCGTGCCGATTGCCGCCGAGCGGGATGTACAGGTAGTCGCGCAGCCAGCTCGAGAGGCTGATGTGCCACCGTTGCCAGAAATCGCTCGGCGATACGGCAAAGTAGGGCATGCGGAAGTTCCACATGAGCTTGAAGCCCAGCATGCGCGCCAGGCCCTGCGCGATCGACGAGTAGCCTGAGAAATCGCCGTAGATCTGAAACGCAAATGCGTATGCGCCGATCAGCACTTCCGCGGCCGTCAGCTCGGCGAGTGATTGCGAGAAGATCGAGTTTGCAAGGACCGCCATGTTGTCGGCCACCACAACTTTCTTGAACAGGCCAAACACAATGTGGTACAGCCCTTCCCGCACATCACCCTTCGTAACAGTGCGCGGGTTTTCTACCTGTGGAAGCAGGTCGGTCGAGCGCTCAATCGGACCGGCAACAAGCTGCGGAAAGAACGAGACGTAGAGCGCAAAGTCGAAGATCGAACGCGCCGGAATGGTCTGGCGCCGGTACACATCAACCGTATAACTGATGGTCTGAAACGTGTAAAACGAAATACCCACCGGAAGCACGATCTTCAGCATGGGCAGGTAGCCGTTGAGCCCAACGCTCAGCAGCAGATCGTTCATTTCGTTCGCAAAAAAGCCGTAATACTTGAAAAAGCCTAACAGCGTGAGATTGACGGCTAGCGAGACTCGGAGCAGCAGTTTTCGCTTGTTTTCTTCCGTGATGTTGTGGAGCCAGCGGGCCACGTAAAAATCAGTAACCGTGGAAAACAACATCAGGAACAGAAAGCGCCAGTCCCACCAGCCGTAAAAAACGTAGCTCGCCACGAGCAACAACCGATTCTGCGCCTTATGGCCCGAGAACCGGTACGCCGTGAGCACCACAGCAAAAAACACCCAGAATACGAAACTGTTAAATAGCATCTGTTCGCGATCGAGACTGGGTCAGTTGAGGCAGGGCGATTGCTTGGGGCTTTTGCCCGCCAACTGTGCCGCGAGCACGGTCGAAAGCCTGCGTGCTCCCTCGTCGTTCAGATGGATTGCGTCCCGGTAAAGTGCCGGGTCGGGCGGCACGGCGGTGCGCAGATCAAGGAACAGGTCGTTGGGCCCGAGGATATCGCAGATGGCGCGATCAATCTGGTATGGCGCCTGCACTGGCATGGCAACGAGCACGGCGCTGGTGCCGACGCCGCCCAGCTCGCCGAGGAGCGCGGCGGCGGCGCGATAGTGCACGGCGGTTGCGCCTGCTGTGTTTGACGCAACAGGTGCCGTCTGGCGGGCATTATTCCGTTCATTCAGTTGCTGCGTCTCCGCTTCGTAGTGCGGAATGATGCGCGAGAAGATTTTCTGCCGAATAGGTTCGCGGTGAGTAAACAATTTTGATGTCGTTACCGCCGCTACGTCGAGCCAAGTTTCCGTTTCAACACTGGGGGAAAATTGGCTGAAGTACGCAAGTTTTGCCGGCGGGCAAAGATTGTTGAAGTTGCGTCGGAGGTTCAGCGTGGCCACATCCGACAGCTGATCCCACGCAAAGCCAATGATCACGCGATCAGCTGGCGGCGTTCGGGAAATCAGGTGAGTTTCCACGACGCATGTCCAATCCCAGATGGTTGAATTGTCAGGGGCGAGTTTAACTACCAGAGGTGTGTCCCCCGCTGGCGTCAGTGCTGCCGTGAGGACGACTGAGTCGATGCCGCGGTCGATAAGCGAACTTCCCACCGCGGCCAGTAGCGGTTGCCCCGGATTGGCGCTCGTCTGCCGCATGACCTCAAGGAAACGCTGCTTATTGGCAACATCGCCTGAGAGGCGTGCTTCGGCGCTACGAACGAAGAGATCAAGGCCAACCACGCAGGCCAGCGCGAGCAGCAGTGCGGCGGTGACGTTGCGGTATCGTGTTGGTCCGGTGCTGTCGTTTGGCGCAGCGCTCATGCCACGCCTGCCATTGCGCGGAACCGCTCGTGTTGCTCGACGAGCTCATCGTAGGTTCCCGAACCCGTTACGACCCCGTCTTCCAACATAAAAATACAATCGCAGTTGCGCACGGTACTCAGGCGATGTGCAATCAGGATGATTGTTTTCCGACGACTCAGATTGTGCACGGCCTCCATTACGGCGTGTTCGGTCAGGTTGTCGAGCGCGCTTGTGGCTTCGTCCATGATCAACACTGACGGATCGCGATACAGCGCGCGCGCGATTCCAATGCGTTGACGTTGTCCACCCGATAACCGCACACCGCGCTCGCCGATTTCCGTGTCGTAGCCGAGTGGCAGATCTCGCATCACAAAATCGTGAAGGTTGGCAATAACGCCAGCGCGTTCAACGGCCACGCGATCGATGTCCCGGGTTGGTATTCCGAAGGCGATATTTTCGGCAATACTACCGTCCACCAGGAAGATCTGCTGGGGTACGTAGCCGACGCTTCGACGCCAGGCGCTCTCCGATTCGGGCTGAATTGCCATCCCGTCTACGAGGAGTTCGCCCTGCGCGGGGCGGAGCAGACCAAGCAGAATGTCGGCCGTGGTGGACTTGCCAGAGCCGGTGGGCCCGACGAATGCCACGGTAGTGTTGGCCGCGATGCTCAATGAAACGGCGTTAACAGCGGGACGCTCTGCTGACGGGTATTTGTACGTCACATTGTGCAGCGCGATGGCGTCGCGAAGCTGTAGCGGTGTATTTGCTGCCGTGCGGTCGACGTCGGTCGACGGAAGAGGGGGCGCGCCTTCGAGCTCGGCTTTCAGCGAGTTTATGGCGGCCTCACGGTAACGCAGCTCGGACACATTGCTGGAGATACCCTGCACTGCGGGGAGCAGTCGGTACGCCGCAAATGCGTACAATGCAACGATTGGCACCACTTCCGCAAAGCTGCCCAGTACCGTCATCAGATACAGAAGAACCACCAGCATGCCGCCAAAGAGCAATCCCTGCATGGCGATCGGTGGCAGTTTCGAGATCAGGTGGGATTGGATGCCCACCCGGGCCAGCTCCTTGGAAGGGTGCGTGAACCGACGCACAAACGATTCTTCCAGTCCGAGCACCTTTACATCCTTTACGCCGCCGAAGGCTTCCTGAACAATTTTGTACCGTTCGCGTGTTGTTTCCTGGCGAAGTTCGCCGAGTGCAGTCAGTCGCTTTCCGACCGCGAGCTGCACCAGCCAGAAACCGCCTCCGAGCACCGCGGCCACGCTCAGGGAAAGCACCGGGTCCACCGAGAGCAACAATCCCACGAGCAGCACCGCCACTAGCGCATTGGCACAAATCTGCAGTGCGGGCATGAGGGCACCGTTGATGACCTCATTGACTTCGGAAAGGATGGACGTGGTGAGGTTTGCGGTGTGCCTGTTGAGATACCATTCGTATGGATGGCGAAGATAGGCCGCCATCAATCGCGTGCTCCAGCGATAGCCGCGATTGTGCACGAAGCGCAGCTGCGCCCAGAGGCCAAGCGCTCGAACGGAAAGTGAAGCAATTGTCACGAACAGAAACGCAAATCCCAGTACGAACAGAAACTGCTTTCTGCCTGTAAAGCCAAATGTTCTGTAAGCCCACGATAGGTATTCGTTCGTCTCGACGACGTCGGGATTGGCCAGGACCGCAATGAAGGGCATCACCGACGCCACACCCAGCGTTTCAGCGATGGCGACCAACAGCAGCACTACCAACAGCGCACCTGTACGCCGTCGCTCAGATACATCCAGAATAGCGTAGAGCTTTCGGTACAGTTCTAACATGTCCCTTGATTTTGACCCTCAGAATGACCGCTGTGTACAACAAATACGACGGGCTCACCCGGCTTCTCGACTGCGCAACATAACCAGCGTGTGCGGGCCTGACGAAGAGATGCTCTTACCCGGACGACGGGAACAAGTGTGTCGTCACCCGAACGCTACACTCGGGGATCTCGATCAGACGAGCCACCACTTGCTCCACGCCAGAAACGTGAGGCTCGCCCACACACCTGCCGCAGCATCGTCATGACTGTTTGGGAGCCGGCGCCAAGTCGCCACAACATCGTTGGCGGGTAGCGGGCCGTTCGTGAGCTCGGGGGTTTCACCAAACTTTCGGCCTAGGGCCTTAGCGGGCCACGCAGCCACGCTGCCAAGGGCACACTGAACCCGGTCTTAGGCCGATCAAGCAACTTCTGTGGCACGTATTTGTTGGCGATATGGCGGAGGGCAACCTGCCCCACACCGTTGCGAACAAGCCAACGTTCAGGCAACTGCCACGAAAGTTTGACCACGCGATGATCAAGCAGCGGAGCACGTGCTTCCAGACCGACTGACATACTAGCGCGGTCGACTTTCGTCATCTTATTGTCTGGAAGATACGAGAGCTGGTCCGCCAGTAGCATGCGGTCAAGCCGCGTGGCGTCAGGCATAACTTGTTCGAACGCTTGCGCGATGGCGCCCGACACAGGAAGCGCCTGCTCACCAATCGGTACAAGGCCAGTTGACACGAGCCGCTGATAGCGGTCAATGGACCGCGATAACATGGGCAACGCACCGAGTTTTCGTATTTTTTCTTCGACCCGACGCTCCTGCACACTTCCTGGCAGCCGTTGGAGCTGCTGAAACGCTCGGTCGATGAAGCCGAAAGGCCCCACGTTAATCATGGCGCAAAAACCTTGCCGAATGAGTTTGGGCAGTCTGCTCAGTCGCTCCAGCATGTGCTTCCCGTAGAGATACCGGTTGTATCCAGCGAACAACTCATCGCCTCCGTCGCCGGTGAGCCCAACCGTCATGTGACGCCGTGCTGCTGCTGATACAAGAATCCGCGGGAGCTGTGACGCATCAGCAAAGAGCTCGTCGTACACCTCAACAAGTTGGGGGATCAGGTCGAGCGCATCCGAGCCGACAATGGAGATGGTCGTGTGATCTGTGCCCAAGCGTGAGGCGACCGCCTCGGCATGCACCCCCTTGTCGTGCACCGGGTCGTCAAAACGAATAGTGAAAGTTTTGATCGGACGGTTGAAGTGTTCCCGCATGAGTGCCACGACGGTGGTCGAATCGATGCCACCGGACAAAAAGGCCCTTAATGGGACATCCGATTCAAGGTGCGAACTCACCGCCAGCGAGAGCACGTTTTCAATGGTCGCAGGAATATCCTCCTCGCGAAGTACATGACCGCCGGGTCGGCCGGACTGAGCCACTGATACGATTGACCAATATGCCCGTGGCGCGGGAGGTGGCTGCGTCGGGTCGCTGAGTTCGAGGAGCGTGCCTGGCGGCATCTTCATGACGTCACGCCAGATACTCCGTGGTCCGGGCACGTGCAACATGGCCGCGAATTCTCTGGCCGCATCGTCTTTAAGCCGCCGCTGGGACTTGGGTCCGGCAGCGACTGTCTTCAGCTCCGAGCCAAAGCTTACGTAGCCCGCTTCACAATAGACGTGCAGCGGCTTGATGCCAATGCGGTCGCGAGCCATCGTCAGCCGCTGCCGAGTTGCGTCCCAGGCAGCGATGGCAAACATGCCCACGGCTCGGCGCAGCGTTTCCTCGATGACCCACACCTGAAAGCTAGCGGTAAGCGCCTCGGTGTCGGAGCGTCCAACGAACGTTATCCCCTGTGCTTCAAGATCGCGCCGCAGCTCACGGTGGTTGTAGATCTCTCCGTTGAACACAAGATGGTACTGGCCTTTTGGACTGGCCATCGGCTGATGGCCTCGTGGCGACAGTTCGATGATCGCCAGCCGACGGAAGCTGAGTGCTACCCCTGACTCCGGAGAGACAAAGACGCCGTCGTCGTCGGGGCCTCGATGTTGCAACGTGCCGGCCATTCGTCGCACGGCCGACTGTGCGTCATCTACACGAATGCCGCCAGCTTGCCAAAATCCGGCGATTCCGCACATGCCAGAGGGGTGAGTTTAGATGAAGGGGAATCGCTGAAGAGGGGGCGCCGACACCGCATGCCGTCCTAGTTGCAACCGTAAATGTCGTCGCTTACTGACGCGGCATACACAAAGCCGCGCCAAGTGCTTAAAAAGTGTGGGCGCCATCGGCCACGTGCGAGGGGGGTTGTAGCTGTCTTGGTGATAACCGACACTCTTCCGCCAGAATATTCCAGGGGCATGATGATCGTGCCCGCAGGGCGGCTATTAACGCGTGCCTTATATTCCACAAGCCGTTGGCCCAATGATGGTCGTTTATCACTTTCATCCGGTTCTGCCAGCGTTACGCGATCCCGCGGAAGAAGTCCTTGATTAAGACTTTCGAGGGCACTTCGGCAACGATGGTCCCGAACACGCTTACCACGGGCAACGCCACAGGAATAGGCGCTCACGTTGGCAGTGCTCCGCTCCCACGTCGTGCGCTGGTTGCGCGCAACATCTCCAATGTCGTCCTGCCAACTGAGCTTAATTTAGAATTGCAGATGTCAGACGAATCGGGCAAGACTTCCTTACGTACGCACGAGACGGGGCGTAGCGGGCGCCGCTTGGCGGCTCTCGATGCTTTACGGGGCATCGCCGCGGTGGCGGTTGTATTCTTTCATCTGGAGGGGGCGTTCTTGAGAGCCCCTCAGCCTTGGATGCCCGGGTGGCTGTCCACTTTGTTTCAGCACGGGCACCTTGGCGTCAATATTTTTTTTGCGATCAGTGGCTTCGTCATCGCGATGTCCGTGAAGCATGAGGCGGACAGCTGGGCGTACGCTGGACGCTTTACGATCAGGAGATCAATACGACTGGATCCGCCGATGTGGATGGCGATCGCCGTTGAAATGGCGCTGATTTTTGTGGGGTTGAAGTACATGGGCAACGTGAGTTCGGCCGAATTGCCCTCCGTGCCTCAGGTGTTGACCAACATGGTCTATCTACAGGAGTTTTTCGGCTACGCCCACATAAGCCCCGTTTTCTGGACGCTCTGCTACGAAATACAATTCTACTTGACGTTCGTTTTCGTCTTGGTGCTTGGCGCAAAGTTCAGCGATTTAACTACGAAGTCGGCGGGATCGTCAGCTGTTTTCATAATGTTCACCGCACTCTTCGTCGCGTCATTGCTGGCTTCAGCTGGCCTTATTAGTTCGCCGCCACGCGGTGTTGGCCTCCACCGGTGGAACGAGTTTTTTCTAGGCGCGCTAACATACTGGGTGTGCACGAGAAGAACTCGACCGTGGATGCTCGTAGTTGGCACTTCAATGGTCGTGGCGGCTACATTGCACACTGGCAGAGCGCTCGAAGCAACCATTCTGATCATCACTTGTCTTACGTGCGCGTTGAGCTATCTCAGGCCCTCGTTCGACGCGCTCGCCAACGCAAAAGTCTGGCAGCGCTTGGGGCTTATATCGTATAGCGTGTACCTGTATCACGGTTCTTTGGGGTATCGCACCGTATCTCTAGGCCAGCATTTCCTGGGTTCAACACTAAGCTCAGTGACTGGCCCGCTCTTGTGGGTTTTCTCGCTCGGGGTAGCGGTGGGCGGATCCGCTATTCTGTGGTACTTCGTGGAACGACCGACGGTGACGTGGTCTCGTCAAATCTCGTTGAAGCCTGCTCCGACAACGCGCCTGTCGACGAAACAATCGACGTTCGCCGTTTCGGCCCAAACTGATGACGTCGAATCTTTCCAAGCTCCCTAACCTGTGAACGGAGATATTGTGCTTCGCCGCTGACGCTTTGGGCATTGTCAACTTAGCGAATTTTGCGACTTTGAATTTCGACTTACAGCCACTCCCACCTCGCATGACAAAGGATTTCGAACCTTCACTTCAGCTTATCTTTCAGGCGGTCCTTGAACTCGATGCGGGGACCGATGCATCAGAGATTCGCCAGCTTACGTTCCCCCGATGGGATTCACTGGCACACGTGTCACTGATCTCGGCGATCGAAAGTGAGTTCGGCATTGAGATCGACGTGAACGACCAGCTCGAACTCACGTCATTCGCGATGATGCTCGAGTATCTCAAGGAAAACGTGCGGTGACTTCCGCGTCGTTCGAAGTCGAAGTCACCGATTCGTCGGCCACCCAGTTTGCTGAGCTGTCCGGCGACTGGAACCCGCTGCATACCGACGTTGAGTACGCGGCCCGAAGCTCGTACGGAAAGCGCGTGTTACACGGCGCCTTCTCCGCCGGCCTCGTCTCCCGCATGGCAGGAATGCACGTGCCCGGTACGGCATGCCTGTTGCACGGCATCCAGCTGCGTTTTGTCGCACCCATTCTCCCGCCGGCGCGCCTGCTGGTGCATGGACAGCTGAGCCGCGGTAGTATGGAGCAGGGCGTCGTTGACGTTACAGTTGTCGACGCCGCCAGCGGTATGCGTTACGTGGAAGGCTCGTACTCCTTTGGGCTGCACGATACGCCCGACAACTCCGCGCCAGCCTCAGCACTGGCGAGCCCCCCAGAAGCGGAGCAACACCTCGAGGCGGTGGTGCTCGTGACAGGAGCCAATGGCGCGTTAGGATCGGCCGTACTCGCCAGTCTTGGTGCGCGAGCACTGGGAGTAAGCAGGCACGCTGGCACCTCCGGGATTTTGGTTCCGGATCTTGCCGAGATCTCGCAAGCAGTGGGCGCGCGAAAGCTTGCTGGCGTGGTACACTGCGCCTGGCCGCCTCCTGACAACACACGATTGGTAGACTTGCAAGCGGCAGCAGCGCCCGTTGATCACTACGTTGGTGCGCCCCTCAGGCAGGTGCTCGCGCTCGCACAACTGCTCAAAACCAACGGAACGGCGGGCGCACCGCTGATTCTCGTGGGATCGACTGCGGCGATGCCCGGACGGCACAACTATCGAATGCCGTTGTACTCGCTCGGCAAAGCGCTGGTGCCCGAACTCACGCGCATGCTCGCACTGGAGCTCGCCCCTACAGGCGGCCGCTGTCTGTCGGCGATTTTCGACGTGCTGGATGGTGGAATGAATGCACAGATGCCCAAGACGGCTCGCCTGGCGCACATGAATCGCATTCCGGCAGGACGCATCGCGACAACCGACGAGGCGGCACAACAGCTTGTGTGGATGCTCGACAATGCAAGCCACCTGGCAACTGGAGCGGTGATATCGCTATCGGGCGGCGCAATGCCGTGAGCGGCGCTACAGCGCTTCGGACAAATCGAAGAGGCTCAGGTCGTTGGCGAAGCGTTCCCGGCATGAGGCCACATCCAGCGTAACAACGCCTTCGTCTGGCTCCCGCCCAAGACACTCCACGAGAAAGCGTCGCGTTGGTTCATTTTTTTCTGTTACGGCATACTCAATGCTGGCGACTGCCGCATTCTGACGCAGCAGCCATGCGAGAAACGCAAACTCGACGCGGCGCTGAAATACGCGGCAGGACATGACGAGCGCGCGAACGATACCCCCGCCATCAACCAGCGCCACCAGAATCTCGCCGTGCTCTCCCGTGCGATCACTCAGCGTAACGCCGTACAGTTTACCACCCGCGTCCAGTGTCGCTTGCACTTCTTCGCTGGTAAAACGACGGCCGTTCGCGTTGAACTGGTTGGTTTTGTTCAAGAGCTGCACAGCGCGCGCGCGATCACCGGTTGATCGATCGGCGATGACCAGCGTCATGTTCAGCTCGCGCAGGAACAGTGTGAGATCCGCGCCCGCGACATTGCTCGGCGCCATACCCTCCAATCGGCGCCTGTACATTTGCGTGCGCTGCTGGTCCTCCGCCGTTACGCTGTTGCGGCGAAAGTGATGCGCAAGCGCGTCGAGCAATGCGGGAAGCTCTGAGGCGGAATCCGGAAACCTCAAACACGTGACTTGCGGCAGTTCGCGCGCAACTTCTGCCAACTCGACCGGATTGTCGTCTACAAACACAAACGCATCCAGTCCAAGATTAAGCTGCTCTGCCAGCAGTTTGATTTGCGCGGACTTGGCATTCCACGACGCCAGGATTGCCACAAAGTCTTCTTCTTTCAGCACCATTTCTCCGCTCTGAAATGGTGCCAGCGCGGTGCTTGCATCGTTCTTGGATACGGCCGCCAGCAGCACGCCTGCCTCGCGAAGCCGACGCAGCATTGTCTGATAAATGAAATGCTGGTAGCCCTTGCCTTCGGCGCGATGCGAGATTCCCTGCAATCCATCGTCACCAATAATTCCCGACCAGAGTGTCTGATCGAGATCCGTAACAACGACTTTTCCCACGGCTGTTTCGCGGCTACGGACACGGCGCACTATGCACTCCGCCACCGTGCCCAAGGCACCACCACCAAACGGTGCGCCAGACGCGATGTACGTGCCCAGCGAAAAAAGCTCGCGAGGCAGTACGACCGCCCGCGCTGAACGCGCCATTGATTCGAGCATTCCTTCAAATGCGGCATTGCGCTCTGATTCGATCCAGAGCGGAGGACATGGTGCGGGTACAAAAACGATGTGGCCGCCCCGCGCCGTTACGCGACCAAGAAATGATTCCACCTGTGGCAGCAGATCAGATTCGCTCTTAGCTGCGCCCGATGTAACACCGGTACGCCAGTCCATCTCGGGCACCAAGTCCCATGGAAAGAGCAGGAATACCTCGGCCATTTCAGACGGCACCGCACTCACGACTGTCTGCTGCAGCGTATTAAACGGCAGAAACTGCGTTTCAGCTTGCCATCCCTGCTTTGCCGCAGCCGCGCGCAGGTACAGCGTGAGGGTGTCCGGCGTTCCCGACATGGCAAGTCGGAATGGAATTGTTGTTCCGCCAGAGAACTCTCGCAGAATTCGCGTGGCCTCAAGAAAGTTCACGAGTGCGACTCACCAGAAAAGTTTGATCTACGACGTATGCGTGTGACAAGCTTCAAAAAGTAGCATCCGATTCACCATCACCGCGCGCAAGCCACCATTCACCAAGCGTTAACGGCCAACCCGGCTCCGCCTCGTTTCGCTTGAGAAAAAAATGTACGTTACCGGCAAAGTTCAGAAAGCCTCGTCTACGCAGATGTTTACGCGTCGATTCATGAGGGATGCTGCACAAAATCGCATCGCTTCCCATTGCCCGGGCTGCCTTTTCGGCGGTAGCCAACAGTGCGTTTAAGGTACCCGCGTCGGAAGGCCGCACGATCAGATCCGATAGACTGCAAACACGAACGCCACCGAGTCGTTCGTCGCCCGAGCCGCGCGGGCGCTTGAGAATGGCGAGCCCGCTAAGTTGATGCGCAGCGTCGTGGATGGTGGCAAAACTGTAGTCGGAGTTTCGCGATCCATTGCCGTAGCGTGCCAAAACTGCTGCACTATCTCTGACGATCGCACCACGTAGCTCTGTGCGCGTGTCTCGCCACAGTGCATCGACGGCTTCCGGATCGAGCGTGGCCTCAATCGCTGCATGAAAGCGCCGCGACACGCGTGGCATGCCAAGCCGAATGGGGACATCTGCCATCGCTCCGATCGCACCGGCGAGGCCTGCCTGCTGCGAGAAACCGAGCGCCTTTGCGACTGCGCGTGGAACGCCCGCTTGCGCGGCGCGGGCAGTGTCCAATCGTGGCAGCGTATCACGGAGCGACAGCGGTCGAATCGCGTTAGGCAACGCTCCCCAATCGGTGTAGCCGAGTGCTGCAAACAAACGGCGAGACGCGGGATTCACTGTTAGCGCACCAATCAGCGGCTCGGAGTTGCTCAGCGCACGCAGCACATGAAAGCCAATTGGGCCGTTGCGGAATTCCGACAGAACCCAGAGACCTTTTGCCAGATACGCCGGAACTTCTGCACTGCCATTCCATAACCGAATGCTCAACGTGCTGCAGTATCCGATGACCCGATCACCCTGAAGCGCCACGAAGGTCGGCAGGGGGCGCCCGGGTTCGGCCAGGTTGCCTGCTGCGGCTGTGGTGATTCCCTCACACACGGATTCCGGAGTACTGCTCGATCCCCAATTTTGATTAAAGAACTCGGCCATACCCTGGGCATGCTCGGGCGTTGCCGGAATAACGCGCACGCGATTGGACACCGCCTGCGTCACGCCTGACTCCTTGAGTTCACCGTGGGCAGTTCGGTCGCTGGACGTTTGGTTGGTTCCCATGTTGCGAGCTTCTCCCCTTTCAGGAGCTGCAGCCAGGCGAGCCAGCCCGCCACGATGCTCACAAAAATGTAGCCCGGAAACGCGACCAGTTTTGGCAGGCGTTTGTCGTCGGGCCATGTGAGCGTGAGGCGTGCCAACGCCAGCCCGACCAGCATGCCGACCGTGAGCAGCAACGTGTACGGCGCCGCCTTGATGAGCAGCAGTGGCCCAAACACCCATCCCAGCAAGGCCGGAAAAAGCAGCCAGCGCGCGAGTTTATGCGACGCCATCATGAGCGCGTAGCTGCCGTATTTGAACGGATTCATCATGCCGCGCAGGTAGACGAGCGTACCAAGTCCGCGCGCCATGGTACGGCTCTTTCGGCGCAGTTCAGCCTTGAGCGTCGGCGTGCGCGGCACGAGACAGGTGGCATCATCGACACTCACGGCCCGATAACCGTGCGCGCGCGCCACGCTAGCGGCGGCAAAATCGCGGGAGAGATGCTCCGGCAGTGGCAACGCGTGCAGGTCGCGTCGCGCCGCGTAAAAGCAGCCACTCGCGCCCACAATACTGTGCACGCGCGTTTCGTACGACCGCAGTGTCATTTCCAGGCCGACATAGCTCGACTCGGCCTTATTTCCCTCGCGCGCCTCGTCTCCTACACTAATGTCGCGTCCGGAGGCGAGGCCAACGCCAGGCACGAGCAGGGCACGCACCAACGGCTTCAGGGAGTCGCGTGGAATGAGAATGGAGGCATCGATGCTCACCACGTACTCACCGCGAACATGCGCGCCAGATGCGTTTTCGCCCGCAGGTTTCCCTCGCCTCGATGGCTGCCGCAGTAGCCGAACGCGCTCATCACCGTAGTTGCGGACGAGGTCATCCGTACCGTCGCTGGAGGCGTCGGAGACGACGAGGATATCCAGCAACTCGGGCGGATAGTCGACCGTCAACGCCGTTTCGATCGTGCGCCGCAGCCGATGCTCCTCGTTGTATGCGACAATCAAAATCGTCACTGCAGGCCAATGCTCCGGCTCAGCGGCGAGCGTGAACGAAGGCCGGAGGCGCGACCAGATCCATACCAGCGCCGGGTAGATCACAAACGCGTAGACCCCGAGCACCAGCGGTGCGGCAATCAGGATCCTTCCGATCGCATCGATCATCGAGATATCTCTCCGCCACCCTCAGTGGGCGTCACAAATGAACCCTGTTTTGCTTTCGCACCCCTAGGGAGTGCAGAAAGAAGCGGAAGTGTGTCCAGGATACCTGCGAGCAATCGCCGCACTGGGCCCGTCCCTAACCTCATAGCCACGTAAGCCGCGCAAATCGAGAAAATAGTGGCAGAAAGAACCAACGCAGGCGTGCCGCCTGAAGCCGAACAGCGGAGGAATAGCTCCTTTCCGGTATTGTGCAGCAGATACAATGGATAGGTGAGTGAGCCGATTGTTGCAGCCACCGCAACAGAAAGCCGCAGCTTTACTCTGCCAACGACGGCGACGCTGATCAAGGCGAACGCGACACAAACTATGCCCACCGTAGAGAAACGTGCGATATCCGTAATGTCGCTCGAATCCATAAAACCCTGCATGGCACGTACAGCGTGATAGGAGCTCAGCACCAACGCAAGAGCGATCGCTGCTATTCTGCGAGCACTCCATCCCGACTCATAAACCAGAAAGAATATCCCGCCTGCCGCGAATAGAGCACCGTACGGAAATATGATGAGGGACCGCACCACTGCGCCGGTATCAGTCACGCTGGAAACGGCCAGCGTAAATATCCACGCGTAGATCCACGCTTCAATCCGTCGCATCTGACCGAGCGCAAGCAGCGTCCACGTGATTACGTAGAACTTGATTTCCACTCCAAGCGTCCAATAAACATCGTCTACGTACTCTGCGCCGAGATACTGTGGCACCATGGTCAGATTCAGCAAGATCGCTTTTAGCGTAAGCGAATCTCCGAAGCCGCCTGGGGCCCGCGTGAAGATCAGCGCCGAAATGACCACTGAAATCCAAAACTCCGGGTAGAGTCTGAGCAACCGCGCCCGAACGAACGAGCGGGGCTGTCGACCGCGTGCGCTCCAGAGGATCACAAACCCGCTGATAATGAAAAACAGGTGCACACCTAGGTAGCCGTGCTTTACAACTGGTTGCCATGCCACTAACCATGGCTGCGGCTCTCGAACGGCTATATAAGTAAAGTGATAAACCATCACCGCGGCGGCTGCTAAAAAACGAAGCAGATCCAGAGCAACAAATCTCGGGTTAGCCGTATCTTTGATTGCGGCAATCATCACAATTGGACCAGGTTCGCGGAGGAGTAGGAACTCCGAGCCGCCATAAGTTGCCCTGACTCTTGGACTAGGATTCTCATTCAGGTACAGGACGCGGGTCTGGAAAAGCACGCAACAATGACGAACAGCCTTTGCTAGATTAAGTTACCCCGGGCCTACCGGGGAATCTCCTCGAGTTACTGAAATGCCGTGGACATGCGCCTCAATATTTGCGACGTCGGATCTCATGGCCACCAGGAAGGGCTGCAACAGCTCGAGGCATTAGGCGCGGCACTACCCGCGAGCTGGCACTGGCGGCACGTGGTGAGCTCGGCTGGGGAGCGGCTGAACGAGCGAGCGTTCTGGGTAAGTGTGCCTCACCCCACTGCTCCGTTGGGAGTCCTGATCAGCGTTGCTCGCAGCCGACGCGTGCCATGGGCAAACATCGCACATGTTGAGCAGCTGGGAGATGCATACTTTGCCGAACACGCGGCGCGCGTAGCCCGCATGCTTCTGCTTGGCGTTCAGTCGCTCGGCCGCGTAATGCGATTGAACATTCGGCTGCTTCATCTGAACGAACAGGTGCGCGGTAGCCTGGGCACGGCGTTCGCCGATGAGGGTGGCGAGCGGGTGTCGTCGCCCTCGATGTACACCCAGACGCATGTGCTGGATGTGCAGGACACAGCTGCACAGATGTTCACCAGACTTCCCGCGCGCACAAAACGGCGCATTCGTGAACCGGGTAAGCACGGGCTCGTCGTGCGCACCAACGCTGTGGTTTTGCAGGATATTCCTCGCTTGATCGCGCTCATGGACGCGTCGTTTGCACGGACAGGTGGACAGCTGGGGCAAAAGCAGCGGGTGCATGATCTCTCACGCGCCGTGCACAATCCGCAACATTATCCGCTGGTCACGCTTGAGCACGCCGAGCGTACGGACAATGAGCGTATCGTTGCGTTCGCGCTTGGGGCGTATAATGGCGATCACGTGACCTACTGTCACGGTGCTTCAGCTCGGGGCGAAGGGCTGAGCGGCGGACTCTCGTTGAGCGACGCGCCCGTGTGGGCGCTGGTTGAATGGGGAGTGAATCGCGGCGTGTCCTGGGTTGATCTGGGCGGCATTTCCCCGGTCGATAGTCCTGACGATCCGCTGGCCGGCATCTCGGCATTCAAGCGCAACTTCGGTGGGCGCGACGCACATGTGGCCGATGAGTGGCGCCTTACTCTGAATCGGTTCAACGTGCGGCTGGAAACGTACATCGGCAAACTGCGAGGCGCGTGATAGCAACGCGAGTGGTGCAAACCGCTAGCGTAACTGACGAGCTCGTGACAATCGGCTCATATACAACGCCTCGTATTTGCGCATGGTCGCTTTGATGCTGTAATCCCGCCGAACGCGCTCAAAGGCCGCGTTGCCCATTCGTGTACGCGCTTCCGCGTCTCCGAGCACGATGTTCACCGCTTTCGCGATTTCCTCTGGCAACTGCGGCGGCACCAGCACACCGCACGTACCGTGCTCCAGCACATCGGGAACTGCTCCCACCGCCGTTGAAACAATGCATCGACGTGCAGCCATGGCTTCAAGAATGGATATGGGCAACCCCTCAGCTTCCGATGGCATCACAAACACATCCAACGCCCACAGCACATCGACCACATCAGAGCGTTTACCGATAAATCGCACATTCGCTTCAATGCCCAAAGCGCGCGCCTGATCCTTGAGCTGCTGCGCGAGCGGCCCACCTCCGGCGATGATAAAGCCAGTGCGCGGGTGCTGCGCCACAATCAAGGGCACCGCATTCAACAAGTGATCCAACCCTTTTCGATTGCGATGCATGGCGACGACACCAACGCGTTGGTCAAAATGAGTGGCGTCAATCTCTGCCAGCCATGCACTGGTCGGTTTTGATGGGCGTGAAAATCGATCCAGATCAATTCCGTTGTCGACAACTTCTATCGTGTCGAGCGGAATCTTTTCATAGCGGTGCAGATTATTGCGTGCATCTTCGGACACGGCCACCACGCCCCCAAATCGCTTGGCCGCCAGCCGTTCGAGCAGCATGCGATCGGCGCGATCGGGCCACGTCACGCGATTGTGATCGGTGTGCACCACGGGTATCGCGGCGCGCTGTGTGGATTGGGCGAGAAATGCGTCGAGAAAGGGCCCGCTGTTGTGCGTGTGCAGCACGTCAATGCCCTCGGAGCGCACCAGTTGCTGAAGCCTGCGGAACGAGGAGTACCTGGCCAGTCCGGTTGATTCCGTCGCGAGCAGGTGTACTGCTATTCCCGCGTCTCTGGCCTCCGCCGCCAGTGTCCCTTCACGTGACAAACACGCGATGGCTGGTTCAAATCGCTCGCGGTCTACGTGCAGGCACAAATCCACTACGAGCCGCTCGAGTCCGCCCAGGTTGAGCGAGTTGGTGACCTGCAACACGCGCACCCGACCGCGCAGTTCAGTCGCTCCGCTCGCTACGGTCAAGTAAGTGCCCGTCGCGATTTCGCTGCTCGTATGTCAGCGATGAGACGCCCGGTCGCCGCATCAATCGTTTCCGCGCTCTTTCGATAGTACTCGGGAATCGACATATACGGGTCGTGAATGTAAGTGCGCGCGGGGCGAGCCCAACGCCCGAGGGGTACGCTCCGCGCAGAGGGTAACAGCGCACGAACTTGCTGCAGTTGGCCAAGTTCGAACACAAGCACCAGATCACCTGCTGCGGGCTGATATCTATCGATACGCGCCGTTTGGTGCGCCGACAAATCGTGACCGAGCGATCGCGCAGCTGCGGTCATCCCTGTATCGGCCGGTTTGCCGTTATGCGTGTCGAGACCGAACGACACCGCGTCAAAGCCCTGTGCGCGTGAGACTGATTCTGCAAAGGCGCTGCGACAAATGTTTCCGCGGCACACAAAAACAAGGCGAGAGACCTCGCTCAGGCGCAGCGCGGCCGTGCGTCCGGCCCCGGTGAGCCACTGCATCTCCTCAAGCACCAGCCGCGCCAGCCCACGACGCGATCCAAAGCGCTCGCGAATCATGGGCGTGCCTTTTGGAAGCGTCGCCGAATCTGTTCCCGCATTCGACATGACTGCAACACGATGTCCTTGAATCCGACCAAAGTGTCAGGAAAGGAAAATCTGCGTAGATCAAATGGCGCTTGGGTCACAGCTGGCACCACTACGTACCCCGGCTCCGCGCTAACAGCCGCCGTGTATGCGAGCTGTTGTACGAACTGCTTTTCGCGCGCTCCGTAATCACCGCTCCGCCCCGTAGGATAACAAAATACGTTCGATGGGTTGGAGAGCTCGGCTCGTACGCGAGCGGTGCTCTCCTCCAGCTCTTCCAGTGCCGTTGCATCGTTCTCGCGGGCCAGCGTTACATGTCGCACGGTGTGCGCACCAAAGGACACGCCACGCGCTTCCAGTCGCCGTGCGTCAGACCATGACAACGGTGCAAAATTCTCGGGCGGTGACTGCGGCAGCTCGATACCGAGCGCGCAGGCGACCTGATCCAACCGGTCAATGGCGGAGGCGATTGGCATGCCCTTGAGTTCGTTCACGAACGCCCGCCGAGCCAGCCGCATGGCACGCAAGTCGGTAGGGTCCATGCGGCGCGTGACGTTCGCAATGGTAAGCTGGGTACCGGGTGTCAGCTGCGCGAACAGATAGGCCACTTTGGCCTCAAGGAGCCAAAACCACCCATCGATAAAACCAGTGGCGAGGAAAAACGTTACTGGGCAATCGTATTGAAGGAACAGTTCAGCACCCACTGCGCCTTGTTCGGCGTATCCGTCATCGATGGTGAAGGACACCGCGCGCGGCGGAACCGTTCCGTTCATTGAGCGCTCACAGAGCTCGTCGAGACTCAATGTGACAAAGTTGTGTTCCCGTAAGAACTCAAGTGCCGTTCGTAGCAGCGCGGGTTCGTGCCCTGTAATGCGGCCGTCGGGCGTGCTGAAACGGTGGAGCATGAACACCGGCACATGATCAGCATGCACAAGTACATCCGGCCAACGCCGGAAGTACGATTCTGCGATGCTGACCGAGGCGAGGTTCACGCCGGCCTTGAGCCGTGCCACCGTATGCAACATGAACTCCATTCTGGAACCGGTTTTAGTCTGGGAGCTCACCAACACCGGACGATCGGAGCGAGAGCTCGTTTCGGTATCTCATCCATTTTCGCCTGTGACGGAACGCACAATTCTTACCCTGTCATGCTCTCGCAAAAGACCATGGGTGGGCAGCGTGTGCAAGGTACCAGCGAGCTCTGTGGCGCCAGGCATGGGCGATTTCACACTTAATACTGCATTAATCGCGGGATAGTCACTCAGGGTGCGTGGATATGACCGTGCCACACCGAGTGGGGCGAGAGGATCCGCTCGCCCTGTTTTAATACGCAACGGATATCTCAGGGCGCCGCTCACACAGCCGCCCAAGTTGGCCACGCGCAGCGCATGGTGGTCGGACAACTCCCGCTCATACCAATCCTCATTGCGCTGTCTCTCCTGAAGAGCCGCTGGCTCAGCCGCAAGCGTCGCCACCAACAGCGCTGCCGTCGCCGCATGCATTGCCCTTGGCGGCTGCGGTGCATGGTAACGAGTTTCTCCAAGAGCGAGAGCCGGAATATTCCTCGGGATCGAATACAGCATGGGATTCGATAACACGCTTGCCGCAGCCGCTGCGAGCAACTGTTTACCGGCTGGCGAAGCCGGCGCCAGCGTGAACGAATACTCACCTTGAACCGAGGAGTCCCACAGCAAGGCACCGCCTCCACCCGCATTCAGGCCCTTGCCTCTGCCGAAGCTGAGCACGGACAGCGGCGCCAGTGCGCCACCGCGTACTCCCCGCAGCGTGGCACCCGCGTGTTGCGCCGCATCTTCAATTACTACTGAACCAAACTCCGACGCGATGTTGCTCACAGCCTGAACATCAACAAGGCGTCCGAACAAGTGCGCCGCTACCACGTGAGTAGCTCCCGCCTTGAGCGCACGCACCAGTGACGAGTAGTCTGGCTGCAAGGTTAAGGGGTCAACGTCATAGAGCTGCGCAGCAAATCCTGCTCCGATTGTTGCCGAGCCGAGGTCTGGGCAGCAATAGGCGGGGAGCGCGACGCACGGCCGCCCCACACCGTCACGTGTGGCGGTCAGCGCCAGCTGGAGGGCAGTGGTACCGCTAGCCACCAGCAGTAGCTCACGGTTGGGATACAGCCTTTTCAGGGCGAGCTGCGCCTGATCGAGGGCGGAAGCCGCATGCTGGTGCGTAAGGGCGCGAACAGCCGAGCGAAGCGCCGCCGCAGGCAGCGCCGTATGCACGGGGGGGTAGGAGCGCCAGGCTGGCATATAATCCGGAAAATGTTTTACGAGAACATGCAATCTCTTCGCACGGCGTACACTTGACAATGCGCTACGCAAAAGGTTGCGTGACAAGTGTTTACTGCGTCCTTTACCTGATGTCTTTTCCATTGAGTCGTCCCCGTCCCGCCGGACATCGGCAGCCGTGGCTGTTGTCCTCGTAACTGATCCTGAGCAACGCGCGTCTCTCGCGGCGGTGCGTTCAATCGCGCGTGCGGGCCACCGAGTGCTCACGATCGGTTCATCGGTTGGTCTGGCCGGCGTATCGCGCGCTGTTTCGCGGCACGTTGCAATCCCGAAGCCAGTCGCGGGGGAGTCTGAGCCGTTTACGCAGGCGGTATCTCACGCAGTTTGGGAGCACGGTGTTCAGGTTGTGATTCCGGTTACCGATTTCGCATCGCGCGTTTTGCTTGGGCGAGACGACAGGATCGGCGCTCCCGTCGCTGGGCCAAGCGCAGCAGCATATGCGCGAGCGAGTGACAAGGCGTCATTGTTGCGGATAGCGGAGCGACTCGGAGTTCGCGTTCCCCGACAGCAGGTGTTGAGTGCCCGCGGAGAAGCGCTGGCACTGCACGCAGAACTTGCGGTGGTGGTAAAGCCTGCTCGGTCGGAAGTGTCGATCAATGGGCGGTCGCTGAAGATGGGTGTTGCGTTCGCGGTTGGCGAGGAAGAAACGCAACGTGCCGTAGCGGCGTACCCTGACGCGGCGTATCCGCTCCTCGTGCAGGAGCGAACGGTCGGCGACGGTGTTGGTGTGTTTTTGTTGCGCAGTGCAGGAGTAACGCTCCTCTCGTTTGCGCACAGGCGCCTTCGAGAGAAGCCGCCTGCTGGTGGCGTGAGTACGTATCGTGAGGCCATTGCGGTGCCAGAAAAGCTCGGTGCACAGTGCGAACGGCTGCTGGAGGAGCTGAACTATTCAGGTGCCGCGATGTTGGAGTTCAAAGAGGATCAGCAGACAGGTGAGTATGTGTTGATGGAGATCAACGCCCGATTGTGGGGTTCGTTACAACTCGCCGTTGATGCTGGTGTAGACTTTCCAAGCGCGCTTGTAGCGATGTGCTTGGGTGAGCCGTTCCCGCGATCTACACCGCTCGTTGGAGTACGTACGGCATGGGAGTTCGGCGAAATCGATCATGCATTGGCTTTGGCTCGTCGGAGCAGAGAAACGCTGCACTTGCCCGCCGGGATGGAGGCAGGTTTGGGCGCGGCGTTGCGTGCGCTCGTTTCTCGCCGGTTGAGTGATCGCGCTGAAGTGTTCCGCTGGTCCGACCCTCGCCCGTTTTTCAGGGAAGCACGGTTATGGCTCACTCGGAGTTAGTTCGAATGCACAGCGAGCGTGATTCATGGAAGTAGCGAGTCCAGCGGCGGAGCCGGCCCACCGGCCCCTGCGACGTCAGCGTGCGGGCAAGCCCGCGGAGCTAGCTGCAAAGGACCTGACGCTTAGGTCGTTCTGGAACGGGCTCAAGGCTGAGTCGATCGGACTGATTTTGCTGTGCGTGTACATGACATTTGAGTATGTACGTCCGCAGCAGATGTATTCGTTCATTGATGTGCTGCCGTGGGGCTTGATCAGCATTGTGCTGTGCACGATCAGCGCCGCAGTCAGTCAAGGCCGCTCACACGGCCTGAACTTTCTCGATGTGCTGTGCGGGATCTTCCTTATCGTGTTGGCGCTCTCCATGGTCACTGCATATGACCCGGCGGCCGCGATTGCCTCGTGGCTAACGGTAGCATCTACCGTAATGCTGTTTTTTTGCGTGCGCTCGATACTGTCGACGGCAAACCGCATTCTCATTTTTACTATTTGTTTCGCGATTATCAACCTTAAGTTCTCTCAGTACAGCGCCAGAGCATTTTTATCAGGCCGTTACGGGTCTAAAGGCGCGGGCTGGTTCTCAAACTCCGGAGAACTGGCAATGCAAATGGGCGTTGCGTTTTTCCTGAGCCTTTGTGTTTTGCTTGCTCTGCGCCCGTACGTTGCACAGCGCTGGCGTTGGTGGTTATTGATGGCACTGTTCCCTGGAACGGCTTTGCTCGCAGTTCTAGGATCGGCGTCGCGTGCGAGTCAACTGGGGCTGGCTGTTGCAGCCACGCTGATGTTGATCAAACCACCGCAACTACTCCGAAAAATTGTGAGTTTGTCGGTACTTGTGGCCTTGGTCGCTGTGCTCTTGCCTGAATCCCAAAAGGAGCGATTCCGGTCAGCGGGTGAGGACGACACTTCCAAATCCAGACTTGCGTATTTCGAAATTGGCAAGACGATTGTTCGAGACAATCCCCAAGGTATTGGTTATGCAAACTGGCGCAGTTACTACAGCACGTACCACTGGGATACCTCAGTTTTTTCGAGGATCGAAGTAAGTCATAACAGCTACATCGATGCATTCGCCGAGCTGGGTTATCACGGCGGAGGTTTATTCGTGATTCTGCTACTCGCATCGTTTGGCATGAACCTCAAAACGCAGCTTCGCCTCAAGCGGAGAGAAGACGTTTCGAGTATCGTGACACGCGGTGTAGCTCGCGGATTAAACTTAGGTTTACTCTCAACATGCATCGCAGCGTACTTCATGTCGGTGCTCTACTACCCTGTTTTTTGGCTGGGATTTGCGATGACGTCGGCGGCCTATCAGGTATCAAGAAGCCTGGTTCAGGGCCAAGCTGATTTCCGAGTCAGGAAAGATGGTCGTTCCGTGGCGCCGCGAAGCGCGCTGCGTGCTGTGAGTGCGCGACCCGTACAGCGCTTTGGCCCGGATCCTCGGATTGCGAGCTAATGTTTCCTAACGGCGCCGAGTTTGCATTTACCATTCTGGATGACACAGATGACACGACACTGGTTAACGGTCCACCGGTGTACGAGTTGTTGCGCGCGAATGGGCTTCGTACGACAAAAACCGTCTGGACCGTTGATGTGCCTCCCGAACGCCGGGGGATTTTTCACGCCGGGGAAACTCTCGCCACTCCAGGCTATCGGGAATGGGTAGGGCAACTCCAGCGCGCAGGCTTTGAGATCGCGTTTCACAACGCCGCAATGTCGTCGTCAACACGAGATACAACGATTCGTGCACTCGACGAACTGCGGGAGCTCTTAGGGGATCAGGTTCGTCTGCACTGCAACCACGGTCAGAACCGGGAAAATCTGTTTTGGGGAGCGGCCCGGTATCAATCATTGCCCTTCAACTTGCTAGCGCGACTGCGAGGTGGCGAGTGGCGAAGAAGTGCATATGAGGGAGAACTCGTAGGCTCACCGTACTACTGGGCAGACGTTGCCAACGAGACGTTTGCCTATATCCGCAGCATGGCATTTCAAATACTCGATTGCTCGGAAATCCAGCCAGAACGCCCGTTCCGCGACCTCGCCAAGCTCTCGAAGCCAGTGTTTTTCAACACTGCCGATGCCCCAGACTGCACCGCATTCAATCGCCTAGTTAACAAGCAGTCCATCAACGAGCTGCATCGCAATGGCGGGTGGTCTATCGTGTCCACACACATCGGCAAGGGCTTCTGTACACACGGGCAAGTTGATGCGCAATTCGCTGAAACAATCCGATACCTTGCCCAACTGCCGGGGTGGTTCGTGCCCGCTAGCGAGCTTCTGGATTTCTTGGTGGATCGTGACGGCTGTGCGCCGCTTTCTTTTGCCGAGCGGCTTCGCATGGAGGGATTCCACGCAGTTGATCGCCTTAAGGCCCGCAGCTAGCGATAGAGTTTTAGCCCTGCAGCGTTTTCTCGATATCCTCTTTTCGGCGATTCCAATCCTGTCGCAATTTGCAGGCCAGATTCTCAATGCCCGATGTAAGTAGAGGCAGTTGCGCCAGTGCGGAGTTAATCTGTAGCGCCAGGTCTTGTGCAGAGTTGTCGGTGTAAAGCGTTCCCTCATTAAAGTACGTGCGGTTTGCCTGTGTATCCGACAGAATTAGCGGTTTCTTGGCAGACACACCTTCGTACGCGCCGCAAACCAGACAATCCTCGCGTGTTGTCAGGTCTACCACAACATCAGAAGCACAGAGAAGCGCATCATACTCGCTCTCCGGAAGGAAACCCGTGAGTCGGATATTCACGGGCATGTTGTCTGGGAGCTGAATTCCCTTTTTGAGATGGTTGCCAGTCATGTGTATAACAACATCTGGCGAGATCAACCGTGCGGCCTCTATCACATTGTAGAAGGGTTCGTCATCGGCCCAGCTGCAGATGAATAGAACGTTTTGCGATGATAGCGAGTCAGACGGCGCGAGACAGTTTATATGCGGCAGTGGATCCGGCAACGATGCGACAACCGCCTCAGAGCTCGTGTCGGCGAGTTTCAGCTGATCGTTTGAGACAATAAGTATAGTCGCTGCGCCGTGCAACTTTCGAGTTGCCCAATTGAGAACGCGCGATCTACCGTACAGCGGAAAAACGCCGGAGTTGTGCGCATCGATCACCAGCTGAAACTTTGTGATAGATCGAACGAGAGACGCCACGAGTACCAGTACAAACGATGGGTTTTGTACAAATACTATTGACGGCTTTGTGTCGAGTATTGTTCTAACCGTGCGGGTGGCACACGTCGCGTAGCGAACGAGCGGCGACCCGATAACATCTATTTCAACTAGGTGCGCGCCAAACGCCGCAGCCATCGATTGATTTCGGCGCTGGCGCTCCCAGGTAATCCAAATCCTTGACATAGTAGACCTTGTGCTGAGACCTATACTGGCGGAAAGATACCGGCAGTATGAAAGCTTACCATGTCGGATAGCTGAGATAGCAAGAGTTCGAGTGTTGGTAGCACGGCGAGCATTCCACTGCTAAGCAAAACTCTCCATTTTGCACTCGTATCCGTCTAGCTCTATTTTTCACAAGCTCACCGCGCGTGCGCCATCAGCCGGTGGGCGAGCTGCGCCTTCAAGGCAGAACACGTCCGCGTGTGTACCGGCGCCGTACCCGTTATGGCAGTGCTGTCCGCGACGTGTTTCCTATTGCTCTTGCGATAACCGAGCTGCAGGAAGGGAAAACGTCGAAGATGGCTACCGGATAGTCGTTGAATGGTAATGTTCCGTCGAGCCGTTGGTAACAGCTTCTGGATACACAATTGCTGCGCTGAGCGTGAGCGACACGCCTCGTTGTCGAAATGGATGAGAGCTACCGGAAGGCAGTGCCAAAACTCGCCCGGTCAGCCCGTCAGCCGCGTGTACAACCGGGAGAGCTGCCTCCAGCAGTCGCTCAGCAGCGCTCGTTGTAACCATGTACGCTGCAGTTGACCCCTGGTACGAAGTATCAGCGAATACATTTAGGGATATCGGGTCCAATGGCGGAGTTTTATCGAGAAACGCATTCAGAAATAACATGTCGATCCCATCGGGTATCGACTCTTGGTTCAGCCTCATGATCCTACTCGTTCGAAAGAGCGCATCATCTTCAACGATCAGAGCCCAAGGATGTGCGCGCTCTACGATCAGTCGGTACACCGCCGCATGCGATAGACTGCATGCAATCTGATTCATCGAAAGGTCGCGCGAATGGTATTTCAGGCACGTTGCGGAATCGTACAAGCCTTCAGCGCGTACCTTTTCCGCCGTGAGTGATCTCGAGTCGACCGCATCCACGAAGTCGAAATGCCGTAATCCCATATTTTTCACTTGTACTTCCATCAAGCGGCGCCGCTGAACGGCTCTCGCCAAGCTAATACAATAAACCGGGACGTCCGCGAGCCAATGCTCTTTGAGCGAACCCACTGGCCAAATGCCGAGGCGTGCAAACACAACATTCCGGAGTACCGGCAACCCTCGACGCGCGATTGCCCGTCCTTTTGTGAAAACAGCGTTTAGAGTCGGCATGCAGTCCCGAGTGAAGCAAGCAAAGGAAGCCAGCGTGGAGTATGGCGGTACCGTGAAGGTTATCTGAATGTCAGCGCAAGTGCCAATCATGCTTTAGTGCACGCCTGTGCCCAGTCGCAGCTTGCGTCGTCATAGCTGGACCCCTCGCGCTTCTGCCACATTGAATCGTAGAATCAGCTGCTCGAGGCCCCCCCCACGGGGGCTTTAAACCAGAGCAGCACAGCCTTAGAGGAGCCAAATGCCGCAGAAGAGCGCGTTAGAAGCAGTTTTGCAACGATTGTATTCGTTGAAAGATGCTCGCAAAAATCTCGGACTCACCCATCTTTTCGGCTACGCTGTACAGCGCGCGCGGGCAAAACTACTTCCGATTACATCGTACACCGTTCGAAGCCGATACGCGGAGCACGCCCTCTATGTTCGTAATGGGACCAGTGACGTCGAAGTGTTCGGCCAGATCTTCGTGCATCGAGAGTATCGGTGTCTTGACCCCCTGCGTGATGTCCGCCGAATTCTTGATCTTGGTGCGAACGTAGGCTACGCCTCCGCGTACTTTCTATCGCGATTCCCGGATGCGCTGGTTACTTCGGTGGAGCCGGATGCCCGCAATTACGCTGCACTAGTGCGAAACGTGGCTCCGTATGGCTCGCGTTGCACCACCGTCAACGCTGCAGTCTGGTCTGAGAGCGTACCGCTTGCTTTCGCCGAGCACTACGGCGACGGACGTGAGTGGGCGGTAGCTGTACGCGAAACGAGACACAGGGAGCACGGGACCGTACGGGGCGTAGACATGCGGACTCTAGTCGATAGCCAGACTATCGACCTTCTCAAGATTGATATCGAAGGAGCGGAGCTCGAAGTATTCTCTGGTGACTGTTCTTGGCTCCAAAACGTTAAGAACATCGTAATAGAGCTCCACGGTCCAAGCTGCCGAACCGCATTTGACACGGCGGTGTCCCCTCATTCCTTTTTGCGGTCAAGGTGCGACGAACTCGACGTCCTGCTTTCGCCGGCTCAGTGAGGGTAATCCCCCCGTTATTGACGGGGGTGGATTCAACTGGTGAGCGCAACAGTGCTTGATTGTTGTGACTCATACAGGAGTGCGGATGGCAAGAGGAGTGGACGTCGCGATGACGGCAGCGGAGAAGGACACGGTGTGGTCGCAGTACAAAGCGGGCGCGACTTGCGCAACAATCGGTCGCGTCCTTGGCAAGCCTGTGAGCACCATCTACTCCATCGTGTCTTCGCATGGAGGGATCGCCCCCCGGCGACGCAAGCGTGCGGAGGATGCCCTGAGCGCGAAGGAACGTGAGCATATCTCGCGCGGGCTGGCGGCCGGTGACTCAATTCGTACGATGGCTGGATCGCTCCATCGCGCGCCGTCGACGGTCAGTCGTGAGATTGCACGGAATGGTGGGCCGAGTAACTATCGCGCCGTGGATGCGGAGCGGAACGCGTGGCGCCGCGCTCGACGGCCGAAGTCAGCGCGCCTGGTACAGCGCTCGCAGTTGCAATCTGTGGTGCACGCGAAGCTCCGGCTGCACTGGTCACCGGAGCAGATCAGCGGCTGGCTCGCGCGTGAGTTTCCAGACACGATGGACATGCGGGTCTCACACGAAACGATCTATCGCAGCCTCTATATACAGACGCGCGGAGAGAAGAAACGCGAGTTGGCGTCGCATCTCCGAACGCGTCGGCAGATGCGCCGAAGCCAGTACGCGCGTCGCACAGACGACGGTCGTGGCCGAATCGTGGATGCCGTCTCCATCGCTGCGCGCCCCGACTGCGTCGAAAAGCGAGTGATCCCGGGACACCGGGAAGGCGATCTGATCTCTGGATCGAAACACTCGCACATCGCGACGCTCGTCGAGCGTCGGTCGCGCTATGTCCTGCTAGTGCACGTGCGCGGGAAAGACACGACCTCCGTTGTCGACGCCCTCATTCGTGAAGTGCAGCGACTACCTGACGGCGCGATGGCGTCCTTGACATGGGATCGCGGCATGGAGATGGCGCAGCATGGCCGGTTTAGCGCGGCCACCGGCGTCGCCGTGTACTTCTGTGATCCGAAAAGTCCATGGCAACGGGGCACCAACGAAAACACGAATGGTCTTTTGCGGCAGTACTATCCCGACGGCACCGATCTGTCGCTGTCTACGCAGGCGGCGCTTGCGGCGGTTGCGGCGGTTGCGGCGGTTGCGGAGCAACTCAACACACGACCCCGAAAGAAGCTCGACTTTCGTACTCCAGCGGGGATATTTGCGGAGGGTGTTGCGCCCACCAGTTGAATCCGCCCCCGTCAAAAACGGGGGGACTACCATTTCATCAACCCCGTAAGGTGCGCGATTGAGCTTGCTTTTTTCCAGCAACCAATGGCAATGCGGCGCGCCGATATAAGGCGCGC
>JALHNZ010000017.1:48195-60137 GCA_022843265.1 Gemmatimonadaceae bacterium
TCTGATCAGCGCGCAGACTCGCGATACCAACCTGCGATCTGGAAGTACACGTTCCGGGGTGGCGGCGCCTCACCGCCGCCGTACGTTGGATCCATGAAAAAGCCTGGAAACCGCGGCGTCGTCCCCTGGGCGAAGAACATCACGTTGCCTACGTCCATGTACTGCACGCCGTTCACCCAGATTTTGACAATGCCGTTCTGCTGGCCAGCCTGATTGGCAATGAACACATACTCCACGTCAAGCCATTGGCCTTTCTGAGGTCCGAGTTTGTTCGACGTGATATTCCGGAACGACGACCCCTGCAGCCCAACAAATGGAGTGGCATTCATCTCATTCTCGGTTTGCGGTGCAATAGCAGTGTAGTGATTGTTCCCTTGCTCCTGCGAGTAGAAGAAGAACTTGGTACCCGTATTTCCGCCGTTCGTCCAGTTCGCACTTACGAAGACGAGGACGCGAGTATACACGCGGGTAGGGCTATCTTCAAACCAACCTGCGCTCATTCTTGCGGCCGCTTCCCCGCCTCGAATACCGACGGCCACCGTCGCAGTGCCGCTCGACCACGCGCTCGCACGAACTCGGAAAATCGCTGCCAGAGTAGTGGCTTCCTTATCGGCGGCCCAGACGCCATTCGAACTAACGGAAGTTCCGGATTTTGCTAACGCGTGTTGGGTGTATGTGCCGCGAAGCGTTACGGGGTTCCACGAGACGCCTCCGTTGATGCTTTTTTCAAAAATGAGCGTTCCGGACCACTGACCTGTAACACGTACAGCCCACTCCTCGGATGCTGGCCACGCGTTTGTAGTTTGGTTGCTTCCGGCAATGTTGGTGGTTGATCCCGGGTGGGTAATCTGCAACACCCTCTTAGTGCCGATCGGCGTGGCAGCCGTCGGATAGGTGACTCGCGTAGATGCATATTTAATCCCCCAAGCACCATCAAAACCCTGCCAGCCCTTGAATCCCGCAGCGTTCTCGCCGGAGTAATGCACCGGAATGGGAGCGTTAAATAACTCCTCCGGATACGTGCGCTTGTTGCTCCACGCCGGCGCATTCGGCCCCGGACCAAAACTTCCCGTGTACGGCGGTGCTGGCGGCAGAGTCGGCGGCGGATCCTCCGGTAGTGGCGGGGTTGGCGGCGGCGCCGCATCCGGATTCGGCGCGGTGCCCGTAACGGTCACAATCGCGGTATCCTTGAGCGTGCCACCCGTGTGCGAGACGATCACCTGGTACGTGCCAGGGGTCGCCGGCGCCTTGTACGCGCCAGTCGCAGAGACGGACCCACCGGATGCCCAGTAGCTGCGGGCTGGTGGTGTCGTGTCGCCCGTACTCCAAACGACCTTCGACGTAAACTGCTGCATCGCCTCCGGAGCGAGCGCCACGCTTTTCGGACTGATCTTCAGCGAAGCCAACTGCACCGGCGCCGATCCGACACGCACATACGCAGTGTCCGCCAAACCGCACACACAGGTCGCGACAACAAGAAACAACCCGGCTGATGGACCCGCAGTGTAGTGTCCCATGGTCGAGACTGTACCCCCAGTCGCATGAAACGTGGCGCCAACAGCGCGCGGGGCGTTGTCCGTCCACTTGGCGGTCGCAGAAAACGGGTACGTTGCGCCTGCCGCAATGGCGGCACCGTACTTCGGCGAGATTGTAAAGGATACCACTTTGGGCGCTTCTACCGGCGGCGCATTGACAACCACCTGTACCTGCTCAGTCGTCCCGCCAAGTGTGGCACTGACGGTGGACGTTCCCGCTTTGAGCGCAAGGATCACGCCCGTAGACGAGACGCTGGCCACGGTGGCATCGGAGGTTTTGAAGCGAACGAAGCGGGTGTACTGGCGATCAGGCACGTCGAACGTTGCCGATCGCCCGACTTCCAGCTGAATCGTTCGAGCTGCGGAGTTGACTCGCGCACCCTCAACGAGGGTGGTCCCTACTTCACTGGTTGAAGTGACAGTCCCGCTCGCAAGCGCGAAAGGCAATGGCGGCGCGTCCGGGGCGCAGCCAACAACGGCAGTGAGTGCCGCGGCACCCACGATGTATCTGGTGATCCTGGACATGATTACGACTGACCTGACGCAGCAAGACGAAATAGTACAACGGCCGATGATCGCCATCTCGCGGTTGAGGACGCGGCACGCTCCATAGTTCCTACGATTGGAGTCGGGCAGCGTAACCCCCTCTCAGGGGGTACTTCTGTGATGCTCGTTCCCGTCAGGGCCCTTTTGCGTCAGATATCCCAGCGAGATCGCAGAATGTGAGAGGTTGTGCCGAGAGCGTGACATTGCCGGCTCTCCCTCGACGCGCTTCTTCGGGTCAACTACCGATCTGGTGACACCAGCAGCACATCGTTGTCATCGTCTTGCTGCCGACGAACACTGTCCTTGCGACGCGACTGCAAGTCGTTCTCACCAGAGGCACGCCAGAATCCAATGCCCATGGAGAAGGCGGCAACCATGGCAAGCCCGCCCTTGAGAAACGCGACATACGTGTTGTTGCGCAGGGCGCCGCGCACCGCAGACTGCGCCATCTGCTGCACCTGCTGACCGTCGAGCAGAAACATGCCGAGTACGGGGAGCAGACAAATGCCCATGAGCACGCTGACCGCGGCGACCGCGCGCAGGATACCCGTGGCCATCGTCGCCCAAGCCGTGAACCCAGCAATAAGCAGGCCGAGCGAGATGAGTGTGGTCACGTTCAGTAGCGCCAGCTCACTCTGAAAGCGCCACTGTACCAAGTGCAGTTGCAGCGGCCACAGGCGCACTGCCACCTCGAGCAACGGCGATAAAATCAGCGCCAGCGCAAGCGGATACAGGAATCGCAGATTGTTGGACGAGAGCATGGGAAGGGAATCAAGGAGGGAGAAGGCGTTTCGGGCGGCGCGCTGAACAACACGCTATCCGCTAATTGGATGACATGCAAATCCCAGGCCGAGCGCGATGCCTCGCTCAGTCATTGCCCTGCGTGCCTACGCCAAAGTACTCCGCCTCAGGACGCCAGAAGTACATGCCGCTCACGCTGGAGGCCGGCAACATGGACCAGCCTTCGGTGAGCGTCATGCCGGCCCGTTCCGGCGCATCGAGCAACGTGAAGATGGTATCCTTGAGCGTATGGTCCGGGCAGGCCGGATATCCAGGCGCCGGACGGATACCCTGATACTGCTCCCGTATGAGCGACGCGTTCTCGAGCGACTCGTTCGGGGCGTAGCCCCACAGTGTTGTGCGCACATACTCGTGCAGACGCTCCGCAAACGCTTCTGCAAGCCGGTCAGCCAGCGCCTTGGCGAGAATACTGTTGTAATCATCGTGCACGGCCTCGAACTCCGCGACCAGTTCATTCACACCGTGCCCGGTGGTCACGGCGAACAATCCGATATAGTCCACCACTCCGGAGTCAGACGGCGCCACATAATCAGCCAGCGAACGATTCGGCCGACCGGCTCCCTTGGCGAAGCGCTGACGCTGCATGGGAAGCGTGCCCGCCACGTGCGCGCGCGAGGCATCTGTGAACAACGTGATCGTTTCGTGTTCTGTGCTGGCCGGCCAGAAGCCGACCGCCGCTTTGGCAGTGAAGAGTTTGTCACGAACAATGCGGTGCAACAGCTCCTGCGCGTCGGCATACAGCGAACGTGCCGCCGCGCCCACCACCGGATCCTGCAGAACATCCGGGTAGTGACCGGCCAGCTCCCACGTCTGGAAGAACGGCGTCCAGTCTATGTAACGCGCGATATCATCGAGTGGCCACGCATCGAACGTGCGCGCACCAATGAACGTTGGCACGGGCACGGGCACCGCGAGATCGATCGTTGCCTTGTTGGCGCGGGCCTCCTCGATTGACAGCAGCTTCTTTGTTTTCCCAGTATCCGCACGCGCCACACGAATAGCTTCGTACTCGGCGCGCACTTCGGCCACGTATGCATCGCGCCGGTCGTCATTCAGCAGCGCCGTGGTCACACCCACTGCTCGCGATGCATCGTGTACATGAACCACCGGACCACTGTACGCACTTTCAAGCTTGATGGCCGTGTGCGCTTTGCTGGTTGTCGCGCCGCCAATAAGCAGCGGAATAGTGAAACCAAGCCGCTCCATTTCACTGGCCACAAACCGCATTTCTTCAAGCGACGGCGTAATCAGCCCGCTCAACCCAATTACATCCACACGCTCGCGCTTCGCCGCTTCGAGAATTGCCGCGCACGATTGCATTACGCCAATGTCGATCACTTCGTAACCGTTGCACTGCAGTACCACGCCCACGATGTTCTTGCCAATATCGTGTACGTCGCCCTTAACCGTGGCCATGAGCACGCGACCGGCAGCTTTGCTGTCCACCGTTTTTGCGGCTTCGATGTACGGAATGAGATGGGCCACAGCGCGCTTCATTACGCGGGCGCTCTTGACCACCTGCGGCAGGAACAGCTTGCCGGCGCCGAACAGGTCGCCCACCACATTCATGCCGCGCATGAGCGGGCCTTCAATCACTTCGATCGGGTGTGACGCCGCGAGGCGCGCTTCTTCCGCATCGGCCACAACAAACGCATCAATGCCGTGCACCAACGCGTGCGAGAGCCGCTCTTCCACGGAAAGCGCGCGCCAGGCGAGATCTTCCGTGGCGGCTTTGGCTTTGCCCTGCACCGTATCCGCTACTTCCATCAGCCGCTCGGTAGCATCCGCGCGGCGGGCGAGCACAAGGTCTTCTACACGTTCACGCAAATCGAGCGGAATGTCTTCGTACGGCACCAGCTGACCGGCATTCACAATGCCCATATCCATACCAGCGCGAATGGCGTGGTACAGGAACACGGCGTGAATGGCTTCCCGCAGCGGATTGTTGCCGCGGAAGGAAAAACTCACATTGCTCACGCCACCTGAAATGCGCACGTGTGGCAACCGCGATTTCAGCTGCGTGGTTGCTTCGAAAAAATCGAGCGCGTACCGCGCGTGCTCTTCGATGCCGGTGCCAATCGCAAAGATATTTGGATCAATGATCACATCCTGCGGCGGAAATCCGAGCTCGTGCACCAGAATGTTGTACGCGCGCTCGCCAATGCTTACGCGACGCTCCACCGTATCGGCCTGCCCGTCTTCATCAAAGGCCATGACGATCACGGCCGCGCCGTACTGCCTCACCAGACGTGCCTGACGGCGGAATTCCGTTTCGCCCTCTTTAAGCGAAATCGAGTTCACAATGCCCTTGCCCTGCAGACAACGCAGACCGGTTTCGATCACACTCCACTTGCTCGAATCGATCACAACCGGGACACGCGAAATGTCGGGCTCAGCAGCCACAAGATTCAGGAACGTATGCATGGCGTGCTCGGCATCGAGCAGGCCTTCGTCCATGTTCACGTCAATGAGCTGCGCGCCGCTTGCCACCTGCTGTCGCGCCACATCGAGCGCCGTGTTGTAGTCGCCCGCCAGAATGAGCTTTGAGAAACGTGCACTGCCGGTCACGTTGGTGCGCTCGCCGATGTTCACAAAGTTTGTATCGGGAGTGATCACTACGGGCTCAAGGCCGCTCAATCTCAGATGCGGTTCAACAGTCGGCGCGCGCCGCGGTATGATGCCCTGTACTGCCTGTGCAATCGCCTGCACATGCTCAGGAGTAGTGCCGCAGCATCCACCCACAATGTTCACAAGACCGCTGCGCGCCCATTCGCCAATCTGTTCGGCCATTGTCTCAGCCGATTCGTCATAGCCACCAAACGCGTTTGGCAAACCGGCGTTCGGATGCGCGCTAATGTTGACATTCGCCACGCGAGACAGCTCGGCCACATGCGCGCGCAGCTGGTCGGCGCCGAGTGCACAGTTGAGCCCAACGCTGAGCAGATTGGCACCCGACACCGAGTACCAGAATGCTTCGGCGGTTTGTCCGCTGAGTGTGCGTCCGCTGGCGTCGGTGATGGTGCCGCTGACCATGACCGGGAGCTGCTCACCACTCGAGTGAAAATACTCCGCAATGGCGAAAAGCGCTGCTTTCGCGTTCAAAGTGTCAAACGATGTTTCCACCATGAGCAGATCAGCACCCCCGTCAATCAGGCCACGCGTCGCGGTGGTGTACGCATCGACCAGTTCTTGAAACGTGACGTTGCGTGCGCCGGGATTATCGACTTCCGGTGAAATGCTGGCCGTTTTTGATGTGGGGCCGAGCACGCCGGCCACGTAGCGCGGCCGATCCGGCGTTTCGTATTTGTCGGCGATGTCGCGCGCGAGGCGAGCGCCGGTGACGTTCAGTTCGTAGGCAAGATCTTCCATGCCGTAGTCGGCCATGGAGATACTCGTGCTGTTGAACGTGCACGTTTCGAGAATGTCGGAGCCGGCCTTGAGATAGGCTTCGTGCACTTCGCGCACGACGTGCGGCCGGGTGATCACGAGCAGATCGTTGTTGCCTTTGAGATCGCTCGGATGGTTCTCGAAGCGCTCTCCGCGGTACTCGGCTTCGCCGAGTTCGTAGCGCTGAATCATGGTGCCCATGGCACCGTCGAGAATAAGGATTCGCTCGGAGAGCAGCGACGGCAGGAGTGCTACACGTGCTTGTCGGTTCATCTCACGAAGCTATTCGGAGCGCGCCCGACTGGACAACCTCGCATTGGCCAGCTCTCGGAGATCAATCAGTGAAACAAGAAAGGGGCGCCGAATCCGGCGCCCCTCTTGAGCAGTTCCAGCCAGCCTACCAGAAGCTTAGGCGGACTTCCGACGTGCACGCGCGCCAACGAGGCCCGCGAAACCAACGAGCACGAGCGCGAGCGAGGCCGGCTCTGGCACTTCGCTGCGGCTGACCAGCGACGTGCTGAATACTACGTCGTTAAAGTCAAGGTCTGAACCAGCGAGATCAACGTCTTCAAAGCCGAACACCGTTTCTCCATCTGACGCAACGCCACCGGTCGGAACGTTGGAGTTCCAGTCAGCGGCCGTAAGGACGCGCACGTTGGTCGAACCGGCGCCGGTGTAGAACGGACCCTGACCAGCGCAGGAAGCGATGGAGGCGACGTTACCCTGGCAGAGGGCGAAGAAGATTTCCGTGTCAACGCCAACTGCGCCACCGAGCATGACATTCACTGGAACGCCCGGAACCGGGTCGCTGGTAGCAGCCGGCGTGATGCCGACGGCGGCCAGAATGCGGGTCCAAACGCCGCTGCCTTCAACGCTGTAAAACAGCGTATTGGTATTGCCCGCGATTCCGTACAGGAACGTGGTGCTGAATCCCGTGGTGCCTGTCGTGGCAATGAAGCTGGTCGACAGGAGATTAAAGCCAGACAAATTCGGATCTTCCGCGCGAGCGGTTCCGCTCACGGTGGCGACCAACGCCACTGCTACTGCTGTCTTCAGAAAGTTTGATCGCATGCGTTCCACCGAGAGGAAATGTGAATGCTTGTTTAGCAGGTACTCGCCCCAGAGAGTGAGGCTCACTGTGATATAACAGCAAAGCACGTGCCGTTTAGAAAGGAGTGCGACTCTGCTTTTCAAGTGATTGTCAATCAACAAGTTAGCAGATAATAACGTTCGTTCTACACCGTTCTACTCGACCATTTCACTGACTTTCCCCGTTGCACCGACAGGTCATGTGTGGCACAAACGCAACAAAAAGGGGAGCGCGACCGCGCCCCCCTTTCTTATTAAACACCGCGGCTTCGGAAGCCGTCGCGATTCAGGTCGCGGTTTACCGGCCCGCGTTTCGACGACGAAGCGCCACACCAGCCAAACAGAAGAGGCCCAGCCCGCCCAGTGCGAAGGTCGACGGCTCTGGCACGATCTGCGTTGCCGTGAGCAACGACGTACTGAACACCAGGTCGTTGAAGTCCCGATCCGACATGTTGAGATCGAGATCTTCGAAGGCAAAAACCGTCTCACCCGCGGCAGCTTCAACTCCAGAAGTCCCGCGAACCGAGTTCCACTCCGTAGCAGTGCCCGCGATCACGTTCGTCGAAGCGTCGCCGGTGAGGAACGGGCCGCTCCCGGTACACGCGGCCTGAAGATCAGCGGTGGAGCCGACGTTACCCTGGCAGACCGCGAACTGTACTTCGGTGTCAGCCGCTAGCGCGCCAGCGAACGTGAAGTTCACCGTGGACGCAGGACCTGCGGGCGGAATGACGCTTTCGTTGTCTCCATTCCCGATTACAAAATAGATCTGCTCCCACGATCCGGTCCCCAGCCGATACAGCAACGAGTTGTTGTTGCCGGCAAGGCCGAAAAGAAATGTGGTTGTGAAGCCCGTGCTGTTCTGGACTGCGACAAACTTCGGGAACAAGGTGAACCCCGACAGGTCGGGAGCCTGCGCGCGGACTTCGGATGCCATCGCTACGCCCACTGCAGTGGCAACCGCAAATCGTGCGAACAAAGCCTTTTTCATACAGCACCTGACATCGAAGGAGAGGAAAGAACTAGTTCCGGATACTGAACACACTTTGCAAGGTGCGTGCCGACGCCACAACACTCTACTTTTCAATGCTTTACGCCGTATCGCGTAACTATTGTCACCAACCAGCCGGTTTCCCGTGATGTAACGTCGGGCGCCCACGCCACAGGTGTAAGCGGCCCCTTTCGATATTTCGCCTTCTACCACCGCTTCGGCGGTGACTTTTCGCACATTCCAACAAGTCAAGCCGGACGGACGGATAGCCGCGCCATGCCCTCTAGCGTGAACCGTACGCCGTCCTTCGGACCCGTGGCAGACCGCAGAAAACCCGCGTCGCGCGCTTTCCCCATCTCCGCACGCGTGAAATTCTGGTACTGCCCCGCGAGCTTCTCCGGCATGGGCACGAACTCGATGTTCGGCGCCTCCGCCCGCGCTTGGAAATACGCCTGGATGACTTCGAGGAAAGTGAATGCCGAGCCGGTGCCCGCATTATAGATCCCGGTCGGCGATCGCTTCGCCGCCACCCACCGCATCTGCGCGACGACATCACCCACCCACACAAAATCGCGGCGCTGTTCTCCGTCTGCAAAATCCGGGTGATTGCTTTTGAACAGCTGCACGCGGCCGAGCGTGGCCATGTCGCGTTCGGCCTTCCAGATGATGCTGGCCATGCGGCCTTTGTGCGCCTCTCGCGCGCCGTACACGTTGAAAAACTTGAAACCGGCCCAATGCGGAGGCGTTGGCGCACCCGACGCCACTTGCTCCAGCACCCAGGCGTCAAAGTCATTCTTGCTCTTGCCGTACAGATTGAGCGGCGTGAGCTGCTCGGGCGGCGTGTAGTCGCTGAAGCCCTGTGCGCCGTCGCCATAGGTGGCGGCACTCGAGGCGTAGTAAAACGGCACCCCGTGCTCGGCGCACCAGCGCCACAGTTGCTGTGACGCGCCGATGTTCACGTGCAGCAGATGATCCCAATCCCGTGTAGTGGTATCACTGTTCGCACCGAGATGCCATACGGCCTGTATCGCGCCAGCATCAACACCTGATAGCGCCGGAAGCGGTGCGTCTTTCTCGAAAACGTCTGCAGCGTTGAGCAGTGCATGCGATTCAAGACCGTTCAGATTTGAGGCCTTGAGCTCGTCGGCTGGAAAATCAACCAGGGTGAGCGACGCGCCCTCGGCGTGAAGCTCGTGCGCGAGATGCGCGCCAATAAAACCGGCGGCGCCAGTGATGAGATGCATGGGAGTTTGCTGGGGTGTGAGCGCCCTGCACGCACGTGACCACACTTGGGTTCGGTGCCTTTACGACGTATATATGAAAGATAGAGGTCCAACGGCTCCGGCGAAGATCGCGGGAGCCGTTTCTGCTATGCTCAAAAGACCGTTAATGGAAACGCTGCTCGCTGCCAGCCCTCGCGCCGCCCTGCTCCACCGCCTCACCGACCCCACCGAGGTGGTGCTGTTCGATGGCGCCATGGGCACCATGCTGTACGCCCGCGGCGTGTTCATCAACCAGTGTTATGACGAGCTGGTACTGCGCTCCCCGGATCTGGTTCGCGAGGTGCACGCCGCTTACGTGAAAGCTGGCGCCGAGGCGATTGAGACCAACAGCTACGGCGCCAACAGGCAAAAGCTTACGCAGTACGGCCTGGAATCGCAGGTGGCGGAGCTCAACAAGCGCGCGGCCGAGTTGGCGCGGGCCGCGGCGGGAGATGATCGGCTGGTGGCGGGTGCAATCGGACCGCTCGGTGTTCGCCTGGAACCCTACGGCCCAACAAGCCGCGACGAAGCGCGCGCCATGTTCGCCGAACAGGCCGCCGCGCTGCTGGAAGGTGGCGCGGACTGTTTTGTGCTCGAGACGTTCTCGGATCTTGAGGAGATCGAGCAGGCGATTGCCGGCGTGCGCGAAACGGCACCGGGTGTGCCGATCATTGCGCAGATGACGGTCGGGCCTGACCTGCGCACCGCGTACGGCGCCACGCCGGAAGACATTGTGCGCGCGCTGGAGCGCTGGGGCGCTGATGTGGTTGGCCTCAACTGCGCGGTGGGACCGCAAACGATTCTTGAAGCGATTGAACGCATGGCCGCAGTGGCGCATGTGAAGCTATCGGCGCAGCCAAATGCGGGACTGCCGCGCGATGTGGGTGGGCGCAACATGTACATGGCGAGCCCGGAATATATGGCTACCTACGCGCGCCATCTCATTCAGGCGGGCGCGAAAATTGTCGGTGGCTGTTGTGGGACCACACCGGAACACATTCACGCCATTGTTGAAGGTGTGCGTCCATTGGCGCCACGTTTTCGCGATGCGGTGGTGGCGCGCTCACGCGACGTTACTGATCAAACAAACGTGGGCGTGGAGCCCGTACCGCTAGCGCAGCGTTCGCGATGGGCGGCCAAGATTGCATCGGGTGCGTTTGTGACGAGCGTGGAGATTGTACCACCACGCGGTGTTGATACATCACGACTGGAACGCGACGCAGCCACACTGCACGCGGCCGGTGTAGACGCGATCAACGTGCCCGATGGGCCGCGCGCGCAAAGCCGCATGGGTGCGATTGCTACGTCGCTCATTATTGAGCAGCGCGTGGGCATTGAAAGTGTCACGCACTACTGTTGCCGCGATCGCAACCTGCTTGGCATGCTCAGCGACCTGCTTGGCGCGAGTGCGCTTGGGCTTCGCAACATGCTGTTGATTACCGGTGACCCACCTAAGATGGGACCGTATCCAGACGCCACGGCGGTGTTTGACATTGATGCCATTGGTCTCACGAACCTCGTGAGCAATCTGAACCGCGGACTTGATCCGGGCGGCAACGCGATTGGTGCGCCCACACAGTTTGCGATTGGCGTTGGCGTGAATCCGGCGGCGATTGATCCGGCGCATGAGCTGCGCCGGTTTGAGTACAAAGTGCAGGCGGGCGCGGAATACGCGATTACACAGCCGGTGTTTGACGTAGAACAGCTGGAGCGGTTTCTGAACACGATTGAGCACACGCGCATTCCGATTGTGGCGGGCATCTGGCCGCTGGTGTCGGCGCGTAACGCGGAGTTTCTGGCGAATGAAGTGCCAGGTGTCACGGTGCCACAATCGGTGCTGGATCGTATGCACAAGGCGAATGCGGTGAGCAAGGATCACGCGCTCGCTGAGGGCATATCGATTGCGCGCGAGATGCTGGATCGTGTGCGCGGGTTGGTGCAGGGCGTGCAGGTCTCGGCGCCGTTTGGTCGCGTGGAGTTGGCGCTCGAGGTGTTTGGGAGCTGACCGAACCAGGCGTGCGCGTGAATCGGCAAGCTAAAACGCGAGGGTTGCGATAACGGGCCGATGCTCCGTGGGCCAGTTCCATTCAGTGTCCACCGAGAGCGGCCGCATGCCTGCTCCGGTAAGCACGTGATCGATTCGCAACCGATGAAAGCCGCCCTGCATGGTGTGACCAAAGCCCCAGTTGGTGGCACCAAAGGCGTTCGTGTACATACCGAAATACTTCTTGTAAATCTGGCTGTCTTCAAGCGTATTGAAGTCGCCAGCGATGGCCAAAGGCTCGCGGATGTTGCTCAGGTAGCGTGACAGACGTTCGGCCTGCAACGCGCGAG
>JALHNZ010000018.1:0-15098 GCA_022843265.1 Gemmatimonadaceae bacterium
TTTGCCAGCGTGTTACGAATGAGCGTGGATTCCGCACGGCCGGACGTGACAAACACCTGCACCTTCACGATGTCGGCCTTACGAATCTTCTTGATCGTGGCGTCGGTGAGCAGCGCGCCAGTTTCGGCGATCACTTCGCCGGAATCGTCGTCGACCACATCACGCGCCAGTGCACGACGCACTTCACGCTCGCCGCGCTCGATGGCTTCCGCCTCGTCACGCAAATCGATCGTGGTGTACGACGCGAACACCTTGACCTTCTCCACACCCTGACGCAGCAGACGGTTGTACACTTCTTCCGTCAGCTCATCACCTTCGTTGACCAACAGTTCCGACTCGGCGCGCTCACGTTCCGCGCGCGCCTTCTTCGTCTTGGGCTTGGGCGCGTCTTCCGCTGCCGCTTCGCCTTCGAGCGTAATGTCTTCGGCGACAATCGCGCCGATCAGCTCACGCTGATCCACGCGCGATTCACGCTTCTTCATGAGATCGAGCTCACGCTCGGCGAAGAAGAGTCGGAGAATATCGCGATTCTGTCCCCAGCCGAACGCGCGCAACAGCGCCGTGGCCGGAAACTTCTTTTTCTTGTCAATGTGGACGTAAATCACGTCATGAATGTCCACCGTGAACTCAACCCACGAGCCGCGGAACGGAATGATGCGCGCCGAAATGAGGCGCTGTCCGTTCGGGTGCGTTGACTCTTCAAAGACAACGCCTGGGGAGCGGTGGAGCTGACTGACGATGACGCGTTCGGCACCGTTGATGACGAACGTGCCCAGCTCGGTGAGCAACGGCAGCTCGCCAAGATAGACTTCTTTTTCAATGATGTTGCGGGGGCGCTTTTCGCCACCAGCTTCTTCGAAAATGACCAGCTGCAGCGTGGCCTTAAGCGGCGCTGAGTAGGTCATGTCGCGTTCGATGCACTCCGCGACGGTGTACTTGGGTTCGCCGAGGCTGTATCGGACGAACTCCAGCGAAAAGTTCTCGTGGACATCGGTGATCGGGAACAGGTCCTTGAAGACGCGCTCCAGTCCCACATCCTCGCGCTCGTGCGAGGCGGCATCCAATTGCAGCAGCGCTTCGAACGCGCGCGTCTGGATGTCCAGGAGATTGGGCATCCCCATGGAGTTGTCGAGCTTGCTGAATGAAATCTGATTCATCATGGCGTCAAGGGCTCACCGACGGGTCGAATCCCGATTCCGAACGCCGCCGAACGCGACGCGGTAATTTGGGACACGAAACGCTCCGCTCCCGATGCGCAAATCGGCAAACGCCGTGCGGACCGGGAGGGAGCGAAACTACGAAATTTTGACGTACGTGCGGACAGGATCACGATGGTCGAGGGTCAAGTGAAGAACCAGAACCCGGGGCGGCACCGGAGTGGTACCGCCCACGAGTTCGGAACCTTACTTGACTTCGACCGACGCGCCTTCGGCTTCGAGCTTGGCCTTCAGCTGCGCGGCCTCATCCTTCGACACATTTTCCTTCACGCTCTTCGGCGCGCCATCCACCAGGTCCTTGGCTTCCTTCAGGCCCAGGCCGGTGATTTCGCGAACCACCTTGATGACCTGGATCTTCTTGGCGCCCGCTTCCTTGAGGATGACTTCGAACTCCGTCTGCTCCTCAACCGCGGCGGCAGCAGCCGGCGCAGCCGCAGCGGCAGCCGGGGCGGCCACTGCGATGGTGACGTTGAACTTCTCCTTGAACGCTTCAATCATTTCGGACAGCTCGAAAACCGACATGTTGCCGATTGCGTCGAGAATCTCGTCCTTGCTCAGCGTGGTGTTCGCCATGGTACTATCTCCTCAGTAATCTCCCAGGTGTTCCTGGGGCGTTGTTCAGGCGTACGCCTGGGGGATTCAGGCAGCTTCCTTCTGCTGCTTGAGCGCGTCGAGCGCGCCAGCGAAGTTGGTAAAGAGCGCATTCATGGCACCAAGCATGCCCGCCATCGGGGCCTGCAGGGTTCCGGCCAGCTCGGAGAGCAACTGCTCCCGTGACGGCATATTGGCCAACTGCTTGACCTGGTCGACATCCAGACGACGACCGTCAAACACACCGCCCTTGATGGCCGGCTTCTGGTCGTTTTCCTTCGCAAACTCGGTCAGCACCTTGGCGCCGGCGACCGGATCGGTCGTCACCACAAGCCCTGTCGGACCGCGGAGACGCTCTGACACCAGACCGCTCTCGTTTACCGCCCGCAGCGCGAGCGTGTTCTTGATGACCACGTACTCCACACCGGCCTTACGGAAACGGCGACGGAGTTCCGTCATGCGCTTCACGTTCAGCCCGGTGAAGTCGGTGTAGTACACCGCACTCGCCGTGGCGAGCTTGTCCTTCAGCTCACCAACGAGTTCTGTCTTCTTCGATTTCTTCATGGTTGCGTCGCCCCTTACCGGTACGGATTGGTATCGATGGTGACGCCGGGACCCATGGAGCTCGAGATCGCGACGTTACGGACATACACACCCTTGGCCGCGCTCGGCTTGGACCGGACAATCTGATCCATGAACGCGGCGAAGTTGCGCTCTAGCGCAGCAGCGTCGAACGAGACCTTGCCGATCGGGGCGTGCACATTGCCACCCTTGTCAACGCGGAACTCGATCTTGCCGCCCTTCGACTCTTTCACTGCCTTGGCGACGTCGAACGTCACGGTGCCAGCCTTCGGATTTGGCATCAAACCACGCGGACCAAGCACTCGGCCCAACGCGCCGATCTGACCCATCTGATCCGGGGTCGCGATCATGACATCAAAGTCCAACCAGCCATCCTTGATCTTCGCGAGGAACTCGGTGCCGACAAAATCGGCGCCCGCTTCCTGCGCTTCCTGGATCTTGGCACCCGTCGCGATCACAAGCACGCGCATGGTCTTACCGGTTCCCTCGGGGAGAACAACGGTACCACGCACGACCTGATCCGCATGACGCGGATCGACGCCGAGGCGTACTGCGACTTCGACCGTCTCGTCGAACTTGGCAAACGCCATGCTCTTCACGAGCGCGATCGCTTTACCGGCTTCATGCGCGGCGCCGATCTCGCGGCTCTTCGCCGCGGCCGTGTACTTCTTGCCGTAGGTGCGCATTAGTCGGTCACCGTAATGCCCATGGAGCGAGCCGCACCTGCGACCATCGCCATGGCACTTTCAAGTGATTCCGTATTCAGGTCCGGCATCTTGAGCTCGGCGATCTTCTTGACCTGAGCCTTCGTGACTGAACCCACTTTGACCTTGTTCGGCTGACCCGACCCCTTGGGTACGCCCGCCTCTTTCTTCAGGAGCTCTGCCGCTGGCGGAGTCTTGAGGATGAAGGTGAACGACTTATCGCCGTAGATCGTGACTTCGACCGGGACAATCATATCACCACCCTGCGTCCGAGCATTAAACTCTTTGCAGAATGACATGATATTGATGCCCTGCGGACCGAGAGCCGTACCTACCGGCGGGGCCGGATTCGCCTTGCCTGCAGGAATCTGCAGCTTGACGAAACCCGTAACCTTCTTGGCCATCCGTCTACCTCTCGCGAACGTCCGACGCCAGAATGTCCAGCGCCGGTCTTGCTCCCACTGTTTCGTTTAACGCCGTCGTGGTATCCGGCGTGACCTCTTGCGAGGTCAACCCCTGCCGCTGCTTAGTAGGCGCGCAGCTGCAGGTAATCCAGTTCTACCGATGTGGGTCGACCGAACAGGCTGACCGACACCCGCACTTTGCCCTTGTCCGTCAGCACTTCTTCTACCGTGCCACTGAACTCGGCAAACGGTCCCTCGGTGATCTGTACGGCCTGACCAATGAGGAACGGAATTTCTTCTTTGGCCGGACGCGCATCCGCATCGTCGACGATGCCAAGCAAACGCTTGACCTCATCATCCCGCAGCGGCATGGGATCGCGATCCTTGCCCACAAACTTGATCACGCCCTGCACCGCACTCACTTCGTGCAGCGTGTCTTGCGACGGCACCATCTCCACGAGCACGTAGCCCGGGTAGATCTTGCGCTCGACCGTGACCTTCTTGCCATTCTTGATTTCCACCACTTCCTGCGTCGGCACCAGCGCCTGCCGAATGGCACGCGTTTCCACCTCAGCGGGATCGGTGTCGATCTTGCGCTGCAACAGCCGCTGCACCTTGTTCTCGTGGCCCGACGTGGTTTGCACGGCGTACCAGCGGTGTTCGAACATGGCCGCCGCCCTTAGCGAAGCAGCGCCTGCGGAAGGCGAATCAACGCCCCCTGCAGCATCAGATCCATCAGGCCAATCACCGCGCCAATCACCAGCACGAAGATCGTGATCTGAATCGTCATCTGACGAATCTGATCTTTATCGGGCCAGGTCACCTTCTTCATTTCGGCCACGACGTCGCGATAGTACGCAACCGTACGCGGCACCAGGCCCGGACGCTCGACCACTTCGGTGGTGGTAGCCATGATTACTTCGTTTCCTTATGGACGAGGTGCTTGTCGCACCGCGGGCAATACTTCTTCCACTCCACGCGCTCGGGGTGCAGGCGCTTGTTCTTGGTCGTGAAGTAGTTGCGATTTTTGCACTCGGTGCAACCGAGAATAATCTTGTCGCGCGGCATCGTTCCGGCTCCGGACAGCGGCCCAACACGGGGCCGTTCGGTCGATGTGATCTGAGCGCGGTGCACCCACGCCCAGTGCGTGAATGCGGCGTCTGGCCCAGACCGCTTCGCAAATGTGAACTCCCTACAGCTACTCCAATCCAACGGTCCAGACACCACACACGCCGGTCTGCTGGCGCGGTGACACACGTTGGGTCAGGGCAACGGGGTGAGCCCTGAAACGTAGCGGCGCCCGAAAGTCGGCGCAAGCGGGGTGCGAAATCACTCGGACCGGCACCCGGGGAGGTCCCAGGCACCGAGAGCTCACAACCGGGATCGAACCGGTGACCTCATCCTTACCAAGGATGTGCTCTGCCGACTGAGCTATGTGAGCGGCACGCACGGAACCCCGTGCGATGGTACAGATCCTCAGAATATCACGTTTGCCCATGGGAAACAACTGGGGTGCTGTCGACACCCACGCCGCACCGGCCAATCTTGATCCCGCAGCCACGCCGTAAATAGTGGCGACCTCATGCATATGTTCCAAACGAGCGGCCGCAGTAAGTTTCTCCCTTCGGTTCCAGCTGTTCTCTCACCACAGGCCGTAACGCTCCGGTAATGACCCAAAAGACTCTGAACGCGCTGGCGCTACTGGTGGAGCAGGAAAAAGAGACGCTGCTCTCGGAATGGCGATCAAAGGTGCGGGAACTCCCCTCCGCCAAGCATCTCGATACGCCGGCCCTCAACGACCACATCCCGGACCTGCTCACGGAGCTGGTCGAAGCGCTGCGCAGCGGGACCGATGAAACAATCGCCGAGGTGGTCGAAGAAGGCAGTCCACCGGAACACGGACTCCAGCGCGTGGGCGAGGGCTTCGACATCCAGGAAGTCGTGGCCGAATACAACATCCTGCGTGAGTGTATTCACGATCTGGGAGACCGGAACAATCTCACACTGCAGGGCAAACCGTTTCAGGTGCTAAACAAGGTGTTCGACGGCTCCATTGGCTCGGCCGTGCAAACGTTCGCCACACATCAGGCGCAGCAAGTCATGGAGCGCCGTGAAGAGTATCTCGCGTTTGTGGCGCACGATCTGCGCACCCCGCTCAACGCCATTGCGCTGTCATCACGCGTGCTGGAAATGCGCTTGGCCGATCCGATCGCGAGTCAGCCACAGGCGGCGCAGATGTTTCGTGCGCTCAATCGCAGCGTCGACACACTGCAGAAGCTGGTGGCCAAAGTCATCGCAGAAAACTCCAACCTGGCCACGGAACTCGGCATTAAACTTGAACGGCGCTATGTGTATCTCTGGCCGCTGGTTGAAGGGCTGATTCATGACCTGAACCCGGTGGCCGGTACCGGGTCGACGCAGCTGATCAACGACGTGCCAGACGATCTGCGTGTCCACGCCGATGCCAGTCTGCTGCAGCGTGTGCTGCAGAACCTGATTGCCAACGCGATCAGCTACACGCCAAACGGTGAAATCGTGATCAGTGCGCGCACCATTGATGACGTGGGCAGTGTGGAGTGTAGCGTGCGCGATACGGGTGCCGGCATGGCGCAAGACAAGATCCCGACCGTGTTTACCAAGCATGAGCACGATGCGGAGAAAGAAGGCGGACTTGGTCTCGGACTCGCGATCGTCAAGACGTTCGTGGAAGCGCACCACGGCACCGTGACGGTTGACAGTACGCTGGGCGAAGGTACCACGTTCCGCTTCACGCTCCCCAGTACCGCCGCCGTTCCTGCCTGATGCTCACGATTGCCGTGACGGCGCTCGTGACGCTGCTCCTCGCCGCGGTGATCATGAACTTTGCGACGGCGGAAAAGCAGCTCGAACGCAAAATCGAGCACCGGTACGCCATCTCCGATCCGCAATTTCGTCGCGAGATGTCGCTGATGATGTCGCCCTCCATCGTGGGCGGCAACACGGTGCACGCCCTGCAAAACGGCGCGGAGATTTTTCCGGCCATGTTGCAGGCGATTGAACAGGCTGAACGCTCCATCACGTTCGAGACGTACATCTACTGGAGCGGAGCCGTTGGCCAGCAGTTCAGCGATGCCCTCAGCGAACGCGCCCGCGCTGGTGTGCCGGTACACGTGACGCTGGATTGGGTGGGCAGTGTGAAAATGGACAACGATCTGTTGGCCGCCATGGAAGAGGCGGGTGTGCACGTGCACCGCTATCGCCCGCTGCATTGGTACAATCTGGGCCGCATGAACAACCGCACGCATCGCAAGCTGCTGGTGGTGGACGGACGCATTGCCTTCACTGGCGGCGTCGGGATCGCCGATCAGTGGCAGGGACATGCGTCGTCACCGGAAGAATGGCGCGATATGCACTTCCGGATCGAAGGTCCGGTCGTGGCGCAACTGCAGGCGGCGTTCAACGACAATTGGATCAAGTCGAGGGGACGCGTGCTCAACGGAGAACGCTTCTTCCCACACATCGACGAGGTCGGTACGCTGTCGGCGCAGATGTTTATTGCGTCGCCTGCGAGCGGTAGCGAAAGCATGCATTTGCTGTACCTGCTGGCGATCGCGGCGGCCGCGCAATGCATCGACATCGCGGCGTCGTACTTCGTGCCAGACGACTTGTTGATCGAAGCGTTCCTGGCCGCGCGAACGCGAGGCGTGCGCATTCGCATTCTGCTCCCTGGCCCGCATCTCGACTCGTTTGCAGTGCGCATCGCGAGCAAACAAGTCTGGGGCGAGCTCCTGGAAGGCGGCGTTGAAATCTACGTGTACCAGCCCACCATGTTGCATGTGAAGCTGGTCGTCATTGACGAAGAGTTTGTATCCGTCGGTTCAACGAACATGGACATCCGCTCGCTTCGCCTGAATGACGAAGCGAGCCTGAATGTCTACGACCACGCGTTTGCACACGACATGCTGGTCGTTTTTGAGCGCGACCTGGCGAACGCGAAGCCATACTCACTGGAGATGTGGAAGCATCGTCCGCTCCGCGAAAAGCTACTCGAAAAACTGCTGCTACCGATCAAATCACAGCTGTAGCGTTGCGCGTGCGAACTACACGATCTCGCACGCGCCACCAGCGCACGCGACAACATCCGCGAGCGCTGTCACATCGTGCTCTTCGCGCAACTGTGTGTAGTCTACCGACCGGTACTGCAGGGCATTCCACTTGACCGCATCGGTTTCGGTGGACACAGCCTCGCGCGGCGCCTGCGCGTAAATCTTGTCGCCCGACTCACGCAGCAAGGAAATGCCGGCAAAGTACTCGCGGTTCTCCCAGATGAACTGCTGGACGGCATCCCACTCGTCGTCGCGCACGGTGACCGTGTTCGACACATTGTGATGCAATCCGGGATTGAACTGCTCGTGGCGACGACCAGCGCACACCCAGTGACGCTGCACGGTACGCACGTAGTCGAGAAACTGCACCGCGCCCACTTCTTCGCGCAGAATCGCATCGTCCCGCGCGCTGACGGGAAACGTGATCACGTCCGTGGTTTCCGGATCCCACACCGACGTTTCGGTCATGTGCGGATTGTGCAGCTTGAACCACTGATAGAGCGGCTCGGTGCGTGCGGCCTGCACGCGACGGAAGTAACGACGCGCGTGGTGCGGGTGAATGCCGGACGCTGCGCCAAGCACCAGAGACGCGGTGCCTTCGGGCTTCACGCACGTGAGTCGCGCCGCGGGGTTAATGCCGAGATGCGCCGCAATGGCTGCATTCGTATCCAGACACACCTGCGCGCCGCGCTCGAGCACCGAAGGATCCAGCAACACGGACGGGCGCTCAAGAATGCCGCAGATCGACACGCCGAGCAGCGATTCACGCTCGTTGATCACGCGTGTCACTGCACCGAGATACGGAATATCCGTGTACGCCGCCTGCAGCGTACCGAGCAGCGACGCCGCCTGACAGCTCGCAAGGAAATCGGCTTCGCTGTCGCACTGTGCACCATTGATCGTGGTGAGGTTGCACATCTGCCATCCGCTCAGCCGGTCACCGACCACCACATCATCGTGTCCGTACGCGGCGAGCTGCACGCGCGCGCGATCATCGACGGTGAGTGACGGCGCCAGACCAATTTCAACACAGGGATTCGCGCCGTATTCCGCGTCATCGACAAAGTAGAACCCCGGCTCGCCGTATTCTTTCTGGTATTCAAACAGGCGCGCAAAATCCTGTTCCTTGACCGTGTCGCGCACGAGCACCGCGGAGTTGTTCGACTTGCCACGCTGCGGGTTGGTTTCGAACCAGTTGCCGGTTTTTGCCGCTGCCATTTCTTCGTCGTCGGCCGAAAACAGACAGATCGTGGCGGAGCGACGAATGCCCCCGGACAACACGGCCACCGCCACGTGCATCATGATGTCATACACTTCAATCGGACGCAGCGCGCGTCCTGACACCTGATCAAGCACACGCTCAACCGCCGACAGCGCTTTCTTCAGTGGCAAGTGTCCAGGCGCACGACCGCCCGACGTGCGCAGCGGCAAGCCACGCGCACGAATCGCGCTGTAGTTGAACTCGATCTTCTGTCCATCGAGGTAGCTGCGCAGCAGGGCATGCAGGGCGTCCGCCCAGCCTTCGAGCTGGTCGGGCACGTTGTAGTGCAGCACCGGTAACTCATTCTCGGCCGCACGCACCGGGAACATGGGTAGCTGCGCCACATGATGACGCTGCACGCTGAACCCAACACCCGTGCCCGAAAGCAGCAGGAAGAACGATTCGCGGAACGCCTCAAGACGATTCATATGCGTGAACGCACAGTTGAACATGCGCGCGTTGTTCGCTTCGATCGCGGTGCCGCCAAACTGCAGCGAACGCATGGACGGCAGAATCGCTCGACGCTGTAGCGCCTGCTCCGTGTCGTCGAGCAGCGCACGCAGCGTGCGATTGCCAAGTCCCGCTACGGGCCGATCGAGGCGGTCGGCGAAATGCTCGCGGTGCATGTCCATCACGCGCGTGAACGCCTCCGCGGGCGTTTCGCGGCGCCCCAGGTCCGCGCGGTAGCGCGAGTACCGGGAGATGAAGATGTAGTCTTCCAGTCCACTCACATCGTGGGGCAACAGGCGCGTTTGCGAACGGGACGCGCGATAGAGCACGTAGCGCTTGGCCACATCCCAGTGGCCACGCGCAGCGATCATCATTTCCACGATGTCCTGAATGCCTTCCACCGTTGGTGCTTCGCTGGCGGCTTTCCGTTCCACCGTGTTCACGACCAACTGCGTGATCGCGCACACTTCCGAGAAATCGGTAAACCCGAGTCCGAAGCGTGCGGCGGCGTCATCGGCGTGCGTGTTGGGCGCGTCGTTGGTGCGCGACGCGAAAAAAGCCAAGGCAATCGCACGCGTGATGCGATCGGGATCCCACGGGGCGCGGCGGCCGTCACGTTTGACGACTTCCGTGAGGGCGCTGATTGGCGCGAGCGGTGTGTACGTGCCGATCGTAACAGCGCTGTTGCGTGCAGCAGCAACGGTGGTGGACATGAAAACCTCGTGGTGCGTCGTTGCGAAAAGTGCACCCCCGAGGAACGACCGATGTTCGTCGCGGCCCGATAGTTCGGTCGGCGACAAAAAAGGCTCCTTGCGGTGTACGCAAGGAGCCCTCGGCCACGCACGACCTGATGAGGCCGTACGCAATCCCCGGCTCATCCTCCCTCGAGGGTGCGCGCGGACTCCGGGCAACTGGCAGGTCTTCTGGCTCGGGATTCATCCGCGGGAGCCGCCTTCCCACGTCAGACTGACCGCAGTGGCTGCATGCTCCGTTGTCCTCCCTCACAGCGGCGGGGCCGCCCCGGATTTGAACCGGGTTCCCTCTTCACGCCCCATCCGAACCACCAGATGGAGCGACCAGTGCTTATGTCTTGGTGCGGTGCTCACTGGCTTGCAATCACACGTGAGTGCAAGCCAGTATTGCATGGACAGTATGGGGCTTTTTTCGGATCTGTCAAGCGCGGGTTTGGGTGCCGACCCGCAGCGCCTGGTTATTCTTCACTGTGCCTGTGTCCATGAATCACACGTCGTCGTCTGCTGCTCGCCAACCGCGTCCGACCACTGAATCCCCGTGCATCAAGGTGTGCCAGCTCGACGCCGACCGTCGCTGTCGCGGTTGCGGCCGTACAATCGATGAAATCTCGGGTTGGAGCAGCATGACGGCGGAACAGCGCATCGCGATCAACGACCGCGTGGGGTTCGTTTCGCACGAGCGCGATTGAACAGGTGCGCGATCAAGCCGGAGCGCAGTCGTGGCCGCTTGACTCGGCCGCCGAGCCGAGCGTAGCCTAAGGGAGGGCGCGCGGAAGGTCGCGCTCCCTGGGTTCCGGGCGAGCGAAATTTGTACAGGAGTTTCCGGAGGGTCGGCGCATATTCGCCCCATGCGCTTCCGACCACCTTCCCCGGGGACACACACGGCATGCTCATGGCCTACGCGACCGAACCGTGGACGCTCGACCAGCTGCACCGTCTACCGGAAGATGGCAACCGGTACGAACTGCTCGACGGCGAGTTGTTCGTGACACCGCCCCCGTCTCCATCGCATGAACTGCTGGCATCGCGACTCCGATCGCTGCTGGAGCCATATGTGCGCACGCATCAACTCGGCGACCTGTTCGGGCCGCGCTCGGTCGTGCGCATGCTGGGTGCTGAGGTTGAGCCTGATCTGATGCTCAGACCCAGCCTGGCGATCACGAGCGAGTCATGGGATGAGATGCCCGTACCAACGCTTGTCGTCGAGGTGTTGTCGCGCACCACATCGCGCCGCGACCTCGTGCAAAAGCGTGCGTACTATCGTCGCATCGGCGTACACGAATACTGGATCGTTGATGGTGCGACACGAACCATTTGCGTTGTCAGCAACCGGGCCGACGAGCTGGTAACGGGGACCCTGCTACGGTGGCGTCCAGTGGGCGCGACAGATGAGCTCGTGATCGATGTTGAGTCGCTGTTCCGCAACGTGCTGGGCTGACTTGGCGTCCGCAAAATTTTTGCGACTGCGTACTCTGCTGCTTGCGTTCGCGTCGCAGAACGCGCGCCACCGTGCTTTCTCCGGAGCTGCGCCATGTGCGCGGCATATCATACCCGTACACGTTCGGCATTGGAGCCGTGGTGCGCTGGCCCGACAGCGTGCTCATCAGCGGATTCTCGTACGCACCGCGCGCGCCTGCTGATCCGCTGTACCCGATGAGCTTTCGTGGCAACACGGCGCAGAACATGCGTGCGTTCGGGTCAGTAGGCGGGAAGCTTCGGCCCGGATATCCGCGTGACGTTACGCAGCATGTCAACGTGGAAGGTCGGGCCGGAATCATCACCGTTGATCGCCGCGCGTACGACATCACCGTGTGGAACCGCCTGGCCGTAGAGCGGAAGCAGTGGGAACGACGACCCGCGTGGTTCGCAGAACCATCAACGCGTGGACTGGGTCGAACCACTCCCCCACCGCCAGCGATTAGCGGCACGTGGTTCGACTCGTCAACGGGGCTGCTCTGGGTAGTTGCGAATGTGGCGGCGCCGGGATGGGCCGCGGCCTGGAGCGGCGCCGACCTGTCGCGCGATGTGCGTGTCAGTTCGATTGCAATGGAACGTCTGTACAACAGCGTGCTCGAAGTACTCGACCTCACCAGTGGACGCGTTGTGGCACGTGCAGAGATTAACGGCTGGGTAACCGGCATGCTCCCCGGCGGCCGGTTGGTGAAGTACAGCGTAGACATCGCGGGTGAGCCGCGAGTGGGGATCGTGGATGCAAAGCTCGTGGGTCGATAGCCGGCTCTGGCCAGACCATTTGCAGTCACGCGAGTTACGTTTCCGGCCATGAAATCGCCCCGGCCAAACGACGTGCTCTTATGAGCGACGTGTTGTCTCGCCTCACCAACGCCCTCGCCGATCGCTATCGCGTTGGTCGCGAACTCGGCGCCGGTGGCATGGCGACCGTGTATCTCGCGCACGATCTGCGCCACGAACGCGATGTCGCGATCAAAGTGCTGCATCCCGACCTTGGCGCAGCGCTCGGCAGCGAGCGATTCCTGTCGGAGATTCGCACCACCGCCCGACTGCAACATCCGCACATCTTGCCACTACTCGACAGCGGCGCAGCTGACGGATTGTTGTACTACGTGATGCCGCTCGTGACGGGCGAGACACTGCGAGCTCGCTTGTCTCGCGAACTGCAGCTTCCGGTTGAAGACGCCGTTCGCATTGCGCGCGAAGTGGCCAGTGCACTGGAGCACGCACACAAGCAGGGTGTGATTCACCGCGACATCAAGCCCGAAAACATTCTGCTCCAGGACGGCAGCGCGCTGGTTGCAGATTTCGGCATCGCGCTCGCAGTGCAACATGCCGGTGGACAGCGTCTGACGCAAACGGGATTGTCGCTCGGTACACCGCAGTACATGAGTCCTGAGCAGGCAACGGGCGAGCGCACGGTTGACGTGCGGAGCGATGTGTACGCGCTCGGCGCCGTCACCTATGAAATGCTCGCCGGTGAGCCGCCGTTTACAGGGCCGAGTGTACAAGCGATTGTTGCGCGGCTTATGACCGAAGAACCGCGCGGACTCACCGCACAACGCAGAGCCGTACCGGTTGGCGTGGAAGCCGCGGTCATGAAGTCGCTCGAGAAGTTGCCGGCGGATCGATTCGGCAGCGCGGCCGAGTTTGCCACGGCGATCGACCTGCGCACGGTGACGGTCGCGCGAGCAATCGGACCGGCACCGCGCGCGTCGCGCACATCATACTTGACGGTCGCGTTCGCTCTGCTCGCTACAGTTGGTCTCGGCGCAGCAGCGTGGAGTTTGTCGCGTGACCAATCGACACCCGAGGTGGTGCGCTATCGACTTGTTGCGGATTCCGTCTCGGCCGAGCGCACCTGGTCTGGTGACGTCAGCATTTCTCCTGACGGCAGTTTGATCGCACGCCGCGGTGGCCCGGGAGGACGCGTTCTGATGCGTCGTCGCGACGCGCTTGATTTCACAGAGTTGCCCGGATCCGAAGGCGCGATGAGTGTTGTGTTCTCGCCCGACGGCAAGCGTGTGTTGTTCTATCAGGAGGGCCGACTTGTGATCATGCCAGTGACCGGCGGCCCGCCAACAGTAATTGCCGATGACTTGCCGGGGCCCGAGGCGATCTACTGGGGCACCGACGACAACATTTATCGTGGTAGCGTGAGCGCGCCGCTTCTGATCGCGCGATGTCCTGCCACGGATTGTCGCAATCCTGAGTTGGTCACGGCGATTGATAGCGCGCAGGGCGAAACGGCGCACATGCATCCTTCAATACTGCCCGACGGCAGCGCAGTACTCTTTCAGGCGGAGTTGGCGGACGGCCGGCGAAGAATTGGAGTGCACTCAACGAAATCCGGCACTCACCAACTGCTGATGGACGGTGTGCGCGCGCGATACGTTCCCACGGGGCACCTGCTCTACTCTACCAGTGATGGCAAACTCTGGGTCGTGCCATTCAATGCATCGAAACTGCAACTCGCCGGTGAAGCAACGCTCGTCGCAGAAAATCTGCCGCAGAGCATTGTTGGTCCCGTCGACTTTGCGGTCGCAGCAAACGGCACGCTGGTTTATGGCGAAGAGCGAGGGAGCGACGCACGCGAACTCGTGTGGGTGTCACGCGACGGCGCACAGTCACCACTTGATGTTTCCTGGCGTGCCGCGTTCAGCACTCCCGTTGTCTCGCGCGATGGTCGACAAGTTGCGGTCACTGTGCGCGAGGGCGCGCGATCCGGCGTGTGGGTGCGCCGCGATGGAGGGCAACCCGTTCGGCTCACCAGCGAGCAAAGCGCGAGCGAGCCAGCGTGGAGTCCCGATGGGCGCACGGTCACCTATCTCACCAGTGGCGAACGCGCAACGACTGGTAATGTGTGGCGACAGTCGGTAGACGGTAGCGATCTCGCACGTCTTATGGTCAGGAGTGACCGTCCGCTATCGGAGCAGGTCTGGCGGCCCGATGGTGCGGGTCTGGTGGTGCGCACCACAACGCCCGCCGCAGGTAATGGCGACCTGCTCACGACGCGATCGCCGACGGATACGATTGCTACGCCGTTAGTCGCCACTGAACGTTCTGAGTACTCACCGGCCGTATCGCCAAATGGCGAGTGGCTCGCGTTCTCGTCAAACAGTTCAGGGCGTTTCGAAGTGTATGTGGCGCCACTTGCCGCACCGCAGTCGGCGCGTGTAGTGGTGTCGTCGGGCGGCGGTGGTTCTCCACGCTGGTCGGCAGATGGAAACGCACTCTTCTTCCTGAACAACGCATCACAGCTGGTAGAAGCGCGAGTATCAACCAGCCCGAGCCTGCGCGTGGAGGGCACGCGCGTACTGTTTGACGCGACACCATTTGTGCAAACCTCGCTATCGCGTCGGAACTACGATGTCGCGCCAGACGGGCGTTTTCTCTTTGTGCGTCGCGCAGACAACAGCCGTGCCGGCGCGATTGTTGTTGTTGAGCACTGGACAAACGAGTTGCAAGCGCGGCCGTAGCTACGCACCGCGAGACGCCGTTCAGTCGTGGGGCCGCCCCGCCCCCCCCCCGAAGCACCTGGGGCCAACCCCAGGCGGCCCCCCCCCCAACCCCGGAAACCAC
>JALHNZ010000018.1:15108-54885 GCA_022843265.1 Gemmatimonadaceae bacterium
GTCGCGCGCCGAGATCCTCGTGGCGCGACGCGCTGGCGCCGCGCACGCTAGCGCCGAAACGGTCAGCGCCACCGCAAACCACAGCACCACCGACGGTAGCACGGGCGTCAGCGACACGGGCACGGGGAACATCATACGGCCGAAGGCCACGCCTAGCACTACGCTCATCGGTAACGAGAGAGGCACGGCCACTAGCGAGCTGACGAACGCGATGAGCAGTCCCTCCCCCTGCACCGCGGCCATGATCGCACGCGGCGTCGCACCCACCGCGCGCATCACTCCTATCTCGCGCGTGCGCTCCAGCACCGCGAGTCCCATGGTAGAAGCCAACCCCAGCGCCGCAACGAGTACCGTGAGCTGCGCCGCGGCAATCAGGAAGTCCACGACCATTACCAGATGCGCCTCGGCCGCAGAACGCGCCTCACTCATGCGCTGCGCCCCGCTGAGCGTCACGCCGGCCGATTCGAACGCGCTGCGCACCTGCTCCAGCGTAGCCTGATGCGTGGTAGAGTCCCGGTTGGTGAATCGCACGGCGAGTGTGCTGGCGCTGCTCACACCCAGCGCCGTCGCAACGAATTGCTGGTTCGCGTACGCGACGCGCCCCGGAATGGAGACCACGCCCACCACCTCCCAGTTACGTGACGCGCCGTCAATCACGAGCGTGGTCCGCGACCCGAGCGACAGCGACGGTTCCGCATCGGCCAGTTCGCGGCTCACGACCAGCGCCGTGCTATCCTCTTCGCGCAGCCACCGTCCGCGAGTGGGGCGCATGTCGAGCAACGGCGTTTCCGCCAATGGTGCCGTGATAGTGAATCGGTTCTCAAGCCGCCCGTCGGCAACAATGGCGGCCCGCACGGTTGGCCAACCTTCGGCGCGCGCGACTCCAGGCACGGCGCCCGCGCGGGAGGCCAGCGCCGCCACTGGCGTCGCCTGCTCCATGCGCACAGTCGCATCGTAGAATAACGTGCGCTCGTACAGCACCGCGACCGATTGCTGAATAGACCGGCGCAGCTGCAACGCGCCCAGAAAGACGGCGCCACCGCTCGCCAATGTGAGCACGGTAAATACCACGCGTCGCTGATGACGCCACAGGTTGCGTACCGCATAGGGCACGGCTGGGAACGCGCGCAGCCGTGCCGGCAACCAGGCGAGGCGCGGCAGTGGCTGTAGCACCGCGGACGGCCGCAGCGCCTCGGCTATGCTCATGGAGCAGGCGCGCTGCACTGGAATCCATGCCGCGACCACCGGTAACAGCAGCGCCGTCGCTCCCTGTATGAGGTACATGTACCAGGGGATCACAAAGCCCTGCACGGTGAAGTTGAGCAGCGCGGCAACAAACTCCGCATAGGCGTGGCCGATGATAGCTGCGAGCGGCAGCGCCACAAGCGCGCTCACCGCACCGAGTGCCGCAGCCTGCGCGAGATACAGACCTACCAGCTGCTGCGGTGGGGCGCCCATCGCTTTCATCACACCGACGAGCGGACGCTGAGAAATCAGCAGGGCGGACATCAGGTTCACGATCAGCACGGCACTGAAAAGCAGCGCCACCACGCCGAATGCACCCTGGATGAGCAGGAAGGACTCAATCTGTCCGGCATGCACATGCACGCCGGGTTCAGGGACGTCCGTGTGCGTCACGGTCACATCGTGCGCAGCGAGCCGATCTGCGATCGTGCGACTCAGCACTCTGATGTCGTCGCGCGACGACACCTGCGGTGTGGCGGTGAAGCGCAACTCCGTGATCGGCTGCGGCACTAACTGTTGCAGTACGGAATCCGTGACGAAGAGGTACACCACGTGATCCATCCAGCCGGGGGGCAGGCCCGCGTCGCGCACCACCGTCGTAACAGGAAGCACCACGCGACGGTCCGGTCGCTCGAAGGAAACGGAGTCGCCAACACCCACCCCTGCAAACTCCAACACTGAGTAATCCATGGCCATCGCCCGCCCGCGCAACGGCCACGCTCCTTGCTCATACTCCACGCGTCCGATCGGCTGCGTGGCCAGATCGTCCGCAGTGAAAAGCATGGCCGTGCGGGCGACCCCGCGAATCATCACGCGCGAGAATGCCGTGCGGCGCGCGTGCACTTCGGAAACGCCTGGCACCGAACGCACGTCGGTGATCGCGGCAGCGAGCGACGTTGCATCGCCTTGTGCCAGACGCAACGTGGCGGACGGAGGGTTGGTGGCGTCGTATCCGCGATGCGTGGCGGCTTCGACCAGTGACCACGTATTCAGCACGACACTCGCACCAAATAGTCCCACACTCATCGCGCACACCGTGGTCAGTGACCGACCGCGGTGCTGCCACAGGTCACGCCAGACTTTGCGGAGGCGGGCATCATGCATGCGCCAGATCCTCCGCGCGTTGGCCGCGCAGGCGTCCGTCTACAATGCGCTCGGTGCGCGTCGCGTACGACTGCGCCGCCGGATCATGGGTTGCCATGATCACGGTATGTCCATCGGCCGCCAGCTCCGCGAAGGTGCGGTAGATCTCCTGCGCCGTGCGACTATCGAGATTGCCCGTTGGCTCATCAGCCACCATGAGCACCGGACGGTTTGCAAGCGCACGTGCGATGGCGACGCGCTGCTGCTGCCCGCCGGAGAGAGTCGCCGGCAACTTGTCCGCCTGCGTATCCACGCCGAGACGAGTGAGCAGCGCACGCGCGCGCTCCTCACGCTCGGCCCGAGGCCATCGTCCCACGAAATCCATCGCCATCGTGACGTTTTCGAGCGCCGTAAGCGTTGGCATGAGCTGAAACGATTGAAAGACGATGCCGACATGCTGACCGCGCCAGCGCGCCATCTGCGCTTCATCAAGGGCTGGCACTGAGGCGCCTGCCACCATCAGCCGTCCCGAGGTGATGCGTTCGATGCCAGACACCAAATGCAGCAACGTGGACTTGCCGCTCCCCGAGGCGCCAACCAGTGCGAGCAGCTCACCGGATTGCACGTCGAGGGTCACCGCGTTTAGTGCGATGAACACACCGGCTGGTGTGGTGAACTGCTTCGTAACCTCGTGCAGCTGCACGACGGCGGTGGCCGAATAACTCATGAGCGGAGGCAGTAAGTGGAACAAATGGGCGGCGTAGTAGCGACACTGCACGGTACGAAGGCCGGGACGCGCGGGCTACAGACGGAACTGCCGTTCAACGGCGTGATTCGACCATTCAGCGATTAGGCGGCCATTCGACCGCGTGTAGCAGGTGCTCACGGGATACCATGCACGCATTCACAGTCGCGCCACGCGCGTCCACCGTCTCAACCTGTCCTTCGTATGCGCAGCAACTTTCCGGTGATCATTGGTGCCCTTCTCGTTATTGCGGCGCCGCATGCCTGTGGCGAAAGCATCGCGGCCCAGTCACAGGTCGCGCCGTTTAATCGGCAGAGCGTTGTGCCGCCGTCACCAGCCGCACGCGACACGCTCTTCGACTTTCTCGTGGGCGACTGGCGTGTGGAAGCAACACCGCGGGTGTCGAAGCTTGCGGCGTTCGTGCACGGCGTTCCCCGCTACACGGGACATTGGCGCGGCCGGCGCACCGAGGCCGGTGTCTCGGACGAACTGCGGGTAGCTGATGCAGGTGGCACCACGCAAATGCTGCTGCGCTTTGAACGCCTCTATGACGCGCCATCGCGTTCATGGAGTGTCCGAGAGATTGACCGCGATGGCGCGAGCTCGGCGCGCCTCAAGCCGATCTTGACGAAAGACGCGATCACCCTACTCGCCGCCACCCGCATGGCGCGCACTAGATTCGTCGAGCGCACACCCACACGCTTTCGTTATCTGCGTGAAGTCTCCAACGACGGAGGACGCACGTGGGAGGAACCAGTGTTTGTCGTCACCGCAACGCGCATCCCCGACACCCGCTCCCGCCACGATGACCGGTGAGTCCACCTCGCGCCCTGCGGTCGAGACACCATCCGCCTACACCACGCGGCGAAGGACGCGTGTGAGTCTGCTCCTGGCGTGGGTACCCATGTGGATGCTTTGCGCGGCACTGCTCGCAGCGGTGCACGATCTTTCGGCGGGTACCGCAGCGGTGGTGGCGCTGCGGCTCGTGCTGCCTGCGGCGCTCATGGGCTTCGCTGTGCAGGCATTGGTGGCCCGGTGGCCATGGCCCGCGCGACTATCACTACCGTTCGTCGCGCGCCACGTCGCGAGCGGCGTGGCGTACGGGCTCGCGCTGGCCGTGCTGGTGCTCGCGCAGGAGTCCGTCGTGCGCGGACGCGTGTGGATCGAACCGGGGTGGCGCGTCGTCGGCGTCGTTGTGCTTGGGATATGGCTCTACGTGATGATCGTCAGCTTCAGCTACACGGTGGAGGAGGCACGTCGCGCCGCACGCGCCGAAGCGGCCGCGGTGCGCACCCAACTTGATGCGCTGCGCGGACAGCTGCAGCCGCATTTCCTCTTCAATGCGCTACATACCGTCGTGCACCTCATTCCAGTCGATCCTGCCACGGCCGCACGCGCTGCCGAGGAGCTGGCCGACCTGTTGCGCACCGCCATGTCCGAGAGCCGCGACCTCATTCCGCTGCGCGAAGAGCGGGCATTCGTAACGCGGTATCTGGCGCTCGAACAGTTGCGCTTCGAAGAACGGTTGCAAATCGAATGGACCTGGAGCGAGGCTGCCGACGACGTGCTTATCCCCTCATTTGCTGTGCAGACACTCGTCGAGAATGCGGTGCGCCATGGCGCGGCGCAGCGACTGGGTGCCACCCAGCTCCAAATCTCGGCCGCACTCACGCCCACGGGAGCGATCGTCGTGGTATCGGACGAGGGGCACGATGTCGGGCGGCGCTTCGAGCGCCGAGCAGGCACGGGGCTCGACCGGCTCGAGGAGCGACTGCAACTGCTCTACGGCGGCGGCGCCTCGTGCACCGTGGCTCAACAGTCAGATGACCGCGTAGAAGCCCGGCTGGTGGTACCGGCGCTGGAGGATACATTCTGACCGTGCCCATGGTGACGACGCGGGTCGCTATAGTCGACGATGAGCCCATCGCGCGGCGGGCGCTGGCCAATATGCTCGCGGCGCATGAGTGGATCGAATGCGTGGGCTACGCGAGCGATGGCCCATCCGCCATCGAGCTGGTGAACCGTCTAGTGCCCCATGTGCTCTTCCTCGACGTGCAGATGCCCGGGTGTTCGGGTATCGAGGTGGCGCGACAGTTGGTGCATCGTCCAGCCATCGTCTTTACGACCGCGCACTCCGAACACGCGGTGCTCGCCTTTGAACTCGGCGCGGTGGATTACCTCCTCAAGCCCTTCGGCGCCCGTCGGCTGGCTACTTGCCTGACACGGCTGCAAGCTGCCGGGGAGCGTACGACCGCCGAGCAACTCGCCGACGTGGGTGCAAACGGCCCGGTACATCGCATCTTCGTGCGCGGAGGCGCCGGCATTACGCCGGTGCTGTTGCAAGACGTGCACTGGCTCGAGGCCGACGGCGACTACGTGGTGCTGCACACGGCCACCGGCCGTCACTTCGTGCACGTTGCGCTGCACCGGCTGGAGCAGCGACTCGATGCCGCTGACTTCCTGCGCATTCATCGAGGGTGCGTGGTGAACCTCGCACACGTGCAGACATTTCGCAGTGCCGCGGGAGGGTTGCAAGCGGTCATGCGCACCGGAGTGCGGCTAATGGTGAGCCGAACGCGCGCGCAGGCAGTACGAGCGCGGGGGCTATGACCGCGAGCCCCCTCGGCCTGCCCTCAGGTCTGGTGGTGCTGGCGCAATCGGATGCGTCGTGGTCCGAACACTTCATGCGCGAGCAGGCGCGACTTCGCGACGCGATGGGCGGACTGGTGGCCCGCATTGAGCATGTGGGCAGCACCGCCATCCCCGGGCTGTTGGCGAAACCCATATTGGACGTCATGATCGTACGCCCGCGCGCGTCAGTGCTCGCGCCGTATTTGCGCGCCCTCGTGAATGCCGAGTATCGATACCGCGGAGAAAACGGATTGCCTGGGCGGGAGTACTTCCTGCGCGAGTTGCCCGACGGGCGGCGCACGCATCACCTGCATCTTGTGCTCGAAGGCGGCAGGTACTCGGACGAATACCTGGCATTCCGTGATTACCTGCGCCGTGTGCCACTGCGCGCCGCTCAATACGCCTCGCTGAAACAGGCGCTTGCCGCGCAGTTTGCGGATGATCGTGAGAGCTATACGAACGGCAAAGCGGAGTTTGTGCGGGACACGTTGCGGCTGGCCCGGGCGTGAAAGAGCGGGATCTCCGCGACACCGGAGCCCGCGCTCGTGCGTAGTGCGCGCATGACTTCTCACACTGTCTTTCAGAACTTGCGGGTCGGTGCGGACGCATTGCGCGCCAACCCCCTACGGACCACGCTCTCCACGCTCGGGATGATCATTGGCGTGGGCTCGCTGGTGGCCGTGCTCTCCGTCGGCGATGGCCTCGAAGACACCATGCGGGCACAGCTCGACCAGACGACATCGGTCATGTACTTCAGCGTGGACCCGGTAACCACAGAAGAAGTGGACGGCCAAAACTTTCCGCTTGACCGCTATCCATTGTTTGTCGCTGCCGATGTCCGGGAGGCGGCGCGCATACCGGGAATCGAGGGGCTCAGCGCGCAGGTGACGGCGCGTGGTGAAGTCACTGATTCGTCGGGGCGAGTGCGGCGCATGGCCATGATTGTCGGCGTCACCGAGGGGTGGAGTGAGATCGGCGGCGTAAGGCTCGCCGCCGGACGCGCGTTCACCGTATACGATGTGAACGACACGACGGGGCGATTGGTCGTCCTGTCGGGTGGGCTGGCCCGTCGCATTGTAGCTACCAATTCGCTCAATGGCGTGTCCGAACTCCTGGGGCGCACGGTGCGGCTGCAGTCCACCGCCTTTACGGTCGTGGGCGTCAGCGCCGACAGCAGCGCCAACGACATGGCGTGGGTGCCGCTGCCTGCGGCGACGGCTGCCATGCCCGCGACGTCGCGCCCTCGGGCAGTGTCGTTGCTCGGCAAGCTGCGCACCGTCGAGCAGGCAGACAGCGTACGGATCGCGATCACGCGCTGGGCCACGACCCGATTTGGCGCGGGCACGGTGAGCTTCAAGAGCAACGAAGGCCGGTTGCAGCAGGCGCAACAAGGCATCCTGCTCTTCAAGCTGTTCATGGGCGCGATCACTGGTATCTCGCTGCTGGTGGGCGGAATCGGCATCATGAACGTGCTGCTGGCCGCAGTCACCGAGCGTACGCGGGAAATCGGCATACGCAAAGCGGTTGGGGCGCGCTCGCGTGACGTTCGCTCGCAGTTTCTCGCCGAGTCTATCGTAATCTCGGGATTCGGCAGCGCGGTAGGAGTAGCACTTGGGCTGGCCGCGGCTTTCTCGATCACCGCGCTCATGCGCGCGCAGTTACCCGGTATGCAGATCGCGGCAAGTGTATCGATGAGTACGGTGGCCGTGGCAGTACTGAGCGCGGTGCTTGTCGGGCTCGTCTTCGGCATGTATCCCGCGGTGCGCGCGGCTCGCCTCAATCCTATCGATGCGATCCGGCACGAGTAGGGACGCGGTCCGTTCGTTTCGTGTTTGCCGGGCTGACCTCACGCCGGCGGCCGCGTCCGCGGCATCCGCGCCAGCTTCGTGCGCAGTGTGCCGCCACGCACCGACTCAGCGAAGGACCGCGCCATCCTCACTTCCGTTCCATATACAGCGCGATCCCATCCATCACCCGCTCCAACCCCCAGTCGAAGCACTCATCCATCGTCCGAGGCTTGCCGTGCTTCGTCGGCAGTGACGATGTCTCGGTGATCCCGCCGGAACTCGACGCGAGGATACCGGAGAGCATTGGATATCGCGGATCATTGATCGCACGACAGAGATCGGCGCCGACGGCCGCCGCCCATTGTTCTGGCGTGATGCCACGCGACGTCGCGCGGGCGAGCGAGATGATGGTGTCGGAGCTGCCATGCACATAGCCTTGCACGACGCTGAGCACATCCATCAAGTCTTCGGGGCTGAGCCCGGTGTGCGCGATGGTACGCAGGAACGCCTCATGCCAGCTGAGCCAGTTGGGGCCGTGCGGTGCCGCGACGAATGGCAGTTCCGCGAGCCAAGGGCGTGCGCACAACATTGCACGCTTGGCATACGACCAATGCCGAATCTCCGCGCGCCAGCCTTCGTGCGGACCGGGGCGTGCCGGTGGGCTGCCAAGCGCGGCATCGACGGCGGCATCGACTAGCGCTTCCTTGTTCGGGAAGTAGCGGTAGAGCGCCATCGGCGTGAAGCCGAGCTCCGATGCGACAGCATGCATGGTGAGCGCGGCCAGATCGCCCGCGTCTGCCACGCGGATCGCGGCTGCCACCACGTCATCCCGGGTGAGCGCCGCCTTCGGTCCACGTGTCGGTTTGGCCGGCGCCTCCCACAACAACTCGCTGCGCCGCGCGATGTCCGCGCTATCGAACGCGACGCCGGACGATGCCGCCGACAGTGACTCGGCCTTCGTCTGCTTCAAGGCTTTTGCACCGCCATTCTTCCGCGGCTTCGCTGCAGGACGTCCCGCCATCTCGCTCCCGTAGTCGGTCTGCCTCTTGACAGGCCTGAAACTGTGTATAACGTATACTCTCAACAGTGTATGACGTAAACATAATCCGCGTTCCGGAGCGACACAATGTCACAGACCGCCGCAGCACGTCCCTCGGTGCGCTCACGCTTCGAGTTCATCGTGTCGGACGGCGTCCTGCTGCCGACGGACGACCAGCGCGATGCGCTGAAGAACGCCCGGATAAACCTCGCGCAGCTGTCGCGTAATGATGTGAGCCTGATGGGCGGTTTCCGCACCGCAACGCGCTGATCATGTCGACGCCACACGGCCAGCGCTCGTCGGACTGGAAGATCCTCGCGGCGCTGGTCGCATTGAGCGCCGTGCCGGCGCTGGCCGGCACGGCGCGACTCAGCGAACTGGCTCGCGATGCCGCGGTCACCACGGCCAACGCACGGTTCTTTGCGATGCCGCTGCCGGTGGTGCTGCACATTCTTGCCGTCATTCCGTTCAGCATCCTCGGGGCGCTGCAGTTTGCGCCGGCGTTCAGGACACGCCATCGCACGTGGCACCGCGCATCGGGGCGAGTGGTGGTGGGATGCGGCCTCATCGCTGCGGTGTCGGGCCTCTGGATGACACTGTTCTATCCCTGGCCTGCGGGCGACGGCGAAGCGCTCTACATCGAACGACTGGTGTTCGGCATCGGCATGCTGATCTCCATGCTGCTGGCGATCAACGCCATCCGGCAACGCCACTTCACCGTGCACGGGCGATGGATGCTTCGCGCGTATGCCATCGGGATGGGTGCGGGCACGCAGGTGCTGACGCATCTGCCGTACGTCCTGCTCGTCGGTCAGCCGGACGAATCGACACGGGCGGTGCTGATGGGGGCGGGCTGGGTGATCAATGTAGCCGTCGCCGAATGGATCATCCGCAAGTCGTCGGCACGACGCACAGTCGTGCACGCACGGCCCGCGCGTCCCTGACGAGAACGAAATCGGGGCGCGACGCTCTGACGGGTACTGCAACGCTGAAGCAGCGGGATTGGCCCGCCGCCCCCACCTGCAACCGACGAGCCCCTATGCCGCAGTCCAGGCTTGTTTCCACCGGACGGCTCTTCGTCGTGGCGCTGCTTGCCAGCGCCCGCTCCAATGCCACTGGTCCCGCTGGTGGCGCGCCGGACTCACTCACGGTACGCCCGCGAGCACGCCGTATTGTCTCAGCAGCCCTTCTGCTTGTCGCCGCAATCCACGCGATTCCACTCGTCGGCGTGCTGAGCGCCGCACGTGTATCGTCACTCTATGGCGTGGTTGTTGACGATGCGAACCTTGAAATTCTGCTGCGCCATCGGGCCGTACTTTTCGGCTTGTTTTCCGTCATGACGGGCTATTGTGCGTTACGACCCGCGTTACATGGCATTGGCTTAACGGCGGCGGCGATCAGTGTTGTATCGTTTATCGTCATTGCGCAGAACGTTGGAGGTTACAACGACGCGTTGAGAACCGTGGTCCGCGTTGACGTTTTCGCGGCAGTCCTTGTCGTGATCGGCGCTGCGGTGCACCTGTTCTCAAGGCCAGCAGTCCGATGACGCTGCAGTTCATGTGAATGGCGGCGCGGCGCAGCGCGCGTGGGCGCGGCGGGTGCGCCTGTTCGTCCACGGGCAGACGCATCCGACGATGATCGCGACCGATCTCAGGATGGGGCCGAAGGCGGCCTGTCGCTCCCTGGGTCTTGCGGAGCGAAACGGCTACGGTTGGTGCGCGGAACGTGGTGGGTTGATTCGCACGCGTGTGCGCTGCTGTGTAACCAGAAGAAGGCTGAGGCTCGCCGCCGTCAGCAGACCAAGCGTGTAAATACTCCCTTCCGGCCCCTCCCCCGCGCCATTGAGATAGGCCGGTCCGACAGGCACCAACTTCACAATCAGTGCGGGTAGTCCGACATCTAATCCCGTAACCGGCACTTCAAAGCCGGTGGCGGTAAACCAGTTCCAGCCGGTGTGCCAGCCCATCACGCCCCAGAGCGAATTTGAACGACGCACCCAAGCGCAGGCGAAAATCGAGTAGACGAAGGTCATGGCCAACATCAACAGCGATGTTCTGGGTGAAAAGTGCAGAAAGGTGAACGCGGCAGACGACAAGATGAAGGCGGCACTCGTGTTCCAACGCCGCATGATGGTCGAGAACAGCCAGCCGCGAAAAACGAATTCCTCCACGCTCGCTTGCACGGTAAAGCAGGCGAGCAACAGGGCGATCCAGCCGAGCGCAGCAGGGCTGGCAAAGGCTGGTGCAAGATCAGCGACACGGTATCCGCCAGACAGTGCTATTGCGGTCACGATCGCGCCCATCATGGCTATGCCTACGGCCAGTCCGATCAGGAACTTTTCGAGCCGTTGTTCTCCGCGAAGTCCAACACTTGCGAGGCTTCTCTTTTCGACCCAGCGCACCCAGCCAAATACCGCAAGCCCCACGGCGATAAACGAAGCCAGAAGGAGGCAAAAGCCCAAAGGCCCCCGCGGCGAACCCATCGCGTCAGTCAAGCCAAGATGTTCGAGTCCGATATCGAACGGCGTCATGCTGATGGCAAAAATGAAAATGCAGATGAAGGGGGCGGCGATACTCGGCGGTAGCCAGCCCTTTGGCGTCTCGTCGGAGAAGATGGTCTGTGTCATATTGCGCAGGCTAAACGCCCGCCGAGGACCGCTATAGAATGATCGTGCGGAACAAGTCCGAGCAAAGCCACTCTTTTGGCGTGAGGCCAACTGTCTTGCGGAATGTGCGGCCAAAATGGCTCTGATCCGCAAAGCCAGCACCATGAGCAGCATCGGCCAGCTTCGCGCCTTCGCGCAGAAGCCGCTTGGCGAGATCGACCCGCCGGTACTGCAGATAGCGATAGGGGCTAGTGCCGAGCAAAACCCGGAAGTCACGCGAAAGCTGCCAACGGTCGCAGCCAGTCACTTGCTCAAGTTGATCGAGACTCGCACCGCAAACGACGGCGGTTTCGAGAAATTCGCGCGCCCGCATCACGGCTGTTCGATTGGCGATCCTCACGGCTGCCGTCCTGCCAGCCGCATTGCTCATGGCATGGGCTAGATCGTAAAGCGCGTCTTCATAAGCACCGGGATCCTCAACGCCCGCGCAGTAGATAACCATGTTGAAGGCTGCCGCAATCAAGGCGGGATTCGTCGACACGCCATTCACGACAAACGGTAGTTCCGCGCCTCCAAGCACCGCCTGGATATGAGATGGCGGAACATAGGCCGCCCGATAGCTAAATCCCGCCTCATCATAGCAGTAGCCGTCGTGTACTTCTTCGGGATGCAGGATGAGCACCTGCCCTGGCAGCGAATGTCGCAACGACCCGCGATAGTTGAACGCTTGCACCCCAGCCATAGTCAAAGCGACGGTGTACGTATCGTGCCGATGCGGCGAAAACGCTGCCCCGACCAGCCGGTGTGCGACTCTCTCGATCAGCTCGAACGTGCCGGCCGAATGCGATGAAATCGCGGAATGCGTTGCAGAATTCATCGGAAATTCATTGTGCGTAGGAAGCAGGTAGGCAGCCTTGCGAGTTGGAGTAGGGTTGTCGGGTTGCTGGCAAAACTGGCCGCCAGCAACATTCCCTGCAACGAGCCAAGGAGTGCCACCAGTTGCTACCGAGGAGCAACAGACACTGATGCTGCTCGAGAACGCGGGGGACACACGCATCGTCGCTCCAGCCGCGGCTCGGGGTGCGCGCCAAAATCAGGGCCGAAAGCCTCCCTACGGAACCACCTTCGAACCATCACGAAACCGCCGGCCCCGAAAAATCGGAGCCGGCGGTTCTCGCGCGTATTCACATGCACGTATTCAGAGCGGGAGACGGGACTCGAACCCGCGACATCAAGCTTGGAAGGCTAGCGCTCTACCAACTGAGCTACTCCCGCGTACTGGTCCTGCACATTCGCCATAACAACCGACGAACAACATGGTGAGGGAAGGATTCGAACCTTCGAAGGCTTGCGCCGTCAGATTTACAGTCTGATCTCGTTGGCCACTTGAGTACCTCACCGAACTCTGCGCACCAGCACCGCTGATGCCCCGGACAAGCTGACGACCGGAATCGAACCGGTAACCGCCTGATTACAAATCAGGTGCTCTGCCAATTGAGCTACGTCAGCACAACACGGCATGCGTCGAGCAAACACTCCCGCAGCGCCGCTGGCTGCGCGCACTACGAGATCCGGACAAGACCTTCAGGTTAACCGCTACCAGCCCCCAAAATCAAGCCGTAGCGGCCTCACCCCACCCGCCATTTTGTCCCGTTGGCCGTGTCTTCCAGCGCGATACCCCGGGCCACGATCTCGGCCCGGATTGCATCCGCCGCCGCAAAGTCCCGGCGAGCCCGCGCATCACGACGTGCCCCCAGCCGCTCTTCCACCCAGGCGGCCAGTTCACCGTCGGTGTTATCCGCCGCGGGCACGAGATCCAGCACACCGTCGATCACCCCAAACACCCGGCGCGCCTCGGCCAGCGCCGCCACATCACCGCCGCCAGCATCCAGCTCGCGATTGCCTTCGGTGATGAACGTGAACAACGCGGCCAGTCCTTCCGGTGCATTCAGATCGTCAAACAATGCCGCGCGAAATGCGTCTTCGGCGCGCTTCGCTGCGTCGGCCAATGCGGCGGTGCCGCCGGTTGCCTCCGCGAGACGGCGCGCAAACGTACCGATGCGACGCACCGCGGCCTGCGACTGTTCAAGCGAGTCTTCACCAAGATTGAGCTGCTTGCGATAGTGCGCGTTGAAGATGAAGTGCCGATACACCGCGCCATCAATGCCCTGCTCTCGCAGATCAACTACCGTGGCCACGTTGCCAACACGCTTGGCCATTTTTGCGCCGTCGGTGAGCAGAAACTCACCATGGCACCAGCACCGCGCAAAGGTTTTTCCGGTCGCCGCTTCGGATTGTGCGATTTCGTCTTCGTGATGCGGGAAGATGAGATCAATGCCACCCGCGTGCAGATCAAACGTTTCGCCGAGGTACTTCATGGCCATCGCCGAGCATTCGAGATGCCATCCCGGGCGACCACGTCCCCACGGTGAATCCCACGCCGCGCCTGACGCTTCGTCTTCGCCTTTGGCACTCTTCCAGAGCGCAAAATCCTGCGCGTTTTCCTTGGCGTATTCGTCCTGCGCCACACGTGCGCCGGCGCGTACTTCACGCTTGTCGAGTTGCGACAGCTTGCCGTAATCCGCAAACCGATCAATCGCGAAATACACCGAGCCGTCATCCGCCACATACGCCGTGCCGTTTGCGACAAGCGTTTCGACCAGCGCGATCATTTCCGGAATGTGCTCCGTGGCCTTCGGATACACTTCGGCGTCTTGAATGCGCAGGTAGCGACGGTCCTGGTGAAACAGTTCGGTGAACGGTTCGGTGACCTGCGTAATCGTTTGCCCGTTCGCGGCCGCTTTGCGAATGATCTTGTCGTCCACATCCGTCAGGTTCATCACCTGCAACACATCCCAACCGTACAGCGCAAACGTGCGCCGCATGAGATCCTCAAAGAGGAACGTGCGGAAGTTGCCGAGATGCGCCGGATTGTAGACCGTTGGTCCGCAGGCGTACATGCGAACGGTGGATCCATCAACCGGTGCAAACGGCTCGACGCGGCGCGTGAGCGTGTTGTAGAGGCGGAACTCGGACATGGAGACTGAGCGAAGAGCGAGAGGTTGATCGCGTACCGTCGCGTACGGCCTGCTGAGCGTACCTAGCATGATGCAGTCTCCAATCTAGCGCGAAACAACGGGACGCAGCATGCCACTCTCGCACACCACGTGTGATCGCCACAACGGTGCCGGAACGTGCGGTACGTGGCCGCCGATCATGTCATGCATTGCGTTGTGCGCCGGCCGCACGGGACCCTCCCGGGTGGCGGTCAGCGCGGCCCAGCCACGCCTGAGGCAGCGCGTCAGCACACGGGCCGCGGAGCCCGCCGTGAGGGCATCGGCACGCGTGGATTCGCTCAGCAGGAGCAGTCCGGCCGGCGATCGCACCGCAAACCCTCCAGCCACCCTGGGTTCAGCGACCCTGAGCGGACGATCTACCCGCGACGGTGGCGCGTCAGTCAACGCGCCGCGCTCGGGTACGGCGCGCCACCGTCTGAGTTGGAGCGCGTTAACCGCCGGCCACACACCAGAGAGTGGTGACTGCACGGCCATCCAGCGTGCGGCCACCGCCGACGTGGCCCTCCACGGTCCCTCGCTGCCACGCTCAAGCGCGACACGATACACGTGGGCGAGCAAACGCTCAGCCGTCAGACCAAGCGGATCGTGGACCACGAGCACCTGACCTGCGTCGAATGACAGCTCGGTCTCGTGCAGCAGGGTGATCGTCAGCATCGCACCGGCGGCCCCGGCGCTGATGTGCATGGACGGCACCGGTACACACCAGTGGGCGGAAGACGAAAATGAGCGTGTGGTCATGCGCGCAGATTACGCGCTGGCCACACGCTCACGTCACCGAAACAACGCGCACCGCATCACATGAGCGCGGCGCGTGCCTCGACTCGCTCACGATGGAACGCATCAATCGCTTCACTGAGCGGCGCGGTACTGAAGCGCACCGGATCCGTGACCGGCAATCCCGTTTCGGCTTTGGCCCGTTCGACGGCCTCGCGCGCCTCAATGTCCGACAGATCGTACGTGTTCAACGCGACACCAATCACCGGCGACTGACGCAGTGGTTCAGCGAGCTGCTCGTACAAACGAATCAGTTCGCTGAGTGAAGGAATCGGTACCCACGGATTGCGATTGATCGTGGTGCGACTGGGCTGCGCACACAGAATCATCGCGTGCGGCAATGACCCATGCATCAAGCCGAGCGTGACGCCGGAGTAGGCCGGGTGCACAATCGAGCCTTGTCCTTCAACCAGCACGATGTCGTGATCAACCGCCGCTTCGAGCGTGAGCTGCTCCGCTGCACCGGCGATGAAATCCGCAATCACCGCGTCAACCGCAATGCCCCGTCCTTCAATCAGGATTCCCGTTTGTCCTGTCGCCGCAAAAGACACACGATGGCCAAGCTTTCGTACGCCATCCTGAATCTGCAACTGCGTGGTCATCTTGCCGATGTTACAGTCGCTGCCTACGGTCAGAATCACCGTCGCATCGGTCTCACGAACGCGACCGTATGACACATCGAGATTTTCTGGTGGGCGACGCAAGTCGCGAATCGTGGCACCATGCGCCGCGGCAACAGCGGCGAACTCGGGGTCATCACCAAGCAGCGAGTGCAGTCCACTCCACACATCGAGCCCGGCGGTGAGCGCACGCACAACCAGCTCGCGCCAGGCGTGCGGAAACTGACCACCGGCCGGCGCGATACCGATCAGCATCGCCGTTGGCTCGAAGCGCATGGCTTCGTCGAACGTGGCGACAACAGGAATGCCTCCGCCAAAGCCAAGCACATCATCGGCGGTGCGTCCAGCCGCCGCGCTATCAAGCACGACGGCGACTTCATGCGGTGCATATCGAATGCACGCATTGGCGGTCTTGGACGTCAACGGGCCGAAGTTACCCTCGGCGAGAACCAGGAAGCGACGCGAGCGAGACATACCGGGAGTTCGAGGTGGGCGAACATGGGGATGATCGCCCTAAGTCAGATGGTCTGACGCCTCTAGCGCAACCCCTCAATCTGAGCGATCAGGTCAGCTTCTCCCGTGGCCTTCGCCGCCGGAGCGCTTTCCTTGGTCTCAGCACCAGCCGCCAACGCCTTGGGCGGCGCGGACGAACCGGCCGACAGCATCCCCATTCGCTCCTTGAGCGCGCTGAGCTGCAGGTCGGCACTGGCACCACCAGCGTGCCGCTCGAGCTGCTTGAACTCGGAGCTGAGCTTGTCGCCGGTGAACTCGTCTTCGATCTCTTTCGCGGCCGTGAGCTGCCGCTCGTTTTGCGAGATCTTTTCTTCCATGCGGTTGAACGCTTCGAACGCCGACTTGTCGGACAGCCCGGACATCGTCTGCGAAATGCGCTGCTGCGCCTCGGCACGACGCTGACGCGCTAGCAACAGGTTCTTCTTGCGCTTGGCCTCTTCGATCTTGTCGTTGAGGTCGCGCAACGACTGCTTGAGCGCTTCCGTTTCATGCCGATGATTTTCCCACGTCATCGCGAGTGACTGAGCGTGCTCGAGATGTTCCTGCTGACGCATGAGCGCCTGCTTGGCGAGGTCGTCACGACCCTGCTGCACGGCCAGCATCGCGCGCTTCTCCCAGTCGTCGGAGAGCTTGAACTCGCTGTCCGCCTGATCCTTGAGTCGCTTTTCGTCGGCGATCGCGGCGGCCACCTGCTGTTTGGCTTTCGCGAGCTGATTGCGCATGTCGACGATGATCTGATTCAGCATCTTCTCGGGATCTTCCGCCGAGGAGATGAGATCGTTCAGGTTCGACTTGATCAAGCTCGAAAGTCTGTCGAAGAGTCCCATCGGTTAACGCACCTCGCGGAAGGAAGCCAGCTCGCGCATGTGCGAGGCCAGCGACAGCGTCATGCTTTCGTACGACGCGCGGAACTCCTCGTAGTCGAGGTGTGAAAGCTCCAGCGCCTCGGTCAGAACAACAGCATCACCATCGATGCCGTATGAACCGTGCAATAGATCGGTCGCGTTGAGCTCAAGCAAACGCCGCGAGAGCGCCGCAATTTCGGCGGCCTCAGCAGGCATCGGCATGACTTTGACGCGCAGCAGCAGCACCGGTGGTGTGTAGCTGACGACCACGTCGAACTCGAGGGCACCACCGGGGCGAACCGTCCAGAGCCCCTGCTCGACTTCTTCGTGCGTAACGCCTTCGGCGGTCATGCGGTCGAGAAACGACTCGACATCTTCTCGGGTGATCATGCCTTCCTCTCGGGGTGGGGTCGACCATCCACTACGCACAACACACCCTGGCAGGTTTCGATCGGCCGAACACCGTTCGAACAGGCGGCGCAGTGACTACGAGACTACCTAACGATATCGCCCCTTCGCGCTGGAGGCCAACCAGAGGCGGCGGGTCACCGTGGCAAGCCGCGCTACGCTAGGGACACCGCAGCGCGCGCAGCGGGGCGAACCGCTTCTCCGACGTGAGCAGCACACGGCCGTCTGGCAACCACGTGATGCCCTCGCCCTGCTTTTCCTCGAGCGGTGTCAGATCGCATACCCCAAGCAACGAATCGGGTTGCCCGGAGCGCCGTGGCACTCGAAAGACGTACAGTCGTTCGTAGGTGCGCACCGCAAGTTGCGATACAATCGTGCTGTCGCCGAAGGGATTGGAGAGCGACGCATCCGTGATTTGTGTACCAAGATCGCGTGTTGGCACGTTCGGCAGCGAATCGACCAGCTCGGCCAGCGCCGTATCCGCCGAGTTCCACTGTGACGGCACCAAACGATAGAGCTGCGCCGGACGCGGTTCCCCGCGTGCGTTGGTGATCGGCCGTTTGGTCGCCAGCCAGACCACCGTGTCGGCGTCCACCCACATCGCTTCAACATCTCGCGGGCCGTCCGGATAGGTGAAAAACAGCGGCACAGCGTCCATCACATCGGTTCGGCGCGATTCACCGGGCGGCGCGATTTCCGGGATTCGCCAGATAGCCACCACGGCGTATCGCGCAAGATTGTCGCCGGTTTCGCCGATATACAAACAGTGACCCGCTGCACACGGACCAGTCGCGAGTGCTTCCCAATCGCGATTGCGTACGCCGCGCACTCGGAGCGTTCCGAGATCCGCACCGCTCGTATCAAACGCAAAAAGCCGTTCGTTGTTGCCGCTGTCATTCAGTGTCCAGAACACGCCAGCAAACTGGTGACTCCGCACCGCCGCCGACGATTCTTTGACGTCCGGTTCCGCGAACGAACCAGTGGTTGACGTGTCGCGAATGGCGAGCAATGCATCGACGCCCGCATACGAAGTGAATGCTGGCGCGGAGGCGCTATCAGGTGACGCGTTCCCTGTTCGCGACCGATCGACACTGCCGCAGGCTGCGAGCGCAACGGTCAGTCCTGACAACATCGCGCAACGCACCACGTGCCACGCTTCGTGCCGAACGCAGTACTGAATCACGCGCGACGTTTGATGTCGTACAGGCGCTCCTTCGCCAAACGTCGACCCGTTGGCGTGGCCGCGAGTCCGCCACCGGCCGTTTCGCGATAGCGCACATCCATGTTCTTGCCGATCTCGCCCATCGTGTCGATGACTTCATCCACCGGAATCGCAAACGTGACGCCGGCCATCGCCATTTCAATGGCGGCGAGTGCAATCGCGGCACCCGTAGCGTTTCGAAATACGCACGGCAGTTCAACGAGCCCACCGAGGGGATCACACACGAGGCCGAGCGTTCCCTGCTGCGCAAGCGCCGTGGCATGCCCGACTTGAGAGGGCGTGCCCCCGAGCATTTCGGTCGCAGCACCGGCGGCCATACCTGCGGCAGCACCGGTTTCTGCCTGACACCCACCCTCGGCGCCCGAGAGCGATGCACGTTCGGCAACAACTGCACCGATCAATCCGGCCGTTGCGAGTGCGTCCACCACGTGATCCTCGCTAATGCCTTTAGCGGCCGCGAGACCAGTGAGCACAGCGGGCAACACGCCCGCGCCACCGGCCGTTGGTGCGGCGACAATCACGCCCATCGCCGCGTTTACTTCCTGCACGGCGAGTGCACGTGCGAGAACATCGCGAAATGGCGTGCCCGCCAGCGGTCCGTCGGGTCCCGTGCGCATTTTGGCCGCGTCACCGCCGACCAATCCAGACGCGCTAAAGAGGTCGCCTTCCATTCCACGATCCACTGCGCCCTGCATCACGTGCAACGCGCGCCGCAGCGCATCACGAATTTCTTCAACCGGTCGGCCCTGATCACGCGCTTCCGTCTCGAGCGCAAGTTTTGAGAGCGTGATGCCACGCGCTTCGGCGTCGGCAATTGCATCAGCAAGACTCTTGTACATCAGGCACTCACCTTGTCGAGACGAAACGCCCACTTCACCCAGCTGAGCCCACGAATTTGATCGCGCACGGCTTCCGATGGCTTTTCGTCGACCTCGAACACCATGAACGCATCACCGCCGCGTTCTTTGCGCGATAAACGCAGCGTGGCGATGTTCAGATCAGCGTCGGACAGAATCGTGGCGATACGCGCGACGGATCCCTTCACATCTTCGGCCACGAGCACAATGGTGTGCAAGTTGCCGGTCACATTCACCGGATATCCGTCAATCTCAGTCACAAGTACGCGACCGGCGCCGAGTGACGAACCCACCATGACTGATTTGCGATCGCCGCGTTCAACCGTGATGCGCACCGTGTTCGGATGCGAATCTTCGTTGAGCGTGGTCTTTTCAAAGCGGTAGTCGAGCCCTTCGGCCTCCATGATTTCGAGCGCGGTGCGCAGTCGCTCGTCGTCGGGGCGAAATCCCATGAGACCACCAACGAGCGCCTTGTCGGTACCGTGGCCCTCACCGGTGCGCGCGAACGAGCCGTGGAGTTCGAGGAGCGCCCGATCTGGCGTATCGCCAACGAGACAGCGCGCCAGCAAGCCGAGACGGCAGGCGCCAGCCGTGTGACTGGAGCTCGGCCCGACCATCACGGGACCGATAATATCGAGGAGGGAGACCATACCGTAATCAGTTGTACAACACCGCAACGCGCCAGTGCAGCGACGGCAACTGACGCGTCAATCCGCGAACGGCGCTATTTCAGCAACGGTTTGAGATAGTGTCCCGTGTAGCTGCCCTTGGTCGCGGCCACCTGCTCCGGCGTACCTGATGCGACGATCGTGCCACCGCGCACGCCGCCCTCCGGGCCCAGATCCACAATCCAGTCGGCCGTTTTGATCACGTCAAGATTGTGCTCAATGACCAGAACCGTGTTGCCGCGCTCCACCAGCTTATGCAACACCTCGAGCAACACGCGCACATCTTCAAAATGCAAACCCGTGGTTGGCTCATCGAGGATATACAACGTGCGCCCCGTGTCACGCTTGGCCAGCTCGGTAGCCAGCTTCACGCGCTGCGCTTCACCGCCCGACAACGTGGTGGCGCTCTGCCCGAGGTGGATGTAGCCCAGACCCACGTCGCGCAGGGTGATCAGACGCTGCGCGATGCGCGGCTGATTTTCGAAAACGGTGCACGCTTCTTCCACGGTGAGATCAAGGACATCGGCAATGGAGAGCCCGCGAAAACGCACTTCGAGCGTTTCCCGGTTGAAGCGCTTTCCTTTGCACACATCACATGACACAAACACGTCGGGCAGGAAATGCATTTCAATCTTGACGAGTCCGTCGCCCTGACACGCTTCGCAGCGCCCACCCTTCACATTGAATGAAAAACGCCCGGGTCCGTACCCGCGAATTTTGGCTTCCGGCAACTCGGCAAACAAGTCGCGCACGGGCGTGAACACACCCGTGTACGTGGCCGGATTGGAGCGCGGCGTACGGCCGATCGGACTTTGGTCGATGTCGATAATCTTGTCGAGATGCTCGATGCCGGAAATGCGATCGTGCGCGCCGGGAATCACACGCGCACGAAAAAAGTGGCGCGAAAGGGAGCGCTGCAGAATGTCGGTCACAAGCGTAGACTTTCCGCTCCCCGACACGCCCGTCACCGCGACAAACAAACCGAGCGGAACCTCGGCGGTGACTTCTTTCAGGTTATGCTCACGCGCCCCTTCGATACGCAGCATGCGCTGCGCATCCGGTTTCCGGCGCTTTTTCGGCACCGGTACCATGCGCGCGCCGCTCAGAAACTGTCCGGTCATGGACGCGGGTGCGCGCTTGATGTCCTCAACGGTACCCGCAGCAATCACCTCACCACCGTGCTTGCCGGCGCCCGGTCCGAGATCAATCACATAGTCGGCTTCGCGGATGGTTTCTTCGTCGTGCTCAACCACGATGACCGTGTTGCCCAGATCGCGCAGCTGTTTGAGCGTGCCGAGCAATCGATCGTTGTCACGCTGATGCAAGCCAATGCTCGGCTCGTCGAGAATGTAGAGTACGCCAACGAGACGCGAGCCGATTTGTGTCGCCAGTCTGATGCGCTGCGCTTCGCCGCCGGAGAGTGATTCCGCGGAACGATTCAGTGTGAGGTAATCGAGACCGACGTCCACCAGAAAGCGGAGGCGGTCTTTGACTTCTTTCAGAATGGGGCCGGCGATTCCGGGATCAAGTCCAGGTTTCCCCTTGCCGCGCACCGGTACGGCGTCAAAGAACGTGAATGCGTCGGCCACTGAAAGCTGGACGAGCTCGCCGATGTTCTGGCGATGCACCGTGACCGCCAACGACTCCGCACGCAATCGCTTCCCCAGACATGTTGGGCACGGCGCGGCGACCATGTACGCATCGAGCTCGAGGCGAATGCCATCGGAACTCGTTTCGTCGTACCGACGCTGCAGGCTCGCAATAATGCCGTCCCACGTGGCCACATCTGCGCTCGCCGACACCGACTTGGTCACGGCACGCTTGATACCGCTGCGCTTTGCCGGCGCGCGTCCTTTGTTTTCGATGCCGTACAGCAGCTGCTTGCGCACCGACGCCGTAAGCTTGCCCCACGGTGTTTTCAGATCGAATCCGAGCTCCTTCGCGAGGCCCGGCAGCAACACGCGCCGCAAAAAACCGTCAGGCTCGCCCCACGGCAGGATCACACCCTCAAGCAGCGTGAGACTCGGATCACCGAGCAGCAGCTCTTCGCTGACCGATCGTGTGGTGCCGAGACCGCTGCACGTTTCACACGCACCGAATGGTGAGTTGAACGAGAAGTGACGCGGTTCGAGTTCGGGCAACGAGATGCCACACTCCGGACAGCCCTGCTTCTCAGAAAAAAGTGTGGCCTCGGGCTCTTTTCCGTCGTAACGCACAACTTCGACCAAGCCATCGGCGAGTCGAAGGGCCGTCTCAAGCGAATCGGTCAGACGCCCACGATCTTCTGCTCGCACCACAAGACGATCCACCACCACGGAGATCGAGTGATTGGCGCGCTTGTTCAGCTTTGGCGGATCGGCGAGTTCAATCAGTTCACCATCAACCACGGCGCGCACAAATCCCTGACGACGCGCTGAGTCAAAGAGATCGCGGAACTCGCCTTTGCGCCCCTGCACGAGCGGCCCACGAATTTCAATGCGCGTGTCCTCCGGCCATACGAGAATCTGCTCGGCGATTTGCGCCGGGCTCTGCCGTTGCACCGCACGTCCGCAGTTTGGACAATGCGGCGTGCCCGCACGTGCATAGAGCAGGCGCAGGTAGTCGTAAATTTCCGTGACCGTGCCAACCGTCGATCGCGGATTGTGTCCGGCCGATTTCTGTTCAATCGAAATGGCGGGCGACAGTCCCTCAATCGCGTCGACGTCGGGCTTCTCCATGAGCCCCAGAAACTGTCGCGCGTAGGCCGACAGCGACTCCACGTAGCGTCGCTGTCCTTCGGCGTAGATCGTGTCGAACGCCAGCGACGATTTGCCCGAGCCGGACAGGCCCGTGATGACCGTCAGTCGGTCGCGGGGAATCGTGACGTCGATATTTCGAAGATTGTGCTCGCGGGCCCCGCGAACGATCAGCGCGTTTTCTGGCATAGTCTTGTAAGTAACCGGGATTGCAGCCTCTCAGACAAGACCAGGGTGCGGCTTGCAGGTTCCCGTTCGCGTCCGGGCGCATTTTGCGCTATCGTCGAGGATGCCAACTTCCCTCGATCCCAGCGATGTGGTGCTCGCCATCACAACGGTTGCTACCGCGGACGACGCCGAGCATCTCGTGCGCGCCTTGCTCAGCGCGCGGCTGATTGCGTGCGGCACGCTCATGCCAGGAGCGCGATCCCTGTACCACTGGGAGGGTGAGGTCACGGACGAGAGCGAGGTGGTCGTGCTGCTCAAAACGGTTGCCGAGCAACTCGAGGCCATCGGTGACGCCTTCACGTTGCACCACCCGTATGACGTGCCCGAGCTGCTCGTGTTCCCGACGGCCGCCGGGCTTGAGGGATACCTGAGTTGGGTGCGCGACGAAACGTCGCTCGGTCAGGTGCCGCCAAACCATTCGTGACCGTAGTCGCTCAGGAGCGTTGCGGCTCGAGCTCCACACTCCAGAGTTTCTTTCCTGTGACATCCCAGATTGCGGCCGTGAGCGACTGCCGCTGCGGATCCAGATCAAGCGTGCCATAAAACTGGAGGTCATCGCTTGGCGGGCGGTTCGGCTTGGGCGCCGTGCTTGCAAAGCGCACTTCTGGTCCGAAGGTGTTGTCGAGCGCGTTTGGTCCGAAAGTCCCCGCATGCATCGGCCCGGCGACAAACTCCCAGAATGGATCAAACTCGGCGAAGCTCGCCCGCTCCGGCGAGTAGTGATGCGCGGCGGCGTAGTGTACGTCAGCGGTCAGCCAAACCACATTCCGCACCTTCGCCTGTTTCAGACCGCGCAGCAGCTGCGCGATCTCGTGCTCTCGGCCCAGCGGCCGACCGTTGTCGGCATTGGCCACCGCTTCGAAGTTTCGTTCGCCGCCACGCATGCGATCCGGGACCACCAGCCCGATCGGCATGTCACTGGCGACGACTTTCCACACGGCGCTGCTTGCACGAAGCGACCGCTCAAGCCACGCGAGTTGTGTCTCACCAAGCAACGCGGTCGCGGCCGACGGCTCCGCCTGTCGATTGTTTGAGTTGGCGCCTCGATAGCTGCGCATATCAACGACGAATACTTCGAGCAGCGGCCCGTAGGAGAACGAACGATACACGCGCCCCGGTTCTTCAACAGAACGACGTATCGGAACGAACTCAAAGAGCGCTTGTTTGGCCCGTTCCGCGAGCACGCGCACGCGCTTCTCGGTGTATCGCGGGTCCGACTCAAGCACGAGATCGTGAAACCAGTTGTCGACCACTTCGTGATCGTCCCACTGCGCAATCATGGGCACGTGTGCACCGAACCGTTGCGCGTTCGCGTCCATCAAATTGTACGCGTACTGTCCGCGATAGTCGTCCAAGGTCTCCGCCACCTTGGATTTTGCTTCCGTGACCACATTGCGCCATACGGTGCCGTCGTCGAGCGTGACCTCCGCGTTGAGCGGTTGGTCAGCATACACGTTGTCGCCAGAGTGAATGAACACATCGGGGTCGGCGCGCCGCAGCGCGTCGTACATGCGAATGCCGCCGCGCGACTCATCGATGCCCCATCCCTGGCCCACCATGTCGCCGGACCAGGCAATGCGCAGCGGGCGCCGCGCGGCGCGCGGGGCCGTACGGAACTGTCCCTCGACGGGCTCGCTCAGCGCACCTGGCGAATCAACGCTCTCGTAACGCGCTCGGTAGAAAACAGTCTCACCGGACGGAAGGTCCGTCAGATCGAGGTGCGTCGTAAACGCGTGATCCGCGTGCGACGGAATCGATTGCACGCGGCGCACATTCGAGAAGCGCTCAGAGGTCGACCATTCAACCGAGAGAATGGCAGGCCGGTCGGACCGACTCCACAGCATCGCACGGTCAGCGAGCGGATCGCCGCACTGCACACCGTTCGGCATCACCGGCCGCAACCGATCAGCGGTGATGATCGCCGGTGCACCGTGAATCGGGAGCCATGGAACCCGATTCACGAGCACTGACGCCGTTGCCGCCAAAGACCCGCTGAGGAATGCGCGCCGCCGAAGCATCAACTCATCCATGTGATCAGTTCTTGAAAGGCATGATCAGCGGCGAGGTGCGATTCGCCACAAGAATCGCGTTCAGGTCATGACGAATCTCGACCGTGCGAGCAGACGTGTTCATAACGAACGCATCCATTCCCGTCTCACCCGGAAGAAATGATGGAATGACCGCCGTTAGTGCGTTGTCGCTTCCGCCCACGTTGCTGTTCGACTGTGCTTCGGCGAGCGGTGCTGGAAACCGCATACCGAGATCGCTCATGCGCCGACCCTCTGCCAGAAAGATCTCCTGTCGCATCAGATACAGCACGTAATATCCATCGTTGTCGGTCGCGATCGCGTTGATCCGGTCAGCGGTGACCGTTGTGCCAGAGATTGTTGGCACGCGTACCGGCGCGTTGAGCCGATACAAAATCAGTCCGGCTCGAAACTCTGATCCTGGTCTGAAGGCAACGCGATAGTCGCTGCTGTCCGGATACAGCACCAGCCCACCGTTTCGACCACGACGCTGGTTCCGCGTATCAACAAGCTCCGTCGGCCGTTGCTGCACAAGTGTCAGCAGCTGCAGCAATCGTGACTTCGCTTCGCTCAGATTGCTGGTGGCAAGCGCCGATTCCGCCAGAATCAGATGCGATTCTTCCGCCTTGAGCACAGAAAGTGGGCTCTGGGCTTGCGCCGCGCGATTGGGGTACTTGGGGTCCAACAACTCCATGCGTGGCAGCACCTGATAGTTGTTGTTCGCTGTTGAGATCAACGCCTGAAAAGAGTTGCCAGGCCCGCTCACCCCGTCAAAGACGGCCGTTCGCAAAAATGCAGGCGCCGCCGCAAGCAACGCCGTTGCTTCGGTCACTGCAGATGATCGCTCGCCCAGACGATAGTGCGCACGGGCCAGTGCAGCGGTGCACGCATTGCGGAGCGCCGCATCCGCGTAGAGTGAGCGCGCGCGGCGCAGATCCGCGATCGCCAGTCGTAAATGCCCCGGGCCATCGACTAGCGGACCAAGGGCAACGGCGGGCATGGCGGTGAAGTTCTCGCCAGCGAAAATCGAACCCATGGCGCGGTAGAACAACAGGTCGGCTTCGTTGCGTACGCGATTCACCGTATCCGAAACGATCACCTTGTCGAGTCCGTACGTGGCACTTTCGCGCAAGCGAGCGATCGCCGTGAAGGTCGATCGAACATCGAGGTCCTGATTGTCGAACCGCGGAATGTCAAAGACCTTATTTTGCGTTGTGTAGTTGTTGAAGTAGTTATCCGACGCGATCTCCACGTTGTCCATGACCGCGTTGATCGCCTGGAGGTACGCGCGTTCCGTGCCACGAACCCACGTGCGAGCGGCGTCAGGCGAGCGGAGAAACGCGTCCGTGGTCACGTTCGGATTCTGCACGCCCGTTGGATCGAACTGATCGCAGCCGAGGCTCAGCAAAAGGGTGGCGCATGCCGCCGTGTACACGAGGTGGCGCAGCGCGCTGTACATTCGTGATGGTCGTGTGCGAATCGCGTGCGCAGGAACTGCAGGTGAGCTATGCATGTCAGAAACCCAGGGAGAGCGTCAAAAGGAAGCTGCGAGCCGATGAGTCGGTCGAGTAGTTGAAGCCGCCTACCGCAGCAGAGCCTTGGCCAATGGCGCCTGACAGATCGACTTCCGGATCAAAGCTCGAGGCAGACCATGCCCAAGGGTTTGTTATGGCAAACGCGATGCGCGCGGATGACGCGCCGCGCGGGACGAGTGATTCAGGCAGGCGATAGTCGGCCGATAAGGTGCGCATCTTGACGTAGTCGGTCTTCTCTACGAACCGGTCGAAGACATCAAGCCAGATTGCCGAACGCTGATTCGCGGTGACGACGACTTCGGGCAGCGCGTCTTGCGGCAGTCCGTAGAGGAAACGGAAGTGGCGATCAAAAGAATGGGAGGACGCACCGAACTGGTAGTCGGCATTGGCGCCCAGTGTGAGTCGGCTCCCGAGCTGCAGCTGTGCCGACATCGTTCCGAACTTGTCCGGATGCGGCTTCCCGAGATACTGCAGGAACTCCGTCTGCACACGCTTGCCTTGCTCATCGAACGTTGTGCGCGCACCGCGCAGATATCCTACCGGTTGGCCCGCTTCGACCACCGCCTGAATGGTACGCTCGCTCAACCCACCGAGATTGAAGACCGGCGTACCGCCGGTGTTCACCATGCGGTTACGCAACGTGTTGTAAGAGGCAGAGAGCGTCAACCGCGCGCCGGACATGGCGATCGGTACAACGGACGCCCGCACTTCGCTTCCCTCATTCGAAATTTCGCCAACGTTGCGAAGCTGCGCCGGTGCGCCGGTCGAGGGCGGCGACGGGGCATTGAGCAGCGCATCGCTCGTCAGTGAGTTGTAGATCGTTGCACTGATGGTTGCACGTTCACCAGCGAAGCTCAGATCAAAACCGCCCTCGAATGTCCGTGTGCGCTCGGGGCGGAGTTCGTTGTTGCCGGGCTGACCAAAGGTTGCCGCGAGCGCGCCGCCGAGGGAGTTGAACGCAATCGTCTCGTCGTTTGCAAAGGGGCGCGGGAAGTTACCAGCGACACCGTAGTTTCCGCGCAGGCGAAGCTGCGACACCCAGGCCGTCGGAATCGATTTGCGGAACCAGGACTCGCTCGACAGGTCGTAGGCCAGTCCAAGCTTGGGATAGTACTGCGCGCCGACCGTTGTGCCGAAGGCGGTGTTCTGGTCAGCTCGGACACCCACTTCGACGAAATACCGGTCGAAGAAGCCAATGTTGGTCTGTCCGTACAGCCCGTAGTTTGCGACGCGCAAGGTTGCATCGGCGCCCGCAGTGACGCCCGCACCAGTAATCGTCTCGGCGCCATCGCGCACATTCGTCGCGGTGTAGGCAACCTGCTCATCATCATTGCGAAATAACTGTCCGCCCAGCACCGAGATAAACGACATCGGTCCCAGGCTCGCCGTGTGCTGTGCGTTGAGCTCGGCCGTCAGCCCGGCGTAGGTGCGCTGAAAGTTCTGAATGGTGCCACGATCCGACGTTCCTGCGGGAAAGCTTCGGACGTGGATCAGGTATTCGTTGGTTGTGATCGAGCGTTCGGTGGAAAGACGCTGATCGAGCCCGACGTTGGCTTTGAAAAGCAGTGCATCCGAAGCCTGAAACGACACGCCATGTGACGTGGTAAAGCGTCGAACACGGACACTGTTGTCCTGCAGCGCCTCGGCCCGTGCAACGAAAGCCTGCAGTGCGTTCCACGCCGAGTCGCCGAGCAGGCCCAGATCCGGATTGAAACCAAACGCATTCGAGCGGCCGCCCTCCACGAACCAGAGCGAGTTGTAGCCACCCGAGTTACCGTTTCGGAATCGCGGATAGAAATCCTGATTGTAGCTCAACGAGCCTGTATAGCGTCCGCGTGTGCCCATTTCGGCACCCACACCCGTGCGGAACGCCAGCGCCGAGTTTTCTCCTTCAACGCGATGACTTTCTGAACCGCGCGCGCTGCCCGACACACTGAACGAAAATCCGCCGCTTCCGCCTTCCATACTCCCGCTGTACTGCTGCGTTGTCCCGTTGCGGTAGAGCAGGTCCTTGGTGCGTTCAAAATGGTGCCACTGCGTCTGCGGTGTTTCCGTGCCCACCTGCGCCGACATCGAAAAGCGAGTGGGTCCGGCCGACCCTTTGCGCGTGAAGATCTGAATCACGCCATTCGCTGCGTCGGAACCGTAGAGCGTTGTGGCCGCACCGCCTGGCACGTACTCAATACGTTCGATATTGTCGAGCGGCAAGTCGGCTATCGCACTCGTCGCATTGCCCTGATGCGAGTTACCACCAAGGTTCATGCTCAGCGTCGCGGGTGTGTTCAGATTGTCAACGCGTACCCCGTCCACATAGATCACCGGCGTTGAGTTCGTGCTGACCGAGTTGATGCCGCGCGTACGAATCAATGATCCCGTCCCGGCCTGTCCGGACATCATACGGATCTGAGCGCTGGGAAGCTTTGCCTGCAGCAGTTGATCAAGACGGGTGACGGGCGCGCCTTCAATTTGTTCACGTGTGATCACGTCAATCGTCGTGGAGAGGCGACGCTGTTCGATCTCACCACCTTGTCCGGTGACGATGACGTTTTCCAGCGACAGTGCGCTGCGCGACAGGGTGACGGCCACGCTGTTTGGCCCCGCGGACAACGTCTGCTGGATCTGTCGTGGAGCGAAGCCGATGCGGCGGATATCGAGTGTGGTACTTCCTACTGGAAGCCCGGTGAGGACGAACTGTCCTCGGTCATCGCTTTGCGCCACACGCGTGCTGCCAGCAATACGGACCTGCGCGCTGGCGACTGGGGCGCCGGACTCGTCGCGCACTTGACCGTTAAGCGTGGCTGGACCCTGCGCTTGCAACGCAGTCGCGCCGAACGTCGCAGACAGTATCATACACGCTACGAGTGGGGCCGCCCGTAAACGCGCGACGAGACGGCGCAAGGCGAACAGTTCTCTGATAGCAGTCACTGGAGGAGGGGCTGAGAGGGTGTCAAACACATCACACGCATGAACGAACGACCATGTAGTGACGAGACTACCCAATCCCCAACTGCACGCGACGACGTCGCGGTCACAGCATGGCAACGAGCACGTTGCCATTGCATGGTGCAATGGCGCGCGACGAAACCGTAACCGCAGATGCCAGTTCCGTTACACCACGGGCACGCGTTGACACTTGCGTGACGCTCGGTCGTCAATGTTGTGATGATAGAACTCTCCGCCCTCACGAAGCGGTACGGCAAGTTCACCGCCGTAGATCGCCTCGACCTCGTTGTGCCGGCTGGCGAACTGTTTGGATTCCTCGGACCGAACGGCGCTGGCAAGACCACCACCATGCGCATGATCGCGGGCATCTTGCGGCCCAGCGAAGGCACTGTTCGCATTGCCGGCGCCGATCTTGTGCGCGATCCGCTCGCGGCCAAACGCTCGCTCGGGTTCATTCCCGATCGTCCGTTCATTTACGAGAAACTCACCGGCATTGAATTTCTGCGCTTTGCCGCCGGGCTCTACGGCGCGCAAGGAAAAGCCGTGGATCACCGCGCCAACGAGTTTCTCGCGCTGTTCGATCTGGAGCCGTGGCGCGACGAGCTCGTGGAGAGCTACAGCCATGGCATGCGACAGAAACTGATCATTGCCAGTGCGTTCGTTCACGAACCGGCCGTTATCGTGGTGGACGAACCAATGGTTGGTCTTGATCCCAAGTCGTCGCGGACGCTCAAAGAGCTGTTCCGCCGCTACACCGACGACGGACACACCGTCATGATGTCCACGCACACACTCGAAGTGGCCGAGGGCATGTGTGATCGCATTGGCATCATGCAGCGCGGCAAACTGGTCGCGTGTGGCACCATGAAGGAACTGCGTCTCGAGAATGATGCGGACGATCTCGAGGATATTTTCCTCAAGCTCACTGGCGAAAAGATCACGCGCGACGTGGCTGAGGTGTTGCATGCGTGAGCCGCTGCGTGCGGCGAGCGTCTTACACCTGCTTGGACCCAAGTGGCGCATCGCGAAGGCTCGCGCCGGGTCGGCGGGCGAAACGCACATGGCACGCGCGCTTGTGCTCGCGCTGCTCGGCAGTGGTTTTTTCTACGCCGCCTTCGCACTCTCGCGCAAAGTGCTCACGTATTTCATGGGCACGGAGGACATTGGCGCCATTCTCGCCGGCAAGGTGCTGGCGATGATGTTGTTGGCGTTTTCGTCGATTCTGTTGCTCTCGAACGTGATTGGCGCGCTCTCGAGCAGCTTTCTGGCGCGCGACCTGGATCAAATTGCGTCAGCGCCGGTGAAACGCGCGGCACTGTACGGCGCGCGGCTCATTGAAACTGGTGTGCACGCCAACTGGATGGTCATGCTGCTGCTGCTACCGCTGCTGAGCGCATACGCTGCGGTGTATCAGGGTGGCATTCAGTTTCTCGGCTTTGCGCTCGCTGTTTTCGTACCGTACTTCGTGATTCCCACCGCGCTGGGTTCACTGATCACGCTCGTGCTCGCGAATGTGTTTCCCGCGCGGCGCACGCGCGACATTCTGTCGGTGGTTACAGTGCTGGCCATCGCCGCCCTGGTGGTGATGTTTCGCATGGCGCGTCCCGAGCAGCTGGTGCGTCCGGAAGGTTTTGAGAACTTCATGGATTTCGTGGCGGCCATCAACACGCCGAGTTCTCCGTGGCTGCCAAGCGAGTGGGCCAGCGACGCCGTGATGGGATATTTGCGTGGTGGTCCCATCAGCACAGCCATGTTGCGTCTCTGGGGCGCAGCGCTTGCGCTGGTGAGCGTTGGGCTGGCGGCGCATCAACTGCTCTGGGCACGCGGTTTCAGCGCGGCGCAGGAGGGTGCGGGCAAGCGGACGAGTGTGGCCGTGCGTCCGCTCATCGACCGCATGTTCGGCTGGCTGCCCGCCAATCGTCGCGAACTGGTGCTCAAAGAGCTGAAGGTGTTCGCGCGCGACACCACGCAATGGAGTCAGCTCATTCTGCTCTTTGTACTGCTCGTGGTGTACGTAGCCAACGTGCGCTACCTGCCGCTGTCGGGCGACGGCATGACCGTGCTGTTACGACAGCTGGTGCCATTCCTGAATCTCGCCGTGGCCGGGTTTGTGCTGGCTTCCATCGCCGGTCGCTTTGTCTTTCCGTCAATCAGCCTCGAAGGACGCGCGCTGTGGTTGTTGCGCTCGAGTCCGCTCGCCATGCGTGATTTGTTGTGGGCCAAGTTCTGGGTAGGCGCCGTGCCGCTGTTCTTGTTGGCGATCGTGTTGGTGGTCGCCACCAACCTGCTGCTCGACGTGTCGTTGTTTGTGCACGTGGTGAGCACGGCGGCGATCGCCTGCCTGGTGTTTCCACTCACGGCCATGGCGCTCTCATACGGCGCATTCTATCCGCAGTACGATTCCGAAAACGCGGCGCAGATTCCCACGTCGTTCGGTGGGCTGCTGTTCATGTTGTCGGCGATTGTGCTGATTGCAGCCGTAGCCTACGGGGCAGGACGCCCGGCGTCACGCTGGGTTGTGGCGGATCATTTTGGCTGGGAGTTCGACAGTTGGCGGTTGCTGTTACCGTTCGCGTTGGTGATCACGACGTGTTGTGCGTTCACCGTGTTGCCGCTGCGCATGGCGCGGCGCAAGCTTGATGCGTTGGAGCGGGGGTAGAGGCGGGGCGGAGTTTCGTGTGCGGAGTCGCGGAGGGCTTCGCAGTCTCTGCGTCTCTGCGTTCCATGCAGTTCAGAGAGCGCCGAAACTGCATTCATCACGGAGTCGCCGTGCTACGCCGCCGCGAGCGCCCCGCCACAACTATCACAGAAACGCGCGCCCGGCAGCTTCACCGTGGCACCACACGAACCGCACGCGCCCGGCAAATAGCTACCGCACCCTGAGCAGTACACAGAATCACTCTCGGGGCGCGGACCGCAGGTCCCACACTTGGGCCGGCGCGCCTGCACCGCACGCACTGCGGCTTCCACCGGATCCTCGTTCGCCGCGGCGCCTTCCTGCGCGGCCGAACGCACGTAGCTCGCATCATCCTGCTCGCGCAGTTCAAGCAGCGCGAGTTTGGTGTACTTCACCTTGAGCTCGTCGTAGTCCTTGTCCGACAGCTTGCCCGTCGCGCGATCAAACTCGATCTCTCGCAGCGCGGCCACGGCCATTCCATCTTCCTTCACCACGTTCGCTTGTTGCGCCACGCCCTTCGCCGCAGAGCGGGATACGGCCGCCTGCGTTTCCTCCGCCGTATTGAGCAGCGGCAGCAGCACGTACGACAGCGCACCGAGTGCGAGCAGCGTACCGAGGATGAGCGGGAGCGAGGCACTTTCAAACATGTGTCACGAGTCAGCGTGAGTCGTCGCGGAGCGCCGCATTCAGGCGCTCCATTTCTTCGTCGGTGGCCTGCACGCCAATCGAGCGCACGCCGCTTGTGGTCGCCAGCGCGGCAGCGGCAACGGCATTGTTCCGCCATGTGCGCAGCAGGTAGGCTATCGCCAAACCGCCGGTGCCAATGGCAACGAACGGGAAAAACCAGCCGACCAGATTGAATCCTTCCTTGCGCGGCAACGCAAGAATCCGCTGACCGTACACATCCATTAACTGCGAGACAATCTCGTCGCCGGTATACCCGCCTTCGACCATGCGCACCACATCGCGGTGGATAGCCGGCGAGTTGGTGCACAACACGTCGGTCGTACGACAGGTGTACACGTCAAGCGTACACGGGCACGGGCACGCGAGCGTGCGTTCAAGCGCCTGAATGGCGTCGTCGTCGAGCTGTGCCGTGGCGTTGGGCTTGGGTGCGGGTCGAACAGGGATGTAAAAGTCCCCGTTCATATTCACCGTGCTGCTGTTTTGCGCACGCAGCAGCGCTGGCGCCGCGAGAACAACCGGCGCGAGCACTGCGGTGCGCACGAAAAACGCACGGCGCGTCATACCGCTGCTCACACGCCCGCCCCAACCAATGCGCCATCGTGCTGCGGCGAAAGCTCCGCCACGTATCCACGCTCACGACGTTCAGCCTGCGGCCACATCACGATCACGCCACCAAAGGCCATGATGAATCCGCCAATCCACACCCAGATCACCAGCGGATTGAAGTTGAACGTGAGCACCGCCGTGTCCGCATCACGCAGGCCCGAGAAGAACACGTACACATCCTGACGCGCCATTTCCATGATCGCGACTTCGGTGGACGGCTCGAACGTCTCGGCCTTGTTGCTGTCAAAATGCTGGCGCTTTTCGGCCAGCATACGGCCCATCGGCTTGCCATTGTATGTGGCCACGAGACTAATGGCCGTCACGCGACGGTTCAAGGTCTCGAAGGAGTTCATGCCCTCGCTCGTGAACGTCCACGTGTCGCCCCACGGATCGGTGGCCGTAAACGTGTCGCCCGTTTTCAGGTCGACTTCGGCGTAGTCCTTCTTGAAGTACGAACCGGCGAACGCCGCAAACATCACCACCACGCCAAAGTGCACCACGTAGCCGCCGTAACGACGACGATTGCGCACAACGAGACGCACGCCGGCCGTGGCCAGATTCTCCTGGTACATACGACGTCGCGCACCGATGCCCTTCACGAACTCCATCGTGATGGTAGTGGCCACAAACGCCGCCAGCCCGTAAAACACAAGCGCGTAGAAGTGGCGCATGCCGAGGGCCAACAGAACGACCACGGCCAATACACCAACTATGGACGGCGCCAGGAACTGCCGCTTGAGATTTGCGCTCGACGCACGTCGCCATGCGATCAGCGGGCCAATGCCGGTGAGCGCGAGCAGCAACAAGCCGAGCGGCGTGTTCACCGAGTTAAAGAACGGCGGACCGACCGTGATCTTCTCGCCCTGCACCCATTCCGACAAAATCGGGAAGAGCGTGCCCCACAACGTGGTGAACGCAATACCAACCAGCACGAGATTGTTGTACAGGAACGCCGCCTCTCGGCTCACCATGCTTTCCAACTCGGCCTTGGCTTCCATGTCCTTGAGTCGCGTGGACACGAGCACCGCAGTGAGAATGGTGGAGATTATCAGGAACCAGAGGAACCACGGGCCCACGTTTGACCGTGCAAACGCGTGCACACTTTCGATCACTCCGCTGCGCGTGATGAACGTGCCAAGGATCGAGAGAAGGAAGGTGAGCACAACGAGCGTCACGTTCCACTTCTTAAGCATGCCGCGCTTTTCCTGAATCATGATCGAGTGCAGGAATGCGGTACCGCTCAACCACGGCAGCAGCGACGAGTTCTCCACGGCGTCCCAGGCCCAATAGCCGGACCAGCCGAGTTCCACGTACGCCCACCACATACCCAGCACGATGCCGATCGTGAGGAAGAACCACGACAGCAGCGACCAGCGACGCACGGCGGCCAACCATTCGCCATCCAGCTGACGCGTAATCAGCGCACCGATCGCGAACGCAAATGGCACCGCCGTGGCGACATACCCGAAGTAGAGCATAGGCGGATGAATCGCCATGCCGGGATTCTGCAGCTGCGGATTCATGCCGCGACCGTCGGCGGGCACCCAATCGAGTCGTTCGAATGGGTTGGCACCAAATGCGGTGGTGAGCAAGAAGAAAAGCGTCACCAGGCCCATCGTGCCCGTCACCCACGGCATCATCGCGCGCAATCGATGGCGATTGAAGAACACCGCGAGCGCGCCGTAGCCGGCCAAGATGAGCGTCCAGAACAGCATCGAGCCCGCCTGCCCGGCCCAAAAGCTCGAGAACAGATAAACGGACGGCAGATTGCGACTGCTGTACGACGACACAAACTTCAAGGAGAAGTCGTGTGTGAAAATGGCGTACCACAGACCGATTGAGGCCACTGTGGTAAACGCGAACGTAGCGTACATGGCCCGTTCGCCACTGAAGACCAGGTCAGAGCGGCGCTGATATCCGCCGGCCCAGGAGACCGTGGTCGTCCAGGCAGCCATAAGAATGGCCACCCAGAGCGACAACTCGCCTACGAGAATCACATCAGGAGGGGTGAGCGCCGGGGCTCACGCAGCGGGCTTGGTGCCCGTGGGATAGCTCGGCGATTGTGGATACCTGTCCGGCTCGTTTTCGTAGCGGGACGCGCACTTGGCAAGCAGAGTGGTGGCTTCGAACACGCCCTCGTCGTTCAGACGCCCCTCGACGACCACGCTGACACCCTCGGTGAACGTGTCGGGAATGACGCCGCGATACACCACCTTATAGGTGGTCGTCGTGTCCGTCATGCTGAACTTCACGCTCCGACCGTCCTGCGCCCGCTCAATCGTGCCGTTCACGACGGCTGCGCCAACCTTCACGCCGACTTTCACGAACTTGGGATTGTCTACGACTTTCGCAGCCAGTTCCGTTGGCGTCAGAAAGTACTGCGCCGTTTCTCTGGTCGAACTGGCCATCAGGATGCCCGACGTACCGAGTACGAGCAGTCCACCGATCAGAAACTTGCTGCGAGCTTTCACGTGACTCCACCTGAGTTAGTGCGTTACCAGCACAAGGTAAAACCTTCGCCCTGCGGCGTAGTTCCTGAGACTGGTCCTTCCTGCAACATAGCAGCGTGGGACACGAACGTCACGGGTCGGGTGACCGAGAGCGTCCCGAGCAGCTGCAGAGCGCGCTACGAACGGTCGCGGGCCCAGGAGAGTGTCGCCCGAACCGCTCGTCGCCAGCCGGCATGTCCTGACTGCGCGGCCGCCGTGCCGTCGCCCGGCACAAAGCGCGTAAACCGGCGCGCATTGATGAACGCCTCCGCGTCTTTCCAGACCCCGCCGGCAATGCCCGCCAGCCCGGCCGCACCGAGCGCCGTTGTTTCTACAATATCGGGACGCTCCACGGGTACGCCGAGCGCATCGGCCTGAAACTGCATGAGCCAGTCGTTGCTGGTGGCCCCGCCGTCCACGCGCAGCCGGTCAAAGGGCACGCGACCCTTGGCACGCATCAATGAAAGAACGTCGACGGTTCCGAAGGCCATGGCCTCAAGCGCCGCGCGCACCAAATGCGCCGACGTGGTTCCGCGGGTGAGGCCGGTAATGGTGCCACGCGCGTGCGGTTCCCAATCGGGAGCGCCAAGGCCGGTGAGCGCCGGGACAAAATAAACGCCGTCCGTGCTCGCCACCGAGCGCGCGATCTCTTCGGTCTCAGACGCGTTCGTAATGATGCCCAGTCCATCGCGAAGCCACTGCACCGCTGCTCCGGCGACAAAGATCGAGGCTTCGAGCGCGTACGTGGGGTTGCCGCTGGCATCGCACGCAATCGTGGTGAGCAGACCGTCGCCGGGCTCGGGGCGCGTCTGTCCGGTGTTGAGCAGCAAGAACGCGCCGGTGCCGTAGGTGTTCTTGCCACCACCCGCATTCCAACCGCCCTGTCCGAACAGGGCCGCCTGCTGATCGCCGGCCACGCCAAGAATGGGCAGTTCGACGCCAATAGAGCCGGCAGTGGTCGTACCAAAAAATCCGCTCGAACGACGCACGTCAGGAAGCAGTGATGACGGAACACCGAACAACTCGAGCAGCTCCGGACTCCACGCGCGCTTTTCAATGTCGTACAACATGGTGCGCGACGCGTTCGTTGGATCGGTTGCATGCACCGTACCACCGGTGAGGTGCCAGATCAGGAACGAATCAATGGTGCCGGCAGCCAGATCACCGCGTTGCGCGCGCGCGGCAAGTTTCGGCTGACCGAGTAACCACTCGAGCTTCGTGGCGCTGAAATAGGGATCGGTGACAAGACCGGTGCGTTTCTGAATGTCTGAAGCGCTTGAGTCGAGCGCGCGGCAACGATCCGCCGTGCGACGGTCCTGCCACACAATGGCACGGTGCACCGGCTCGCCCGTGGCGCGATCCCACAAGACGATCGTCTCGCGCTGATTCGTGATGCCAACCGCCTTGGGCGTCACGCCCGCGTTCGCAATTGCTTCGCGCGCGGCTTCGAATGTGCGCGACACAATTTCCATGGCGTCGTGTTCGACCCAGCCGGGCTGCGGGTAGTACTGCGTGATTTCGCGGTAGGCGCGTCCAACAATGCGACCGTCAGCGGCCAGCACGAGACACGTGGAACCAGTGGTACCCTGATCGATCGCCAGCACATGCATCGCAGCGTCCTCAGATGTGAAAGGGCGGCGACAGTACGCCGCGCTCGGTGATGTAGTGGGTGATCAACTCGCGTGGTGTGACATCGAACGCGGGATTGTTCACGGGCACGTGCGTGGGCAGAACGATACGTTCACCCGCCAACGCAATTTCGTCCCGATGACGATGTTCAATCTCAATGTCGTCGCCGGTTGCGGTGTTTGCATCAAAGGTGCTGTACGGCGCGCATACATAAAACGGCACACCGTGCGCACGGGCCGCAAGCGCAAGCGGGTACGTACCAACCTTGTTCGCGACATCACCATTGGCGGCGATGCGGTCGGCGCCCACAAACACGGCCTGCACAACGCCCGAGCGGAGCAGTGAGGCCGCGGCACCATCCGGCTGCACCGTCACCGGAATGCCCGCACGCTGCAGCTCCCAACTTGTGAGCCGCGCACCTTGCAACAGCGGACGGGTTTCATCGGCGAAGACGTGAAACGTCACGCCCCGCGCGTGCGCCACGTACATGGGCGCGAGCGCCGTGCCAATGCCCGCCGTGGCAAGTGCACCCGCATTGCAATGCGTGAGCACACCCGATCCTTCGGTGATGAACGATGCACCCGCTTCACCGATGGCCAGACACATGGCACGGTCTTCTTCAAGAATGCGCGTGGCTTCGGCGCGCAGTCCGCGCATGAGCGCATCGTCGGACAACGACTCCGACACACGTAACATCCGCTGCAGCGCCCAGCGCAAATTCACTGCGGTGGGGCGCGAGGCGTCGAGCAGCGCGGCAAGACCACGCAACTCGCCGCGCGCGGCTGAGTGCAACAGCGCATGCTCCGGCTCCAACTCGTGCTCCAACACGTGTTCGAGTGCAACCACGAGCCCGAGCGCGGCCGCTACGCCAATCGCGGGCGCGCCTCGCACGGCGAGCGAACGAATGGCCTCGACCGTGTCGTGCACATGGCGTGTCTCCAGATACTGCTCCACGCCTGGCAGAACACGTTGGTCAAGCAGACGCAGCGCGCGGCCATCGGCCGACCAGCTGACTGTCGCAAACGGTGGTTCCAGCAGAGGGGCGCCATTTGACATGCGGTATCTTACTCCGAGTCAGCCGTTGGCGCGTGTGACGGCTACAGGGCTCGCGATCATTCACATGCGCCAGCAGCACCGTGGAGCCTGCCGCTAGATTTCCGGGTTCACCCAAGCCTGCCCCCAATGTCCTACATCAATCTCACCTTCGACGTTGCTGACCGGATCGCCACGATCACCGTGAACCGGCCGGACAAATTGAACGCACTCAACGACGCGACCATCGCCGAGCTGGGCGTGGCGATTGACGAAGCCAATGCGCGCGCCGATGTGGGCGTGGTACTGCTCACAGGGGCTGGCCGCGCGTTTGTTGCCGGCGCCGACATTTCTGAACTAGCCAGTCAGAGTCCGCTTGAGGCGCAGCAGCGTGCACGCGCTGGTCAGCGTGTGTTTCGCCGTTTTGAGACCAGCGCCAAACCAACCATCGCGGTGGTGAACGGATTTGCCTTGGGTGGCGGCTGTGAACTGGCCATGTCATGTCATGTGCGCATTGCGAGCGACAAGGCAAAGTTTGGTCAACCGGAAGTAAAGCTCGGCATTGTGCCTGGATTCGCAGGCACGCAGCGCCTGCCCCGCCTGATCGGGCGCGGCGCCGCGCTCAAGCTGCTGCTTACCGGTGATATGATCGACGCCACGGAAGCACATCGCCTGGGTTTGGCCGACGAGCTGGTGCCTGCCGCCGGCTTGATGGAACGCGCCAAGGCGTTGGCGAACGTGATGCTCGCCAATGCACCGCTGGCTATCGCAGGCTGCATTGACGCAGTGAACCGCGGACTCGACAGCACCCTCGAAGAAGGCGCACTCGCCGAGAGTGATTTGTTCGGCGTGATGTCGGCGACGCAGGATGTGAAGGAAGGCATGCAGGCGTTTCTGGAGAAGCGCACACCGACGTTTCATGGCCGCTGAGCCGCTGCGCTGCACGCATGCTTGAACAGCTCACCATTCGCGACTTCCGGAACCTCAGCTCGCTTGATCTCGAGGTAGATTCGGCCGGACTCGCAGTGGTTGGCGATAATGGGCATGGCAAGACAAACCTGCTCGAAGCG
>JALHNZ010000018.1:54895-58963 GCA_022843265.1 Gemmatimonadaceae bacterium
GAAGCGATCGCGTATCTGCGATTGCTTCGCTCGTGGCGGGGCGCGCGCGATGCCGACGTGGTGCGCTTTGGTGCAGCCGGGTTTCACGTGCGCGCGAAACTTGGCGCTCCCGCGCGAGTGCATGCCGCAAGTGTGGGATTCGAACGGGCCAGCAAACGCAAACGCGCCACACTCGACGGTGTGGAGCAGACACGGCTTGCCGACGCGCTCGGCGCGTTACCGAGTGTGTGTTTTTCGCCATCGGATGTGAGCCTGGTCTCTGGTGGACCGGGTGAACGGCGCCGGTTTCTTGACGTTGCATTGGCGCTCACATCACGCGCGTATCTCAACAGTTTGCAACAGTATCGCGCGGCGCTGGTGCGACGAAACGCGACTCTGCGTGAGTTGCAGCGACACGGTCGCACCACGGCCAGTGCCGCCGCGAATGCTGCGGTGTGGGAACCGGCGATGTGTGAGCACGGCGCGGTCCTGATCAGTGCTCGTCGCGCGTGGGCGGAGCAGCACGCGCGCGAGTATGCCGAGCTGTGCGCCGCGATTGGCGAGGTGATGCCCTGCACGCTGCGTTATGTGAGTGGTGTGGCGGACTGCAGCGACGACGAGTTGCCGGCCATGATTGCGTCGCATTTTGACGCGCAGCGCGCGCAGGAACTGCGGCGCGGTGTCACCATGGTTGGTCCGCATCGCGACGAACTGCAGTTGCAACTGGGCGGCCGTGATTTGCGCACGTTCGGGTCGGCGGGGCAGCAGCGCACGGCCGCGATTGCGCTGCGTATGCGGGAATCGGCCACGGTGCATGCGGTGCTTGGTGCGCCACCGTTGCTGCTGCTCGATGATCCGTTTGCGGAGCTGGATGCGCGCCGGGCCGCGGCGATTTTGTCGCTGCTGGCGGTGACTGGGGTGGGGCAAGTGGTGATTGTGGTACCGCGCGCGGAGGATATTCCGGCTGCGTTTACGGCGTTGCCCCGGAGGGAGATGCGGTCGGGGGAATTGGTGTGATGGGGCGTATGGCGGAGATCGATGGGGCGAGTTGGGGGGCTCTGTGCGGGCTTTCGAAACGGGGAGGCCGAATGGCCGAATGGCCGTGGGCTCCCGCACGGGGGCCGAATGACCGAATCGGGAACTGCAAGAGCAACACCCTCGCCAGTCGCGTTGTGCTGTCTGATTCGGTCATTCGGCCCAGTTGGGGGAGCCCACGGCCATTCGGCCATTCGGCCTCGCATTTTCGAAAGGCCGCACCCATCACCAATCCCGCCCAACCGTTCCCCCTCCCGCGGGAAGGCCCGCCATGACCTCCCCCCGCAAACCCGCCAAACTGAGCGATATCCTCGCGTCGGTGATCGACCGCGCCGGCCTGACCGACCGCATGGCCCAGGCCCGCGTCATCCCCGAATGGCCGGCCCTCGTGGGCCCGCAGATCGCCGCCGTCACCGAACCGGTGGCTTTGCAACGTGACGGCACGCTCGTGATTTCCGTGCGCTCGAACGGCTGGATGACCGAGCTTTCGCTCATGGAGCCAGAGCTGCTGAAGGCGTTGAATGCAGATAGCTCGCGCCCCCCGATCGCCCGCCTGCGGCTGGTGTTGCAGCGCTGATCCGTCAAGGGGCAAAGCGCGAATCATAAGTGGTTGATTTTCAATCACTTACGAGAGCAAAACAAAGTTGCATTTACCCCTGTTTCGGGTTATTTTTCGGGGTTACCAGTAACTCTGGCGCGACCCTTGCTTCGGCGCTGTTTCGGCCGTTCGGCGCGCCTGTCATCCCCGCCTCACCATCGACATGGCCAACGAGCACGAAGAGCCGCAGAACGGCTACGGCGCCGGTAGCATTCAAGTACTCAAAGGACTTGAAGCGGTCCGCATGCGCCCGGGCATGTACATCGGATCCACCTCGGCGCGCGGTTTGCACCACCTCGTCTACGAGGTCGTCGACAACTCCATCGACGAAGCACTCGCCGGTCACGCGACGCGCGTCACGGTCATCATTCACCCCGATGATTCCATCACGGTTGAAGATGACGGTCGCGGTATTCCGGTCGACATTCACCCGGTCGAAAAGCTGCCCGGCCTTGAACTCGCCATGACCGTGCTGCACGCCGGCGGCAAGTTCGACAAGAACACGTACAAAGTGTCCGGCGGCTTGCACGGTGTGGGTGTGTCTGTGGTGAATGCCTTGTCGAAACAGCTCAAGGTGTGGGTGAAGCGCGATGGCAAGGAGTATTACATGGACTTTGGCATCGGCATTACCACCACCAAGCTCAAGGTCACGCGTGACGTCGGACCGAAAGAGCGCGGCACAAAGGTGTGGTTCAAGCCCGACGAAACCATCTTTACGGAAACACAGCGCTACGACTGGGCCACGCTTGCGTCGCGCCTGCGTGAACTGGCGTTTTTGAACAAAGGCATCTCCATCACGCTGACCGACGAGCGTGAAGGTGAGCAGAAGGCGGAAACGTTCCACGCGCAGGGCGGCATTCGCGAGTTTGTCGCGTATCTGAACGCGAATCGCAAGCCGTTGCATCCGGATGTCATTGCGATCGAAACCGAGCGTGACGACATCGCGATTGATCTCGCGCTGCAGTACAACGACGGCTATTCGGAGTCGGTGTTCTCCTTCGTGAACAACATCAACACGCATGAAGGCGGCACGCACCTCACCGGCTTCAAAAGCGCGCTCACGTCGGTCATCAACAAGTACATCGAAAAGTCCACGGCGCTGAACAAGAAGGACAAGGACATTCGTCTCAGCGGTGACGACGTACGCGAAGGCATTGTCGCGGTGCTGTCGGTCAAGGTTCGCGAGCCGCAGTTCGAAGGTCAGACCAAAACCAAGCTCGGCAACTCGGAAGTCGAAGGCGCGGTGCGCAGTGTCGTCAACGACCTGCTCAATACGTACCTCGAAGAGCATCCCAAAACGGCCAACATCATTATTGAGAAGGCCGTGTCGGCGGCGCGTGCACGTGAAGCGGCGCGCAAGGCTCGCGACCTCACACGCAAAAAGTCCGCGCTCGACGTGGGCAACTTGCCAGGCAAGCTCGCCGACTGCTCACTGAGCGACCCGTCGCTCTGCGAGATCTATCTCGTCGAGGGTGACTCGGCCGGTGGTTCCGCCAAGCAGGGTCGCAAGCGTGACTTCCAGGCGATTCTGCCGCTGCGCGGCAAAATCATCAACGTGGAAAAAGCGCGCATCGACAAAGTGTTGAGCAACGAAGAAATTCGGACGATCATCACCGCGCTCGGCACCGGCATCCGGGAAGAGTTCGACATCGCGAAGGCACGCTATCACAAGGTCATCATCATGACCGACGCCGACGTGGACGGTGCGCACATTCGGACGCTGCTGCTCACATTCTTCTTCCGTCAGATGCCGGAGTTGATTGAAGCGGGCTACATGTACATTGCGCAGCCGCCGCTCTATCGCGTGGCCAAGGGCAAGGAAGAGTATTATGCCTACACCGAAAAAGAGCGCGACATGATCGCCGAGCGCTTTGGCGATGGCAAAACCAACCTGAACGTGCAGCGCTACAAGGGTCTCGGCGAAATGAACCCGGAGCAGCTGTGGAAGACGACCATGGACCCGGAAACGCGCAGCATGTGGCGCGTCACCATGGAAGACGCGGTGCTGGCCGACCAGACGTTCCAGATGCTGATGGGCGACGAAGTAGAACCACGCCGTCTGTTCATCGAATCGAACGCGCGGTTCGTGTCGAATCTCGACGTGTAGCACACGCTCGTTCGTGCTGCTTGGCGGGCCTGTCTCTGGTTCAGAGGCAGGCCCGTTTGAGTTTGGGTGCGGGGGTCGCCCCACCCCCTGCGGTCGCGTTCGGTGCGGGGGTCGCCCCACCCCCTGCGTTTGCGCGGCTCAACGGCTTCGCCGACAGCCGCGAAAACTCAGGGGGTGAGGCTCCTGCGACCATCGGCGAGCGCGGGCGGGATACGGCGCTCGCACGTGACGGTGCCGTAAGCGCGCGACGCGGCGCAGAGACGACGGTGCCGCGTGTGCCGCCTGTGCCGCGTGTGCCGCGAGTGCCGCGTGTGCCGCGTGTGCCGCGTGTGCCGCGCCTGCCGCGCCT
>JALHNZ010000019.1 GCA_022843265.1 Gemmatimonadaceae bacterium
GTAACGCGTTCCACCACAATCGTGGCCAGACTGAATGCCGAGTTGTTGTAGTTGAACTCGGCGCCGGGCTCGTTCTGCAGCTTCGGCGCCCGGTTAACAACGCGAATGACCTCGGTGGGAGAGATGTAGTCTCCCTCCAGTACCTGACGGCCGCCGATCAAGAGCGTGTTGATGAACTCACGGTATCCGGTCGTGTGCGTGAGCAGATGCCGAACGGTGATCTTCTTGCCGAAGTCTTTCAGCTCGGGGATGTGCTTGCGCACGTCATCATCAAGCGACAGCGCGCCGCGCGATGCCAGCAATGCCACGGCGAACCCGGTGAATTGTTTGGCTGTGGAGCCAATGTTCGTGGGAGTTGTCGCCGTGAAAGGCATGCTGAACGTGAGATCAGCTGCGCCGTATGCTTTTACCATCGCCAGCTGGCCGTTCCGAATCACGCCCACGACGGCGCCGGGCGTGTCTTCGGAGAGATACGCGGCCGCCTGATCCACCTTGCCTTGCGGCGTGGTGGCCGTGGGCTCCAACCGCGTGAGCCTCGTGCGGACCGCGCCGCTGGTCCCCGCTTTCACCGCGGCAACCTCGATCTTATGCCGGCCCGCCGCTTTTGTGGTGAATACAAAGGCCTCCGGACCGCCACGAGCGATGCGCGAAGCGCGATGCAGTTGCGCGCCATCCGGCCCGGTCACGGTGACCATCACGTCGACGCCGTCTTGATGCACGCGCCCGGCCACGAACCGGCCAGCCGGCAGTACCAGCTCATAGGGGAGCGTGCCATTCGCCGGCAGCGTAGCGGTGACGGCCTGCCCGAGCACCAGACGCGCTGGCTGTTGGGCAGAAGCTTCTGCTGAGAGCAGCAGGAGCATGGGGGCGCAGAGGAGGGACGCTCGCATGGTGAATCCGGGAGGGAGGTGCCCAGTTGCAGAGCCGCGCAAAGAGGGCGAAATTTGTCTACAACTTAGTATACTATATGAAAACGCGGTCCATCTGGCAACCGTGGGGACGAGAGCTGGAGTCGCCGGATCTCGATCATCGCCCGTTCATTACATGAAAACAGACCGAGAAGCACCTTGCGCCGCCATTCTCGCGTGGGGAAGTTTTGCGCTCTCACTCCCCGGGGCGATGAATGGGTGCACTAACGGGTTTCGCCGATGGCGTCCGCGCGTTCCGACGTGGCGCGCTGGTGCTGCTGCTCCTCACCCCGCTCGCGTGCAACAAGTCGCGAATGGTGGACGGACTTCCGGTAGCCTCAGCGAACGACAACCGCGTGCGCGCCGGTGAAATGCGCGGTGACACTCTGGCGCTGTCGCTAGTCGTCCAGATGGCGCGCTGGTACCCCGAGGCTGATCCAGGTCCACACGTGGATGCCCCAGTGTTCGCCGAGGAAGGAAACGCACCCCAGATTCCCGCCCCGCTCATTCGCGTCACGACCGGCACGATCGTCGCGGCGACGGTGCGGAATGCGCTGCTCGACTCCACGCTTCGCGTGGTCGGGTTGTCCAGCCGACCGGCGGGTGAGCCGCTGGACACACTGATCATCCCGCCCGGAGAGACGCGATCGGTGACCTTCGAAGTCGGCGCACACGGCACATACATGTACGCTGCGCAGGCGGGAACAGTGGATTGGGATATCCGTGAGCGAGAGCAGCTCGCGGGCGCTTTCGTCGTGGATTCAGTTGGCGCTCCCGCTGATGACCGTGTGTTTGTGATGAATGTGTGGGGAGAGCCTCGCGACTCGATCAACTATGACAACGCCGTCGCCATCAATGGCCGCGCGTGGCCGCACACCGAGCGCCTCTTCGCGTCCATGGGCGATTCGATCCGTTGGCGGTGGGTGAACGCGACGGTGCGCCCACACCCGATGCACCTGCACGGTTTCTACTACCAGGTCACCGCTCGGGGAGACATGGCGCGTGATACCATCTACTCCCACGGCACTCAACGCACCGTCGTGACCGAGTCCATGAAACCGTTCTCGACGTTGTCGCTCGCGTTCGAGCCTGACCGCCCCGGCAACTGGCTATTCCACTGTCACATCGGATTTCACGTGCTCGGCACCGCGCGGCTGGGGCCAAGCGATCATGCGGATCACGCATCGAGCGACGTCGGGCGCCACATGGCGGGCCTCGTGCTCGGGCTCACCGTCAATCCCGCGCCTGAATGGCGAGAGCCGCCGCGTGCGGGTACGCGCGCCGTGCGCCTGCTGGTGCACGAAGGTGCGCGCCGCAGCCATGCGCTCCGCAACCTGAGCTTCATGTTGCAGCAGGGAACCACGGAGCCCTCACCGCAAACAGCGCGGGCACCCGGTTCGCTCCTCGTACTCACGCGCGACGAGCCCACCGACATCACCGTCGTGAATCGGTTGCGCGAACCGACGGCCGTGCATTGGCATGGCATCGAGTTGGAGAGTTACTCCGACGGGGTCGTGGGATTCAGTGGTGATAGCTCACGGCTCGCACCGATGATCGCGCCGGGAGATTCCTTTACCGCGCGGCTGAGCCTGCCGAGGAGCGGCACGTTCATCTATCACACGCACCTCAATGACCTCGAGCAGCTTACGTCTGGCTTGTACGGTCCGATTGTCGTCCTTGAGCCCGGCGCGATGCACGACCCGGAGCGCGACCGCGTCTTCGTGGCGGCCTGGGATGGTGACGAGGAACCGCCCAAGCTCGTAATCAACGGAGATTCCGCGCTGCCGCAGGCAGATCTCAGACGGGGGACTTCCTACCGCCTGCGATTTGTGAACATCGGCCCGGCGGCGAGCATTCGCGCGCTCCTCACACGCGGCGCCGACACGGTGTCGTGGCGAGCACTCGCCAAAGATGGATTCGACGTCCCTGTACACTCCGCACATGCGCAACGCGCTGTGCTCGTGCTCGACGTGGGCGAAACGGCTGACTTCGAATTCACTCCTGACCAGGTCGGGACGTACTCACTGCACTTCGCACACGCCCCTCGATTACGGCCGGTCGTGCAGAAGTTTCGCGTGCGCTGAGGAGGTGCACCAACACGCGCATCGAGCGCAACGGCGTCGCCCCCTCCGCGCATTTGACCGCTACGCGAGCGCCGCCGACGCAATCCGCGCCGCTTCGGCCAACACCGCTGCCCCCACAAACAGAGCCCCCTCGGCCGCCAGAAACTGCGGCGAATGGGCGGGCGTGGCCGCGCCACCTGGTTCGCGGGCACCGATGCGCAGAAATGCTCCGGGCATGCGCTCCATGTAGTCGGCAAAATCCTCGCCGGCCATATTGGTGATGCCCAGCGGCACCACGTTCACCTCGCCCACCAGCCCCTGCGCCGCCGCGCGTGCCCACCCTGCCTCGCGCTCGGGATTTACGATCGGCGGCGGGCCGTTGACAATGTCTACCTCCGCCACGAGATCGTATGCCGCCGCGATCCCTTCGGCGATGCGCCGGACTTCAGTGGCCACCAAGGCGCGGGTGGCGGAGTCCACCGTGCGAAGTGTCCCGCCGATAGTTGCCGAATCCGGGATCACGTTCAGCGCCTCCCCCGCCCGCATCGTGGCAACGGTCACGACAGCCGGCACCGATGGGTTGACCCGTCGCGAGACAATGCCCTGAAGCGCGGCGATCAGCATGCCAGCGCCAAGCACTGGATCGGCCGACTCGTGCGGACGTGCACCGTGGGCCCCACGACCGCGCAGCGTAACAGTGAAGGTGTCCGCAGCGGCCGCCAGGGGTCCTGGCTGCGCGACCACCTGCCCCACAGGAAAGCGTCGATCTACATGGGCACCGAATATTACCGACACACTATCGAGCGACTTAGAAGCCAGCATAGCAGCAGCACCATTCCCGGTTTCCTCCGCGGGTTGCAGCACAATGAGCACGTCTCCTGCGGCCGGGTTCTGCGCCAGAAGGCACGCCGCTCCGACTGCCCACGCCGCGTGCACGTCGTGACCGCAGGCGTGCATCAGTCCATCATGCTTGGACGCCCAGGGCACTCCTGTGGCTTCATGAATCGGGAGCGCATCGATGTCACCGCGCACCGCGACGATCGGAGCGCTCGGGTCGCGCCCGCGCAGGTGCACCACCAATCCGGTGCCGGCCACGCGTTGCACGGACACGGGCGGCGTATCAATCAGAAGCTGCGCAAGCGTTCGTTCCAGCGTGGCACAGGTGCGCTCCTCCTGGAACGCCAGTTCCGGATGCTGGTGCAGTTCGCGGCGCAGTGCAATGAGAGACGTCTGCAGCGGACGTGAGAACTGCGCGAGCACAGCGTCGGGGACACCGCGCAGGTCGATCGCGACATCATCGGTGGGGAGCAGGTGTGAGATCATGCGCTGAACATTCGCTCGCGTCTCACGCGCGCACCATGGCGTCAAGCGGCGTCGCAAGCGGCACCGGCGTTCCCAGCCTTTCGCTACGGCGCGCCGCTGGTCGCACCGGGTCCGCGCAGCACGCGACCCGGGGTCGCGCCCGTGTGTTTGCCCTGCTCCATGACCACCACGCCATTCACCAGCACAACGTCAATGCCGGTCGGTAACGCCATCGGATCTTCGTACGTGGCGTGATCCTGCAGCGCCTCAAAGTCAAAGATCGTCACATCGGCCCAGGCACCCACACGAATTGCGCCACGGTCGTCGAGCCTCATTCTGGTCGCTGGCCAGGACGTCATTTTTCGCACGGCGTCCTCAAGCGTGATCACCTTTCGCGTGCGCACGTAATGAGCGAGTACACGCACCGGATTACCGTACATGCGTGGATGCGGAAGTCCCGACGCGTCGGCAACGCCGGGAGTCGCAGCTGCCGCAGCATCACTGCCGATGCTCGTCCACGGAAAGCGCAGCGCCGTTTCAATATCCGGTTCGGACATCATGTGATAGACGGCCGTGACGCGCCCGTTGCCCGCGAGCACAAGATCCCATGCCGCGTCCGCCGGCTCTTTCCCCGTTTCTGTAGCGATCTGCGCAATGCTCTTGCGTTCGAATTGCGCGTTGTCCGGATTCTGCGCGCTCATGAGCACGACGCGATCCCAACCGCCCGCGGCTTCCACAATATTCCACCACCCCGGCGAGCCGGTGCTGACTTCGCGCTTGAGCCGCGCGCGAATGGCCGGATCAGCCAGCCGCGCGCGCAATGAGTCACGCCCGCCCTCGAACGCCCAGCTCGGAATGGTCGCGTCGAGACTCGTGCCGCCGGCTGTGTACATGTACATGTTTGCGGCCACATCGAGACCGCGCGCGCGGGCCGCTTCGATCACACGTCCGATCGAATCCATGAGCACGCCCCACGACGGCTGATGCGCAACCTTGAGATGAAAAATCTCTACCGGCGCACCCGATCGCTCTCCAATCGTGATCGCTTCGCGCACGGACTCCACCACCTCAGCGCCTTCACCGCGAATGTGACTCGCGTAGAATCCGCCGTGCCGGGCCGCGACTTTCGCCACTTCCACCAGTTCGGCAGTGCTCGCGTAGCTCGCCGGCGGATAGATAAGCGCCGTGCTCATGCCGAGCACACCTGCCCGCATCGCCGTGTCCATGATGGCACGCATGCGATCCAGTTCGGCCGGCGTTGGCGCTCGGCTCGACGGACCAATCACCGCCGAACGCGCCTGCACTTCGGCGAAATACGTGCCGAAGTTGACACTCAATCCCTGCTGCTCAAGCTGCGTGAAATACGACGCGATTTCCGACGCCGGTACCGGCGTGCCGCCTTCACCACCCACCAACGTGGTCACACCCTGCAGCAACTTGCTCTCGGCGCGTCCGTTCTGTCGCAGCACGCGCCCCGATTGATCGAGCATATCAATCCAACCGGGCGACACGTATTTGCCGCGCGCGTCGATTTCGCGCGTGCCGCGACCGGTCACGTGACCAATGCGCACAAAACGACCGTTGGCGATGGCGATATCCGCGAGGATCCACGGATTGCCGGCGCCGTCGAGCACGCGACCATTGCGGATCACGACATCGTACATGGGCTCCGATTGTGCCGCCAATGCAATGAACGGCAGCGCCGCCAGCAGCAACGCGCCGCACGTCGCGCGCACCCGCAGGTTCGTAGTCATACGGTTCTCATCTCCAGCAGCAGTCGGACTCTCGTGATCACGTGGTCCAGATCTCCGACAGCACGCGACGGAAGTTGCCACCGAGGATTCCCTCGATGTTCGCGTCGCTGTACTTGCGGCGGATGAGACCCTCCGTCAGGTCATACATGCGCTTCGGATGGTCGAGCCCTTCGATGTCGATTTTTTCGCGAAAGCCGTAGCTGCCCTTGTACGAGTTGCGCAGCTGCTGATTGAGCGCCGGCGGCATGGAGTCGTATCCAGACAGACTGATATCGCTGCCCACACCGAGGTGTTCGGGTCCGATGAGTTTGGACACATGATCGAAGTGATCGAGTGCGTGCTCAACCGTGGTGGGTTCACGATCACGCACAAACATGCGCACGCCGGTTATGCCCATCACACCGCCACTCTTCTTCACCGCGAGAATCGCTTCGTCGGCTTTGTTGCGCGGATGGCCGTTGGTGAGCACGCGCGCGTTTGAATGCGTGATGAGCACCGGTCGTTTGGAGAGCTCGAACGCGTCAAGCGTTGTACGGTCACCGCAGTGCGACACATCGATCGCCATGCCCACCGTGTTCATGCGCTCAATAATTGCCGCGCCGAAGTCGCTGATCCCTTCATCGCGACGTTCTGTGGCGCCGTTGCCAATGAGGTTGCGGCTATTGTAGGTGAGTTGCGATACGCGCTGACCCAAGCCGTGAAAAAAGTCCACGTCGGTGGGACGTCGAAAGTGCTCGGCGTTCTGCAAACCGAGAATCACGGCAATCTTTCCTGAGGCCTTCACCCGAGCAAAATCATCGACGGAGTCAATGCGCATGAGACGCGTATCGCTGCCGGCGATAAATGCGTTCCATCCGCCAAAGAAGTTGACCGCATTCTCGTAGGCGTTCGGCCCGCCCGATCCGACCGCTGGATGAAACACATTAATGCCGGAGTCGAGAAACGCCTGAAACTCAGCCTGTGTGAACGATTCCGGATTGAGATTCCATTTGGTCTGATCCGGAAAATTCAGCGTGAACACGCTCAGCATGTCGATCACAAGTGAGCGCTGTACCAGCGCGATGGCGCGCGCCGAGTATTGCTGCTGGCTGTGGGCGAAGAGTTTGTAGCGACCAAGGTTGATCATGGGCGCCGCGATCGTGGCGGCGGCCGCAGCGGCTGCGCCAGCGAGCAGTGAGCGACGAGAGATCGGTGTAGATCGAGTCATGGCAGGTTCACCGGGGAGGCGCAACGCGCGTGTAGGTGTGGCCACTCCAATCAAGTGCGGCCACGCGACCCGTACCGTCGGGTCGGAAAGCGAGGCGACCTTCGTTCCGAGAACGGTCGCTCCATCGAATTCGAAAGACCTCATACTCCAACGGCACCAGATCACCAGGCGAGCCATTGGCAAAACGCATGCGCAACGTGTCGGCTGATTGCGCAATGACGATGTCGCCGAACGTCGCGTTCCGATACGTGCCCACGTACTGCGTGAGCGGCATGCTGTTCTTCGTCTGCGCAACCGGCCGCGACTCGGCGGTACGACGTGCTTCGGCTGTTCGCTGCTCCTGTGCGGCGAACAAGTCGAGCAACGCCGCACTCCAGTCACGTTTCACAGGACCCGCCGCGTCACCGAGCCGATCGAAGACCTCGTACATGATCGCGTGACGCAGTTCGACGTGATCAGTGTTGGCGAGTACGTACACGCCCAAACGTTTGTCGGGAATCAAGCCGATGATCGCACTCATACCGTTGATGCTACCGGTATGCATGGCGACCGCCTGGCCATTGTAGTCCTGCAAAAACCAGCCCAGGCTGTAGAGAAAAAAGTGGGGGCGCGACAGTGCGAGCGCCGGATACGTGGCCGGATCGGCCACGGTCTGCGGCGAGAGCCAGGCGCGGAATGTCGCTTCGCTAACGAGACGGCGGCCGTCGACGCGACCGGAGTCGAGTACAAAGCGCATCCACTTCGCCATGTCGTTCACACTTGACCACACGGAACCTGCGGCGGCGACGGGATCGACGGCGCGGTTGCTCACCACGCGCAGCGTTCCGGTGGCCACGCCGTGCGGCGCTGCCACATTGGGAAGTCCTTCAACTTTTTTCAGGCTGGTCACGGTGCCGGTCATTCCGAGCGGCGCAATGATGCGCTGCTCGACGAACGCTTCCCATGTGAGCCCCGAAACCGCTTCGACCACGGCGCCCGCGACCGCGTACATGATGTTCTGGTACACGAACCCGGAGCGGAACGAGTAGCTGGGCGGCAAGTTGCCGATGCGCTTCAGGATCTCGGCAGCGGAATAGTCGGTGGCAGTCCAAAGCAGGTCGGCATTGCCAAGCCCTGCGCGGTGCGTGAGCAAGTCACGCACGGTCAGCTCACGCGTCACCCAGGCATCCGACATCCGAAACGCGGGCAGGTACTCGATGACGGGCGCATCCCATCGCACCTTGCCTTCATCGACCAGCATGCCGAGTGCCAGGGCGGTCATGGCTTTCGTGGTAGAACCGATCGCGAATCGCGTGTCGGCGTTCACACGGGCGGGCTTGCCCACCTCGATGAGGCCGTAACCTTTCGAGAGCAGCACACTGTCGTTGCGCACAATGGCGACCGCCAGGCCGGCCGTCTTCCAGGCATTGGCGGCGGCCGCGATGTCCGCGTCCAAGCGGGCGACAATGTTCGGTGTGCTCTGTGCGCCTGCGGGGCGCTGCGCGGGCAGCGACCACGCCGAGAGAGCGATTGCCCCAATCGCGGCGGGCAGGAAGGCGAGGCGTGCACGAAGGCGAAACCGGTGCACTACAGCCAGGAGAGTAGGCATGATTTTAGTATACAGTTGTGGGCACTACATAAGCCAACCTACGCCTGCATTTGTCAGCTGGCAAGCGGCCCTACCAGCGACCGATTTCGCCCTGGGCGCTGATTACGTGAGAGAGTCGGTCGGCGGCATTGCGCCAGTTCGTTTCGACCGACCGCTGGGCGCCGTCGGCGTCGCCCGATTCGATGGCCCGGTTAATCACTTCGTGCTCTTCAACCGATGTACCGATTGCTCCTCCAAGGGCGCTCACATAAAGGCGGGTGTAGCGCTCCGCCTGCGGCTTGATCCCCTCGTGCAGTGCCAGCAGCCGCGGTCCCGCCGCCGCCGCGACGTAACTCTGATGAAACGCCATGTCGAGTTCGAAGTACCGCTGAGGCGTAGCTGGAATCGCTCGCCCGGCACTCGCGAGGTCGCCGTTAAGCGCTCTGAGCTCCGTAACCAGAATGGCGCGCTCGCGCGCTGGTAGCTCTGCGGCCAGCCGTGCGGCCAGCCCTTCAAGCTGCCCGACCATCAGGAAGAGCTCCCGCGCGTCTGACTGCGTGAGAGGCGCCACCACGAGCCGCTTCTCCTTGGGTCGGTCGACGGCCGAGACATAACCCTCTTGCTGCAGTCGGTGCAGCGCACTCCGCACCGGGGTGCGACTCAGCTCCAGGTGATCGGCAATGTCGCTTTCGATGATGCGCGTGCCCGGAGCCAGCTTCCCCTGTACGATCATCGCGCGCACCTGCTCGTAAGCGCGCGTGATGCTGGCGCCACGTCCGCCACGGGGGCGTTTCGTCGCGACCTTCGGCTTGGTGGAGGCGACCATCGGAGCGACCATCGATGTGACGGGAAAGGGCGAAAACGCACTTCGATCACCATACGCGCAGGCGACACAGGCAAGCTATCACGTTGATCGTCGCAACTGAAACGCCGGTCAGTTGCTCGGTGGCGCCGTGGCGTTCGCGGGGGTTCGCGGGGGAGCAAGAGGTCGACGGAAGCTCACCGGCACACCCACCAGATCGGCCACGAGTTCATTCACCTTGCCAGCCGGAGTTACGCGAAATCCGATGAAGAACGCGGGCAGCACCGGGGTGTCGAACTTCACGCGGAAGTTGTCAGCGTTCCAATACTCGAGCGGAGACTGCCAGTTTGGGCCGAACGCGAGATGCAACCCACCGTTTTTCTCCGTCACCACCATCTGTCCGTGCAAACTATCCACGAACGTGCCGACATACTCGGAGAGCGCGAGCGTCGGTTTCGCATCGGTCGGGCGCGCAGGCGCGCTGCGCGCAGCTGCTGCGGCACGCGTCCGCGCCTGCTCCTGACGCACGAGGGCTTCGCCCACCCAATCGCGCTCCGTGACGCCAAGCTGCATGTCCATAACGCGGCGAAGCAGCGGCGTTGGAATGGCCGTGCCGTTCAGATTGGTAAGAATCACCACGCCGAATCGTTCCTCCGGAAGCATGCCGACCAGCGCGGTAAACCCGTCCACGTTACCGCCGTGGTGCACCAGCAGGCGGCCACGGTAGTCTTCAACGAACCACCCCAACCCGTAGCTGGTGAGGTGCGTGTACGGATTGTTGGCGCGCGCCGCCGAGTCAATGCGAATGAGCGTTTGCGGTTGACGCATTTCGTCCACTTGTCGACGACTGACAATCTGTTTGCCATCTCGCGCACCGTCAGCCAGATGCAGGCGCACCCACTGCGCCATATCCACCACATTCGAATTGATCGAGCCGGCCGCCCCGGCGTTATCGATGTTGCGCCACTTCACGGTAACAGCGCGAGTGCTGTCGTCGAGAGCGTGAGGAGTGGCACGATTGGTTATGGCATCAATACCGCGAACGGTGGTGCTGCTGCTCGTCATTCCGAGCGGCGCAAATATTTGCGATGCGATGAATGCATCCCAGCTGATGCCACTCACCGTTGCCACCACCTGCCCGGCGGCGACATACATCAGGTTCTGATAGCCAAACTGCGACCGCAGGCTCCACGACGGCGTGAGGAAACGAATGCGTCGTACCAGTTCGTCTCGATCAGCGTCGGAGCCGTACCACGCAAGCTCACCGCGCGCGAGCCCACTGCGATGTGACAGCAGATCGCGCACCGTGAGTTCACGCGAGACAAATGGATCGTACATCTGAAAGCTCGGGATGTAACGCGTGACCGGCGCGTCGAGTTCGAGCTTCTTCTCGTCTACCAGCTGCGCCACCGCGGCTGCGGTGAACGCCTTTGACGAGGATCCAATGGCGAACACGGTGCGCTCATCAACTGGTATGCCCGTGCCAACATCTCGCAGGCCGTAGCCACGCGCGTAGATCACCGAATCGTTGCGTACAATGGCGATGGCAAGACCCGGAACCTTGAAGCGCTCGATCGCTCGATTCACGTAGGCGTCGAGACCCGCGAACGGTTCACGCGCCTGCGCGGCGAGAAGTGTTGGCACTGCACACAGTGTGAACAACGCACTTCGGGCGCCGCGGACAAATCCGATCATTGTTTGCGTCGCGTTGCAAGGTCCGATCATCATGTGCGAAACCGTTATCGCCCGATGTTTGGATTGTTCACCCGCTCGACGTCGGGAAGCGGGAAGCAGTTCTGCGAACCGTAGACGCCACCACCCACCGGGTACGGCGCACCCGTGGCCGGTGTGAGCGCCAGATTGTAGCGGCGAATGTCGCCCAGCCGGTGCCCCTCGAGGAATAGTTCGCGGCGACGATCTTCGATCAGCGTCGCGCGAATCTGCGCTGCCGTCTGTCCGGCGCCATTGTAGGCCGGCACGCCGGTGCGTGATGCGCGTACCGTATTGATCGCGGCCACAGCACCCGCCAGATCGCCGGATTCAAGACGCGCCTCGGCAACAATGAACTGCGCCTCCGCGGCACGCGCGATCGGCGTGAGCGAGGTGACCAGCGGATATTTGTTTGGCGTCCAGATGATTGTGCCCTGCGCCGTGCCGTTCCGGTTCGTGTTCGTCACGGCGACGCGTGGATCTGCGACCCCATCGATCGTGAGCCCACGGTACGACACGTCAACGGTCGCGAAGGAGTTCTGGTTAATGGTGAGGAACGAGAAGTTCTGCCGACGTGCGTTCACATTGTCGGTGCCCGTGTTGGCCACAAAGCTTGCAGGAATTCGCGCGGCATCGGTGGCTGCGGGGCCCAGTTGGCGCAGATTCAGCAGCGTCCGTGCGCGCCCAAGCAGCGCGAGATTGAGCGTGGCGGCGTCGTTCGCCGCAGTCGCGGACGTGACCGCCGAGTCAAAACGAATTTTGGCTTCGGCAAACAGTTGAGTTGGCGTGAGCTCCGGACCCACGTTGATCGCCGCCGAACACATGCCCTCGCCCAGCAACACAAGGCTGAGACCGGCGTACGTCGCCGCTTGACCGATTAGCTGTGTGCGATTTACACCCGAGGGCATATCCGCGTCTTTCCACTCCCGCAAACGCGCGAGCACCGTGTCGGCGCTGCCCCGCGCCCCCGATAACGTGGTGTAGATGGGCGGCTGCTGATTGGTACCACAGACACCGGTGCCGTAGGTCGCATTGGTCGTCAAACGTCGTGCATCGTAGTCAAAGTTGGCGACCGCTCCGATCGCGTTCGACAGTTCATCAATGAGCAGTCCGCTGCCAACGACGTATCGCGTATGTGCACATTCGTAATCAGAGATGGCGCCGTTGACGAGGAGTTGGGCGTTCGCCGGAACGTAGAGTGACGAGGCCGAGACCTGACCGGGGTTGTTCTGCTGAAGCGCCGTGATTTCGGTGCAGGCCGCGAGGCCAATGCAACCGATGCTGGCGACGAAGGTGGTGATGGAGGATGTGCGCATGCGACTCACCAGGCGACGTTGATGGTGGCAGAGAACATTCGAAGCGGGGGCGTGACGGCCTGATCCAACGCGACGATCGAGGTGCCGGCGTTGTTGGCGTTGACTTCAGGATCGATGCCGTCGTACTTCGTCCAGGTCATCAGATTACGACCGGCCACTGTGATCGTCGTGCGCGCGCGCGTCCAGGTCGGCGGCATCGTGTACGAAATCGACATCTCACGCAGTTTGAAGAATGACGCGTCCTGGTAGTACTCCGCCGTGATGCCCTGCGCCGCCGCCGTCGGTACGACTCCGGCGAGATAGATCGGCGAGAACTCCTCGGGGAACTGATTGGCACGACACAACGGCGCGCCCACCGCACCCGTGCAGCGCAACTGCTCGACGGCGTTGTGCAAGAGATTGCCTCGACGGAAGTCACCGAGTGCGAAAAGTCGAATGCGTTCACCAAGCCGTAGCGTTGTGCTGATGGCTCCAGTGAGGCTCGGTGTTGGTGTGCCGATGTTTACAAACGGTGCCTGTGCGCAACCAACTGGTGCCTGCCCCTCGCCGCCGTCGCAGAGCACGTTGGTCGCCTGCCCGGTGGCGTTGCGATCGGCCGAGACGACGCGTTTTGCGAACACTGCACCGATCGGAAAGCCGACAAGATTGTGGAAGCCAGGATTCGCGACGACGTTCTGAATGCCGCCGAGATCAATGATGCGATCGCGGTTGGTCGCCACGTTGCCGCCCAACTCCCACTCCAATCCTGGCCGTGCAATCGCACGCCACGTGGCGCTTAGCTCGATGCCACGATTGTCAACACGACCAAGGTTGCGAAACTGACTGCCGGGAAATCCGCTGGAGGGTGCGACCGGCTGACTGACGATCTGGTCGAATGTGCGCTTCGAGAAGTACGTAAAGTCGAGTGTTACGCGTTCAAACAATCCGGCCTCGAAACCCAGCTCCACTTCTTTGCCGCGCTCGGGGCGCAGGTCCGGGTTGCCGAGAGACGCCGGCGTCACGGCGCGCGAACCATTGGGCCCTGTCGCAGCGGCGAAGGTACGCAACGCGGAGAATGCCGCCGGTTGCCGCCCCGACTCTCCGTAGGCTGCTCGCAGTCGCAGCGTATTGAACAGGTCTCGCAGCGGGAAGAATGACTCCTCACCAATGACCCACGAACTACTGACCTTGGGGTATGTCACCCACTTGAAGTCCTGACCGAACGCCGAGTTGTTGTCGACGCGCACGCCCGCCGTGAGGTAGAGGCGTTCGCGCCATGCGAACTGCTGCTCGGTGTAGGCGCCAATCGTGGTGTTGAGGATTTCTGACTGCGATGACGCGAGTGGGGTGGTCGTGCCGCTCACCACTTCCACGCCGGGGGCCGGGAAGGCAAGCCCGCCCAGGAAGCTCGTGTTAAGGGCCGTGCGATAGTACTGGCCACCCACGGAGGTGCGTGAGGTCAGCGTGGACGTGAGCGGCAGACTGGCGGTGCCACTGTAGTCGCCACTGATAATGCTGTTGCGGCGCACCGTCTGGCCGATGCTGCCCGCAGCGGATGCCGGCGCGAGAAACCGTGCGATCTCGGGCGGCGCGAAACGCTCAAGCGACCGCGCGTCTTCTCCTGTGTAGTCGATACCCGCGATGAGACGCTGCGTAAACCAGGAAACCGGCGCGTTGGAGAGCGTCGCGCTGACCGTGATGCGGTCAATGGCATCGGAGTTGTCGTACAGTTGCTGCGGCACCTCCGGGACGGTCGCGAAGAAACCGCGCGTGGCGGTAAAGAGGCTCCCGTGTCCGACTGATGCACCGAGAAGCGGAGAGGCTCCCACGTCGGCACCAAGACGGTTCGACGCGGTGATGTAGTTCAGGCTCGTCGCAAGATTGGTATTGGGTCGCAGCTGCACGTCGAGATTCGTGCGCATCGACAGCTGTCGAATGGAGTTGTTCGGTTCGATACCAAGGGAGTTTTCGTAGGTGCCGCTCACGTAGTATCGAAACACATCGCGGCTGCCGGAAACCGAGCCGGTGTAGCGACGGACCTGCCCCGTGCGATAGATCGATCGTCCGCTATCGGCTTCAGACTGCAGACCGTTCCACGTGACGACCGATCCGGTCGCGGGCACGCGATAGTAGTTGGTCGGAACACGGGATTCGGCGTTGGCGAACTCCATCATGCCCTGTTCAACTTGCATCGTGAGCTGCGGGCGACTTCCCGCCGCGCCGCGCTTCGTGATGATCTGAATCACGCCGTTCGCCGCTTCGGTGCCGTAGATGGTGGCGGCGGCGGGACCTTTGATGACTTCGATGCTCTCGATGTCATTGGGGTCGATATCGTTGAGCCGACCAGCGACGGTAGCGCCCTGCCCACCGAGCCGACCCGCGACCGCGAGCGGACCGGTGCTCGTCGCGCTGTTGATGCGCACGCCGTCCACAAAGATCAGCGGGGCATTTTCAAGACTCAGGCTGTTGCGACCGCGAACCTCGATCGCCGGTCCCGACCCGAGTCGTCCGCTGCGGGCGCGCACGGTGACACCCGGCGCGCGGGCGCTCAACAGGCTGGTCACGTTCGTGGCGCCGGATTTGCGCAGTTCGGCTGAGGCGTTGATGGTGGTGACCGCGTTGCCGATCGAGCGCTTTTCCTGCGCGCCTGCGGTACCCGTCACGACCACCTGATCGAGCGCAATGGCGCTGGGGCTCATCACCAGCGCGATCGTGGCCTCGGCACCAGACCGCACCTCGACCGACGTGCGCGCGGCGGAGAAGCCAATGCGTCTGGCCACAATCTGCTGGGAGCCGATGGGCACGTTGACAATGCGAAAGCGGCCGTCGCTCGCTGAGGTGCCGACAAGCCCGGTGCCAGCCACTTGCACCAGGACGCCCTCAATCGCGGCAGTTGAGGCGGCATCCGTCACCCGTCCGACGATCGTGCCCGTCTGCCCCTGTGCGCCGGCAGGCGACAGCAGAGCGAGTAGAGCCACGACGGCGAAACAGGCGAAGGGCGAGCGGAGGCGCGTGGCAGTCCGGCACAAGGCGGGACCGCGGAGGGAGCGCCATCCTGGGAAAGGACGCATGCGAGGCTCCGACGATCGGGAAGGAGGGAAGGACGGGTCGGGCACAACCAGTTGCTGAACTTCTGTGTACCGGATTGTACACAGTTGTGCGCCAAGCTATGTTCGCGTTGGGCGTTCGGCAAGAGTCGGTCTCGGCGCTTCCCTTCTCCCAGCCCCTCGCACCCCTTAAAACCCGTCAGGTATCCGCCGCGACCTCGCGTCCCGTTCCATCATCCGAATGCCGACCTCCACTCACGTATCCACCGCCGTTGCTGATGCTCTGCCCGAGGCCCGTGGGGACGACGGCATCGTGGTGCGCCGTGTCCAGTCGCTCGACGAGTTCCAGGAGTGTGTGCACGTTCAGGAAGAGATCTGGGGCGACGGTTTCCGCGAGCGCGTCCCGGTTGCCATCCTGCTCGTAGCCCAGAAGCTCGGTGGTGTCTGCGCCGCGGCGTTCGACCCCACGAATCGCATGCTTGGCTTTGTGTTTGGTCTCACCGGCATTCGTGACGGCGTGCTGACTCACTGGTCCGACTTGCTGGCAGTCCGCGCAGAGGCACGCGGCGCGCACATTGGCGAGCGACTCAAGCGCTTTCAGCGCGAACTGTGTCTCGCGACCGGCGTGCACACGATGCATTGGACCTTCGATCCTCTGGTGGCGCGTAACGCGCATCTCAACCTCGTGCGACTGGGCGCGCGCGCGGCCGAATACGTGGTGAACATGTACGGCAGCAATACGGGCAGCCCGCTGCACGGCGGCGTAGACACCGACCGCTGGATCGCCGCCTGGGACCTCGCTGGCTCCGCATCGACGCCTCGCCAAAGTGCGCCACGCGACGAGGGTGTGTTTGTGGTGCGACCCTCCGCAGAACACCCCACACTTCCTGAGTGGGTCGACGCGCCGGACTCGCTGGTTGTGCGCGTGGCTGTGCCCGAGGATTACGAGCATCTTGCACTATCCGACCGAGTCGTCTGGCGCGACGTGACACGCCGAGCCTTCATGCACTACCTGTCCCGAGGCGGCGTTGTGCTGGGTTTTCACCGCGCACGCGGCAACGTGCCGCCTTTCTACGAGATCGCCTGCGATCCCGCCACCCGTGACACGTCCTTGTCCTCATGACCTGCCTCGCCCAGCTGTCGCTCCGGGAAATTCGTTTACCACTGCGCGAGCCGTTCCGCATCTCATCCGGCGAAGTCACGGAACGACGCATCATGCTGCTCGAGCTGCGTGATGCAGACGGCGTCACTGTGTGGAGCGAGGGTGTGGCCGGTGAGCAGCCCAACTACAGCCCCGAAGCGATCGACACGGTGTGGATCGCAGTCACGCAGTGGGTCGCGCCGCGCGTGCTAGGGCGAGAGTTTGCTCAACCGCACGACGTCTTTCCCGTGCTCGAAGCCGACTTCCGTGGCAATCTCATGGCCAAGGCGGCCGTGGAAATGGGCATGTGGGTGCTTGAAGCGCAGCGACAGGGTGTGCCGCTCGCGCGTTTACTCGGCGGCACGCGCGAGGCAATCGCCACCGGCATCTCGCTCGGCATTCAAGCATCTCCTGAGGCGCTCGTGTTGAAGGCGAAGGCCGCGATCGCCGAGGGCTATCGCAAGGTGAAGATCAAGATTGCGCCCGGTTACGATGTGTCGTACGTGCGCGCCGCGCGTGAAGCGTTGCCCGATGCGCCGCTCATGGCTGACGCCAACAACGCGTACACATTGCACGATATCGATCTGCTCGCGCAGCTCGACGAGTTCAATCTCATGATGATCGAACAGCCGCTGGCCTGGGACGACGTCGTGCAGCACGCCACGCTGCAAAAGCGATTGCGCACACCGATTTGTCTTGACGAGTCCATTACATCGCTGGACAAGGCGCGCGACATGGTTGCGCTGGACGCGGGCCGCATTGTGAATATCAAACCCGGGCGAGTGGGCGGATTCGCCAGTTCGCTCGCCATTCACGACTACTGTGTGTCGCAGGACATCCCGGTGTGGTGCGGTGGCATGCTGGAGAGCGGCATCGGTCGGGCGTGCAACGTCGCGCTCGCGTCGCTCCCCGGGTTTACGAAACCCGGTGATCTTTCGCCGAGCGCGCGTTACTGGGCGCGTGATGTCGTCACGCCTGAGTGGACCATGAGCAGTGACGGCATGGTGCAGGTGCCAACGCAGGCGGGACTGGGTGTCGCGGTGGATGTGGACCGCATTGACGAGTTGACGGTGCGACGGGTGGTGTTGCAGATGGGGTGAGTGACGGCGCACTCCTACTGAACCGTCCGGATCCACAATGCACCCACCGCAGTTTCCACACGGCTCAGCGGGCATGACTGAGGAGATCGGGAGGCGTCGTCACCGCGCCTGGCGTCGTCGCCGTGCGAACGGCAGGGCCAGCAGACCCGCCGTCAGCAGCACCAGAGTCGACGGCTCAGGCACGCTTGTGGGGGGGGCGGCGTGGTCGGACACTCGCCAGAGAAAATCGGCACGGCTCACGGTCATCGAGGCCTCGCCGTCCGGTTGGTCGCCGAAGGCGATGCGGCCGCTCGAGACGCGTACGGATGCACTTCCCGTGAGCCGAAGCGGACCGATCCGTGGCTGCGAGGAGAACGACAGGCTCGCGTCGGGACAGTTCGGGTTGCAACTGGCCACGAGCACTGAGGCTTCGCCGGACGCATAGGTCGGCACCAGCGTTGGTGCGCCGAACGGCGGCTGGAAGACCAACTCCGTTCCCGTTTGGAACCTATAGGCCGTGGTGACGCTCGCCGTCCCGGTCCAATCGCCGCTCGACCAGCCTGACATCTCCACCCCAGTGAGTGCGCCCCCCAGTATGATGCCGGGCGCGTCCGCGCTCGCGGATACGGCAAACGAGATGGACCGCTCGCTGAAGTACTCGCCTTCCAGACAGAGACTCACGAGTGCCAGGTAGTTGGTGCACGCGAATGCGGGGAAGTCACTGGTCGCGGTCAGTGGCATCGTCAGCGAGAAGCCGAGGTATGTCTGGCCGAGGTACCCAAAGCTCGTGATCGGCGTGAGCATGGAGGCCGCTGGCGCGAACACACTCGCCTCGAAGTTGCTGAACGTCACGGCGCCGATTCGACACGGCGTACTGTAGCTGGAGAGAACTCCCGCGGCGCAGTCCGGCTGCGCCTGAACGCTCGCGAACGGCATGAGCATGGCGAGCGCGCCGATGGCGCTCCGGATCGACGAGGAAACGGCTGAAGACATCAGCACTCCGTAGAGTTGGAAGACCCACGGCTATCTGGCTCGATGCGTCGCCGTGTCCAACAGTAGGCGGAAGCTGGCGCCGTTTCAGCTCACGCCCGCATGTCTGTTTTGCAACTAGACGCGCGCTTCTGCAGCAAACGCGAACACCTATGCAAGCGGGGTGTTCGATGTGGCGCGAGGGAGTCCGCCAGCGTTTCGCGGCGCGCAAGCCGATCGATACGACCTTTCCTCTAGAGCGGGACCAGCGTCACCTGCAGCTGCTGCGTCGTGACCCCTTCGCATCCGCACGAACCCACGGCCCGAACCCGCGCTACCGTGACGCTCCGTTGCAGCGATTGATGCCCCAGCGCGCTGAAGCGTAGCGTATAGTTCCCGGCCGCTCCCGGGACCGTGCAGCGCCCCGACGCGTCGTCGCACGGAATGCGCGCAATCGTCGGCGTGGACACGTCGACAAGCAGACCGGCGAGTGAAAGCCCGGTTCCACTCGTCACGACGGCTTCGACCGCCAAGGGCAGCGGGCATGGAATCGTGATACAGTTCCCACCGCACCCGGTGCTCAGCAGCATGCCGCCAACTGCGTACCAAGCCATCGCACCAGTGCGGGCCGGCAGGAATGGACGAACCGTGCCTCGGGCTCTGTCGTTCTGGAAGTCGGGGGTAGGGGTCGGATTCATGCTGGAGCTTAGCACTGAGTCCGCGAGCAAGATTGTGCGCAACGTCACCGGTACGACGCACGCGCGAGCAGCGTGATCGCCGAATTCGCATCGGCACGGGGCCATCAAGAAAAGCTGTAACTCGTTTTGCCCGTCAGTTCCTACTTCGCCGCGCGAATCAGCCGTTCCTGAACCGCACGCAGCGGTAGCGTCGGGCCGCCGCTGATGTTCCACGCGTTGAAGACCACCACCATCTCCTGATCGGGAAACGCCATCGGGAACTGCCCGCCGAATCCAGACCCGGCCCAGATGAACGCGTCCGGCTGTACCGGATTGTTGTACAGCCACCACTTGTACCCGTACTTGGGAGCGCCAGCGCGAGTGCTGGTCGCGACGTGCGGGGTCACGGATTCGCGCACCCAGCGTTCCGACACGATGGTCGTTCCCTGCCACTGGCCGCCCTGAAGCCACAGCTGCCAGATCCGCGCCAGGTCGGTCGCTTCGAGATACAAGCCACCCTCGGTGTCGACGGTGCCCGAGGTTGTACGCTTCCAGTGCCAGTTGGTGATGCCCAGTGGCGTGAAGAGATGGCGCGCCGCGTACTCCTCAATGTCGACGCCCGTGGCGCGGAAGAAGATGTGCGCGAGCAACGCGCTTTCACCGCTGCTGTAGTTGAACCGTGTGCCCGGCTCGCGCATCATCGGTCGGTCGATGGTGAACTTGACCCAGTCCGGGCTGGCTTCGAGCGCGCCAGCTGTGTTGCGCGGATCGCTATACGGGATGCTTTCGTTCCAGTCCAATCCGCCCGTCATCGTGAGCAAGTGACGGATGGTGATGCGCCGCTTGCGGTCGTCAAGATTCGCGACGGCGGTGGTGTCCCAGTACGTGAGAATGGGCGTGTCGAGCGCTGGGAATTCACCGCGGGTGACCGCCACCCCGATGACCGCCGATGCCACGGTCTTGGACACGGACTGCAGGGTGTGCAGCGTGCCCCGCCGATACGTCGGGTGCCACCACGGGTTGAAGTAGTTGAACGGCCCGGTCGGGTCGTGCGAGTTGTTCAGCGACGAGCTGGCGCGTGACGAGTCGCCGTAGATCTTGTCGTAGTCGCGCGGATACGTCTTGTCGGTCACAATCCGACCGCGACGAATGACCACCATGCGGTCGATGTTGCCGTACTTCCCTGCCGTGATCTCGGCGTCAAGGCTGTCGAGTACGGCGGGGTTGAGACCGACCGACGCCGGGGTCGAGGTTGGCCACGTGAATGGCTTTGGCTGGGCGCCGAGCGACGAGGCCGCGAGGCACGCCAGTGCGACGGCGAAGGAGGAGAGAAGACGAGTCATGCCATATGCTACGCGCCCGTGGCAGATGGCGGAATGGCAGTGGTCGGCCTGGACTCGCAGTTTGCGCTCACGAAACCGCACGGCGATCTTCGGCTGTCATGATGCGCAACGCTACCGAAGCCCTGCCATCCCGTTTTCGCTTCGCGTCCGGCAAAGGCTCCGGCCCGAGCGACGACCTTGCTGCGACGCTGCAGGGGAGACTGCGCGTGATCGCGATCGTCATCGTCGCGACCATGCTGTCGTTCTTCGTACTTCTGAGCGTGAAATTGTTGGGCGCGATCGGCGATGCTCGCGGCGTGCAAATAGGCAGAGCCATTGTCGGCGTGCCGATGCTGCTCTGCGCCTTCGTCGCGTGGTGGCTGCGCAAGGGTCGCCCACGTGCCATGCGTCTGCTCCGGCGGATGGAAGTCGTGCTCATTGCCGGCTTCAGCACATGGGTGGCGTTGTACATCGGGGGCGCCTTTCCTTCCATCGCCCCGCTCCTCGACCAAGCGCCGCTGGATCTCGGATTAAGCCAGGCCGCGTGGATGTCACTTATGATCGTCGCGTACGGTCTGCTCATTCCGAATCGATGGCAGCGCACCGCGTGGATGATTGCATTCATGCTCGGCGAAGTCGCGCTTGTCGATGCGTGGATTCTGAGTCAGTATTCGATTCCCGTGTCCGTCGCTGCCACGTTCCTCGGCGCACAGTGGAGCCTTCTACTTGGATTCACCGCGTACGCGGTGTTCGGCGCATATCGCATTGAAGCGGCGACCACCGTGGCGCGCGATGCGCTTCGGCTCGGACAGTATGTGTTGGTGGAGCAACTCGGCTCGGGCGGAATGGGCGAAGTGTACCGCGCCGAGCATCGTTTGCTGCGCCGACCGTGTGCTATCAAGCTGATCAGACCGGAGCACGCCGGGAATTCTGACGTGCTGCGCCGCTTCGAGCGCGAAGTGCAAACCACCGCCACGCTCACGCATCCGAACACCATTGCGATCTACGATTACGGCATCACCGATGACGGTACGTTCTACTACGTCATGGAATATCTACCCGGCATAACGCTCGAGCAGCTCGTGTCGCGCGACGGACCCATGGACGCACCGCGTGCAATACATGTACTGCGTCAGATCGCGGGCGCACTGCACGAAGCGCACCGCGCGGGCCTCACGCACCGCGACATCAAGCCCGGAAACGTCATGCTCGGCGAGCGAGGCGGCATACCCGACGTGGCCAAGCTGCTCGACTTTGGTCTCGTGACCGCGCACAACGCGGACGGTGATGTGGTAGGTGACGGCACGGGCGGCATCACGCAAGCCGGCATTGTACTCGGCACGCCCGCCTATATGTCCCCCGAACAGTGCGCGGGGGACCAAACGCCCGGACCAGCGAGCGATATCTACAGCCTGGGCGCGCTCGGCTACTTCCTGGTGACCGGACGGTCACCGTTCGAGGGGCGCGCACCGCTGCAGATGATGCTGGCCCATCTCAGCGAAGCGCCCCCGTCAGTGCGCGCGGTGCGACCGGAGCTGCCCGCGGCGCTCGACGCGGTGCTCCAACGCTGTCTCGCCAAGCGACCGTCGGAGCGGTACGAGAGTGCGCGCGCGTTGGACCACGCGCTGGCGCACGCGCTCGCGAGCACGTCCGCATAGGAACGCAGTCGTCACTGTGGCTGCTGTTGCTGCGCCGTTCGGCATTCCCGCCACCGAAACGTCCACGTACCCGAGCGTTCAAACCAAATGCGGGTGCCCGAGGTCCAACCCGCAATGTTCCCGAGCAATTCACCCGTTGATGGTGCGGCCGTGACGTATCGGTTGTTGATACTGAGTCTGTGGGCAACGACCCTCGCCGCGCAGCCAGCGAGAGTTGCGCGCGCCAGCCTTCGCCTCGTGGGTACGGACACGCGCTGTGATGCGGTGGCCGTCGACGGGCGGACTGTATCACGCGGCCCCAGTGGTGTCGTGGTCCTCGATACGATCGAGGCCGGCACCCATGAGGTCTCGTGCGGCGCGCCCTTCGCTCTGTACCTGCCGGCGCGTTCGCAACTGACGGTCACGCTGCAGGTCGATAGCGCGCCGCGCTTTGCGGGAAGTGCGGCGGACGTGAATCGATACCTGCAGAAGTCATCAGCACTTTCGACGGCGGCGTTCTCGGCGTTATGGCAGGTTCAACCGCCAACGTTTCGAAATCGCTGGCAGGCTGCATGGCAGCGCGAACGTCGCGCGCTGGCGGCGGTGCGCGGCGCCGACGCCACCTTTCGCGCCCGGGAGCGCGCGCGCCTCGACTTCCGCTATGCGTGGGGAAGGGTGACGTATCCGTTCTTTCGGTGGCGCGAGTCCGACGACCCGGAAATCGTCGTAGATCCCGCCGTTCCGAAAATCATCCGCAGCGTTTTGCTCGCCGACGAGCGCTGGTGGACTCTCGCCGAGCACCGCGAACTGCTCGGGGCCATCGTTCACGAACGCGCACGAACCCTGCTGGCAACGACCGCTGCACTCCAGCGTGGTGACGCGCGATGGCTCCGCGCAGAGTTTGCGGCGCTGACGTCGCTGTTTCGCGATCCGGCGTTGCAACGCGAAGCCGCTTTTCGAGTGCTGTTTGCCCATCTTGATGACAATGACGGCCGCGGGGTCGATTCCGTCTATCAGCGCTGGCTCGCGCTGTCGCCCAACGCCTCCCAGCGGTCGCAGATCGACTCGATGCTGAACGAGGACCGTGCGCGAATGGCCGCGTATCCGTCGGCCGTGTACCGCGAGGTCGACGGCGTGCCCCTCTTTGTGCATGTCATGCGACCCACGGCCGGCGACAGCTCTGGCGAGCGCCCGGCGATGCTCTGGTTCCACGGAGGGTCCGGCACCACCGGATCGTGGTATCAGTCGCCGGGTGTCATCTCCGCGCTTCGGCAGCGCGGCGTAACGGTACTCGCGATCGAGTTCCGAACAGGCGCGCGATTCGACAACGACGCGGACGCCTTGAGCGACGCCGCGCGCGCGTACCAATGGGCCCTGCGCTCGGGCGGCGCGTTTGGCATTGATACCGCGCGAATCGGCGTCGCGGGGTTCTCCTCGGGGTCGCTGCTCGCGCTGCAACTGGCGACGATGGGTGTCGACATGACAACCGGTGCGGCGGCGACGTCGCCATCGGTGACATCGCGACGCTTCCCGGCGGGTGTCATCGTCACCGGTGCGTGTCCGAATCCCGCCGAAGATGCGTACACACGCAAGATGATCGCACGTCACGGCAGCGCGATTCAGCCCTCACCCATGAGTCACGTCTCGAGCGGTCTGCCGCCGATGCTCATCGTTCAGGCGTCCGATGACGAGTACTGCGCGTTTGCCGATGCCGATCGCTTTGCCAAGATGCTTCAGGCCGCGGGCAACCGCGCGGACTTTGTGCAAGTGCCGGGCGGAGGGCACTTCTTTGGATTTTACCACCCGCCCGGCCAGCGCCTGCTGCGCGACGGGATCACGCGCGCATTGCAACAATGGGGGTGGATGCCTCGTTAGGGATTCCGGGTGGCGTGGCGACGACAACAGACCCGAGAATTGAGCAGGAGAGCCGGAAAACGAGAGGGAGAGGTGCGCCCGGATGGAAGTGAGAATCCAGCGCTTTGGAAGTGGGAAGTCAGCGGCCTATGCAGCGGATAGTCCGGAGCTGAAGCAACGAATCTTCGACGACCAGTTGAATCCGCCCAGTACTGCTGCCACGAATCTCTGCGGGCGCTCGCAGCGCACCGCTGGCTGCCGAGCATGATCGATACACAATGCTTGTTGGCCGGCCTAACCCGATAGTGCTCTGCTGCAGCGCTCGAAACAAACTGCGCGCAGAGCGCGCATTCCGACAGGCGCTGTCAGCAGCAGCGCCGGGTTAGCGAGCGGATTCGCGCGCCAGCGCATCAGGGCACATGCGCCGAGTCAGCACCACCGTGGCATGTGGTTGAACGGGTCCTCTGACATCGTGGAACGCTTGCGCCAATCCGGTCAGCCGTTCGCCGGTTCCGGTGAGGGTTAGCGTGGTGCCGACGTACTTGTCAGTCCACGTCATTTTGACCGTGTCGCCAGCAGGGGACAGCTTCCAACTCGGCGACCATTTGCGGTGTTGCTCGAGCGCCAGAATCCCTGGCGTGAGCCGGCGGTCGCCTTTCCGCCACGAGAAGTCGGTTAACAAGATCGTATCGAGCCGAACAACAGGCGGAGGCTGGTGGCCTGCGGGCATGCCTGAGGGAAACGGTCCGCTCCATGGACCAATCTCCACCTCGAAGCAGCCGGCGAACACCGCTGGAGACGCCTGTTGCGCACCCGCTGCCCGAGGTCCAAGTAATGCAACGATGATGAGGCTGAACAGTGACTTTGTTACTAGCACTTTGGTTTGACTCGCTAACGAGGCTGTAGAAAAAGCTGCTCTTCGCGCCGATGTGGAAACGGAACTCTTTGAGAGGCGCCAAATTCGTCCTCGAGAATCTGTGGTCCCTCGCGTCCCTCGTCGAGTCCCGCCATGGCCCGCTACAAGTACATCGACACGTAGCCCAAGCTGATTCCGGTTGATCTCGCGGCGCAGTTGCTGCCTGGCACCTTTGAGCACGCGCTCAATCACTTGCTGGACCACGCCGTCGACCTCTCGCATTTCGACGCGCGGTTTCGCAACGATGAGACCGGCGCGCCCGCGTATCCGCCGGCGCTGCTGCTGAAGGTGGTGCTGTTCGCGTACTCGCGGGGCATCGTCAGCAGCCGCCAGATCGCGCGCGCATGCCAAGAGCAAATCACGTTCATCGCGCTATGCGGGGATCAGGCGCCGCATTTCACGACCATCGCGAAGTTCGTGAGCACATTGGGTGACGACATCGCTCGTGTGTTCGCGGCCGTACTCGCGGTGTGCGACGCGCAGGGACTCATTGGCCGCGAGATGTTTGCCATCGATGGGGTGAAGCTACCAAGCAATGCGTCGAAGCACCGCAGTGGTACGCGCGCGGATTTTGAACGGCAGGCGGTGAAACTCGAAGCGGCGGCCGCGACGATGCTGCAGCGGCATCGCGCGACGGATGACGCGCCGCTGGAGCCCGACCCCAACACGAAGGCGGCGAAACGCGTGGCGCGCCTCGGGCGTGACGCCGCGCAGATTCGCGACTGGCTCACGCGGCATCCAGATGACCGGCGCGGCGCGAAGGGCAGTCTCCGCAAGAGCAATCGGACCGACCATGAGAGTGCGAAGATGGCCACGAGCAAAGGTGTCATCCAAGGCTACACCGGTGTCGCCGCCGTGGATGCCGCGCACCAGATCATCATCAATGCGCAAGCGCATGGCACGGGCTCAGAGCACGAGCTGCTCCTGCCAGTGGTCACCGCAACGCAGCCATGGCGCGCTGCAACGACCGTGATCACCGCGGATGCTGGCTATCATAGCGAAGCGAATCTGCGCGAGCTCGCATCGCTACACGTCCACGCCTTGATTGCGGATCGCGACATGCGCCGTCGCGATGAACGCTTCGCGACGCAGGAGCGGTATACGGCGCTACCGGATCCGCTCCATGACAAATCGCGTGGTGTGTCGCACGCGTCGTCGCCTGTGTTTACGCCGAGTGATTTCACGTACGATGCCACCGCGCGGACGTGTGTCTGTCCCGCGGGCAAGTCCCTGTATCGCAAAGGCGCGCGCAATATCACGAATGGTTTCGTCGGCGAGCACTTTCGCGGTACGAAACGCGATTGTGTCCCCTGCGCGCTGCGCTCGCAATGCTTGCGCACACCCGCGACGACGGCCGTGCGCAACGTCGCATTCTTCTCCGGACGCGTAGACGTCGCGACGCGAAACTACACCGCGGAGATGAAGGCGCGCCTCGATACACCGGCCGGTAGGCAGCAATACGGTGCACGTTTCGCCGCGGTGGAGCCGGTGTTTGGCAATCTGCGCGCGAACAAACACCTGGATCGTTTCACGCTGCGCGGCCGCACCAACGTCGACGCGCAGTGGAAGCTGTACTGTCTCGTGCACAACATCGAAAAGCTCGCCAACGCGGGCTACGCCGCGTAACAGAGCGCACGAAACACGCTCGTACGTGCGCTCCACGCCGCATATTCGCGCGCAAGCACGCGCGCCGTGCACATTCTGACCGCGAACTCGTCGACAACGAACGAACGGCTTGCTCTGCGTTCTTGAAATCGACTTATCCTACAGCCTCAACGTCAGGTTCTGTTGCAGCCGATCAAATGAAATGGGGTAACGGGCCGCTGCGTGCCTTTCGAAGCCACCGAGCGGCGGCCCGTCACCGCTTCCGTAGCCCGGCTGTCAACAGCAACCATCGTTAGGGTACGATGCGATCGTAGTCTGCATGGGAACCGATCCAGAACCAGAGCATTCCGTCGGGCGCGTCAACCGCCAGCGCGCGGTAGTGGACACCCACGCGAACGGAGTGGAAGCGCTTGATACGCTTGAAATGCAGCGACGGATGGCGAGGATTGGCCTTCAAAAGCGCGAACTGCTTGTCCGCGAGATCACGCACTGCCGCCGGCAGCGCGTCATAGCACGCCCAGAAGCTGGGCGAGGCGTGATGCGTCAAAGCTCTCGCGAGCGGCCAGCCGCGTGATCGGCGAGTGCGGCCTCAGCCAGCGAATCCAGCCGACCGGCTTCCGCGTCGGATTTGAGCTGCGTCTCCCAGCGGGCCGCGTCGAAGTCCGAAAACCACGCACGAAACGACGCGAGCTCCTTCTCAGAGAGCTGACGCACTTCCTTCTCGATCTGCTCGACCTTTGTCATCGGGACCCTCCTCGGAGTCACCCGAAGGATAATCGATACCGGTCTCGTTCGCCTAACGAGTATTGGACTGCAGGCGATCACTGCGAACAGCCGTTTATGTCGCACATTAGCGCAGCATAATCGGCGGTGACAGTGAAGCCTTTGAACAGCCTAAACACATTCGCCCCAGTACTTTATATGGTCAAGGTTTGGTGTCGTTGCGGAGCGATTATGCTGCCGATATCGCAGCATAACGCGAGCCGCCGCCGAGCTGCGATCGAAGAGCGTGTGGCACGAGCGAGCTGCGAACACCGAGCAAGCCGCGATGCAGCACGCGACGCGCGAGGATTACAAGTCAAGGCACCACGCGCCATGTTGCACACGACCGCTCCGTGATTCGCCCATCATCCCTCCTGCACACTGCCGTGAACGCACCGCGTCTTTCTCTGCTGAGCTGCTCATTTCTGGCCGTCGTCGCCGCCTGCTCATCCTCGCGCGTACCGGCTGCGGTTGAACCCACGCCCACCGTCACGCCAGCAGCGACAACACCGCCTGCAACGACACCCGCAACACCGGGCACGCCGCCGGCGGGAGCGCAAACGCCAGGCGCGCAGAACCGCGGCGCAGCAACGCCAGCCGCACCACCAATTCCGTACCCGTCACCTCTTCCCACCGGGCGCGTCACGTATCGCACTCTGAGCGAAACAAACAACGAGCTCGAGCACATCTCCGCACAGTTCCCGAAAACGGTGAAGCGCTTCGAACTGTCGCATCAATCACTGCTCGGTCAGCGCATCTACGCACTCGAAATCACGCACGATGTGCAAGCGAGTTCCGGCAAGCCCGTGTTTCTCATGACGGGACTGCATCACGCGCGCGAGTGGCCAACAGTTGATCTCACCATGGAGTTTGCGTGGGATCTGCTCAAAAATGACGGCGTTGATCCCGTGATCACACGCTTGCTCGACAGCGTGCGTGTGATTCTTGTGCCGGTTGTCAATCCTGATGGATACGATATGTCGCGCTCGTTGCTCAACGAACAGAAGCGCAAGAACTGTCGCATTACCATGGGACAGGTTCCCACGTGGGCCGAGTGCGCGTCGCCGCAGCAGACAAACGCGGGCGTTGACATTAATCGCAACTACGGCGCGTTCTGGGGCGGCAGCGGCGCCACGATTGGAACGAACGGCGGCAGTGCACGTGGTGAAGCACCGTTTTCAGAACCGGAAACACGTGCCATGCGCGACTTGATGGCCAGCAATCAAGTGGTCGTCGCGCTCAGCAACCACACACCGGATGCAAAAGTCTTGCGCGTGCCAAGTTCAACCGAAGAACCCATTCCAGCCGACGTTGACGCGTACGACGAACTCGCGCAGGCACTCGGTCGCGATATGTCATGGGAAGCGGGACCGTGGCCGGAGATTTATTACACAGCCGCCGGCACGATGGAGCAAACGGCGTATTACTCGGCGGGCACGTTCGCCTTCACGTTTGAACACACGCCGCGTCAGCGCGAGCGGTTTCATCCGCCGTATTCATTTGTCATTGATCAGTACTTTGGCACCGGGGCGTATCCGGCCAGCAGTGCACGCAATGCGTTCCTCCGACTGCTCGCCGCCGCGGCAGATCCGGCGCGCCACTCGGTGCTCGACGTGCGTGCACCCGCCGGGGCGAAACTCACGATTTCCAAAGCGATCACGCTCGAAACGTCGCCGCTATTGAAAGAGGATCGCACCACTGATCCCGCGTTCACGTTTCCAATGGCGCTGACATCGTCGGTCACCATGCCAGCCGGCAGAACCCAGATCGACTGGCATGTGAATCCCTCACCCCGCCCAAGCCAGAAGGCGAAGGCATGGATTCCCGAGTCGTGGACATTCACCTGCTCGCTGAACGGGCGCACGCAAACGGTGGCCGTCTCGGTCAAGCGCGGCGAACGGGCTACGGTCGACGTGAGGGCGTGTCGGTAGCGACCCCCCACCGCCGCTCGACCTGAACCGGGGGGCCGCAAGGCACGAGGATCGTGGTACTTGACGCACGGAACGATAGCAATACTATTATCGAACGATAGTAAAGCACTATTTATCCGTGCGTCGCCCTCACCCTCGCTCACGTCCCATGACTGAGTTGCTCAAGAACATAAAATACGACCTGCCAGCGAGTATCGTCGTGTTTTTCGTGGCAGTGCCGCTGTGTCTTGGCATTGCACTCGCCTCTGGTGCCCCGCTGTTCTCAGGCATCATTGCTGGCATCGTTGGCGGCATTGTGGTGGGCGGCGCGAGCGGATCCGCACTTGGCGTGAGTGGTCCTGCGGCCGGACTGGCGGTCATCGTGCTCGGCGCCATCGCCACCCTCGGCGGCTCATTCGAAGCCTTCCTGCTGGCGGTTGTACTCGCCGGCATTTTGCAAATCGCGATGGGCTACGCCGGACTCGGCGCGATCGCCTACTACTTCCCGTCGTCGGTGATCAAGGGCATGCTTTCGGGCATCGGGCTCCTGATCATCATCAAGCAGGTCCCCCACGCGCTCGGCTACGTCGGTGGGACGCAGGAAGAGCTGGTCACAACGGGAGGCGGTGCGGCACTCAATCCCGTCGCCCACATGCTGGACTCCATTACGCCGGGGGCCTTGCTCGTCTCGGGAATCGCGCTGGCCTTGCTGGTGAGCTGGGAGAACTTCCTTGCGCCGCGCGCGAAGCTTTTCCGTACGGTGCCTGGCCCACTCGCCGCTGTTGCCGTGGGCATTTTGATGAGCGGGCTGATGGCTTCCGGAGCGATTCCGTTCACGCTGGCCGCGAACCAGCTGGTGGCGATTCCGGTTGCTGGCAGCGTGTCCGAGTTCCTTGCCCAGTTTGCTACGCCAGACTTCAGCGCATTCGCCAATCGTGATGTGTACATCGTGGCGCTGGTGCTCGCGCTCATTGCCAGTATTGAGACGTTGTTGTGTGTGGAAGCCACCGACCGTCTCGACCCGCAGAAGCGCATCACGCCCACCAATCGTGAGCTCAAGGCGCAGGGACTCGGCAACATTGTCTCTGGTCTGATCGGCGGCCTTCCGGTCACGCAGGTGATCGTGCGCAGCTCAGCCAACATTTCGTTTGGCGGACGCACGAAGATGTCGGCGATTCTACATGGCGTGCTCATTCTGCTGTGCGTAATCGCAATACCCGGCGTGCTCAACCTGATTCCGCTGGCGACGCTAGCCGCGATCCTGCTGGTCGTGGGTTACAAGCTCGCCAAGCCCGCACTGTTCATGCAGATGTATCGTCACGGCTGGGAGCAGTTCACGCCCTTTGTGGCAACGGTGGCGGGCATTCTCACGTTCGACTTGCTCACCGGTATCGGCATCGGACTCGCGGTTGGTATTGCCGTCGTGTTGCATCACAACCTGAAAAATCCGTTCTCGGTGACCATGCGTCATCCAGAGGCGCTGGAATACCGCATTCAGCTCGCCGAAGAAGTCTCGTTCCTGAACAAGGGCAGCATCCTGCAGCAGCTGCAGGAAATCCCCGAAGATTCGCATGTCGTGATCGACGGATCGCGTTCCAAAGTTGTGGATTTCGATGTGCTCGAAATCCTGCGCGATTTCCGCAACACCGCGCCGGCGCGGCGAATCGCAGTGGAGCTGCAGGGCATCTCGCTCGACGCGCCATTCCAGGCCATCAGGCCGTCCTCTCCCGACGCCTCGTCTGATCCGGCGTCTCGTTCCACCCCTCTGACCTCCTCCAAACTATGAAGACGCTGACCCGTGAAGTGCGCGACGCACTCACCCCCGACATGGTGCTCGACGTGCTGCGGCGCGGCAACGAGCGCTTCGTGAACAACCTCAAGTCGAATCGCGACCTGCTCTCGCAGGTCAATGCCACAAGCGAAGGCCAGCATCCGATGGCCATTGTGCTCAGCTGCATCGATTCCCGCACGTCGGCCGAGCTGATTTTTGACCAGGGGCTCGGTGATATTTTCAGCTGCCGAATCGCTGGTAACGTGCTGAATGAGGACATTCTTGGCAGCATGGAGTTCGCCTGCAAACTTGCGGGTTCAAAGGCCATTGTGGTGCTCGGCCATACGAAGTGCGGCGCAGTCAAGGGTGCCTGCGACGGTGCCAAGATGGGCAACCTGACGGCCCTGCTCTCGAAGATTCAGCCGGCGGTGGACCTGGAAGATGAGACGACGGAGAATCGCTCCTCGAGCAACTCCGAGTTTGTAGAGCGCGTGGCGCTACTCAATGTTGAGATGGTGCAGCGACAGATCGTGGAACGCAGCGAAGTGCTCGCGGGCATGCTTGATCGCGGAGAGATTGCACTCGTTGGAGGGATGTACGATGTGGAGACGGGTACGGTAGACTTTCATGACGCGCTGACGACGGCCAGCGCCGTTTGAATCCTGTTCGCACGAGCAACACAATGAACGTTTCAGCAAACGGCGTGCGTGTCACGTTGCACGTCGACGAAAAATTGTACGGAAAGGACCCGAACTCGTCGGACATGGGTCGACGGATCCTTGAGCACAGCATTGGGCTCATTAACGAGATCGGGTTCGAGTCGTTCACGTTCCGAAAGCTGGCGCAGCGTATTGGCAGCACCGAGGCCACCGTCTACCGGTATTTTCCGAGTAAGCAGCGTCTGTTGCTGTACCTCACGTCGTGGTACTGGAACTGGATGGAATACCGGTTGCTGCTGGCCACAAGCAATGTGGTATCGGCTGAGCAGCGTTTGCGGATCGCGCTGCGCGAACTCACGCAACCGATTGTGGCCGACGACGCCACGCCGCACATCGACGAGGGCGCGCTGTATCGCGTTGTGGTAGCGGAGTCGTCAAAGGCGTATCTCAATCGCGATGTGGACGCCGAGAACCGTGAGGGACTGTTCCGCAGTTACAAGCGGCTCTGCCGCACGGTGGCGGACATCATCAAGGAGATCAATCCGGAGTACCGGTATCCGGCGGCGCTAGTGTCTACGGTGATGGAAAGCTCGCATATGCAGAAGTATTTCGCGGAGCATCTGCCGGCGCTGACCGATGTGTCCCAGCACGATCGTGACGGCTCGACCACGGACTTTTTAACGGATCTGGTATTCCGGGCCATCCAGCCCGGCGCGCTTCAGGTGCAACAACCAGGGCCCTGATCAGCACACTGTACGGGTGACGGTGGTCACCGGAGGGCACTTGTCTGGCCATGGCCGGTAAGATTCAGCATGCCCTCTCTCTCACGTATTTTCGCGCGCGGCTCGCGTGTGCCCGCGCTGGTCTTGTCGCTCACTGCCGTTGCGTGCGGCGGCAGTGATCCGGCCGCCATTGAGCCGCCCATCACGGAGCCGAATCCTCCGGAGACCAGCACGCCAACGTTGACGCGCACCGTGTTGATGACGGGGCTGGCTGGACCGTGGGATATCGCGTTCAGCAGCGACGGCGTGATGTTCTTCACCGAAAAATGTCGCGGCCTGTCGGCGCGTCGTGCCGACGGTTCAATCACGCGTCTCTTTGGCACGACGGGATCAGCGCTCGTGGCACCCGATCTCGTGTGTCAGGGACAGAGCGGTATGCATGGCGTGGCGCTTGATCCACAGTTTGCCACGAATCGCACGGTGTACGTGTACATGGCGTCGAACATTAATGCGAACCCGCGCACCAACCGTGTCGTGCGCTTGCAGCTCAACGAAGGATTCACGTCAGCAAGTGCGCGCACCGACATTGTCACGGACATTGCGTTCAAACATGTTGGTAACGCACACGGTTCAGCCGGTGCGCACAGCGGCGGACGCATTCGTTTTGGTCCCGACGGATTTTTGTACATCACAACAGGCGACAATCACAACGCCGTCGTGCCACAGAGTCAAACGTTGCTCGGCGGAAAGGTGTTGCGCGTCACCCGTGATGGAACCGCTGCATCGGGCAATAACCCACCGTCCGGATTCGACACGCGCATTTTCACGTACGGTCATCGCAATGTGCAGGGCATCGCGTTTCGTCCGGGCACGGGCCAGGTGTTCGTGGGCGAGCACGGCCCGAATCACAGCGACGAAGTGACGCCGATTGTGGCGGGCGGAAACGGCGGTTGGGATCCGCAGAATCGCCCGGGACTCAACTGCCCCGACAACTATTGTGGGTATGCCGGCACCGCGACCACGATGCCAATGACCGATCTGGCGCGTTTCCCCAACGCGATGCGCGCCTCGTGGACGAACAACGGTGCGTCGCAGGGCATGTCGCCGATCGCATTTCTGAACGGCGTGCAGTGGGGCACGTGGAATGGTCGGCTCGCGGTGGGCATCATGGCCGGTCAGCGTATGGAATTGCTCACGCTCGATGCGGCCGGTATGACCACGGCCACGGTGAACTCCGGGCTTCCGCAAACGCGATACCGTGCGCTCACGCAGGGGCCCGACGGCAGCTTGTATGTGGCGACGGACAGTGGTGAGATCTGGCGGGTGACGCCGAGTACGGCACAGGGAAGTCGCCAGTCGCGCGAGTAACCGGGCGTCTGCGGGCGCTTGCTAGAGAAAAATGAAATGGCTATTATAGCCAGATGCGATCTATCTCTGTATCCGAGGCGAAGAACACCTTGAGCGCGCTGCTGCAGGAGGTTCGCGGCGGATCGTCGATCGTGATTACAGACAGAGGTGTGCCGGTCGCTCAGTTAGCGCCGGTGGTGATGCCCACCGGAGTGCCGGCCAGCGCGATCGAACTGGCCCAGCAAGGTCGGCTCGTTCTCCCCGCGAAACAGCCCGATCTCGCATGGCTGGAACTGCCGATGGGTGAACCATCGACAGGCGCGTCAGCGGTGCAGGCGTTGCTCGACGAACGTGAGGAATCGCGCTAGGTGCGCTATTGGGATACCAGCGCACTGTTGCCGCTCGTGGTGCGCGAGGCCACGTCAGACGTCATCAGGCGACAGGTCGAAGCCGACCCTGCGATCGTGACATGGTGGGGAACACGCGTTGAGTGTGTGTCGGCGATTGCACGCCTTGAGCGCGACGGCCTGCTTCTCGCCCCGCAGACGCGCGCCGCGCTCGCGCGACTTGATGAGATGGCCGCACGATGGAGTGAAGTGCCAGCCATCAACGACGTGCGGGTGCAAGCAACACGATTGCTTCGCACTCACCGGTTGCGGGCCGCGGACTCCTTGCAACTCGCCGCAGCAATTGTGGCGAGCAGTTTCGCCGCAGCCTCGCTCCCCTTCCTCACGCTCGATGTTCGTTTGGCCGAAGCCGCCGAGCGTGAGGGATTTCCTGTGCCGATTGACCTTACTCGCCAATCACCTTCGGCTTGAGCGGCTTCGTGCCATTCAATTTCGGACGCGGTCCGTTGCCCACTTCGACGGTCAGGTTCTTGAGATAGTTCGTGATCTTTGCGTAGTGCGGATAATCAATGAACTCCGCTTCATCACTCCGCTGGTGATAGTCGCCGTGCAATCCGGTAAAGAAGAACGCAATCGGAATGCCTTGACGCGCGTAGTTGATGTGATCACTGCGACCGTAAATGTTGTTGTATCCGGCCCATGAAATCGGCTCGTCGAACTTGTAGTCAAAGTTGAGCGGCTTGGGCTGCTTCTTGTTGACGGCCTGCACCATCTCGCCGAGATCTTTCGAGTCAAAGAACGAACCGATCACGCCAACGTAGTCATCGCCACCGCCGGGCAAGTCTTCAGCGCGACCGCGACCAATCATATCCACGTTGATTGCGGCGACGATGGAGTCAATAGCTACAGTGGGAAAGCGCGCGTAGAACGCAGAGCCCACGAGTCCGCCTTCTTCGCCGGTGTGCCACACAAACACCGTGCTGCGCTTGGGCTTGACCGGCATTGCCATCATGGCTTCGGCAACTTCGAGCACGGCCATTGAGCCGGAGCCGTCGTCATCTGCCCCGTTGTTGATCGAGTCGATACGCGGCGTGGGATGAATGCGACGAATGCTGTCCATGTTCACCTTGAACGACGTGATCACCTCAATCGTGGGGTTCTTCATGTCGTTTGCAAGCTGCCACTTGATGCGCATGTCATTGAACGCTTTGATGGAATCCTTATCCACCGGTGGCGCAAAGCCCACGTGATCGTTGTGCGCACCAATCGCGACGTACTGATTTCGGAGCACCGGATCGCTGCCCGGAATCACAGCCACCACATTGCGACCAAAGTTGGTGGGCTCTTCCACGAAATGCAGCAACGCGTTCACCACACCGCCGGAGGCACCAGCGCTCAAGCCATCAAGCGATGTACGCGCGAACAGTTTCGCAGCAGCGGCGCGTGTAATGCGCAGTGCAGCCTGCGGCTGATAGGCTGCGAGCTGTGCCTTGAGCAGTGCGAGTGAGTCAACCTGCGCATCGGCGGAGGCCGGTGCACTACGCGGCGCGGCCGGCTGCGAGGCTACGGTGGGTGAGTTGATCGCCACGCGCTGTGCCATGTTCAGCGCGTCCAGATCCACCGTGGCAACGGCAACGGCGTCGGCAAACCGAGAGGCGGTTTGTGCTCCGCCACGCGGTCCACCAAATGCCTGCTGCCCCTGCGGTCCACCCGCGCCGCGACTGCCAGCCGCGGGCAACACCACGACAAACTTTCCGGCGGCTTGCGCGGCGGAAATCTGTGTGGTGGTATCGCCCACCGTTCCACCAAAGATCACGTCAACGTTGCTGATCGCGCGTGGTGCACGCGCGCCCGGCACCGCGACAAAATCTTCGTTCCACATCAGCGGATTTCCATTCACCGCCAAACGAGAGCTCGCGGTGAACTTGCGCAGGTGATACGGCAACACCTGGAAGTACGAACCGCCGTCACCCATGGGCAGCAGTCCGAGTCGCTTGACTTCGTCGGCAATGAAATCAGTCGCCTTCTGATTGCCGAGTCGGCCAACCTGGCGACCTTGCATGGAATCATCAGCGAACTGATAGAGACGAATTTTGAGATCGCGCTCTGTGATTTCGGCGGTCGTAGGCGCCGGCGCGAGTTTTTCCGGGTTGCCGTAGCGATTGACCGACTGCGCGTGCAACAAGGCTGGCGCGGCCAGCAATGGAAGTATCAGGAACGTGCGAGGGAGTGCAGGACGCCGCATATACGTGGGCTCTTCGAAGGGGACAGACAGCATGCGCTCGAGCGACACCGCTGGAGACCCTTCAATTCTGGTCTAGCCGTTTGCCTCGTGCAACATGGCGCCAATGGCTGTGCCAAACCCGGCGTGCAACGGAAGCGTGATTTCCGTGCTGTAGTACGCACCGACGCGCTCGACCACGGCGCGAAAGCTTGGCATGTCGGTCATATGCCCGATCACCACAATGCGCGTGAGCCGTTCGGCGCGTGCGGCGTTGATTGCCGTAATGGCAATGACCTGGCCAACCAGTGTCATGAGCGCGGCGGCGAGGTCGGGCTGTGACGCGTCCTGTGCGAGATGGGCGAGTCGTCCGAAGTTTACGGCCGTGGCATCTGGAGGGAGCGTGCCGAGTTTACCGCTGATCACGTCGCCAATGCTGAGATCGGCGCCATTGGCGTTGCCCGTCTGGGCGAGGGCGTCAATTGCACTGGCGTTGGTGGTGCCCAGCAGGAGACGTCCGAGTCCTTGCAGCGTGCCGCCGCCCACGCCGGTGCCGGTAATGTGTGAATACTCGCGTCCGCGCGCCGCCACCACCGCGGTGCCAGAACCGGCACTCACGACGAGCATGGGCGCGGTGGTATTGCTCTCGTCAAGCGCGCCAAGTGTTTGTCCGCCGCGGCCGATGGCCGTGACCTCGTTCACGGCGCGCAGTGGAATACTGTTGATGCGCTCGGGGAGCACGCGGTGACGACCGCCGGTGACGGCGAGATGCGGCAGCACGGTGAGGGACAAACCGCCTTCGGCGAGCACGGAGTGCACGACTTCATCGTTGGGCACGCCGTCGGTCGGGCGCGTCCAACGGTACACCGTGCCGTCGATGAGGCTGACGGCGTCGGTGTTGCTGATCCCAAAGTCGATGGCCGCGAGCGCTCGTCCCGGAATGGCCGATTCTGTCGTAATGTCCACGGGACGATGTTAATGCGGGGGCGAGCGGGGCGTGAGGTGCCGACCAGTTGCGGTACACGGCAGCGCGACGCTCGAGCCGTGACAATTCGTGGACCGCGGCGATCTGCGTGCGGGCACCTGAAGATTCCGGAGGTTGTTCGCCGTAGGTACGTTGCAACTGGCGGCCAGTGGCGCCGGTGGTCTCTCCGATTTGAAAACGTGTGGAGTGTTCGATATGGTCGTGAAGAAAGTGACGAAGACGGCAGCGAAGACCGCAAAGAAAGCCGCGAAACCTTCAGCAAAGTCAACGAAGCCGGCCGCGAAAAAGGCCCCGCAGTCCATGCCGTACGATCAGGGCAAATGGGCGCATGTGTACACCCGCGTCAAGGGAGAGCGTCGCTACTGGCTGGTGAAGTCCGAGCCTGATGTGTTCTCGTTTGACGACCTCGAAGCAGCGCCCAAGCGCACCACCTGCTGGGATAGCGTTCGCAACACTGGCGCGCGGAATTTTTTGCGCGACGGCATGAAACTCGGCGATCTCGTGTTCTACTACCATTCCAATGCCGAGCCGTCGGCGATTGTGGGCATTTGCGAAGTGGTACGCGAAGGCTATCCCGATCACACGGCGTGGGATGCGAAGCATGCGTACTACGACGAGAGCTCTGATCCTGAGGTACCCACGTGGTTCATGGTGGACGTGAAAGCGGTGCGCAAACTGGCGCGCGAAGTCACGTTGCCGGAGATCAAGGCGGAGCCGGCGCTATCGGAGATGGCACTCGTTCGCGTGGGGCGGCTCTCCGTGGTGCCAGTCACGGAATCCGAATGGAGTACAGTGATCGCGATGAGCGAACGCTGATGTGGCAGCGTATTATTTGCGGGTAGACCATTGCCCGGGAGAGCCAATGTCTGGAACACCGCTGAGCGAGCAGGAGCTTGAACGATTGATTGCGCGAGCGATTGAAATCGACGCGCAGGACGCAGCGCCAACGCTTGCGCGCTTTCGACAAATCGCGAGTGAGTTGAATCTGTCGCCGGCGGCGATCGAAAAGGCGATTGCGGAACGTGCACAAGGCGCGCTCGTACCCACGTGGCAGACAAGCCAACCACAATACGCCGTGAGCGCTGACGCCACGATTGCCGCGCGCAGCGTTTCGCGCTGGAAGAGCTGGCTCACGGCCGGGACTGTAGCCGCTGGTGCCGCGCTTGGCGCTATCTCCGGAGCAACTTCTCGCCTGCAGTTGCCGTACGATGATGTGGTCGCGGCAACGACCGTTGGCATGCTGGTGGCGATTTCTGCGCTGCTGGTCTGGACGCATCGGCGCAGTCACTCGTCGGCCCAGATGATGCTGCAACTCGCATCGTTCTGGAGCACCTGGATGTACGGCTTCATGACATCGTACGGTCATTTCTGGGACGACATTCTGTTCTTTGGCGCCTGCGGTTTTGGAATCTCGGCCATTGCCGGCGTCTCGCTGCAGTCATTGCTGCAGCGCTTCCAGATCACGCGCAGGGTTTCGTCGTACATCACACCAGTGCCCTCTTCGTACGCAACACCGAATCCCTGAAAGCGAGATTCAACCCCCGCGCCGTAATCCGTACCTCGATCTCATTCCCACTCGCTCACCATGTCGAACCCTCCGCTGAACGACGACGAGCTGCAACGCGTGATCGCGCGCGCCATCGAAATCGATGCACGTGGTGAACAAGAGCTCACCCGACTGCGCGATCTCGCGGCGCAACTGAACATCTCGCCAGCCGCAATGGATCAAGCGCTCGCCGAAGTGGCACGCGCCAAGGACGTGGCCGCGATTGCGGCAACGATGCATACGTCGGCACCCAAGCGATCACGACTCCGGGGATGGCTGGCCGCCGCGACCGTTGGCATCGGCAGCCTGAGCGGATACGCGGCCGGGACGGACTATCAGCCGCCGGGTGGCGATAGCCTCACCGAGTTCACGGTGATCACGCTGATCGGATTTTGCACCAGCCTGGCCTGGTTGTACCGAAAGGATGCACGTCCGTGGGGTCTGTTCGGGCGCATGGCGGTACTCTGGGGGAGTTACGGCTACGGCTGGGCGGTTGGCCACGGCCAGTTTCCGGGATGGGCGTCCGAGTTTGTCCTCATCGGCGGCGCGATCAGCGTGGTGGCAGGTGGCGTGCTTCACCAAGCACTGCAGTACTGGCGGCGCTTGCGCCGTCCCCCTGCCGAAACGCCGCGCCACTCGATGCACGGCGCGCCGGGCGCGAGCTACGTGACTCCAACGTCGCGCTATGTTTCGGAGCGACCTGAGAAGTTCTCAACGCCACTGCCTCCGCATTTCAGCACTCCGATTTGAGCCATGACTGACCAGCCACTCTCGCCGCAGGAGATCGAGCAGATTCTGGCGCGTGCCGCTGAGATCGATACGCAGGGACGTGCGTTGTCGGCGCTGCGCGAACGGGCGCTTGAACTGCAGATCTCACCGATGGCGCTGGAACAGGCGTTGAAGGAGCGCGTGGCGCTCGATCGCGTGACACTGGAACGCGTGCCGCTGGCGAGTGAGCAGCTTATCGTCAAACAAGCGGAAGAGCTTTCGGCGCTGGCAACTGCTGTTGCGCAATCCACTGCACCCGACGTAACGAGCGAGCTGGACGTCTCATCGTGGCGTCGGTGGCTGACGGCGACATCAGTCGCGACAGGCACGGCGCTGGGCGCCATGGGTGGTGCCGCCGCATTTACGTCAAACGGCGTTACCGAATTCACCGCTGCGGGCACGTGGGTTGCCGCGCTTGGATTATTCGCATTGCACCGAAAGAGCCGTCGCAGCTGGGTAATGAATGGGCAGTTTGTGGCGCTCTGGGCCAGTTACGGCTACGCGTTCATGGCGGCGGTGCCTGATCACGTGCGTCGCGGTGACATGCAGGAAACCGGACTCACGTTGGGCCTGCTTGGCGTTGGCATCTCAGTTGTGAGCGGCACATCGTTACTGTGGCTCACCAAACGCTATAACCTGCGCAAACAAAAGCGCGCACTCGCGCGCCTCGCGGCCGCAGAAGCCACCGTGCGTGCGCACCAGTTATCACTGCTCGGCGTAACGCCCAAACCACCGCGCAAGAAAAAAACCGGTGTGCGCGCCATCGTCGCGCGCCTCACCGGTTCCTTTCACACGCCAAACCCGTCGCATTGAACGCGACGGGTGCACGCCGTGTTACGGCTTCGTCATGGTGAAGCCACTTACGGTCGCGTCGGTATTATGACCAAAGCGAATACCGTACACGCCATCGGTTGACTTGAGCTTGCCGGCGCCCACGAGCGCAGCCTTGTCGTACGTACCGACAACCGTGCCGTTAATCGCGCAGGTCACGCTGTTGCCCTTCACGGACATCGCGATTTCCTGAGTGACGGGAGACATTTTGCCAGCGGCCTTATTGATCGCCGCGTTCGCTTCACCGCGGCCATTCATCTGAAACGGCGCCGGGCCCATGCCACGCACGATGAAACGTCCGTCGCCGTAGGCTGCGCAGTAGAGATAGCTCCCCGTTTCGGTACCAAGATCGCTACCAGCAATCACAATGCCGTACGGATGCGCGTGATTGTTCACGTTCATGAACTGCGGCTCATTAAACGTGGCTTTCACGGTGTAATCACCCGTGGCCTTGTTGGCCGGGTTCCAATAGGTGACAGCGGGACCAGTCACCACCTTCATCACTTTGCCGTCCATCGACAGCTTGGCGTTGTTGAGCACCTGACCGGCCGCTGTTTCCTTGGCGTCGATCACGCCTGTCCAACCCGGAATTGAAATGCCGCCGCCGGCAACTTTGCGCGACTCTTCATTGTCAGCCTGCGCCAGCATGACTGTGGGCAGCAACGCCGCCGCGGCGAGCGCCAACATCGAACGCTTCATGATCTGCATCGTTCTCTCCACTTCAGGGAATTATCAGGACCTGCACCACTACACTTTCCCAACGACAACACCAGCACACGCGCCAAAACCAATACGTACCGCGCCTTCGCGTTCGGCGAACGCACGCAACACCACTTCATCACTATTCTCCAGAAATCCACGCGATTCGCCATTAGGCAGCACGATCGGTTCCGCAGCGCGCTTGGTGATTTCCAACAGACATCCTTGTGAGCCAGGTAGCGGTCCCGACACCGTACCACTGCCGATCAGATCGCCCGCTCGCATGTTGCAGCCATTGCTCGCGTGATGCGTGAGCATCTGCGCAAAACTCCAGTACAAGTCGAGCGAGCTGCCGCGCGATATACGTACCGCATCGTGGCCTTCGTCTCGCATGCGGGCGGTGCGCAACCACACCTCTAACGTCAAGCCTAAACCTCCACCCGCGAGATCACGTTCGCCAGAGAGATACGGTAACGGCTCGGGATCAGACGCAGCCCGGGGAGCGAGCGGCGCCCGGAAGGGTTCAAGTGCATCGAAAGTGACAACAAACGGACTGACCGTGCTCGCGAAGTTCTTGGCCAGAAACGGGCCGAGCGGCTGGTACTCCCACGACTGTAAATCGCGCGCGCTCCAGTCGTTCAGCAGACACACACCGAACAAATGCGCTTCGGCCTCATCGATACTGATCGTGTCGCCAAGTGTATTCCCTTTTCCTACCCACGCACCGAGCTCAAGTTCGTAGTCGAGTGAGCGTGAAGGCCCAACGGTCGGCGTGTCTTCGGTTGGCGCTTTGCGCTGACCCGCAGGTCGCTTCACCGGTGTTCCGCTTACCACCACGCTCGACGCGCGCCCATGATAGCCGATGGGCACCCACTTGTAGTTGGGAAGCAGAGGCTGATCGGGACGAAACATGCGACCCACATTCGTGGCGTGATGCACGGAGGCGTAGAAGTCCGTGTAGTCTCCAACCGTTGCGGGCAGCAGCAGGCGCGCCTCATGCATAGGTACAAGCAACGGCTCGAGCCTGGCACGCATGGCATCGGCGGCATCAACCGAAAGCCAATCGGACAGCTGTATGCGCAGCGCGCGAGACGGCGCGCGTCCCAAGGACATGAGCGTGTTCATCGTGGCTTCGCCGCAGGCCCGCGCCGCCTCCAGCGCGTCTCCCGTGAACACGTCGCATGAGATCGCGGCAAACACATCGACGATCTGATCACCAATCGCGACGCCAACACGCGGTGATTCGGTCTCGCGACTGAACACGCAGAACGGCAGATTCTGAATGGGGAAATCAGTGTCTGTTTCGTTCGCGGACTCTACCCAACTGCGTCGCGACGGATCGAGCGTGGCGTGAAACGCGGCGAGTGAATCGGACACTACCACGCACCCATCGCGCGCCCTTCAGACACCGGCTCGGCGAACGAACACGAACCAAACGACGTGAACACGTGCTCGCGCATGTGCGCAATGCGCGTGCGATCCAATGTGTGCGAACGCCAGCTCACACTTTCTTCGGTGAATTTGATTGACGCCCGATCCGTCTCACGCAGTGCCTCCAGCAGTACCTCACGCGGTGCGTTGGCGAGACGCAGCGCCACGGCGAGTGCGATGTTGAGGTATCCATACATCGGCGCCGACTCGCTCTCTGCGGCGTACGTCAGCGCATAGTGTCCACACATGGCATGATGCAAACCCGCTGTGGCTTTGAACGGCACACCGGCTTCAACGCAGCCGTCAATGAAGCTCACAATCGCGTCCGCCGACGGAAACGCGTCGGACACCACGCCGCCTGTGCGCAACTTGGCGCGACGGCCCGTGCGTGCCAGTGCGGAGAGCAGCGGCGCGAGCTCTGCATCTGGCGCAAGCTCCACGTACACGGTGGCCTGCGCCCCGAACGCGCGGTCAATCTGTTCGATTTCCGCAACGGACGACGCACGCGTCTCGACTGTATCAACAATCGCGCTGCATTCATCCCAACTCCAGCGATGCGATTCGTTGATCACGGCAATGGCCGCTGCGTCCGTGGCATGATCTCCAGTGCCAATGGCCGACAACCGCCATGGAATCGCACCGGCATCACGCGGCAGCAACGGTTCCGCGACCGCCCCAAACGACTCGAGCTGGGCCACGGGACACACAAACCGACCAAGCATCCAGCCGGCGTCGCCACCGCGTGCTTTGGCGTACTGTTTGACCGCGTCGGGCATGGAAAGCGACGCGGGAGGAAACAGGCCTGCGAAGTCCACGAGGCCGTCGAGCAGTACACGCGCGGCCGGGTCAGTGATCAGGGGAATGCGAACAGGCATGGTCAGAACACCGGAAAACGGTCAGAGACCGTCGAAGTCGAGCGCCAGATCAAGTGCTGGCGCGCTGTGCGTCAGCGCGCCAATGGAGATGCGGTCCACACCGCACCGTGCAATGTCAGCCACGGTATCGAGAGCAACACCGCCCGACGCCTCGGTAATCGCGCGGTTTCTGCACAGCGCTACAGCGTGGCGCAGTTCGTCGAGCGACATGTTATCGAGCAGAATGGAGTCGGCGCCTGCATCGAGCGCCGACTGCACCTGCTCCAGCGTATCACATTCAACCTGAATCGCCGTGCCTGGCGCCGCAATGCCGCGCGCGCGAGACACGGCCAACGCCACATCGCCACCAATCGCGGCGAGATGATTGTCTTTGATCAGCACACCACTGCGCAAATCCATGCGGTGGTTTTCACCGCCACCACACAACACCGCATACTTCTCGAGCTTTCGCCAACCAGGTGTTGTTTTTCGCGTATCAAGAATGCGCGCCGAGGTTCCGCTCACCGCAGCCACAAAACGCGACGTCAGCGTGGCCACACCCGACAGTCGCTGCATGAAGTTGAGCGCCACGCGTTCGGCCGACAACATGGCCCGCGCGTGTCCGTTTATGCGCAGCACGACATCACCGGCGTTTACATGCGCACCGTCGATCTGCTCGGCCCGAATCGCGGCATGATCGTCGAGCAAGCGAAACGCTTCGCACGCCAGCGGCACCCCCGCAATCACGCCCGTGCGGCGCGCCACGAGTGATCCGCGTACATGACGATCCGACATCACCGTGGCGATCGTGGATACATCGTGAAACGCGGCGTCTTCTTCCAGCGCCGCACGTACCAACGCTTCGGTTTCCAATTCACTGAGCGGGAAACCAGAGGCGCCAACGCATGTCACGGCGGGTGAGCCGAGCGGTGTGATGTGCCTGAGCGGTGTGTCGGTGTGCGGCTGTTGCATTATTCCCCCGGATCGTCGGGACCAAACGGGCTGGGTGCGGGCGAGCCACCAATTGCCACCATGCGCTCAATGGCCAGGCGCGCGCGATCCGCAATGTCCTTGGGCACCGTGATACGATGCTCAAGTCGCTGCAGCGCACCCAATACCTTGGGCAACGTAGTGACTTTCATGTACGCGCACTGTGCGCGTTCGTTGGCGGCAATGAAGTGTTTACCCGGATTTTCGCGGCGCAACCGATGCAGAATGCCGATTTCCGTGGCAACGATGAACGTATCGTTCTCCGTTTGCGACGGGCGGCGGATCATGCCCTCGGTGGACAGAATGTGCGCGCCGTCTTTGGAGATCGCACCCGCCGAGATCGCGTCAACAACCGACGTCGCGCAGCCACATTCCGGATGAATCAGAAACTCGGCGCCCGGATGCTGCGAGCGCGTGAGATTGATATGCTCCGGATCAATGCCGGCGTGCACGTGACACTCGCCCATCCACACGTGGATGTTCTCGCGGCCCGTGACACGCTGTACGTGCGCACCGAGGAACATGTCGGGAAGGAACAGAATCTCGGTTTCGGCCGGAATCGCGTTGATCACTTCAACGGCGTTGCCGCTGGTGCAGCAGTAGTCGCTCTCGGCTTTGACTTCGGCCGTGGTGTTCACATAGGACACGACGACCGCGCCCGGATGCTCCGCTTTCCACGCGCGCAGTTCGTCGGCGTTGATCGTGCTGGCCAGCGAACAACCCGCAGCGAGATCCGGCAGCAGTACGGTCTTCTGTGGCGACAAGATCGCAGCCGTTTCCGCCATGAAGTGCACACCGCAAAACACAATGACATCGGCACTGGTCTTGGCGGCTTCGCGCGAGAGTCCGAGCGAATCGCCCACATAGTCGGCGACATCCTGAATTTCCGGACGCTCGTAGTTGTGCGCCAGAATCACCGCATTGCGCTCAGCCGCGAGGGAACGGATGGCGTCGTGCAACGCCGGATCATAATGCGCTTCAAGAATCGTCATGCAGAAATCGTCACGAGGAGTGGGAATATTTCAAAGGCGCGATGCGCGCGCAGTGGAATGCAACATCAGCTACCAGGTAATCTGTCGACCTTTCCAGGCTCGCTGCCGATTGGGAAAGTCGCTCCGGTAGTGCCCTCCGCGCGACTCCTTGCGCAGTAGCGCGGCTTCGGCGATAAGCTGCGACGTGGTCAGCAAGTTGCGCTCCTCGGTGGCACCTTCGGACAATCGTGGTTCAATCGCCGCCAGTCCCTTCAAACACGCTCGCAATCCGCGCGCTGTCCGGTCAATACCCGCGTAGTTCCACATGAGTGCCCGGATTTCGTCGGCCGCCACCTGGGCAGCGCCCCGATCATCAAGCATGGGCACCGCCCACTTTTTGGCGCGCGGCGTTGGGAAACGTTTGGGAGTGGTGGCCAAATCGCGGGCCACACGTTCCGCAAACACCAGACCCTCAAGCAACGAGTTCGACGCGAGCCGGTTCGCACCATGCACGCCCGTCCGGGCCGATTCACCAACCGCGTACAAACGCGGCAGGCTTGAACGTCCGCGCAGATCGGTCACGATGCCACCCATCATGTAGTGCGCAGCGGGCGTAACCGGAATGAGTTGACGAGATGGTGTGATACCCCGCGCCAGACAAATGGCCTGAATTCCGGGAAACCGCTTTGCAAACCCGCGTCCCAGTTTCCGGGCATCGAGGTACACCGGTCCTGTGCGCTGCTGCTCGCGGAAAATTTCGCGGGCGACCACGTCACGAGGGGCCAGATCGCCCAGTTTATGTCGTTTGGCCATGAACGGTTCTCCCTGACTGTTCACCAGGATTGCCCCCTCGCCCCGCACCGCTTCCGAAATCAGGGCCAACGGGTTTTCGCTCGTGGCGAGTGCGGTGGGGTGGAACTGGACGAACTCCATGTCGGCCAGTCGCACACCCGCGCGGTGGGCAATGGCAAAACCATCGCCCGTGGCGACCTGTGGGTTCGTGGTATGACGGAACACCTGTCCACAGCCACCGGTAGCAAACACAGTCGCGTCTGCGATGATTTCCACCGCCTGTCCGGCCAGACTGGCGCGCACGCCTACACACTGCCCGTCGTGCACGATCAGATCGAGCACGCGGGCCCATTCCCGAACATCCACCCCGGGGCTCTCCGCAACCCGGGCCAGTAGTGTTCTCGCCACCTCGGCGCCCGTCTGATCACCCTGGGCGTGTACGATGCGGTGGACCGAGTGAGCGGCCTCGCGGCCGAGTTTGAGCGACCCATCGGGCGCCAGATCAAAGCGGGCGCCGGCCGTTTGCAGTTCAAGCACACGAGCCGGTCCCTCTTCTACCAGTACCTGGACGGCCGCGGCATCACAGAGCGCGGCGCCGGCCGCGAGCGTATCGCGGCGATGCAGGGCCGGTGAGTCGCCGGCACCGAGTGCAGCGGCGATGCCGCCCTGTGCGTATGCAGTCGCGGAATCGAACAGCGAGCGCTTGGTCAGGAGCATCACCAGACCATGGTCAGAGGCACGCCAGGCGGTGTGCAATCCAGCCACACCGCTGCCGACGACGAGGTACCGGGTGCGAATTCGTTCAGTCATATAGATTTCAACAATATCGCGGCACCGCGTGGGTGCCAGCCGTCCTTTCCGGCAGGAGATCGTTCCGACATGCGTGCTCTTCGTCAATTTGGTCGTGCTACGGCGCGACTTCTCCCTGTGTCCGCGGCAACTGTCGCGACGCTGTCCCTGTCCGTCATTGCCCAGGCGCAGCCTGGCGGTGTTGGACCGAGCTGCGAGATGGACGCGAACTCACCGAAAGAACTGTTGGTAGCGAACCTTGCGTTCCAGCGGGCTGCCGGCGCGGCTGACCCCGCGGCGCGTCAGGCTGCACTGAAGCAGACCATGAAGGAGCTCACCAACAAGCCCGAACGGTTTCGGGAGAAGAATGTGACGGGCTACAACATGGTACTGGCACAGACGCTGTCGCTGTGGATTGCCGATCCGACCACGCCGGTGGTCACCACGCGCGGTGCGATTGGCGCCACCGATCTGCCGGACACGCCGATTGACCTGGTGAAGACGGTTGATGAATCGCTCAAGGCGATTGTTGCCGCCTCGCCGGCCTGTGCGGCTGATGTGCGCACCATGCGCCAGAGCGAAGGCTGGTTGGCCATGACGCGCAAGGCGCTCGATATGGCGAGTGGTGATCCCGACTCCGCGGCGTTCTACGCGCAGCACTCGTTGACGTTGCTCCCGGACAACAATCCGTATCCGTTCCAGGTGCTCGGAATCGCTTCACAGAAGAAGGGCGATCTTGTTGGTGCCGTCAATCAGTGGGAAAAGGCCGTGGAAGCGTCGGGTACGGATTCCAGCTACGCCGATATTCGACAGAGCAGCCTCTTCTACGTCGGCTTGTACACGCTTGCGCAGTCGCGTGATCTCACGGGCGATGACAAGAAAGCGCGGTTGACGAAGGCCGTCGCGGCGATGAAGCAGTTCATGGTCGATTATCCGACGGCATCGGATGCGCCGACCATCATGCAGGGGCTGGGCGAAGCGTACCTGACGCTGGGTGACACTGCGAGCGTATCGAGTGTGTACGCACCGCTGCTGGCCACGCCCACGTCGTACTCCGATTATGCGCTGACGATGGCCGGTGTGCTCGCCACGCAGGCTGACAAGACGACCGACGCGATCGCGCTCTTCGAAGGCGCGGTGGCCAAAAACGCGAATCAGCGCGATGCGCTGCGCAACCTCGCTGCGTCGTACTACGCGGCCAAGCAGTTCGACAAGATGAACAAGCCGCTCGACGCGCTCGTCGCGATCGACCCGAACAACTACGACGCGTGGTCACTGTACGCGTTCGCTGCGCAGGGTCGCATGCAGGCGGCAACGGCGGCGGCCGACAAGAAGAAGTGGACGGATTCGCTCATCACCTACGCCGCCAAGGCCGACAGCCTCCCGGTAAAGCTGACGGTTGACGAGTTCGAGCGGAAAGCGGAATCAGTGTCGTTCTCTGTCTCGCTCGAAGGCGTCGCGGACAAGCCGAAGGCCAACACGTTCTCGGTCGAGTTCCTCGACGCGTCGGGCAACGTGGTGTCATCGGCATCGCAGGAAGTCGAGCCGATCACGAAGGGCGAGCGCAAGCAGGTGCGACTCGAAGCGCAGGGCGCTGGAATTGTGGCCTACCGATACAAGCCGCTGACCTGATCTGACGGAATTTCGTTCTCGGCGTCGCCTTGTCCATGACGGCGCCGAGGGCGATCCTTCCGACTCATGCGTCGGACCCTCTATCTCCTTGGCGCCCTCGTCGCCGCCCATCTCCTCCTGCTGACCATTTCCCCGTCGGGCGCCACGATTGCGCCGGAGGGCGAAGGTCTCGACATCGGCATTGTATTCGATGTTGGCGGACGCGGTGACAAGTCATTCAATGACGGCGCATATCTCGGCGGCATGCTCGCCGCCGACTCGCTACAGGCGCGCGTTCGCTACATCGAACCCGGCGAAGGCTCCGATCGGGAAGCCGGCCTGCGCTTACTCGCCGCCGAAGGTATGGACCTTGTGGTCGCGGTGGGATTCATCTTTACCGATGACGTGCTCACGCTGGCGCGAGAATACCCGGATGTGAAGTTTGCCGACGTCGACTTTGCGGTCGCGACGGATTCTCTGGGCAATCCACTGCCACTGCCACCCAATCTCGTCGCGCTCAAGTTCCGCGAAGAAGAGGGTTCCTTTCTGGTGGGCGCACTGGCGGCGCTCGCTGGCGGATCTAAAAAAGTGGGATTCGTGGGTGGCATGGATATCGCACTCATTCACAAGTTCGAAGCGGGTTATCGAGCTGGCGTGATGCACGTGTGTCCAGACTGCGAAGTGATTGCGCAATATGCGGGCGTCACACCCGAAGCATTCAAGAATCCTGGTAAGGGCAAAGAGCTCGCGCTGTCGCAGTATCAGCAGGGTGTGAACGTGATCTTTCACGCGTCCGGCTCCACCGGGCTCGGTGTGTTTGAAGCCGCGCGCACGACCGGACGACTGGCGATTGGCGTCGACGCCGATCAATACAGCGAAGCGCCGGGCCACGTACTTACGTCGATGGTGAAAGGCATTGACGCCGCCGTATATGACGCGGCAAAAGCGGTGCAGACCGGCACGTTTGTGGGCGGCGTGCGTGTGTTCGGACTCGCCGAGCGAGGCGTTGGTTATGTGTACGACGACAACAATCGCGCACTGATTCCCGATGCGGTCCGCTCGCGACTGCTCGCGCTCGAGGCCGATATTATCGCGGGCCGCATCAAGGTTCCGAATACGCGATGAGCGCGCCGGCTACGACCGCCACCTGGGCTGTGCGCATGAGCCAGGTCTCAAAACACTTCGGTTCGGTGCAGGCGAATCGCGACGTGACGCTTGAAGTCGCCAACGGGGAAATTCACGCACTCGTTGGTGAGAATGGTGCCGGCAAGAGCACGCTGATGCACATTCTGAGCGGACTGCATACGCCGAGTGGCGGACGCGTGGAAGTGCTCGGCCGCGACGTGACCGGATGGGATACCAACGAGGCAATCGCCGCTGGCGTTGGTATGGTGCATCAGCACTTCATGCTCGTGCCAACGCTGACCGTGGCCGAGAATCTTGTGCTTGGGCGTGAGCCACGTCGCGGTTTGCAGCTGGACGAAGCCCGTGCCGTTGAAGACGTGCGTGCACTCGCTGCTCGCACAGGACTGCGCGTGGATCCCACGCGCTCCGTCGCTGAACTCAGTGTAGGCGAAGCGCAACGCGTTGAAATATTGAAGGTGCTGTACCGGGGCGCGCGCATTCTCGTGCTGGATGAACCAACGGCCGTATTGTCGCCCCCAGAGGTTGATGAGTTGTGGACCGTGTTGCGCGGACTTCGCGCGCAGGGTGATACGATCATCATCATCACGCACAAGCTGGACGAAGTGGTCGCCATCTCGGATACGATTACGGTGATGCGCGATGGTCGTAGCGTTTCGCGTCTGGCCACAGCGGATACCACCCCGCGCGACATTGCGCGCGCCATGGTGGGCCGCGATGTCACGCTGGCACACGATTTTCCCGCGAATGATCTTGCGGCCCGCGATGTGAGCAGTGCACGGGCAGCGCTTGAGGTGCGCGATCTCGTGGTGCGCGGCGATCGCGGAACACCGGTCATCGAACAGCTCAGCTTCCGTGTACAGCCCGGGGAGATTCTGGGCATTGCGGGCGTTGAAGGAAACGGGCAGACCGAGCTGCTTGAAGTGTTGGCCGGTCTCCGGCGCGCGCACTCCGGTCGCGTGTTGCTCAACGGGCAGGAGATTACCTCGCTGGACGTGCGGGCCCGCGCGGACGCTGGCTTATCGCATATTCCCGAAGACCGACATCGACGTGGTCTGGTGCTCGATTATTCGGTATCGGATAATCTGTTGCTTGGCCGGCAACACCACTTCACGTCGCGTCTCGGTGGTCTCGACAAAACGAGGATTGAGCGGCACGCGGAAACGCAGATTCGCGCGTTTGACATTCGTCCATCCGATCCCACGTTGCCAGCGCGCGCACTCTCCGGGGGCAATCAGCAAAAGATCGTGATTGCACGCGAGATGGGTCGCTCGTTTACGGTGCTACTCGCGGCGCAGCCGACACGTGGCGTTGACGTTGGCGCGATTGAGTTTATTCACTCGCAGTTGCGCGCGGCGCGTGATAGCGGGAAAGCGGTGTTGCTGGTGTCGGCCGATTTGTCGGAAGTGCTCGCACTCGCCGATCGTATCGCGGTGATGTACGAAGGTCGTTTCGCGTGCGTGTTGCCTGCCACGGAGTGCAACGCGGAGATACTCGGCCCGTACATGACCGGCGCTGACCGTGAGGTGGTGTCGTGAGCGGTGACGGCCTGCTGATGCGCGCCGCTCAGGCGTTTCTTGCACCACTGCTGGCCGTGGCGCTCGCCATGGTGGTGGGTGACCTGCTCATTCTGACCTACGGCGAGTCACCGGCCACGGTATACGCGCTGTTGCTGGAAGGAACGTGGGGCAACTGGTACGGTTTTGGCCAGGTCATCTACAAAACGATGACGCTCACCTGCACCGGGCTCGCCTTTGCCTACGCGGCGCGCGCCGGTCTGTTTAATGTTGGCGCGGAAGGACAGCTGGCGGCTGGCGGATTTGCGGCCGCTTTAGTGGGCCTGCTACTGCCAGCGTCGATTCCTGGAGTGATCGCGGTGCCAGTGTGTATTGCGGCCTCGATGATTGCCGGTGGTGCATCGGGCGCAATCCCCGGTGTGTTGCGCGCGCGCTTTGGTGCCAGCGAAGTGATCGTGACCATCATGCTCAATTTTGTGCTGCTGGCGCTGCTGAATTATGTGGTCGCATCGCACATGGCTGTTCCGGAAACGTTGCACACGGCTGAAATGAACGCCGGATTTGTCGCGCGGCTTGGCAGCCTGTTCCCCGTCTTCGCCGGATCGGCCGCCAATCTGACCATCGTCGTTGCGGTGCTCGTGGCGGTGTTCGCGTGGTGGAAGCTGTTTCGTACGCGCTCAGGATATGAACTGCGTGCGGTGGGACTGCAACCCGACGCCGCGGAATACGGTGGCATTCCCGTGTCGCGCGTGTGGTTCCGCGCCATGGTGTGGTCAGGTGCGTTCGCGGGGCTTGGCGGCATCAACTTTGTGTTGGGATACAAGCACTACTACGAAGAAGGGTTTGCTGCGGGCTCCGGCTTTCTCGGCATTGCCGTTGCGCTGGTGGGACGCAATCACCCGCTCGGTATTCTGATCGCAGCGCTGCTGTTCGCGACGCTCTCGCAGGGTGGTCTCGCGGTCAACGCACTCGTGCCCAAGCAGTTGGTCGATATTTTGCAAGCCGTGGTGATTCTCGCCGTGGCGACCACCGTGCCTGAAGTACAGCGATTGCTGCGCAAGACGGCCGCCTCGCTCGTGCGACGTGATGCTGCGGAGGCCACGCCGTGATTCTGCTCGCGTTCCTGTTGCAGACGATTCGTATTGCCATTCCCTATCTGCTCGCCGCCGCTGGCGGCGTGATGTCCGAGCGCGTGGGCGTGATCGCGCTTGGACTGGAAGGCATGATGTTGGCCGGTGCGTTTGGAGCTGTGCTTGGGTCCTACTACGGCGGCAGTGCGTGGATTGGTCTGGTGTGCGCCATGTCGGCCGGGATACTCGTGGCGTTGCTGCTGGCGTTGTGCACGCTGCGCTTTCGCGCCAATCAGGTCGTGGTGGGCATTGCCATCAACCTGCTGGTGATTGGCGCCACGCGATTTTTTCTGCGTCTCGCGTTTGATAGTGCATCGAACTCGCCACGCGTTGATGGATTTGGTGGCGAGGGCAGCGGGCTTGGTGTGCTGGCGAGCTTCTCGAATCCACTGGTCTGGCTGGGCCTGATTGCACTGCCTGCGCTCTGGTGGTTGCTGTGGCGCACACCATTCGGCTTGCGCGCACGAGCGGTAGGCGAAAAACCTGAGGCGGCGGCGACGCTTGGTGTGAACGTGAGCGCACTCCGGCTGCGCGGTCTGCTCCTGTGCGGCGTGTTGGCGTCGCTTGGCGGTGCCTATCTCGCACTTGATCAACATCAGTTCACCGACAGCATGACCGCTGGTCGCGGATTCATCGCGCTGGCCGCGATCATTTTTGGTCGCTGGATGCCGATGCGCGTGGCGGCCGCCTGTTTGCTCTTCGCGGCGGCGGAAACGCTGCAGATTCAGCTGCAGGGTGCGCAGCTCGTTCCGTCGCAGTTTGTTGAGCTCATTCCGTACGTGCTCACGATTGTCGCGTTGGCGGGAGTGGTTGGAAAGTCTGTGCCGCCAGCGGCGCTTGGGAAGGTGGAGTGAGCGCTGAATCCGTGACTGGCGAATACGAAACGCAGCAACCCAACGCCACCGGAAAACTTGTCATTCTGATGGTTTCGGCGTTCGTCGACATGCTCGGCATGTTGATGCTCGTGCCGCTGCTTCCGTTTTACGCGGAGAATTTGGGAGCGAACGGTACCATTGTTGGTTTGCTGATCGCTTCGTTTCCCATTGCACAGCTGCTGAGTGCGCCGTACTGGGGACGCTTCTCGGATCGCTTCGGTCGACGTCCTGCGCTGATGGTGAGTCTACTCGCCTCTGCAATTGCGTTTGTGGTGTTTGCGTACGCCGATTCGCTGTGGCTGCTTTTCCTGTCGCGCATTGTGCAGGGAGCTGGTGGCGGTACGGTTGGTGTGATTCAGGCGTACGTCGCGGATGCAACCAAACCGGATGATCGTGCACGAGCGCTCGGCTGGTTGAGCGCCGCCACCAACGCCGGCGTCGCCATTGGACCGGTGTTTGGCGCGTGGTTGCGGCCGCTGGGCGCTGAATGGCCGGGGCTTGTCGCGGCGATGCTGTGCGTGGTGAACATGGCGTTTGTGTGGCTCTATCTCACGGAAGCGCGCGCGATCAATACGGCCGACCGGAAGGCGGCGGTTGCGCCTCGGGGCGCATCACGCGCGGCCTTGTTGCGGGTGCTTTCGCACCCCAAGGAGCCCGCGTCACGCCTGATCCAGATTTATGCGTTGGCGATTGGTGCGTTTCAGGGCAGCACGGCGCTCCTGGCTCTTTTCCTTGGCTTCAAGTTCGGCGTGACCGAACTGACCATTGGGTACTTTTTTACCTACATCGGCATCCTGTCCGTCGTGACGCGCGCGCTGTTTCTGGGCCCGTTGGTCGATCGGTTCGGCGAAGCGCACCTGGCTCGCATCGGGCTCGTGCTCTTGATAGCCGGTCTGATCGGCCTGGGGCTCGCACCAAATGTGGTCACACTGGCGATCGCTGTTGGACTGTTGCCCCTTGGTACCGCCTTCACGTTCCCATGCGTGACAGCGCTGCTCTCGCGTGTCATCGGCAGCGCACAACGCGGCCTGTACATGGGAGTGCAACAAACGTATGGCGGCCTCTCACGCGTCGCATTTCCCATCATCTTTGGCCGCGCGTACGATACCATTGGCCAAGCCTCGCCGTTTTACATTTCGGCCTTTATCGTGGCGCTTGCGTTCTTGCTGGCGCATAACATTGCGAGCTTTGTACCGCGCAAAAAGCTAGCGGCGGCGTAGCCCCCCTTGCTGCAGCGCGACTACGAAACCTGAAGCCCCGGCTCACTGTCGAGCACCGCTTTGGCAATGTTGACCATGGGTACTGACTTGTCCTGACTTGTGCGTTGCATGATGCGGTACGCTTCCTGCTCAGAGCTGCCCGTACGACGCATCAGAATGCCCTTGGCACGCTCAATCAACTTCCGTGCTTCCAGCTGCGTCCTGGCCTGCGCGGCTTCCTCTCGCGCGGTCGCCAGTTCGCGCGCTCGCAGCGCGGCCAACCGGACGGTGGCATCGAGTACCGTCACAGGAATCGGCTTCAGCAGCAGCGCAGCCGCGTGCGACCGCTGCGCATCATCGGCACCGAGTTGTTCCGTCTCATGACTCGTACACAACACAACGGCAATTGACGGGAACGCTTCACGAATTGCGGGAAGCGTATCGAGTGCGCTGCCGTTCGTGGTTCGTGTGACATCGAGGATCACGACGTCAGCTTCCGGCGGCGGACTCGATGAGTCTGACGGTTCCACGACATAAAATCCGAGCGCGTTCAGCTCGATCGCGAGTTCATCGCGCGACCGGGTGTCGTGGTCTACCACGAGCACTCGCAGGGCAAAAGGGTCGCTCATAGCGCTCACGGGCCTCAGCTGAACGGCGTACAGGAACCATCTGGACTCAGGAGGGAAGCTAGACGAACTGGTTCCCGGAAAAGTCGGCGGTTTCCTGACAGCCTGTAGGGGCGACGCGGTAGTTACCACGAGCCGGGTTCGCGGGTATCTCAGGGCGAGTCCCCACCCTGACACGACGGAGTGCCACTGTGCCGTTCACGATTCAGCAGGCCAATCCGGACGATCTGCTCTTTATGCGATCGCTTCTCGAAGCCTTTGGTCGCGGCTTCGATGACTACGAGACGTACAGCGCGAATCAGCCCGACGATGCGTACTTGGAACGGCTGTTGCGCGGCGACAGTTTCGTGGCGTTCGGCGCAGTGGAAGACGGTCAGGTGATCGGCGCGATCGCCGCCTATGCGCTGCACAAGTTTGAGCAGGCACGGAGCGAGATGTTCATCTACGATCTTGCCGTTGACGAAGCACATCGCCGACGCGGTGTCGCCACCGAGCTGATCGAATCGCTGCGAGCGATTTCACGGCAACGTGGCGCGTACGCCATGTTCGTGCAGGCCGATACAAACGAGGATGACGAAGCGGCGATAGCGCTCTATCGCACGCTGGGTGCGGAGCAGCAGGTGCTGCACTTCGACATCGCCGTGGATCCGCGATAACACAATGACGCGGAGCCGGTCGGCACCGGTTCCGCGTCATTATGCGTGAGTACGAGGTCCGCTAGCGCGCTGCGGCCGCGAGATCGCGAATCGCCTGTGCCATCGCGCGCACACGCTCGGCGTCTTTCGCGCCGCGCGCGTCGGCGTCAACCGCACCGGCGAGCGTTGTCAGCGACGTGCGGCGCGCGGCCCCTGTCTGACGCTCGGCAGCGGTGAGCGCTTGCCCAATCGCTGTTGTACGCGCGGACGCCAGTCCGTTGCCGCGCACCAACTGATCGAGATACGAACGCACTACCGGGAACGCCGCCGGCCAGGTAATACGCGGCTGACTCTGCGGATTGAACTCATTCATCATGACCAGCTTGGCAGCAGCCAGCTCATTTGCCGACAGCTGATCACTCGGCAACACTTCAAGAATGTCGAGACCACGCGCCATTTCTGACGAGTAGACATAACCGTTGTACCAGTAAGCGCCCCACGAACCGGCAATCGTACCACGCGCACGGCTGTTCGGCGCGGAGGCATCGCCCGTGGGCGGCGCATCAACCGCACCGCGATCGAAAAAGCCGATTTCGAACGGCTTGTCGGGATCGGTGAAGTCAATGATGTTCACGCCGCCCTGATACCACCCTTGGACCATGATATCGCGTCCGGGCACCGGAATGAGTGAGCCATTGTGCGACACGCAGTTTTCCTGCGGACTCTGCGCCGACGCAATCTTGTAGTACGCGTGCTGCTTGAGCTTCTTGTCATCGCCAATCACCAGCGTGGTATTGCCACCCATTTCGAGCGGATGAATGGCCTGACAGTTCGGTGACGTGCCACCGCCCCACTCATCGGTGAACACCACTTTTTTGCCATCGTTGCTGAACACCGCCGTGTGCCAGAGCGAAAAATTCGTATCGGCCACCGCATCAAGGCGACGCGGCTTCATGGGATCCGAAATGTCGACGAGCAAACCGTAGCTTCCGCACGCGCCGGCGAGCAAACCCATTTCGGGATACGACGTCACGTCATGGCAGTTGCGCGGTCCTGTGGCCATGAGCGCCGCCATCTCTGCGCTGTCGGCGCCAGCCATCGGCCGCGCGGCACGGGCGCGACCACCGCGCGCTGGCGCAGGGCCGAGTCCGGTAAAGATGCGTGCACCGGTCACGACTTCTGCGTCCTGCGGTCGCGCGACATTCACTTTGATGACATCAAGTCGGAACAGTGAGTTGGATTCGTCGGCAGGATCGACCCCATTCTTGCAACCCGCGAGCTCGGTCGCCGGACGAGCGCCCTGACTGCCGGATACATAGATGTACAACACACCCATTTCGGTTGGGCTTGGGACCAGCGTGTGCGTATGCGAGCCCTTGCACGTCTGTACGTTCTTGATCAGGCGCGGCGCACGCGGATTGCTCACGTCATAAATGCGCACGCCGGCCATGTGGTCGGCGGGATTCGTGACACCGCCTTTGGCGCAGTCATTACGATTGCCGCCGCCTTCAGCGGAAACAAAGAGCAAGTTGCCGTAGATGGACGGATCACCTTGCGATGTAATGCATGGCACGACGGAGAGCATCTGCGGCTTTGCCGGATTGCTGACGTCCCAAATGGAGAAGCCCGCGAAGTTGCCCTGATATACCAGGTTGCCTTTGAACGCGAGATCGGAATTGACGAATGTCAGTCCGCGCATCGAGTCAAACGGGGCCGGCTTGGGCGCGGTGGAGAGCAGACGCATGCCTTTGAGGGCAATACCGGCGTCGTTCAGACCGGTCTTCAAACCATTGCGTGGATCAGACGCGCTGGGATACGTCTGTGCCTCTGCACGCGTCGCAATCACACCGATCGCCGAGACGGCAACGAGCAGCGCGACGCTCGATGCCGAGCGACAGAATGTGCGAACATTTTCCAGACGGGCGGATCGCATCAGGAGCGACTCCAGGTAAAGGGCATGGTGGGAACGCGCGGTTGCTTAACGCAACTCGGCGAGCATCTGCAACATCAGGCCGATCTCAGCGGTCTGCGTTGTTTCAACATCATTGGCGAACACCGAGATATCGACTTCCTGCCCGGCACGCGGTGTCGCAAACAGATCGGCGACCATTTTAATCGCGCCTTCATGATGCTTGATCATGAGCGTGAGGAACTGGCGGTCAAACTCCTCGCCGCGCGCTTTCTCAAGTTTCGCGAGCTCGTCGGCGGTGAGCATACCGGGCATGCTCATGCCGCGCCATGACGAGGTGTCGGGCACCTGTTGTTGGTATTCGGCCAGC
>JALHNZ010000020.1 GCA_022843265.1 Gemmatimonadaceae bacterium
GCTCTTCCGATCTAAACCGGTGCCTTCAGCCTCTCGGCCATCCCTCCTTAACGGTGTCGGCAGCAATTGCTCACTGCGTAACCGGCCGTTCTGTGATGCAACCTTCAATCTGACGGCACGAGGCGTCCGGGTCAACCTGTGGGAAGCGAACGAATGAGTACACCCAGCTCGAACGCCACAAAGGTCCCATGCGCAATCAACGCCAGGCCCAGACCGCGCCCGCGTTTGCCGCGAATGGCGATGATTCCCAGCACCATCCCGAGCACCGTGGCGATGCCCGCCCGTTGCAGCGACGGTATCGGCGAGGCGATGACGGCCGTGAGATATGTGGCGCCGAAAAGTACGCCGGAAATCGCAACCGCTTTGAACCAGACGAGACCGCGCTGCAGCAGATATTCGACCACCGCAAAGCGAAAGAACAGTTCGGTAATGAGCGGTACGATCAAACAGGCACAAATGAACCACAGGCCGAGTGCGAGATAGTGTTCGCTCGCAACAAACTGCGTAATCAAGACGCCCGTCTGCGGCGCAGTCGATGCCCACGCCCACGGCCACAACTCAGCGCGACCCAGGAGCAGCGCGACGCCTGCCGATGCCGCAAGCGTGACCCACGATGCGATGACACTGGGTTCGAGCAGTCGTTCATGCGCACGTGGCAACCATCGACGTGTAAACGCGAACGTCAACACCAGCTGTCCAAGCAGCCACGGGAAAAAACTCGCCGCCACCACGAACAACGTTTCCTGCGGCGTCGCGCCCGCGAGCGTTGCGGGCAACCAGCGATCGAGGAGCAATGGACCGAGACTCAGCACATGCGCTACGACAACCGTTGCCGCGACGGCAAATACACTTCGTAGCTCGCGCGCATCGGGGCCTGCATGCGCCCGCGACATTGGAGCGGCAGACGCGTTGACTACCGGAGCGCCAAGCGGAGGAGAAGTTGATGGAGCCGTCATGCGGGATAGGATCGTCGCGATGTCGCGTTTTGGCAACCAGCTCGTGGCAATGAGCGAGTGTGATGCGCTGCCAAGTCCGTGGCTAGAGATCGCGCGGATACAACTTGGGACGACCAAGCAACGACAGCGTGCCGAAGACGCGAAGGTCGAGTGTGGCAATGGCGGAGGCGCGCAACCGTTCCGCGGTGGCTGCGACCACACTGTCAACAAGCCCGAGCTCAAGCGCGGCGTACTGGGCGCGCAGCTCGGCTGCACGCTGCAGGTCGCGATCCTCACCCCATTCGACCGTGAACGCGCCGTGCGCCAGATCATTCATGAAAGATGTCGCCACCGCATCGCCGAGATATTTCACAATGAGGTGGTCGACCTCTGGAAGAATCGCCCACGGGATAACCCACGCGGTCGGATCTCTCTCGAACAGCTCGGCAATCTCGGCGTGATGCCGGTCATCACGGTCGACCAAGGCAATGATGGCGCCAGTGTCCGCGACAATCACTCGTCGCGGCCCATACCGTCGAGCAGCGATTCGGCACGCGTTGACAGGTCTCCGCGGCCGCTGCTGCCGGCCCCGATACTCGAGGCGAGTACGGGCGCGGCGTGTCGCAGGGCATACTCAGACACGGCCTCTCGCACCAATGCCGCGGTGGGTCGCCCCTGCGCCTTGGCCAGCGCTTTGAGGCGCCGATAGTCGACCGGGTCGAGGTAGACGGTGGTTTTCGCGGGTTCGGACATATGGTTACCATATAAGTTTTGTTCGGCGCGTTCAAGCGTCGGTCGTGCCGAGATCCGCTCGGGACTCACGGCAAAACAAAACAGCCCGAGTCCGCGTGGGCGGAGACTCGGGCTGTTTATGGTACGCATATACGGCGCGGGTGAGATTCGAACTCACGAGACCCTTTCGGGTCCGCCGGTTTTCAAGACCGGTGCATTCAACCACTCTGCCACCACGCCAACTGCACCGAACTTAGCGATAGGGCCCCGCGTGGGACAACGGTACATGCAACGTCGCATGGACCGTCGCATGGCGCGTCGCATGGCGCGTCGTACCGTCGTCCCGCTGGTTCGTCAGGGCGTGGCCTTCGCCAACGATGCATCACGCGCCGCTTTGAACTCGGCACCCGCGCTCCACGTGGGCCATGTGCGCATATGTGCCACACGCCACCCCACTTCGAGCAACGCGCGCGCATCATCGGCGGCACCACTCAAGTCCCAATCCGCCTTGATGTCATCGCTCGGTTTGTGATAATCGTTGGCCACGTATTCGTCGCGCTTTGTTTTGCCAAAACCTGCGGGCTTATCGATGAAGTCACTGCCCGCGTTGATGTACAGGGCGGGGACTCCCTTCTTGGCGAACTCGAAGTGGTCGCTGCGAAAGAAGTAGCCTTTCGAGGGTTCCGGGTCTGGCGAGAGCGTGCGATTCGCAGCGGCCGCGACCGAGCGCAACACATCATCGAGCGAGCTGTTTCCAAGCCCAACCACCGTCATGTCGCGTGTGCGCCCCCACTGATTCGCGCCATCCATATTGATGTTGGCCACGGTTTTCGTGAGCGGGTACAGTGGATTCTCCGCATACCACTTTGCACCGAGCAGCCCTTGCTCTTCGGCGGTGAGTGCAATGAACAGCTGTGATCGCGGGGCACGCTCGGGAAGCGATGCCAGCGCACCAGCGATTTCAAGCAACGACGCGGTACCGGTGCTGTTATCGAGTGCGCCGTTAAAGATCTGATCGCCCTGGTGCATGGTATCGCGGCCGAGGTGATCCCAGTGCGCGGTGTACACCACATACTCGTCTTTCAAAACAGGGTCTGAACCTTCGAGTTTCGCGACCACGTTGCGTGACTGGACTTCACGCACGCTGTTGGTGATGGTGAAGTTCGCCGTTGCCTGCAGCGACACGGGAGCGAACTCCTTGGTCGCCGCCAACGTTTTCAGTGAATCAAAGTTGAGACCGGCGTTGGCAAAGAGCGTATCGGCGTAGCTGCGGGAGATCCATCCTTCCACCTGCACACGACCAGCGGGACCGCCCTGCACATTCACATCAAAGTTTTCACGACCCCAACTGTTGATCACGGTGAGATACGGATAACCCGCGGGCTCCGTCTCGTGCACGATGAGCGCGCCCGCGGCGCCGCGTGCTGATGCCTGTTCGAACTTGTACGTCCAGCGGCCGTAATAGCTCATGGCGTCGCCTTTGAAGATCGCGGCATCAAGAGAGTCACTGCCCGCGACTTTGATCGGCGGATCATTCACCAGAATCACCACGGTCTTGCCCTTCAGATCCACGTTCTTGAAGTCGTCCCAGTCGAACTCGGGCGCGGTGACGCCATACCCGACAAACACCAGCTCACTGTTCTGCAGGGTTACGGTGGGCTGCGGGTACCGTGAGCCCACCACATAATCCATCGGAAAGCGCAGCCGTGTGCTCGCGCCGTTCTGTGTCACGTCGCCCTCTGGGCGCGACGTAATGCCCACGAGGCTTACGTTCTGGATGTACGTGCCGTCCGGATTGCCGGGGGCGAGTCCGAGCGCTTTGAACTGTGCTTCCAGATAGCGTACTGTGCGCTCTTCGCCTACGCCTCCAGGTGCACGGCCTTCCATGGAATCGTCGGCGAGCACGCGCACGTGCCGCATGAGTCCCTCGGCGGTCAGCGCGTCGCGAGCTGGCGCGACCTTGTTTGCATCGGGCACACCGTCGTCACCGGTGGCGCCACCGCACGCGATGAAGAACAAAGCGGCCGCGCTCAGCACAACGGTTCGGCGTACAGAAGACAGGGGAGTGGTCATGTGCCTTTCCGGGCGGGGGTGAAAGAGCAGGTCGGACGTGTCTAGCGTAGCAGCGTTTGTACGTCGACGGCAATGCGCGCGCCGATCTGTTCGAGCGGGAGGTCGTTGCGATCTGTGCCAAACGGTTCCTCAATTTCGCCAGCGAGCAACTCGAGACCCATCGTGGCGAAGAAGGTGAACATGCATGCGATGACCGTGCCGTATCCGAACTCGCGCACGAGGCCAAACGGCATGATGATCGCGTAGAGCAGCACAAACTGTTTGATGTATGAACTGTATGAAAACGGAATCGGGGTGTTGCGAATACGCTCGCACGCGCCGGTGACATCGTCAAACGCAGTCAGCAGCGGCTGCAGCGCAATGCGTGCTTCCGTGGGCAGCGCTCCCGCCGCGACATCCTGCGCCACGGCACGGTGCATCTGTTGCACAAGTCGATTCGGTTCGTGCTCGGCAGATGGTCGCGGTGCGGGGGTACCATCCTCTGGTGGCACCGCGCGCGGTGCCCTGAGATGTGCGGCCAACGCGGGTGGAAACGCGACCAGCAACTGTGCGTATCGATCGCGTCGCACTTGGTCAGACGCTTCGAGCTGCGCATCAAGCGCGTGCGCGAGGCCGCGTGAAATGTTTACCAGCTGTCCCCACAGCTTGCGACCTTCCCACCAGCGGTCGTACGCCGTGTTCGTGCGGAACACGAGCAGCAAGCCGAGAATGATGCCAAGGATGGAAAGAAAGCTCGGCCCAAGCGGTACGGCCACGCGGAAGTAGTCAGTCTCAATCCAGACGATAAAGGCCGCATACACACCAGCGCCTACGACATCGAGGAACAGCGTGCGAAAGACGGGGCTGCGTGGAAAATCGAGGAGTACTCGAAACCAGTTTTTCGGATCATAGGAAATCATGCGCGCTTACCAGTCGAGTCGCATCATGCGGCCACGTCCACCCACCCACGCGGTTTTGCCCACCGCATCAACGCCGGCGAACCCCTGATCGGTGTGCGTGGTCCAGCTGCGTCCGCCATCGGTGCTGCTGAACACTCCGCCAAAGCCGGCAGCCACAACCGTTTCCACTCCAGCATCCGGCACCCAGGTGATGCCGGTGAGCGCACCGGGAAGCGGCGGGCGTTGTCGCAGTGACCAGGTGCGTCCGCCGTCTTGCGTGACCGCGACAACGGCGGCGGCCGTATCACCGCGCAAGTTTGTCATATCACCGGCAACGCCGATGCCAACATTCGCATCGCGAAAGGCAAGTCCACTGGTACCGGAACTCGCGCTTCGCACAAACGGCGTTTCCCGCACGGAGAACGTGGCACCACCGTCATCGCTCACGAAGAGTCGCGAGCCCGGGCCACCGGTGGCAACGAACACGCGATCGCCGCCGTGCACCACACACCGTCCGCTGGCGGCGTACGCGCCCTCTCCGGCGAGTGGTGCGGGAACCGAGGCGTCGGGAAGCAACGCCCACTGCGCGCCGCCGTTCGTGGTGCGCAGAATGTGCGTGCGCCCGTGCGCCGCATCGCCGAATACGATGCCGCGCTGACTGTCGAGAAAGGTGAAACAATCGTAGAATGCGGCGCTGTCGCGATTACGAAACTGCTCACGCCACGACGCACCGCCATCGGTTGTCTGATAAATGCGTGACGCTTCGCCGTTGCCAATGGCAAGCGCAAAGGCAGTGTCTGCGCCGAACGCGTGAATGTCGCGGAACTGGAGCGAGTCGCCGCCCGGGACCGGACGTGTGTGCCAGGAAGTGCCGCCGTCTACGGTTCGCAGAATGGTGCCGCCTGTGCCGGATGCCCACACCACGTTGTTCGATACAGCGTGAACGGCGAAGATCAGCGCGTTCCCGCCGAATGATTGTGTGGTCACGCGCGGCAAAGCAGGCGTTTGTGCATTGGAGCGCAGCGGCGTGGCAACGAGTGCCAGCGCACTCGCTGCAAACATCGCACGTGTGGTTGATCTCAACGTGGATTTCAAACTGGATTTCAACGCGAACTTCATCGTGGGTTTCAACGTGGGTTTCAACGTGGATTTCAACGTGGATTTCATCGCTGACGTCATGTTGTCGCTCATGCTGGCGCTCACGGCGAATGTGAGGCGGGCGTGTCGACGGGTGGTATACTCTCTGGTAGTGCGCGGGGACCAACCGGTGCATCGGCGGGCACACGGTCGAGGTTCAACCGGTCAAGACCAAACACCCGTTCGCGTCGCATGGCTCGTGCGATCGCGCGAGACTGTTCGAACACACTGTCTGATTGCGCCAGCTTCCCGGCGTTGGCAAGCGCCTCCGAGATGGTGAGTCCGGTAATCACGTACAGATCCGGAATGCCAACGGACGCGTCGTCTACCCAGCCGTTGCGCGCGGCGAGCGAGTGCCGCGCGTCGAAGGCGTCACGCCAGAGTGCGGCGCTACGCGTGACGTCCACGTAACCTTCGCCTTGGACAACGATCACATCGGCACTCGGCACGACTGGTGTCTCATTCACGCGTCGTGCCAGTCCCTGTGCCACAAGATACGGTTCAAATCCAAGCGTGACAGGCAAGCCGCCCGCCGTGCGACTGAAATACATCGGGCGCTCAGGCCACGAATCGCGCATCAGGAAATACAGCAGCACGTCGGAACGCATGAGCGAACCGCCGCGCGCGGTGGCCACCAGTTCGTTCTTCTGAAATGTACGTTGGTCACCAAGTTCGACGTACAGCGGAATCGCGTCCGCTTCGTCGAACGTGATGCGCAGCGCGGAGCCCTCAGGCTTTTTCCAACTGCGGTTACGATACACGGCCGGCCCTGCCACGCTGTCGTATGCATAGACCGGTCGGCGAATCAGCTGCCGGGTGTACCAGTCGGTGTTGAGCAGCGACGTATTGACCACGAGCACATCGCGCCGCACGCCTTCCACTTCTTGCGCGTACCAGAGTGGAAACGTGTCGTTATCGCCAACCGTGACGAGCATGCCGTATGGTTCAACGGAGTTGAGCATGTCGCGCGCAAAGTCCGCCGTGTCGGTTTGCGCGCCGCGGGACGCTTGATTCCAGTTCCCAACGGCCGGCAAACAGGCCACCAGCAATAGCGGCGATGCAAGGAGAAAGTTGCGCGGCGACGGAATCGCGAGTGTTTCGCGACCGTGCTTCACATATTCTGTGCCGATCAGGCTGGCCACGGATTCCCAGAGGTACACCAGCCCAAGCGCCGCCCACACGCTCCACGCGGAAAATGCCCAGAGATAGAAATAGTCGCGATCGCGCACTTCGCGATCCACGCTGCCGCCAAGTGCGGGCGCTTGAGAGTATCCGTACTTGAAGTTGAGATAGTAGATCAGGCCCAAGGTCATGATGAACACCAGCGGACCAAAGTACCAGAAGCTGCGTCGATCACGCTGGAAGTGTACCCATCCACCTAACAATCCGGTGATCAAAAAGAACACTGCGAGCGCGTTCTGCAGTTGTGGTCGCTCGCCATACGCGTCACGCCAATACTGCCATTTGAAGTACAGCCAGTACATGCCAACCTGCGCGGTGATCGGCGCCTGACGCTCGGTGAGCTCCGGCTTGCCGTACTGTCCGCGGTTGAAATTGTACATGAAGCGATCGTACGTCAGTGTACTGAACGTGCAGTCGACCGCAATTTCTGTGACGCACCCGGTGGGCTCGCCTTCGTTGATCGCGGGAAAGTGCGCCGCGCGAATGGGCTGCGTGGCGAATGGCGTGATGCCGAAGAGCAGCGCAACGCTGCACGCCAGCAGCAACTTCCATTTCAGAAACGTGCGCGGACTGCGCACGAGCACGGCCAGGCCCACGGCGGGCGCGGCCAGCATGCCGGCCATGTGGTTCGCGTAACCCAGCCCGAGCAGGTACGCCACAAGCACCAGCAAGCGATCGGCGCCCGCATCGTCGGGATCATCGCACCAGCGCACCGTCAGCCACGAAATCGCCGCGATGCCGAGCAGCGACACCGTGTACACCTTTTCGTTTACCACCGACTGGTTCCATACGGTGAACGCGGTGGAGCCAAGCACCGCCGAAAGCGCGGCGCCGGTCAGTCGCTGCCAGCGCTGCGTGAGCATGCTCACGAGCACACGTTCCGTAATCAGAAACCAGAAGAAGGCCGACGCGGCACTCGACAACGCCGCTAGCACATTGATGCGCATGGCCACCGATGGTGCCAACGGGAGCAATGCGAACACGCGTCCGATCAGCACGAACAGTGGATTACCAGGCGGATGCGGAATTCCCACCCCGTACGCAGCCGCGATGTACTCACTCGTGTCCCACATGCTGGTGGTCGGAGCGAGCGTAACGATGTACAGCAACATGACGGCCGCCGCCGCGAGACCGGCGGCGCGATACGACGGCGTATAGTCGAGTTCCGTGTGCGTACCGGGCGTCGATTGCAGCGCGCTACGCGAGTCGGATACGTTCTGTGCCGGAGCAGTCATGCAAGGCGCTCGCGAGCGATCAGTGACGGAACAGTCGCTGGCCCGTGAACACCATGGTCATACCGTGTTCGTCTGCTGCTGCAATCACCTCGGCGTCACGCACCGATCCACCGGGTTGCACGAGCGCCGTCACTCCAGCCGCTGCGGCATGGTCCACGCCGTCACGGAAAGGAAAGAAGGCATCGGAGCCGAGCGCCGCTCCCGCCGTGAGATGTCCGGCGAGTTGCGCTTTGTGCACCGCCAGGAAGCTTGCGTCGACCCGCGACATTTGTCCGGCCCCAATGCCAATCGTTGCGCCGTCACGCGCCAGGACGATGGCATTCGACTTGACGCAGGCAACCGCTCGCCAGGCGAACGCCAGGTCGCGCTGTTCCGCGGCCGTTGGTTGACGTTTGGTCACGACGTTCCAGCTCCTTTCCAGTGCCGGTACCGTCATGCGATCCTGCACAAGGAGTCCGCCTCGCACACGCTTGTAGTCCATATCGCCCGCGGCCCAGCGGGCGGTGCCTTCCAGAACACGCAGATTCTTCTTGCGTCCGAGAATCTCAACCGCGGCATCGCTGAATGCGGGTGCCACAATGCACTCGACAAACAAACTGGCAATGGCTTCTGCCGCGGCTTCATCGATCGGTACGGTAAACGCGATCACGGAGCCGAACGCGGACACGGGATCGCACGCCAACGCGCGCTTGTAGGCGTCGAGTGCATTCTCGCCAATGGCCAGTCCGCACGGCGTGGTGTGTTTGATAATGGCGCAGCACGGCTCATCACCAAAGGGCTCGGTGGCGAGCATCGCGCCTTCGAGGTCGAGCAGGTTGTTAAAGCTGAGTTCTTTTCCGCCTTTCTGCACGAGCGCGCCGAGTCCGCGAGTGCTTGCCTCAACGTAGAACGCGGCGCGTTGGCTTGGATTCTCGCCATAACGCAACGATTGCCGCTTGGTGAACGCGAGCGGATACGTTTCCGGGAATGGTTCGTCTCGGCGCATGGCAAACCATTGCGCGATGGCGGCGTCGTAGCTGCTCGTGTGCGCGTATACTTTTTCCGCCAGTAAACGACGCAGTGGCTGATCGTCACCGCCACCAGCAATCACGTCGAGCACACGCGTGTAGTCGGACGGGTCTACGAGCACCCACACCGCCGCGTGATTCTTTGCGGCGGAACGCAACATGGAGGGACCACCAATATCGATATTCTCGATCGCGAGTTCATCGGTGACATCCGGACGTGCAACGGTTTCGCGAAACGGATACAGATTGACGCACACCAAATCGATTGGTGCGATGTTGTGCTCACTGAGTGCCTGCATGTGTTCGGGCACATCGCGGCGCGCCAGCAATCCGCCGTGCACCACCGGATGCAGCGTTTTTACCCGACCGTCGAGCATTTCCGGAAATCCTGTCACGTCCGCCACGTCGGCCACGTGCAAACCAGCGTCGCGCAGCGCGCGTGATGTTCCGCCAGTTGAAATCAGGTCCCAGCCGAGTGACGCGAGTCGCGTGGCAAGTTCAACAACACCGGTTTTGTCGGATACGGAGAGCAGAGCGCGAGGCACAGGCAGAATGGATAAGGTCAGCGAGCAAACAGGTGAGCGACGTCTTCCGCGAATGTTTCGCGGTCCTGCGGTTGTTTTGTGGGCGAGACGGTGGCGTTTCCTGCGAGTTGAAAGCGTCGCGCGCGCGCCGACGACGCGGCGAGACCACCGATCTGGCCAGCGACGCGACCATCGGATGCAAGCGAAAATGCACCCGACGCCACGGCTTCCACAACGAGCGGCAACAGCTGATGTTCAATGCCGAGCACACGCTGCGCAAGCGCGGCGGGCGTATCGTCGAGGTACACGGGCACGGGCCACTGCGCGGCAATGGTGCCGCGATCAAAGTGCTCATCCACAAAGTGCACTGTGGCACCCGACACGCGGACACCCGCGTTGATCACCGCCGTATGCACTCGCATACCGTACATGCCGGCTCCCCCGAACGCGGGTAGTAGCGACGGATGCACGTTCAACAAACGTCCGGGCCAGGCAGCAACGACTTCGGTTGGCACCAGCTTGAGATAACCGGCGAGCACGACGAGATCGATGTGTGCGTCGTGCAACACGGTACGGAGCGTTACACCGTCGCGCGGATCGGCAATCACGTGCGTGGCAACGCCTCGCGCGGCGGCGCGGGAGAGGGCGCCGGCCTCCGCATTGTCGGACGCGACCAGTGCGATGTTGCCAGCGGATGCGGCGCTCGCCTGCGCAAAGTGCGCCAGCAGCGATTCCAGATTGGACCCACTGCCCGAGGCGAGCACCGCGATGCGCATGGGGCCGATGTGGTGAGCGTTCACGCGGAGGTGTTCAGGGTGGCAAGAAAATGTCGAACGGCATCGCCGAGGGACGGCATGACATAGGCCTGAGCGCGCGCGGCGTCGATGTCGTCCTGGCTGGTGTCAACACTCGGAATCAGCACGCCAAGTCCCCCGGTTTCCACCGCTGGACTCACATCCCGCCAACGATCGCCAATGTACGCCGAACGCGCGAGGTCGAGGCCATGCTCGGCGGCGGCGCGAACATACATACCGAGACCCGGCTTCCGACAATCGCACGGCCCCGTAATCTCAGCCCAGTGCGGGCAGTGGTAGGTGGCGTCCACACGCGCCCCGGCGGCCGAGAGATCGTCTTCGACCCGCGCGCGCACTTGCTGGTACTGCCGCTCCGTAAGCAATCCGCGCGCAATGCCGGATTGATTCGTGACTACGATGACCGGCACCTGCGCCGCATTGCACAACGCGAGCGCGTCGGCAACTCCGGCGATCAGTCGAACGCGATCGGGATCTGACGGATAGTGCGTATCGATCATCAGCGTGCCATCGCGGTCGACAAAACAGGCCGGCTTGCGCGCGTTCAACGTCGCGGTACCGTGTCGGGCGGCGTGGTCACGCGCCGGACGGTTGTGTCTCTCGGCGGCGTTGAGTCTCGAGGTGGTACCGGGTCCGCTTTGGGTGTGAGAATCGTTCGTGTGGCGCTGCCTCGCACACCGCTTAGCGACTGCAGATCGCGCGTCTCCAGCAGGTATCGCGTATTGGGCGCGAGTGGCGCGTCGAGCACCACCAGCATTTCCGATGTTGGTACCGGACGTGACATTTTGGGCGGCGGCGTCGTATCGACTGGCGTGATGGGACGTCCGCCGCGCAGGGTGAGCAGACGACGGGCTTCGCGCTGCGCAATTTCCGCGGCGGCCAGGCTATCTCGACGTCGCGCCCGCGCTACGCTGTCCGCGCGGGCCAAGGCGGCACTATCGGGCTTAATGGTGTCACGCGCCGCACGCTCCGCGGCGGCGGAATCGGCTTTCTGTTTGCGGCTCAGCGAATCCAGAACCAGCTGTTCTTCTTTTGTTCGTACAATGACTACGCGCTGCGCCGCTGGTGCCGAATCGGGCATGGTTCGCAGTGAAAACTGCGGCGGCGTAAACGCCTGGCCGATGGCCAGCGGTTTGTCGAACGTCAAACGCAGTCGCCGGCCGCTGTCCTGGATGGCGATTTCCGAGATGCGCACGGGCAGGGTGTCGTGAATAAACGAATACAACTCCACGTTCGCGCTGTCTCGCAGCGGAATGCGCACCGTGTCCCACAACTCCGTTCGTTCGAGCGCGCGGTTGCCATTGCGATCCAGAAATCCGCGCACGATGTACTGACCGGGCGGCACGTAACGCAGCGCAAAACGACCGGCGGTATCGGCAACGCCGATATACGCGAGTGTCGTATCCACTACGGAGATTGCTTCCACGAGCGCGGCACGCGCGCCCTTGCCAGCCGGCCAGTCAAACACTACACCGGCGATGGTTGTGTTCGGAATCGGGCCGCGCGTAGAAAACACGAGCGTCGTGGCCGTGTCAATCGAGTTGTTGCGCAGGTCCTGAAGACCCGGTCGCATGATCACCGTATAAACAGTGCTGTCGCGAAAGCCATCTTTGGCTTTGATCTCCAGACGCGACCGCTTCCAGTCTACCTGGACATCGCCGCTTCGCGGACTAATCAGGAACAGTTCAGCGAGTGAGGTCGCGCCTTTGGGTGCTTCGTTGATCACTTCGTCGAACTGCAGGGTGATTACTTTGGGGCGAACGGAGGTGTCACCGTTCTGCGGTGTGACACGGAGCAGCTCGGGCGCGAGTTCGTCCGGTGGTCCACCGGTGGGCGCAATCGCATTCGCGCACGCCGCGGCCAACCATGTGCCGAACGCCACGCATGCAATGAGCAGCGCCGGACGCCGCACCGACTGTTCGCGCATCAGCTCCCCAACCGTGTAATGCGCTCGAGCAACTGCGCGTGCCGCGACCGCCACTCTTCGGCTTTCGCACGCTCCGCCTCCACCAATGCCGGTGGCGCTTTGGCCGTGAACTTTTCGTTCGCGAGTCGGCCGTCGAGTGCCTGAAGTTGCGTGTACAGTTGTTCCGCCTCGGCTTGCAGACGACGCCGTTCCTTGTCGAGATCCACCATACCCGCGAGCGGCACGATGAGTTCAAAGCCGTCGCGCAGTAACGCTTGCGCCGCGGCGCCCGAAGGTACGTCGGCCGAGAGCGTCATGCGTGAACGCGACATGGTACCCGCGATGCTTGCGAGCTGCGAAAACTCCGCCACACGATCGGCGGGTGCGATCAGCGTGGCATCCACCGGTTGACCGGGCGGCACATTGTATTCGGAGCGAATCTGGCGAAGCGCCGTGACGGACAGCCGCACGATTTCGAAATCATCCCCACCGCCGAGGCGTGCATCTGCGGCGCGTGCGGTTGGCCACGGCGCATTGGCGCAGTACGCCGACGGGCGCGCCAACGGAATACGCTGCCACAACTCTTCGGTAATGAACGGAATCACCGGGTGCAGCAACCGCAGCGCCGTGTCGAACGAATGCGCCAGCACGGTGCGCGCCACTTCGCGGTCGTCACCTTCAACGGCGAGGCGCGGCTTCACCGATTCGAGATACCAGTCGGCCAGTTCATTCCATACAAAGCGACGGGCTGACTCCGCATATTCCGCCAGTCGCATGCCGCGCAGCCGTTCCGCGTCGGTCCAGGCCTCGTTGTATGGGCGCGCAGGGCCGAGTGCGGCGTCACAATCCTTCACGGCTTCGTCGAGGCGATCAAGAATCCAGCGATCGGCCGCAGTGAGTCGCGCCGCATCGATCTGATCGAGCGGCGTCACGGCGGCTGAGCCAACGCGCGACAACAGGAAACGACCGATATTCCACAGCTTCGTGCAGAAGTTGCGACCGGGTGCGAACGATTTGTCCAGATCGTCGGGATCGAGCATGACGTCAACGCCGAGTCCCAGTCCGGCGATCACCGTCCAACGCAGCGCATCGGCGCCATAATCGCGCACCACATCGAGCGGGTCGATGCCGTTGCCGAGTGACTTGGACATTTTGCGGTGCTGCATATCGCGCACCGTGCCGTGCAAATACACGGTGTGAAACGGTGACTTGCCCATGAACCATTCGCCGGCCATCACCATGCGTGCCACCCAGAAGAACAAGATCTCCGGGGCGGTCACGAGCATATCGCTCGGATAGAACGCCTTCAGGTCGGCCGATTCTTCATTCGGCCAACCGAGTGTGCTCATGGGCCAGAGCCAGGAGGAGAACCACGTGTCAAGCACGTCTTCGTCCTGACGAACGGCTCCGCCGCACTTGCTGCAGGCGGTGATGTCATCACGACTGACAATGGGATCGGTGCCGCACGTGTCGCAGTACCACACGGGAATGCGATGGCCCCACCAGAGCTGCCTGGAAATATTCCAGTCGCGAATACCCTCCAGCCAGTTCACATACACCGCTTCCCAACGCTCGGGAAGAATGCGCAACTCGCCGGTGCGCAGTGCGGCCAGCGCTTTGTCGGCGAGCGGCTGCATGCGCACAAACCACTGGTCAGACAATCGCGGTTCAACCACGGTGTCGCAGCGATAGCAATGACGCACACTGTGATCATGGGCGTCGATCTTTTGCAGCACACCGTTTTCCTTGAGCAGCGCCACAATCTGCTTGCGTGCTTCAAAACGATCCAAGCCACGCAGCGCTTCGGGCACGCGTCCATCCGCATCGGTGACCTCGCGCAGCACGCCTTCCGCGTCAATAATCACTGGCATCGCGAGCGCGTGCCGCTTGCCCACTTCAAAATCGTTCGCGTCGTGCGCTGGCGTAATTTTTACCGCACCAGATCCGAACGCGGGATCCGTGTACGGATCCGCGATCACGGGAATGCGAACGTTGGAGAGCGGAAGCAGCAACTGCTTGCCCACCAGATCGCGGTACCGCGCATCGTCGGGGTGCACGGCCACAGCCACGTCACCCAGCATCGTTTCAGGGCGCGTGGTGGCCACCGTGATGCCACGCGTAGGATCGTCCGCCAGCGGATAGCGCAGGTGGTACAGCTTGCCGGCCGTATCGTTGAACTCCGCTTCTTCATCAGACAGCGACGTGCCGCAGCGCGTGCACCAGTGAATGACGCGGTGTCCCTTGTACACAAGCCCGTCTTCATGCAAGCGCACAAACGCTTCACGTACAGCGCGTGAGAGTTCGGGCGAGAGCGTATACGCGGTGCGTGTGAAGTCAGCCGACGCACCAATCGACTTGAGCTGCTGCAGAATGGTCCCACCGGTTTCCGCGACGAACTGCGCCGTGCGCGCCACAAAGGCCTCGCGCCCCAGATCAAATCGCGTCTGCCCGTCACGCGCGACCAGCTTTTCCACGACGTTTTGCGTCGCAATGCCGGCGTGGTCGGTGCCCGGCATCCAGAGCGCTTCGTCACCGGCCATGCGACGCCAGCGCACGAGCACATCCTGCACGGAGTTGTTCAGCCCGTGTCCCATGTGCAGCACGGCCGTCACGTTGGGAGGCGGAATCATGACAACGAACGACGGGCGCGTGGCCGTACGAGCGGGATCGGCAATGAACACGCCATCGGCGGTCCATCGATCGTACCAGGTGCGTTCCATGGCCGACGGCTCGAAAGTCGCCGGCAATTCGTCGAGGTTGGTGTATCCGGTCATGTGGCGTAAGCTAGGCGGCCGGCCCGAGTGCGGGGTGCACGGGACCGGCCGAAGGACAGGCGCAGAGAGTTAATCAGCGCGCGGCGGAGATGCCGCATTCAGGGGATCGGCGGGCGGTCGTGCGTCGGTGGCGCGCCGTGCCCGGACAGGCTTGCGAACGGTCAGCTGATCAACCACGTGAAACACATCGGGAACGCCACGCGCGATCGTAATCGCGTGCTCGACCTCCGCATCCGAGTGCACCCAGCCGGTCAACTCAATCACGCCGGTGGCGATGGCGCCGATATCAATGGCGCGTTCACGGAGCACCGGATCATGATGGTAGGCCTCAAGCACCCGCGCTTCCAGTGTGAGCACATCGGGAGCCGATGCACGTTGCGCCGCTGACGCACCGCCATGGCGGACCGTCCGGGCGTCGGCGCGACTTTGTCCCACGTGCAGATGTGCCACGGACTCCGGCGACAGATCGTCGTCGTGCTCGTCCTCATCATGCTCGTAGTCCAGATCGTCGTGGTCCTCGTTTGCGTCTTCGTAGCCGCCATCAGCGTCGTGCAGGCCATACGGCAGCTCCAGCGTCTCCTCGGTGCTCTCCGTTCCGCCATTCCGTAGTGACGCGCGGCCGCGCTTGACGAGGCGCTCGAGGCCGCCGAAACGATCGGCCAGCAGAGCGCCGGCCACCGCACCCGCGGCCACGCCGAGGGAGAGCAGGAGCAGACTATGGGACGGCGAGGACTTACGCATGGTTGGACGGGGCACGGAGACACTCCTTCATTGTGGCGCTGTACATTCATGAACGATAACTTGGCTACAGGCGCGGGGCGACTCTCAAACTGTTGTCCGGCGCAAACTTCGATACCCCGCTTCGCCCCGTTTCGTCCCCCGATCGCCTGTCGATTGGGTGGACGCTCCTCTGTCCGTGTCCCGTATGTCCGATTTGAGCACCGCTGCCGCTGACCTGATTGTTCTCACACTCCCCGATGGAAACACGCGTGAAGTGCCCGCTGGCACGCTCGCGCGAGACGTTGTGGGCTCAATTGGCGCGCGTTTGCTCAGCGCCTCGGTCGCGGTAGCCGTGGATGGCGAAGTCGTCGACCTGATGACTCCGCTGCGGAAGAGCGGTGCGTTTGTGGTCATCACCGACAAGGATCCGCGAGCGCTGGAGGTACTGCGGCACTCGGGCGCCCACATTCTGGCCACCGCGGTTCGACGGTTGCGTCCGGACGCGGCGATCGGTTTTGGACCGGCCATTGATGATGGCTTCTACTACGACTTTGATGTGGAGAAGCCGTTTACGCCCGACGATCTGGCCGCGTTCGAGGCCGAAATGCGCAAGGTGGTGGCCGAGAAATATGCGTTCGTGCGTGAGGAAGTCTCGCTCGAAGAGGCGCGCGCGCGTTTTGCCGGCGATCCGCTCAAGATGGAGCGTCTGGCGGACTTTGAAGGCAGCGACGAAGTGATTTCCGTGTACACCGATGGTCCGTTCGTCGATCTCTGTCGCGGACCGCACGTGCCGGATACGTCGTATCTCAAGCATTTCAAGCTGCTCTCGATTGCCGGCGCGTACTGGCGCGGTGATGTGAAGCGCCAGATGCTGCAGCGTATCTACGCCACGGCCTTCTGGAAAAAAGACGAGCTGGAAACACATTTGCACCAGCTCGAAGAGGCCAAGAAGCGCGATCATCGCGTCCTTGGTAAATCGCTCGATCTGTTTTTCTTCAGCCCGGTCTCACCGGGCGCGGCGTTCTGGACGGAACGCGGCACGGTGATTGTGAATGAGCTGCAGGCGTACCTGCGCGACCTGCAGCGCGACGGTTATCAGGAAATCCGTACGCCGCTTCTGTACAACAAGTCGTTGTGGGAAACGTCAGGACACTGGGGCAAGTACCGCGAAAACATGTTCCTGGTGCTCGACAACGAGACGGGTGAGCACGATATGTCGCTCAAGCCCATGAACTGCCCGTCGCACTACGTGATGTACGCGTCGAAAAAACATTCGTATCGTGAGTTGCCGCTGCGATTCAACACCTACGATGTGCTGCATCGCAATGAAGTGACGGGCGCGTTGTCCGGGCTCACACGCGTGCGTCAGTTTCAGCAGGATGATTGTCACATCTTCCTGATGGAATCACAGATCGCGGATGAAGTGCGGCAACTGGTGCAGTTCATTCTGTCGTACTATCGCACGTTTGGTCTTACGGCCACGCTCAAGTTTGCCACGCGCCCGGCCACGCGCATTGGCAGTGATGACATGTGGGATCAGGCAGAGGCCGCGCTCCGCGGAGCGCTGGAAGCCACGGGCTTGCCGTATGAACTCAAGGAAGGCGACGGCGCGTTCTACGGTCCCAAAATCGATTTTGATGTGCACGATTCCATTGGTCGTGCGTGGCAGTTGGGCACGATTCAGCTCGACTACGCCGCGCCGGAACGGTTTGATCTGTCCTACACGGGCGAAGACAACAGTGCGCACCGTCCGGTGATCATTCACCGTGCAGTGTCCGGTTCATTCGAACGCTTCACCGCAATTCTGATTGAACACTTTGCGGGTGCGTTTCCCGTGTGGCTCGCGCCTGAGCAGATTCGTGTGATCCCGATTGCCGACGACTATCGCGAAACGTGTGAAGCGCTGGTGGCGCGCTTCCGCGCCAAGGGATTGCGCGCCACCGTTGATGCGCGAAATGAAACGCTGAACTACCGCGTGCGCGATGGTGAAATGCAGAAGGTGCCGTATATGGCGGTGGTCGGAAAGCGCGAAGCGGAGGAGTCCACGGTCGCGCTCCGGGTTCGTCACACGGGCAAGAAGCAGGAGATTCTCTCGGTGGATGCATTCGAAGCCCGTGTACTCGATGAAGTGCGCACCCGTGCGCTGACTCCAATGCCTGTCGCGGCAACCACCACCGAAGAGGCCAGCGCGTGACGCCGGACGGATTGCTCGATCTCTTTGTGCTCTCGCCCGTCGGTATGGTGGCGATGAACGACGAGGGTGAGGTGGAGGTCGCCAATCCGTCAGCCAAACGGCTGCTGCATCCGTTTCTTCGCAGCGGGGATCTTTCGCCTTTCTTTGACGTGCTGGCGCCGTGGGTTGGTGACCTGGGCAGCCGTGCGCGTGCGTTTGAAGAGCCGCGCGGTGTCGTGCTGGAGGGGCTAACCCTGCTCGTGCCGAGTTCGCGCGGTGAAATGCAGGCGTTGCTGCTGTCGTTGGTGAAGCGAGGTCCGGGACAGTTCATTGCACTGGTCACGGATGCGTCGCGTGTGGCCGAGCTTGATGCTGAAGTGAATGTGCTCTCGGCGAGATTGCGCGCCGTGGATCAGGGGGTGCGAGACTACGCGCTGTACCTGGTAGACGGCGATGGCATTGTGCAGTCGTGGAGCGAGTCGTCGGAGCGTGTGCATCAGTGCGCGGCGAACGACATCGTGGGGCAGTCCATGTCTGTATTGGCGCCCTCCGACTCAGGCGGCGAGGAACACGTACGCGATCTGTTGCACGCAGCCGAGCAGAACGGCTGGAGTGAAGAAGAAGGCATGCGACTTCGGCGTGACGGCACGCCCTTCTGGGCAACAACGGTCGTGGCCACGTTGCATGTGGGAGACGGTGCCAAGCAGTTTCAGGTGATTACGCGTGATCTGTCCGAGCGTCGTCGTCTTGAAGATCTGGTGCGTGAGGGCGTGGGTACGTCTACCGACGATCTCACGGGCGTGGCCACGCGTCGCGGGTTCTACGATGTCGCGTCTACGGAAATTGCGCGTGCGCGGCGTTACGGGCAGCCGCTCACTGTGCTGCTGGTTGACCCCGACAAGTTCCGCGATCTGAACGAAGCGCACGGCACCGAGTTCGGTGACGAGTGTTTGCGTGCGATCGCGTGGGTATGTCGTCAGGAGTCGCGCACGACCGACGTAATCGGACGTGTGGGCGGGGAAGAGTTCGCCGTGTTGTTGCCAAGCACCGAACTGCCCGGTGGACTCGTGCTGGCCGAACGTATTCGCGAACGCATGCAGCGCCATGTGTTTCCCGGTGCGCACAGCGGTGTGCGTTGCACACTGAGTGTGGGTGTGGCCGAGTTGCACGAGGAGGCCAGCACGGTGGATGGCTTGCTGGCCATGGCGGACACGGCCGTGGCGCGTGCCAAGCAGGCGGGGCGGAACCTTGTGGTGGGGCTCGACTAGAAGGAGTCCGTGCGCCGTCAGCTCGCGTACCGCGCCGCCGCCATTCCGATCGCACTGAGCACCACCAGCACCATGGCCGCTGCGCTCGCACGCACCGTCAGCACCCGTGCGCGGCCGAGCCGCGCACTGATCGTTTCGTGATCGCTGGAGGCGCCGGGCTCCTGCAACATCGCCGCCAACCGCAGCGCGCGCGCCGACGCGGGCCGAATTACCAGCATCGCCACCAGAAACGCCGCGATGCCAAACAGTGCGGACCAGGCAAGCATTCGCCCCATGGGCAACGTGAAGTACGTGCGCGAAAAACCGCCCGACGTGATCCACATCAGCCGCGCCCCCGACGCGATGGTCAGCACGCCGATCGTTGGCAACACGGTGAACAACCGGCGCGCCTGCAAACCGGCCATCACCGTGGACGCGGTAGACTGACCCGCACGCATAAGCACCGGTGTGAGAAAGAGCACCGTGAACAGGCTCGATCCCACCCAGAACATGCCGCACAGAATGTGCACCACGCGAAGCAGCAGCGGCTCAATCATGCGCTATGAGTAATGGACGGTACGGCAACGCGCACAGGGTCAGACGTACCAGATCAGCATTGGGAGGTGCCGCTGGCTGGACGACGAGGGGCCCAGACCACAGCTTTTCCTCATGATTACTCGCGCAACTACACGCCGCCTCGCGGTGGGATGTCTCATTATTGGCTCGGCGACGGTCGCCAGCCTTGTGTCGGCGCAGGCGCCGACCGGTCTCCTGTCGCTCAGCGTGCGGCACAATACGCTCAAGAACACCGCGCGTCCCACGGGTGAAATCAAGGCGCAGGTCGATTCGCTCGACCGACTGATCGCCCAGGCGAATCGGCTGGGACGCTCGGCGGAGGTGCGTCGACTGTACGCGCACGCCAATACGTTGCTGACACGCCGTCAGTGGACGGCGGAGACAGAGTACGCGGCATCACTGGTGCTGCGCACCGATCGGCAGGTCGTCGATCCGTCCGTGCGTTGGCCGGTGCGGGTGGAGCAAATTTTCGCACCGTCAATCGAACTCACTCGACCGCTCACGGCTCGCATCACGCTTCGGCAGCGCGCCGCCGGTACCGCGGCCAACGCGCCACTCGCGGTCGTGAAAGAGCTCGGCACATTCGACGGCGTGCCGCGCGATTTGCGTGACGCACCGTTCGTGATCGATGCGAACTTGCAGGGCATCGCAGACGGCACGTACCAGGTGTCCGTCGACATGCTCGACAGCGCGCGCACACTTGGCAGTGCCTCACTAAGCATTGTGGTGCGAAATGGACTCAACACCACCGTGGCGCGACTGCAAGAAGCCGCAGACGCGGCGAGCGAACCGCTGCGTTCCGATCTGTTGTTTCCGGTGGACCGTTTGCGTCACGTGAACAACAGCCGCATCGCCCTGGGCACGTTCAACGCCGCACGTGCATTTGCGGCGGCCGAATCGTTGCTCGTGCGCATGAAAGCGTCACGCGATCCGTGGGCGGGTCGCACTGGTGACCTCAAGCGACACTATCTGCTCGAGGGTGCAGGCGAGATAATGCCATATCGTCTCTATATCCCGAAGTCGTACAAGCCCGGCACCGCGATGCCACTCATTATTGCGTTGCACGGACTTGGCGCGACAGAAGATTCGTTCTTTGATGCGTACGGACGTGTGTTACCGAAGCTCGCGGAAGAGCGCGGATACATTGTGGCTGCGCCGCTGGGTTATCGAGTCGACGGCGCGTACGGTGTGTCGCTCACCGGAAGTCGTGATGCGGCCACACAGCGTGTGCAGGCGCTGAGCGAGCAGGATGTACTGCAGGTTTTTGAGCAGGTCAAGGCACTCTACTCCGTAGACGCAGACCGGGTATTTCTGATGGGTCATTCCATGGGCGCCATCGGCACGTGGGGCATGGCGGCCAAACGTCCGGAGCCCTGGGCGGGGCTCGGCGCCTTCTCCGGTTTTGGCGTGGCGAGTACGGCGTCAACCATCAGGTCGATTCCGCAGTTTGTGGTGCATGGCGACGCGGATCCCACGGTGGCCGTGAGTGGTTCGCGCACCATGGTGGCCGCGCTCAAGGAAGTGGGCGCCAACGTGCGCTACATCGAAGTACCGGGCGGTGATCACTCGAACGTGGTCGCGCCTCATTTGCCCGCGATGTTCGATTTCTTTGATGCGATTCCGCGACGCACGGCCAGCCCGCGATGAAACGCAACACGGCGTGTGTGACGAGGTCTGCCAGCGGACCCGCGAGTGTTCGCTCGAGTGCGCATCGCGTTCGCCGCTTCGGCGCGCTTGCGCTCTCCGTGTTCGTATCGGCGTGCACACAAACTGCCGACGCACCGCAGCTCGATGGCGCCGCCGCCGAAGCAAGTAATCGGGACTACTTGTACGTGTGGACGGCCGCTGCAGACACCACGCAAGCTGATTTCCTGACCGTGCTCGACGTGACGGAAACTGCGGCACGCTACGGTTCACTTGTCACGACGCTGCCGGTGCCAGGCCTCAAGAACGGTCCGCACCATACCGAACATGAGATGCCGGCCGATGCGCAGTTGTTTGCGAATGGGTTTGCGTCCGGGCAAACGGTGGTGTTCGATCTGCGCAATCCCACGACGCCGCGCATTGCCACCACGTTCGGCGATGTTGCAGGGTTCGCGCATCCGCACTCGTTCGTGCGAATGCCTGGTGGCAACGTGCTCGCCACGTTCCAAATGCAACACGATTCCGCCGGCATGAAACCGGGTGGTCTTGTGGAGCTGACGCCGGCCGGTGGATTGGTGCGAAGCCGCTCGGCCAACGCCCCAGGCATTGATCCGGGGCTGCGCGTGTACAGCGCGGCGGTGGTGCCACCGTTGGATCGTATCGTGACAACCACGAGCGACATGATGGCGGACTCTCCGGCCTCAAGAAACCTTCAGCTGTGGCGACTGTCGGACATGTCGCTGTTGCACACTATCACGCTGCCTAACGGTCCGCGCGGTGATGAGTCGGGTCTCACCGCCGAGCCGCGTGTGCTCGCCGATGGTCGCACCGTGCTGGTGTCCACCTTCAACTGCGGACTCTATCTGCTTGATGGTCTCGACACGGACTCACCGTCCGGGCGTCTGGTGGCGTCATTTCCGCGCATGGAAGGGGAGTACTGTGCCATCCCGGTAATTGTTGGACGCTACTATCTGGTAACCGTGCCTGCGTGGAACGCGGTGGTGAGCCTCGATATTTCCGATCCAGCCGCGCCGCGCGAAGTGAGTCGACTCACGCTCGGCGAGAAGGATATTCCGCACTGGATTGCGGTGTCGCCCGATCAGAAACGCGTGGTGATCACCGGGTACGCCTCGCTGGAGCACCTGGTTCAGATCGCGACGTTTGACGCCGCGAGCGGGCAACTCGCACTCGATGAAAGATTTCGCGAAGCCGACAGTCTGCCGCCGGGATTTCGGATGGACAACAAGACCTGGCCGCACGGCGGGTCCACGAAAGGTGTTCCGCACGGCGCGGTATTCAGTCGGCGGTAGGAAAGAAGGGTGAACGTCTCGTAGTTCAACTACCAGCAGCAATCAGGAGCGCGCATGTCAGGTGCCGTTACCGCTCTGCTCAGTGTGGTGCTCAATGCACAACTTTCGGCCACGCTCCCGCGCGTGCCGCTGCCCAAGGCTGCGCCGAGTGTTGCGCGCGCGATCACACATCAAAATCGCACGGCCGCTGGTACGCTGAGCGGCAACACGTTACGCGTGGCCATCGATGTGCTTGAAAGTGCGTGGAAGCCTGAAGGCAACAATGATCCTGAAGTGCCGATTCTGGCCTTCGCCGAGCGTGGCAAGAGCCCGTCTGTGCCCGGCCCGCTGGTGCGGGTAGCAGTCGGCACCGAGGTCGTACTCACACTGCGTAACCGCTCCGATTCGGCACTCACCGTAAGCGGTTTGCGGCCTGGGGCTGGCGTGATCGCGGATACCGTGCACCTCGCGATTGGCGCAACGCGCGAACTTCGCTACGTGATGAAGGAAACCGGAACGTTCTACTACTGGGGAGCCTTCGCGGGCAACACCATGGGCGATCGCTTCTGGAAAGACAGTCAGCTCAACGGCGCGATCGTAGTTGACGAACCGGGCGATCGAATGCGTGACGAGATCCTCGTCATGAGCGAGTGGTTTCTCGACTATCCCGACGGACGACCGTTTGAAGTGGTGTCGGTGATCAACGGCAAAGGTTGGCCGCACACCGAGACCATTCAACTACAGCAAGGCGATTCCACGCGCTTCCGCGTGGTCAATGCAACCGTGCTCCATCATCCGCTCCACCTGCACGGCTTTTTCTACAACATTGAGTCGAAAGGCGACGGCTATTCGGACAAACAGGTGCCGCGCGAGCAACGCCATTTGTCGAACACCGATCTGATTAATCCGAGTGGCACGGTGACATTTGCGTTTGTGCCGAACACGCCGGGCAACTGGCTGTTTCATTGTCACTTTGCATTTCACGCCGACGAAACCACGTCGCTCGTTGGTTCGCCGGCCGATTCGGCCGCGGCAGCGCAGATGCACGCGTTGCACACCCCGGGCCGGGCAGGAGACCACGCGATGGCTGGTCTTGTGATCGGCATCAAGGTGTCCCCGAGTGCTGATTACATCGAAACACGCACTGCGAACGCGCGTGCGATGCGACTCTTTGTACAAAAGAGTCCCGGAAAACTATTCACCGGCGAACCCGCGATTGGCTTCGCATTGCAATCCGGTGACAGCGCGCCGGCTCGCGATTCGGTGGCGCTTCCCGGGCCTGTGCTTGAACTGCGTCGCAACCAACCCGTGCGCATCGTGGTGCGGAACAATCTCGACGAGCCGACTGCCGTGCATTGGCATGGGCTCGAGATTGAAAGTTTTCCCGATGGGGTGCCGCACTGGAGCGGGCTCGGCGATCGAGTTTTCAAGGAGATCGCACCCAACGATTCGTTCGTTGCCGAGTTCGTGCCGACACGCTCGGGAACGTATCCGTACCACTCGCATCTCAACGATCGGCACCAGATCAACTCCGGTATGTACGGCGCGCTGCTGGTCACCGATGGACCGCGTGACCTCACACGGGATCACCTGATCGTCACGGGTGGCGGCGGCCCCGAGGTACGTCGCAAATACGAAAGTCCGTTCGCCCTTGTGAACGGAAGTCGCAATCCTCGACCCCTTCGTTTAACCGTGGGCGAGACGCATCGGTTGCGTATTGTGACCATTCACCCTGACTGGCGCGTAGCGTACACCCTCAAAACCGATTCGACCGTGGCGCAGTGGCGAGCCATCGCCAAGGATGGCGCGGATTTGCCGCGCTCGCTCACCACGATGCGCAACGCGCACGTGGTGATGGGGCCCGGCGAAACGTCAGACTTTGAGTTCACACCGACCCACATTGGCGAGTGGCGTCTCGAAGTGCGCACCGTAGATCCGGGCTGGTACATCCCGCTCACGGTGATCGTGGTGCCGAAAACAGGCTCGCCCTAGCGAGCTACCCGAATACTTCGGACACCGGCAGGCGGAAGCCTGGAAGCACCGCCTCGCCGTCAATGACATCATTCCGGGAGAGCGCGGAAACGGTACCATCAGCGCGGTGCACGCGAACTTCCTTTGCCTTTGGGTCGACAACCCAGACGAGTTCAGTGCCAGCGGCGAGCCAGGACGCGACTTTTCGTACCGAACGCACTCGGCTCTCTGACGGCGACAACACTTCGACAGCCAGATCCGGTGCCATCTCGGCGTACCCAATCACGGGCTCACTCGGCCAGCGGCTGGCGCGTACAAACGCCACATCCGGTCCGCGGACCGTGTCGGGATTTCGCTCGAGTGTGAAGCCCGTTTCAGCAGCCAGCGCACGCCCCAACTTTTCCTTTCGCACGAAACTGCCGATGGTGATGAGAAGCTGCGCGGCAAGGTCGCCGTGCTCCAGCCCGGCGGGCTCGCGCACGAAGAGTCGCCCGCGCACAAGTTCGGTGCGTGCGTTGTCGATCGGGTAGGAGAACAGCTGCTCCGCAGTGAGCAGAGCCGTTGAGAACGGTCGCACGATGAACATCCGGCGCGCTGCACGTTTGGGTCGCATGGCCTCATCCTACGCGACGGCGTCAATTTTCCGTCACCGCGACCACCCGTAAGAATACCGATAATTGGCCGCCGAGTCCATGCCGCTTGCGACCCGCCGCGAAAGCGCAAGGCGTCGCGGCGGGCGGAGCCGTGAGATTACCTTTCGCGGGCTACCCCTAAATCCCGGAATCCATGACCGACCTCATCCGAACACCCGTCATCGTGGGTGCGGCTCGCACCCCGATTGGACGATATCTTGGCGGCCTTGCGTCGCTCTCCGCGCCGCAACTCGGCGCTCTCGCAATTAGAGCGGCGCTCGAACGCTCGGGTGTCGCGCCTGCTGATGTGAATGAAGTCATCATGGGCAATGTGCTGCAGGCCGGGGTTGGTCAGGCACCCGCGCGTCAGGCGATGTTGCTCGCGGGCGTTCCGAGCACCGTGTCGGCTGTGACCATCAACAAGGTGTGCGGCTCTGGACTGAAGGCGGTCATGCTGGCCGCGCAGGCCATCAAGGCCGGCGATGCGCAGGTGATTGTGGCGGGCGGCATGGAGAGCATGTCGAACGCGCCGCACTACGTGCTTGGTATGCGCGGCGGTGTGAAGATCGGCAACCAGACCATGGTGGACGGCATGATCCATGATGGGTTGCATTGCTCCAGCTGTGACGTGCACATGGGGCGACACGCCGAGCACACGGCAGCGAAGGGTAAAGTCACGCGCGAGCGACAGGATGCGTTTGCCGCGCAGTCGCATGCACGCGCCGTGGCGGCGCAGCAGGGCGGAGAGTTTGACGCCGAGATCGTGCCGGTTGAAGTCCCGGGGCGAAAGGGTCCGACGATGGTGTCGCAGGATGAGGGCCCGCGCGCTGATACCACCGCTGACACACTGGCCAAGCTGCGCCCGGCGTTTCCGGGCAGTGACAAGAGTGAAGCACTCTCTGTCACCGCGGGCAACGCATCATCGCTCAATGATGGCGCGGCGGCCGTTGTGGTGACGAGCGAAGCCTACGCCTTGCAGCACAACCTCACGATTCTCGCGCACATCACATCGTACGCGACGGGCGCCGGTGATCCGCAAGAGCTGTTCTTTGCGCCGATTACGGCGGTGCAGAATCTGATGGCCAAAGAAGGCACGTCGATTGCGGACTACGATCTGATCGAAGCCAACGAAGCGTTCGCGGCCCAGGCGCTGGCCGATGGCGATGGTCTTGGCTGGGATGAAGCCCGCGTGAATGTGCGCGGCGGCGCGATTGCCCTTGGGCATCCGATTGGTGCGAGCGGTGCACGCGTGCTCGTCACGCTGTTGCACGCGCTGCGCGATCGCGGCGGTCGCAAAGGACTCGCGACGCTGTGTCTTGGTGGCGGAGACGCCGTCGCCTTGGCTGTGGAGCGTCGTACGGCGTGACCAGCCGCCCGCCGCGGCTCACGTGGTCACGACCCGCGCGCGAGGTGCGCGACGGGTCTCCGTGGTTCGTGGCATCCACCGGGATGTTGCGCGCGCCGTGGCGACTTTCGGTGTTCGTGGCGGCGTTTGTCATGGCCTGGGTGCTGTCCAACAGTTTTCTCTACCCGTTGCTCACGCTGGCCACGAGCGGGTTGACCACGCCGCCGCCACTGTATCCGTGGTTGATGCTGGTGGCCACGTTGGCGGCGATTGTGATTGCGCTTCGCAAAGTCGACGAGCAGGAGTGGAGCGAGATGGCCGCGGGTGCGGCGTCGTGGAGTGCATCGCGCCTGTCGCGCGGTTTCATGCTTGGGGCGCTGGCCATCGCCAGCACACTCGCACTGCTGCTGGCCACGGGCGGCGCGGCATTTGAGGCGACCGGCGCACCCGGCGCGACAACGGCGTGGGCCAGCACGGCGGTGCGAGCCGCTTTGTTGCTCGCGCCGGCCGCGCTCTGGGAAGAGCTGATGTTTCGCGGTTATCTCTGGCGTGTTGCTGAACAGAGCGGCGGTCCGCGCACGGCGTTGGTGTTCACGAGTGTTGCCTTTGGACTCGTACATGTGCTGAATCCGGGTGCCAATGTGCGCACGCTTGGCCTTGTGATGCTCGCCGGTGTGTGCCTTGGGGTGGTGCGTATGATCACGAACAGTGTGCCCGCCGCGTGGCTCGCGCACTTCGCATGGAATTTTGTGATGGCCGCCGTTGTGCACGCGCCGGTGAGTGGCTTGCCGTTTGATGCGCCTGGCTGGCAACTGGTGCCCAGAGGCCCCGCGTGGTGGAGCGGCGGTGCGTGGGGGCCGGAAGGTGGGGTGGCGTCGGCGTTGGTGTTGTGCAGTGCATTAGGCGCGTACGCGGTGCTGACGTCACGCGCGCGAACAGCACACTCTTCGAACATACGTGCGCAGTCGCTCGCGACGGCGCCTTCAGGGAGCAGATAGCATGGCCGATCGGATTGCGGTGATTGGGGCGGGGCAGATGGGCAACGGTATCGCCCATGTGTTCGCTGTTGGCGGACACGAGGTCACAATGATTGATGTGAGCAGCGATGCGCTCGAACGCGGACGCGGCACGATTGCCAAAAATCTTGAGCGTCAGGTGAAAAAGGGCGGCATCGATTCTGGTGCCGCCGAGTCAGCACTCGCCCGCGTCTCGGTGAACACGTCGCTTGATGCACTCGCCACTGCGGATCTCGTAATCGAAGCGGCAACGGAACGACGCGATCTGAAGTTTCAGATCTTTGCGGACGCTGATCGCATTGCGCCGGCGCACGCGATTCTGGCGTCGAACACGAGTTCGATCTCCATCACGGAAATCGCCGCGCGGACAAAGCGGCCAGAGCAGGTGATTGGCATGCACTTCATGAATCCGGTGCCCGTCATGCAGCTCGTCGAAGTGATTCGTGGTCTGGCCACGAGTGACGACACGACCACGCGCGTGATGGAGTCAGCGCGCGCGTTGGGCAAGACACCGGTTGAAGCGAACGACTATCCGGGTTTTGTGGCCAATCGCATTCTCATGCCGATGATCAACGAAGCGATCTATTGCGTGATGGAAGGCGTGGGTACACCCGACGCGATCGACACCGTGATGAAGCTGGGCATGAATCACCCCATGGGTCCGCTCACACTCGCGGACTTTATCGGTCTCGATACGTGCCTGGCCATTATGGACGTGCTGCATGAGGGCATGGGCGACTCCAAGTATCGCGCGTGCCCACTGCTGCGAAAGTATGTGGCTGCGGGATGGCTGGGTCGCAAGAGCGGCCGTGGCTTTTACGATTACCGGACCGCCTGATGTCGCTTCTCCCCTATACCGAATTACAGCGCGATATCCAGCGCACCGCGCGCGAGTTTGCGCAGCGTGAGTTGGCGCCGATCGCTGCCGAACTCGACCGCGAAGCACGATTTGAACACGCGCTCGTGAAACGACTCTCGGAACTCGGCTTTCTGGGCATGCTCATTCCCGAGCAGTGGGACGGACTCGGGCTTGATGCCGGCTCCTACCTGCTGGCGCTGGAAGAAATTGCGGTGGCCGATGCGTCGGCGGCGGTGCTCATGAGTGTGCACAACTCGTTGCCCACGCAGATGCTGCTCCATTACGGCAACGATGCGCAGCGCGAGCAGTTTCTCAAGCCCATGGCGCGTGGCGAAATGCTCGGTGCCTTTGCGCTCTCGGAGCCCGACGCGGGCAGTGACGCGGCGGGACTGCGCACGCAAGCGGTGCGCGACGGTGATCACTACGTGCTGACGGGCACCAAAGCGTGGGTGTCGCATGGCACGCACGCCGATGTGATTCTGGCCATGGCGCGAACCGACGCGAGCGATGCGCGCGCGGGTGCCAAAGGCATTTCAACCTTCGTGCTCACACCAGACCTTCCGGGTTTCAGTGTCGGCAAGAAGGAAGACAAAATGGGTTTGCGCTCGTCGCCCACCGTGCAGATCAATCTTGATGCCTGCCGAGTGCCGGCCGATCGCTTGCTCGGCGAAGAAGGGCGCGGCTTCATGTACGCGCTCGCGTCACTTGATCACGGACGATTGGGCATTGCGGCGCAAGCCATCGGTATCGCGCGTGCGGCGCTCGAGGCGGCGGCGAAGTACGCCACGGAGCGCAAACAGTTCGGCGAAGCGATTGCGAATTTTCAGATCATTCAGTTCAAGCTGGCCGATATGGCCACGCGTATTACTGCGGCGCGTACCCTGTTGCACGCTGCGGCCGCCGCAAAAGAGCGCGGCGAACGGGTTACCCGTTTCAGCTCCATGGCCAAGCTGTTCGCCACGGAGACTGCCATGTGGGTTACGTCCGAAGCCATTCAGATTCATGGCGGCTACGGCTACGTGACCGACTATCCGGTTGAACGCCACTTCCGCGACGCCAAGGTGACGGAGATTTATGAAGGCACCTCGGAGATTCAGCGGATTGTGATTGCGCGCGACCTTCTTGCGGCCGTGTCTTCGGGCGACATCGACGGCCACCTCACCGACTGATACTCCCCCCTTATGCAATTCTTCGAAACCATCGCTGACATGGGCCACGAGCAGCTGGTCATGTGTCATGACCGCGCCAGCGGCTACCGCGGCATCATCGCGATTCACGATACAACCCTCGGTCCGGCGCTCGGCGGCTTGCGCTTCTGGAACTACAAGACGGACGAAGAAGCGATTGTGGACGCCCTGCGTTTGTCGCGCGGCATGACGTATAAAAATGCCGTGGCCGGACTCAATCTTGGCGGTGGCAAGGCCGTGATGATTGGCGACAACCGCAACGCCAATCGCGAAATGCTGTTTCGCGCCCATGGACGGTTTGTGGACTCGCTCGGTGGTCGGTACATCACGGCCGAGGATGTGGGAACCAGCGTGGAAGACATGGACTTCGTGCACATGGAAACGAAACATGTCACCGGCATTGGCTCGAAGTCGGGCGATCCGTCCAGCGTGACGGCGCACGGTGTGTTTCGCGCGATTGAAGCGTCGGCGCATGAACGCTGGGGCAGTGATTCGTTGCAGGGCAGGCGCGTGGCCATTCAGGGGTGCGGCAACGTGGGATTGCATCTGGCCAAGGAGCTGTACGCTGCGGGTGCAACACTTGTGGTCACGGACATCGATGAGTTTCGCATCAAGCGTGTGGTCGACGCGACGGGGGCCGAAGTCGTGGCACCAGACGCCATTTACGGTCAGCAGGCGGACATCTTCGCGCCGTGCGCGCTGGGAGGCGTGATCAATGACGCCACCATTCCGCAGCTTCGGGTGGAGATCGTGGCGGGCGCTGCGAACAACCAGCTGCTTGAAGATCGCCACGGTGATGAACTTGCCGCCAAGGGCATCCTGTATGCTCCCGACTACGTGGTGAATGCAGGCGGTGTGATCAATGTGTACAGCGAACTCACGGGATGGTCGCGTGATCGCGCGCTTCGCAAGGCCGATGAAATTTATGAGACGGTGTTGAGCGTGTTTGGCCTGGCCAAGCGCGACGGCGTGCCAACGTATCGCGCCGCCGATCTGGTCGCGGAGCAACGCATCAGTGCGGTGCGTGCCATGGTGCGGCAGTGGCCGCAGTACCCCAACAAGGAGACCTGAGCTTACGCTCGGGACAGACATGACCGAACGCATCCCGATCGCCTCGGATCACGCGGGCTTTGAGCTCAAGGAACGACTGCGCACGGTGCTGTGCGACCTTGGTTTTGATGTCGATGACATTGGAACACACGGTACAGCCAGTACGGATTATGCCGACTACGCGCACCCGTTGGCGCAGCAGGTGTCTGATGGCAAGGTGCAGCGTGGTGTGCTGCTCTGTGGCACGGGCCTCGGGATGTCGTATACCGCCAATCGTTATCCCGGCGTGCGTGCCGCGGTCGCCTGGAGTCCCGAAGTGGCGGAGTTGGCGCGCAAGCACAACGATGCCAACGTGCTGGTGCTGCCAGCGCGATTTCTGTCAGACGAAGATGGCATCGCCATTTTGCAGCGATGGTTGGACACAGCGTTTGAAGGCGGTCGACACGAGGGTCGCGTAGCCAAGATTGAGCGCGACGACCAGTCATCAGAGTCAGCAGATGATGCGTCTGCAGGAGTGAGTGCATGAGTGGGCACGCAGTGAACGGTGGCGCGAGCACGGAGCTGCTCAGCCACGAAGTGCACGACGCGACGCGTTGGCCGGAATGGGATCGTTGTCCGCCGGGCGCAGCGCTGCGGGCCACCGATCCGGCCATCGCGCAGTTGCTGGACGAAGAAATTGTGCGTCAGGGCGAGGGGCTCGAGCTCATCGCCAGCGAAAACTTTGTCTCGCCCGCGGTCATGGAAGCCATGGGCTCGCCGCTGACCAACAAGTACGCCGAGGGGCTCCCCGGAAAGCGATACTACGGTGGCTGCGAGGTGGTGGACAAGATCGAGCAGCTGGCGATTGATCGCGCGAAGCAACTCTTCGGCGCCGATCACGCCAACGTGCAGCCGCACTCGGGCGCGTCGGCGAATGCGGCCGTGTTTCTGGCGTTCCTGAAACCTGGCGACACGTTCCTGGGCATGGACCTGTCGCAGGGCGGTCACCTTACACACGGCTCACCGGTGAACTTTTCCGGTCTGTTGTACAAGGCGGTGTCGTACGGCGTGACCGACGAAGGCTACATCGATTACGACACCATGCGTGCGCAGGCTCGTGCGCATTCGCCCAAAATGATCATCGCGGGCTACAGCGCGTATTCGCGCGTGATCGATTGGGCTGCGTTCGCGGATATTGCAAAAGAAGTGGGCGCGCTGTTCATGGTCGACATGGCGCACTTTGCGGGTTTGGCGGCAACGGGTGTCTATCCTTCGCCGGTGCCTTTTGCAGACATCGTGACCAGCACCACGCACAAAACGCTGCGCGGTCCGCGCGGCGGCATCATTCTGTGCAAAGCGGAACATGCGAAGGCCGTTGATAAATCGGTGTTTCCCGGCATGCAGGGTGGTCCGCTTGAGCATGTGATCGCGGCCAAGGCGGTCGCATTTCACGAAGCATTGCAGCCGGCGTTCACCGACTATTGCGCGCGCGTGGTGAAGAACGCGCAGCACCTGGCGTCGGCGTTGATGGCGCGCGGGTTCAATGTTGTGTCCGGCGGCACGGACAACCATCTCATGCTGGTCGATCTTCGGAATCGTGGTCTCACGGGCAAGCTCGCGGAGGCGGCCCTTGACCGTGCGGGCATCACGCTCAACAAGAACACCGTCCCGAAAGAGACGCAGTCTCCATTTGTCACGAGCGGTGTGCGCATTGGCACGCCAGCGGTGACAACACGAGGCATGGACGAAGCGGCCATGGACCAGATTGCATCGCTGATTGATCGTGTCCTGCTGGCGCCAGACGACGAGTCGGTGTTGCACGCGGTCAGGGCGGATGTGCGTGCGCTCGCGGGGCAATTTCCGCTGTATCCGATGGTTGGTGGACACGGTCGCTGACCGGAAGCACTATTCCGCGCCCGCGCAAGGCATTGTGAGCATCGGCGCGGGGCCACATCTTTTCAGCTGGCGAGTTTGGGATAGATGCTCCGCGGTACGGAGCCGATTGGTAGGCGTGCCACAGTAATTTCTGGAGCGGGTGAGTGACGGAGCTGGCCTTTCGTGATGGCATTATGGAGCAGATCCGCTTGCGCGAGCAGCGGTTCGACGAGCGCGCCTATCTGTTTGTGTTGGCGGCGCTCGAGTATTGCCAGGGCCGATTGACGGAGCGTCGTCACATTACCGGACCCGAGCTGGCGCACGCGTGTCGCACGCTGGCCATGGAGCGTTTTGGTGTCACGGCGCGTCTGGTGCTCGATCATTGGGGCGTGCGCACCACGCAGGATATTGGCGACATTGTGTTCACGCTGGTGGAACTCGGTTTGCTGATCAGTCAGCCGCAGGATCGTCGCGAAGATTTTCAGGATGTGTTTGACTTCGCGCAAACATTCGAACGCGAATATCCCTGGAGTGCCGCGCAGCTCGTCTGAGCGGCGCGCACCGTTCCCGATTCTTTCTTGTCCCATGGTTCCAGTCCACGCATTGCCCGCCTGTGCCAAATGCGGGACCGGCACATTGCTCCCGCTCAGCGACTACGGCCGCGACGGCGCGCCCATCACGTACAAGGCGTGGGTCTGCTCGAATGCCACGTGCGGATTCAGCGTGCGCATTGACAACGGCGAGATTGGATACGGGCGCATGGTCGGCGTAAGCCAAAAATGACCGGTGTGTGTGCGGTGGACGCGCGTGCCTGACGGCGTGCGTGTCACCACCGCCGCGGAAGCGGCCGCGTGCGACGCGCAGGCGATCGCTGCGGGCACGCCGTCCTTCGACCTGATGGTGCGCGCGGGCACCGCGGCTGCCGCGCACATTGTTCGTCTCGCGCCGCATCGATTGGCGTTTGGCGTGCACGTGTTCACCGGCTCCGGCAACAACGGGGGTGACGGGTACATCGTGGCCGCGCAGCTCTGTCGATTGGGCGTGCGCGTACTCCTGCATGACATCGCATCACCGCGTACGCCGGACGCGATTGCCGCCGAGCAGCTGGCACGCCGTCACCTGACCGCCGAGCAGTTCGTGTCGATTGATGCGACACCTGGCGCCGCTGGCGCGCTGCACACAATCCCGAACGTCGCCAATGCGCTATTGGTCGATGCGATGCTCGGCACGGGCGCCAATGGACCGCTGCGAAACGGTGTTGCGCGCGCCGCGCAAGACTTCCGGCGCGCGCGTGCCACTGGCGCCCTCATCGTGTCGCTCGATGTTCCGACAGGTCTTGATGCAAGTAGTGGCGAGTTGGCGACGGGTCATGTCATCGCGCACCACACGCTGGTCTTCGGTACGTGCAAAGCTGGTCTGTTATCGGCGCGTGCCGCGAGCGGTGAGATCACGGTGCTCGACATCGGGCTGGGAGCGCACGCGATCGGCACGACTGCCGCGAGGCTCGCCGACGCGCGTTCACTGCGCGCCACCGTGCCCGCGATCGCGTGGGACGCCCACAAAGGCACGCGTGGGCGTGTGCTCATCGTTGGTGGCGCTCAGGGCATGGCCGGCGCTGTGCACTTTGCGGCGCGCGGTGCGCTCGCGTCCGGCGCGGGCCTTGTGCGTGCCTGCGTTCACCCGAACAGCGTGCCGGCACTGCAAGCGAGCACACCCGCGGTGGTTTGTGTACCGTGGAATCAAACCCGGTCTGCGACGAGCGCGTGGGACAGCCAATCCGTCAGGGGATCGCTTGATCCATCACTTGACGAAACCATCTCGTTGCGTGAACACCACGCACAGTTCGCGGCGCGCACAGACGACGTGGCGAACTGGGCGCATGTCGTCGCGATCGGTCCGGGGCTCGGACGCGACCGCGTTGCCACACGTGTTTTGCAAGACACCATCGAGCGGATGAGCGAGGGCCACGCGTCGCTGGTGCTCGATGCCGACGCGCTCACGGTGCTCGGTTCCGTACTCTCGGCGCACGCACTCGTCCGTCTCGCTGCGTCGCGCTGCGTGGTGCTCACGCCGCATGCGGGCGAGTTTGCGACACTCGCACATCGCTTCGGCGTTGCGGTCGACACGGGATCCAACGCGTTCAAGCATGATCTGACCGTGCGAAGAAACAGCGCGGCCGCGCTCGCCGAGCGAACAGGTTGTGTGGTGCTGCTCAAGGGCACGCCCACCGTGTGTGTCGCGCCACACGGTGAAGCGTGGATCGTGCCGCGCGGAACGTCCGCGCTGGCTACCGGCGGTACGGGCGATGTGCTCACCGGTGTGATCGCGTCACTGCTGGCCACGCGCGTGGCTGCGCAGCCAGCGCACCGCGCGTCGTTCGGCGCACATGCCCCGATTGGCAACGACGCTGCGAGCTGTGCGTTGGCCGCAACCGCCGCGTGGGTGCACGGTGTGGCCGGCGAGCATACAACGGCGCGCATCGGCGTGCGCGGCAGTACGGTCGAAGATCTTGTTCGCGCACTGCCCGCTGCATGGCGGGCGATGACCACGCCACCTGCGTTTCCACCGGATGTGCTGACCGTGCTGCCGCCATGCGTCGACGCGTAACGCACTTCGCGATCGGGCTTTTTGCCGTGGCGTGCGCCACCTCTGGTGGACCCGGCGGCGGTGCGGTGCGCAGCGTGCCGTTGGGCGTTGATGACCGCATTGTGGTGCGCAGCTACGCCGATGTGTTCAGCGTCAGCGCGTCACAGCGATTTGTCTTCGCACTCACCACCGGCGGATTGATCACGTACGATCGCACGTTCGGCCGTTGGCAACCGATTTCTGCACGCAGTGAAGAAGAGCTGCAGCTGGTACGCATTGATCGCGCCCGCCCGCCGATCATGAGAGCGGATGTGATTGACGACGCCGTCTGGATTGGCACGAACGGCGCGTTGCTGCGGTACCGCCCGCAGCTCGATCAGGTACAGCGTTTCACCGTGCCGGGACAGGTGAGCGCCCTACGCCTCGGTCGCGATGGCGCCTATGTGAACGCCTCCGGTCAATGGTTCAGCGTATCGCGCGGAGGATTTGTCGCTCCGATCGCTGGTGGTATTGGCGGAGTGGCGCTGGCCTTCGATCCAGATCTCGAGGCCGTGTATCAAGCGCACCCCTCACTGCGCGGACAACTTGAGTTTTTGCTGCGCGATGCAGCAGCGGGCACTGCGGGAGGCGGAGTGTTCGCGCGCGTGATTGCCGGCACGTACTCGCCAGACCGCACCGGAGAAATCTGGATCGGCACGCTCGGTGACGGTCTCTGGAATGTGGACGTAAACTTTCTGCAGGCCACACCACTGCGGTACGGAGTGCTGGAGGACGCGATTGGCGCGCTGGGCGTGACCGCAGACGGCGTGGTGAGCGCAGGGCAGGGCACACGACGTGGCGCAGGCATTTCCGTGGTGCATCGCGATCTGCAGCTGTTCAAATGGATCACGAGCGCGACCGCGTCACCGCTCGACGGCGCACGCGCGACGGCGCTCGCAACACGTGGCAGCAACGTGTGGGTGGCGACCGATCGTGGTGTGGTGCGCGTCAGGCTCGGTGAGTCTGCTGCATTTACGCAGTGGAGCGCCATCCATGGTCTGCCCACCGACCAAGCGCTGAGTGTGGTGGCGGTGGACGACGGCGCCTGGGTGGGCACATCGCGCGGACTCGTGTTCATCCACGACTCCAGCAGCAACGCCGCCGTACGGGGGCACGTCACACCGGCCGGTTTCTCCGGTGAGCCGGTGCGCACCCTGTTGCGTGTGCGAGACCAGCTGCTTGTAGGCACACATCGCGGATTGTTTGCGCTCCCTGCCACTGCGATCGGCGCCGCGCCGCAAAGCAGTGCGCCGCAGCGACTGCTCGGTGGCAACGCGATCTTTGTGCGACCCGTGCACGCCGCCGCGTGGAGTGATTCGGCGCTGCTGCTGGTCACCGATCGACGAGCGCATCTGCTCTCGCTGGACCGCACGCTGCAGGTCACCAACGATTCCACTGCCGCCAGCGCGTCAGACAGCGTGTTCAGTGAGTTTGATCTGCAAACGATTGGACCAGTTCACGCGGCCGCGATCGATGCGCGCGCGCTCTGGATTATTGGTCGGAGTGGCGTGCTCACCCGGTCTCGTGTGAACGGCGCCACGCGCGTGCTGCGTGTCGGTGTTGATCTGCCCGCGAACGTCACCGCCATTGCCTTGGCCGACCGCTGGGCATGGATTGGTACGGATCAAGGCCTTGTTCGGGTAAAGCGGGCGACGGACGGCGGATTACCATGAGCGAACGTGGGCCGCGCGATACGTCAGGGCACGTGCCGATGAGTGGTGGCGCCGAATTCGACGCCATTCGCACGATGCTCGCACGCTGGGGCGCGCTGGCCCAAGGCGTGGGTGACGACGCCGCGGTGCTCACGCCACCGCCAGGCGAACAGCTGGTGTTCTCCACCGACGCGAGTGTCGAAGGCATCCATTTTCGCACGGCGTGGTTGTCGCCCGAAGAAATCGGCGCGCGCGCGACAACCGCGGCGCTGAGCGACCTGGCCGCGATGGGCGCCCGCGCGCTCGCCGTGCTGGTCGCCCTCGAAGTCCCGGCGTCGTGGCAATCGCATTTGTTGGAACTGGCGGACGGGATCGGTGGGGTGGTCGAGCAGGCGAACGCCCGTATCATCGGCGGCAACATGACGCGGGGGGAGCGCCTGTCGATGACGCTGACCGTAATTGGCGCCACCGATCGTCCCGTATATCGACGCGGCGCGCGGGTCGGCGACGCGCTCTGGGTCACCGGACGACTGGGTGGACCGAAGCACGCGTTGGACGCCTGGATCGCCGGCACCACGCCTGCACCGGAAGCTCGCGCCCGCTTCGCCGCGCCTGTGGCGAGGCTACGGGAAGGCGCCTGGCTGGCCGCTGTGGGCGCCCGCGCCATGATCGACCTATCAGATGGTCTCTGGGCCGATGCCGGCCATCTGGCCGCAGCCTCGAACGTGCAGTGCGAGCTCTGGCTGGAGGCGTTGCCAACGATTGGCGCCGGTACACCGTTGGACGCGCTTAGTAGTGGGGAAGAGTACGAACTGCTGGTGGCGACCGACCCGGATCTGGACGCGGACGGATTTGCGAGACGCTTTGGTGTGCCGCTCACGCGAATCGGCGTCGTACGCGCCGCGGCGGAGCAGGCGGGTCCGAAGGTGGTGCTGCGGGAGTCGGAGCACGCGCCGTCGCTGCTTCGCGTTGATCTTCCGGGCGGGCACGACCACTTTTCAGCGTGATGCGGACTCTTTACGCGAAGCTTGTGGTCGCACTGGCGACACTGTGGTGCGGCACGATCGTGATCGGTGCTGAGCTTCTGCGCGTGAAACATGGTCGACACTCACTCTTCGAGCGCACCACACGACGGTGGGCTCGGTGGATCGCGAAGGGCGCCGCCATGCGTGTCATTCCGCACGGCATGGATGCCATCGACGCGAACACGCCGCACGTGTACGTGGTGAATCACGTCAGTATCATGGACATCCCGGCGATCCTGCTGGGTGTGCCGGCGCACGGATTTGTGGCCAAGCGTGAACTGGAGCGGGTGCCGTTTTTCGGCGCCGCGGCGCGCGCTGTTGGCGTGGTGTATATCGATCGCGAAAACAGAAAGTCCGCGTTTGCGGCGTACGAAGAAGCCGCTGAAAAAGTGCGGGACGGTCAATCGGTCATTGTATTTCCCGAAGGCACACGCGGCGCGACGTACGCGTTGCGCCCCTTCAAGAAGGGGCCGTTTGTGCTTGCGATTCGCGCGGGTGTTCCGATTGTGCCCGTGGTGATGCACGGGACAATTGAGGTCACGCCCAACGGAACACTGAATGTCACGCCCGGCACAGTGAACGTGCATCTGCTTCCCGCCATTGAGACGACCGGTCTGACCTACGGCGATCGCAACGCGCTCGCTGATCGTGTTCACGAAAGCATGGTGCGCGCGCTGTCGTCGTTGTATGAGGTTCCCCCGCTGGCTGCGCTGCCGCCCTCCCCGCGCAGTGGGGCGGCGCCGCCAACGGATAACAAAATGTCGGCCTGATGTTCCTGAGTTCATTCGCTCGTCCTTCTCCTCGTCACTGACCGCTCGATCATGGCTACTATCGTTTCTATCACCGCACGAGAAATCCTCGACAGCCGCGGCAATCCCACCATTGAAGCCGATGTGCATCTGGAGAGCGGCGTCGCCGGACGCGCTGCAGTGCCCAGCGGCGCCAGCACTGGCGAACGCGAAGCGGTAGAGCTGCGCGACGGCGAAATGGATCGTTATCTCGGCAAGGGCGTGCAGGCGGCGGTCGCCAATGTGGTGGACACCATTGGGCCGGCGCTGGAGGGCATGGACGCCACGGATCAGGTCGCGATCGATCAGGCGCTGCTTGAGCTCGATGGCACGGAAAACAAGTCGTCGCTCGGTGCGAACGCGATGCTTGCCGTGTCACTGGCGACCTCGCGTGCTGCGGCCACCGAAGTGGGCCTGCCACTGTACCGTTATCTCGGTGGGCCGATGGCGCGCACCTTGCCGGTGCCCATGATGAACATTCTCAACGGTGGCGCGCACGCGTCCAACACGGTGGACTTTCAGGAGTTCATGATTCTGCCGGTGGGCGCGGAAGATTTTTCAGAAGCGCTGCGCATGGGTGCGGAAGTGTTTCATGCGCTCAAGAAGGAACTGATCTCGCGCAAACTGTCTACCGGTGTTGGTGACGAAGGCGGATTTGCGCCCGATCTCAAGAGCGATGAAGAAGCGTTGCAACTCATTGTGCACGCGATCGAAAAGGCGGGCTTTCAGCCCGGTACCGAAATCGCACTCGGACTTGATTGCGCGGCGAGCGAGTTGTTCAAGGACGGGCAGTATCGTTTTGTGAAGAGCGGCGGTGCGGTCAAATCGCGTGAGCAGATGGTGGAACTCTACGCCGGCTGGCTCGAGAAATATCCGATCGTGACCATCGAAGACGGCATGGCCGAAAACGATTGGGAGGGCTGGAAGATGTTGACCGCTGCGGTTGGTGATCGCTGCCAGCTCGTGGGAGACGATGTGTTCTGCACAAACGCCGCAATTCTGGCCAAGGGCATCGAGCAGGATATCGGTAACGCGATCCTGATCAAGGTGAATCAGATCGGAACGCTCACCGAGACGTTTGAAGCCATGGATCTGGCGCGCGCCGCGGGTTACAACTCGATCATCTCGCATCGCTCGGGTGAAACGGAAGACACGTTTATTGCCGATCTTGCGGTGGCGTCGGGTGCGGGACAGATCAAGACGGGTGCGCCGTCGCGTTCGGATCGTGTGGCCAAGTACAATCAGCTGCTGCGCATTGAAGAACAGCTTGGCGGCACGGGTGAGTATCCGGGCGGCGCGATTTTCGGCTTGTGAACTGCGCCCGGAATTGTAAACGTCAGCGTGCACACCAATGACCGTTGCCCGTGACAGCAAGACGCGCCGTGCACAGCAGCTGGCACGGCGCGTTGCGGTACGCGTAGGGATAATCGTGGGCGCGATTGCTGTGCTGTTCTTTGCATTGGAGGGCGGTGAATACGGCACTCGCGATCTATTGTCTCGCACGAGCCGCCGTGCGGCGCTTGAGCTCGACGTACAGCAGCTGCAGCTGGTAGTTGATTCATTGCAACGTGAAACGCGCGCGGTGGCGACGGATCCTGGCACGCTTGAACGAATCGCGCGCGAAGAGTACGGCATGGTCAGGGGAAACCGTGAGCTGTTGTATCGATTCGCCGAGGATATGGAAGCGGCTGGCGACACGGTGCGCTAGCCGCATTCTTCTTCTGCCGTACGCTACCCTGCAAGCAGCGCCGGAACGGTTTCCACCGCATACAGTTCGGAGCACACCAGAGTTGCAAGCGTATCTGGATCATCATCCATTGTGAGCGCATCACGCGCTCCCAACTCACGCGCCCACGCGAGTAGCGCCTCATCCTGCTGATCAGTGTACACGAACACGTTGCGCACCACGTCCTCGGACAGCAGCAACTGTACGAGGCCCAGACCATCCAGCCCTGACAGCGCGATGTCTGTCACCACGGCGTCGGGACGCAAACGACACGCGTAGGCAAGCGCGGCATCACCATCGACGGCTTCGGTGACGACACATGAGGCACGCATGAAGGCCTTGCGCATTTCGCGGCGCTTGGCGCGGTCTTCCTGCACGATGAGAATACGCGGACCCTTGACGCTCTCGCGGCGCGGTGCAATGACCAGTCGCGCACCGGCCGTTCGCTCGAGCATCGGTCGGCGAACTGACACCTCGACCGCTTGCGGTGGCGGCGCTTCGCGCACCGGTTCGCGTGACGTATGCATCGCTGCAGAAAGCGCGGGCGTCGCTCTGCTGCGCACAAGTGCTGGTGCGGGAACATTGACGACCTCGGTACCCGCACCTTCCCGCTTGGATTTGGTGCCAATGATGTCGGCCAACAGCCGATCGACATCTTCCTGCTGCAGGTCAGCATCGGGAATCGGCGGCATGACGTTGGCCACCAGCTCCGCGAACGAGGTAAGCCCCTGTATGACGCGCTCCAGCCCCGTTTCCCACAGCGTGTGCATGCCATTCTTGCGCGCGAGCTGGAGGAACTCGAGGCGCTGCGTCGATCGACCCATCAACTGCTGGATTTCGTTGTCGATTACGAAGATTTCTGCAATGGAAATGCGCCCGCGAAAGCCGGTACCACGACAGGCGGCGCAGCCGAGCGGGCCGCGCAGGTTCGACAGGTCGCGATCCTTGAAGAGCCACTGTAACTCGTGTGGAATGTCTTGCAACCGCATGGGCACGTGACACTCTGTGCACAATCGGCGCACCAAACGCTGGGCAATGACGGCCTTGAGTGCGCCCGACAGCGCGCTCATGTCAACGCCCATGTCGGCCAAGCGGCCAATCGCGCTCGATGCATCGTTGGTGTGCAGCGTGGACAGCACCATGTGGCCCGTCATGCTGGCGCGAATGGCAATCGCCGCCGTTTCGACGTCGCGAATTTCGCCCACGAGTACGACGTCAGGATCCTGTCGCAAAATGGAGCGCAACGCCGACGCGAACGTCAATCCCGCGCGCTCATTCACTTGCACCTGATTGACTCCTTCCAACCGGTATTCGATGGGGTCTTCCACCGTCACGATGTTGGTTTCACTGGACTTCATGTGACGAAGTGCAGTGTACAACGTGGTGGTTTTGCCCGACCCTGTTGGTCCCGTGACCAGCACCATGCCTTCGGTGCCGGTCAGAATGTGCGACAGCTGCTCGACCTCGGAGGGATCGAAACCCAGCGAGTCAAAGCTGAGCGTGGTGCAGCTCGCGTCGAGGATGCGCACCACCGCTTTCTCCACGCGTTCCCCGAGCGGCAGCGTTGATACGCGTAGATCAATGGGCCGTCCGTCGATCATGAGCGAGCACCGACCGTCCTGAGGCCGCATGCGATTCGCGATATCCAGTCCGGCGCTCACTTTAAGACGGCTGAGCAACAGCGGCGTGTGGTCGGCGGGAACACGGGCGATTTCGTGCAGCACGCCGTCAATGCGATAACGCACGAGTAACTCGCCATCCGCGGGCTCAAAGTGCATGTCGCTCGCGCGCTGATCGAGCGCATCGAGTACGAGGCGGTCGAGCAGATCAACCGCGACGCCGCGGGTGGGTGCAGCAACGGGCGGCATCACTGAGTCGGGTGTGATCCACGCGATGCGAGAATCACGGCCGGGCAGTGCCTGCACACCGTAGACGCGTTCGCGCGCTTTCCTGATGGCGGCCGGACCAGCAACGCGCACGGTGACGCGTTGTCCGCAGGCGAAGGCCAAGTCACGTTCGCAGTTGTTGCCGAGCGGATTCGCCGACGCCACTTCCAACGTTCGGCCGTGCATTCGCACGGGCACCACGTCGTATCGCTCCGCGAGCACCGACGACAACATCTTTTTGTGTTCCGGGCCGAGTGTGGACACGTCCACGCCTTTGGCGCCGGACATGTCCTGTACGACTTGCAGAATCTCGGCGTGGGGAATGCCGCAGGCCTCGAGCGCCTCCCAGGAACTCAGTGCAGGAGAATCACTCTCATCAAACGGCTCTACGCGTTCGCGGAATGCGTCAAGTAACCACCGATCGGTCCATGCTTGGCGCTTGGTGCGCCGGTTTTCGGGTCCACCGGACATCGCAGGTTGAGCCATGGGAGGGAGACGTGCCTGGCGGCATCGTAAGGCATGCGGTGCCTTTGAGTGTCGGTATTGCTTTCAGGAACTTGACAGGAGGCTTTATAGTCGGAACCGGGCCGCCACGCGGAACGGCCGTTACGCGATCGCCCGGTGAGAACGGTGGGCCAGCCGTGTTTGCGCGCCTGCAGGGGTTGACTTGATACCGCATCGGGGTGATGTTGATGGACTGACGCGGGGTGGAGCAGCCTGGTAGCTCGTCGGGCTCATAACCCGAAGGTCGCGGGTTCAAATCCCGCCCCCGCCATTGGTTAAACGGCCGGTCCTCACGGGCCGGCTGTTTTTCGTTCGGCGCGCATCACTGGGCGGCACGGTTGCAGGTCCCGGGATGGCACGAGCAGCGTTTGTTTGGTTGAGATGGCAGGGTAGCTCAGCTGGTTAGAGCACGGCACTCATAATGCCGGGGTCGCGGGTTCGAGTCCCGCCCCTGCTACTTGCGGTCAACACATGACACATCACAAAGCGCTCTTCGGCCTCGCCGACGGAGCGCTTTTGTGCATTGCGGTTCGGCAGGATCGCCAGCGGAACCGCTGGGTATATTGTGAAGCTCGTCCCACCCTTCTGTCCCCATTCGGAGCACATCCTGATGATCCGACTGTTGTTCGCCTTGGTTTTCGTTGGCAGCGCGTCGCTCAGCGCGCAGGATGCACGAACTGTCATCCGCATCTTCGACAACTCGGCCAAGCCGGTTCCGTATGCGCTCGTCAACTTGCGAGACGGAGTCTCACGCGTGGCCGATGATTCGGGTCGAGTGGCCTTTAACGAACCGCCCAAAGACTCGCTTCGCATTCAGGTACGGCGCCTCGGATTTGACCCGTTTTACGGTTGGGTGACGCGCGTTCCGGAAACCGGTGAATATCCCGTGCTGCTCCGCCTGTTGCCGCAGTCCATTCAATCGGTGCAGGTGACCGCGCGTGCGAACACGCCGCTTGGACGCTCCGGTTTTTACGATCGTGTGCAACGCGTGCAAGCGGGTGCGTACTCGGCGCGCATGATCACGCCGGAAGAACTGGATCAACGCAATCCCATTCGGCTCACGCAGATGCTGCAGGGCGAAAATGCCGTGCGCATTCAGCGTCTCGACCAGAATCGGTCCATGATTACCGGTCGCGGCGGCCAGTGTGGCTATTCGATTCTGCTCGACGGCAATCGTGTGACAGGCACGTACGAAGAGTTGTTGACGAACAAGACCAATCCGCCACCGGTGACCAGCTTGATTGGCGTTGACGAGTTCATCACGATCAACAGCGTGGCGGCCATTGAGATTTATTCGAGTGCCGCGTCAATTCCCGCGGAGTTGCAGCGTTCGCTCGGCGGCGGATCGTGTGGCTTGATTGCGATCTGGACGGGACGCCGTCGTTAAAGTTCCGGTGCGCGCGCTTGGCACGCGTGTGCGCTGCTGCACTGGTGAGGATCAGGGCGCGCGAGTGGCCGGTGTCATGGACGCCGTGAAAAAGAACCCGTCGTACACGGCCGGCCAGTTGGCCGCGAACTGCTGATAGCCAATTGCGCGGGCTACGCGTCGACCAAAGATCCACGCATTTTCCTGGGTTGCGGGGCGACGCAGATGCAGAAACGCCAGCGGTTTGCCCGTGGCCAGAAACAACCCGTCCCAGCTTTCGGGCAGCGGCGTGACCAGAGGACGCACCGGCGTTACGGCCGGGGGATCGAGTGGGCCGTACGTGCCGGATCCCGCGAGAAAGCCCAGCGAGTACATCACATCACCAAGGGTCACGCGTGCAATCTGCCCAAAGATCGCACGGCCGTGACCCTGTGCTACACCACCAACGCTGTACAACTCATTGGGTGTGCGCATGACCTGCGTGGCTGTGCTCCAGACAATCAGTTTGCGCCCCGGATACACGGTTTGCGCGAGCCACACCAACGAGTTCGACAAGGACGAGTCGCGAATGCCGGCGGCCAGTTCGGGCAGGTTCTGCTGACGCAACGCCACCGATCGACCGTGTGCGTTGAGCGCCAGTGACATCGTGACCCAGAATGATGCCTCATCAGCAGGCGCCACATTCACGAGTCGGTTGCTCTCGGACATCAACTGTTCCGCGCCGGTCGCGAATGTCGCACGTTCGGCGTTGGTGAACGGAGCGGCGTCGTAATACCGGCGCGCCAGACGATCGACCACCGTGCGAAACGCCGGCCAATTGCTGCCGCGACGAATTGGTGAATCGTACCGGTCGAGGTAGGTGTCGAGCGCGTTCAGAAACGGCACGCTGGTGCCGCCACCAACCGGTCCGGTGAACTGCGGATCAATACCGGCGAGCGCGAGCGGCCGCGAAGTATTCGCTCGTGTTCCAATGTACGCGAACAACTGCGACAGTTCCGTACTGTTGCTCCACACGGCGTCAATCGACGAGCGCGCCGCAGCGACCGCATCCGTTCCCGATTGCACCTGACGCCATGCTTCGCGCACATCGTACACGCCTGATTCGAAAACCAATACATCGAACCCCATCTGCTCGTGAAGAAAGCGAACGAGCCGGGCTTTGGCTTGGAACGTCGTACCGTCGTAGCGCGATTGCTCGCCGAGCAGCACGACGCGAGACTCACCGATCGCCGTGCGCAGCGCCTCAAGATCGCTGAAGTTGGTGTCGGTAAATGCCAGTGAACGAACGGTGGTCGCGTTGGCGGTGAGCCAGGTGAGCGGATCGGTGACCACCGGCGGAGGCGTGGTATCGATCGGGGTTGTTGGCAATCCGAGACCGACGTCTCCCCAATCACAACTCGTCGCCGACGCGACCGTGACCGCGAGGGCGATCAGGCGGAGCGTCGAGAGGGAGCGAGCAACACGGCTCACGCGAGTATGTGTCATGGGCCAACAGGAAAGGGCAACGGCGGAGGACCTGCGCTGTGAAGTATACGCGAAAGCAGGGTGCACGGATCCGTCGCGCCTTGGCCACGATACTGCTGGTGCATCGTTGCACCACGCGTTACCGTCTGCGGTGTGATTCGCACGCTTGGCCTGATCTGCCTGCTTGGCATCGCCACATCGGTCCTGTCCGCGCAAAGCGGCCCGGCGCCGCTCCGCGATTCGACTCCCGCGCGTGCTGCTGAAGCACTCGATTCCACATCGGCGCGCGTGCAAGTGGAGCGCATCACGCGCGTCTTGCTCGACAATGACCTGTTTGCACTGCGCGATAGCGGTGCGGCCACCGATTTTGACTACACCCACGGCATGGGTGTGGAGCTGCACTGGGCGAGTGCGCCCGCATGGATGCGCGCCCGGCTACACAATGCACCAGGCTGTGAAGATGCGGCATCCCGCGCTGCGGGCTGCGCGATGTTTACACTGGCGGCGCGACAGGCCATCTATACACCGGCGAGTAACCGCAGCGTGCCCGTTCCGGGACAACGTCCGCACGCAGGGTATCTGGGCGTCAGCGCGCGTGTGTCGCACGCAACCGCAACGCGATTGCGGTCGTCGCATGTTGAAATTGGCACCACAGGAAAACCCGCGTTGGCGGAGCCGTTACAGCAGCTCATTCACGCGCTCACTGGTACGGCGCGAGAACTCGGCTGGCGAAATCAGATCGGAACGCGGCCGACCCTTTTGCTTCGCTATGACGATGCCGTGATGCGCGAGGTACACGCGGGCCCGGCGTTTCTGCGCAGCAAGGCCCTCGCGGCACTGCAGCTGGGTAACGTGCGCACCTCGGCGCTCGCAGGCGCCGAGTTTCACCTGGCCATGCATCGGGCCCGTTTCTGGACGCCGTACGACGGCGGAAGTGCGTTGCCACTTGGACCATACATCATCGCCGGCGTTCAGCAGGAATACGTGGCGCGCGATGTATTTGTCGATGGACACTTCGGCGACGAGTCGATTACGTCGGTGCGCCGGCCACACGTGTCAACAACGCTCGTTGGCTTCGGCTGGCGTTTTCCCGGCGGCACGAGTGAGTATCGCTACGTTCGCCGAGGCAAAGAATATGCGGCGCAAACGGCCGTGCATTCACACGGCGCGTTTGCGTTCACGTTCTTTCGCTAGTTGATCAGCGACAACGCGGCACCGTGGGCGCAGGAGGCACGCGGCACGCAGCAGTCGTGCACAGTCTTCGTGCTCGCGCAATACGGTCGGCCAGTCGGCCCACGGTGAAGCGTGGATGCATCCCGTTGTCCGACACATCCGTGGCGGCATCGAGCTGGCGGCGAATTGTGGTGCCCGCCGCGACATTGCGCACATTCTTGCTGGCGGGATCAAGATAGAGACGCGCCAGATCGTGCAGTGCCCAGTAGTTGCCCGGACGCACCATGGATGTGGTGACCGTTGTGTCATCACCCGTGGCCAGACGATCGGCAATGGTCCGCGCAGACGTGAGACTGTAGAGCGCGCCACTGCGACTGCTGTTGGCCACCTGAATCTCGGCCAATCCCAACAGGAAGTTCACACTTTCACGGGTGACGGTCCGTGGCACTTCGTTTTCAATTGCTGCGTAGGCCCGCGCGTGCAACGCACGAGCGCTTGCATGATCGCCGCGCCGCGCGAGCCAGAGCACGTAAGCATCGGCGGCGGCGTAGTCACCTTCCGAGGTGAGCTGTACCGCGTCTTCGTAGGCTGCGCGCGCGGAGTCCCGACAGTTGCGCCATACGTCCCACACCTCGGCCATGCCCAGACGTGCCGCGCTCGCCAGTTCGGCGTCGCGATCCTGTCGGGCCAGGCGCAGCGCCTCCGTGTACGACGCGAGCGCCTCGTCGGCTCTGCCCGCGAGCGCGGCGGTTTGACCGGCCCGCCAGGCGCGGTCGCCGTCACTCTGCGCGCTGACCGCGCGTAGCGGCGCACCCCACAGCGCGAGCAGCGTCACCACGAGCGCAAGGTGCGCCGGTCGGCGCTTTGCCCGTGAGCGTCTGTCTCTCATGCATTTACTCCCAGTCCAATGAATACGCTTGCGCGAACCCTGTTCGCCGACGCTGCACACGCTCGTCACGGGGACCCACGGACGCAAGACGTTTCGCTGAATATTAGGTATCGCCGCGGTGATGCAGCGCACCAGAACTCACGCGAAATTTCGCGAACTGTTCCGCGGCCTCGTGCATTGGTCCTGAGCATGACCGCATCGGCAAACCATTCGTGGGTTGTACCCTCGGACCTTTAGCGTGTGCATCGGTATGACAGACTTCAGCGCTCAGCGCGATCAGGCAGAGCTCCATGGAAGCCGTCTCACGGCTCTGGTGATCGAACCCGACGTCATTCTGCAGCAGTTTCTGCGGCGCTTGTTGGAGCGACACGGCATTGAAGCGCGACTGGCCTTCACGATGGAGCAGGGCGAGCGGCTGGCTCGCGACGAGCACGCGATCGACGTGGTGCTGCACGCCTCGGGCGCTGGGTCGGGGGCGGTGCACGCGTTTGGCGGGTCGAGGGCGCCTCTCCCCGTGGTCAAGTTCGGCGGCGTCATGTCGCCCCGAGTGAGAGGACCTCGCCGTGCGGGCTCGTCAGGGCGAGCCGATACCGGCGAGATCCCGCTCGATGCAGAGGTCCTCGTGCAGACGATCCTGGACGCGGTCAGGCGCGAGGCACCCCGAAAGGCGCGACTGGAAGCCCCGCGCGACGCGAAGACTCAGCCAGTTCGCCGCAACTCCTGATTGGCCGAATGACCGGCCCCGTGCACCGCGGCGTGAACGGCCAGCATCACATCGGCCGGCAGTGGCGCGCCCGGCGCCCGCTGTACGGCCTGCACGACCAACTGCAGGACTCGCGACTGTTCGGCGAAGGATGCCAGCAGCGCGCCGCCGGCCCCGGGCGTGGCGGCAATGTCCTGCGCCAGCAGCTCCAGCTCGACGGAAAGGGCGCGGGCGCTATCGTGGCCCGCGAGGGCGGCGGCCACTTCCGTGGCCGCGTCATCCGGGCTTTCGGGAAGGGCCGTAACGAGTGCTTCCTGCACGCGCTGGTTACTCATGGCCATGGACGCCAGCCGGCGGCGGGCCACGTGCGAAGATTCAAATCCCACTCTGACAGTCTCCTCAGCCGCGAACTGTACTATTGACAGAATCGCGTTTGTGACATAAATGCGACGCGCGCTTTGTAAGCGCATGAATTACTTTCTGTTGCAGTGATCAGGATCAGCAGCACGCCCCGAGCAGGCAGGCGTACCGGATCTCCGGGTCAGCCTTGTCCGCTCGGGACCGGTCGTCGTGTTGATCGGTAGCACGTAACGTGGCGGGTATCCTGCCACGGGCGGCCAGTCGCCGCCCACGCGCTCCCGACGCGGCGATCGTCAACCTCGAACGCTCGAGGGGACATCGCGTTATGCACGTCCTTGCGAATCAGTCCGACCGCACTCTCGACCAGCGTGATTTGCTGGCCGTCGCGCGAGCGACTCTCGACGAACATTGGGCCGTCTCCGCGGTCCCGCAGGAGCGACGAACGCTGCTCCTCGAACGCGCCGACGAAGCCGCCGTCGCGGCCGGCGAGGGACTCGGGGAGCCCATCGCGGACGGCTTGGCGCTGCTCGGCACAGCCTACGAACTCGCCGCCCTCGGGCAGCTTGAAGCGGCCCTCGACAGCGCCCCGACCGCGAACCGGGACCTTGCCCGAGCCGTGTTGATTCTCGGGGCATCCCGCGCCTACCGCTGCGGTGCCGCGCTTCGCCCCCCCAGCGACGACGGCGACGCCGCCCTCACCTGGGCCCTGCGACTCGGCGCGCTGGCCATGGTCAGCGGCCAGACGGATGTCTACGCCGACTGGTGGCAAAAACGCGAAGGCATCGCGGCCGCCGTGGAGAGCTACGGCAAATCGCTCGACTCGCTGCCCTGGGAGCAGTACGCGCGAGGCACCCTCTGGTTGGCCTGGCTGGGGCTTCTGGGGGCCCCGCTGAGCGCTCCGATCCCGGAGGAGGGGGAAGTTGCACCGCGACCGCTGGTGGCCACCAGAACACGCCTGGCGGCCTTCCGTGAGCGTCGAGCTGCCCACGGCACCACCGGCGATGCACCCGTGCTCAGCACCGCCGCGCTGCGCGCGCGCATGGCGGAGTTCGCGATTCGCCACCTGGCGGACGCGACCGAGTTGCTCACGATCGCAGTGCTGCGTCGCACGCTCCCCGATGTGTCGTCGGAGTTCAAGCTGCGACTGAGCGCGGCGCGCTCGGCGATGGCCGGGGATCACGGGCAGGATGTGCTACTGGCGTGGTTGCAGGCAGCCGGCGTTACGCTGGCAGGCGGCGTGACCGCCCAGCTCGAACTCCCAGGATTCTAGTCCGACCCAACCGCTCGGCGCCCTTCACGCGCCACACGCGGAACACGGTGCGTCCGGCCGACCCCGCTGGAAAGGCGACGCCGCCACGGCGCTCGCCGCCGTCGGCGACCATGCCAGCGACTCCGGCGCGCAGTGCCTGCGAGGCCATGTCCGCCTCCGCCCCCGACTCGATCCGGAACCAGCGGCTCGAACCCGCCACATCCTGAGCGCGCACGTAGTATGCGTCGTCTGCCGCCCAGAAGCCGGAGAGCTGTGCCGAGCTATCGTCGGTGGACGCGATCGGCAGCGAGGTCAGCGGCGCGGGTTCGATCGCACCAATCGGTGCGGCGCAGGGAATGACGTTCATGGGGAGTGGGCGACAGGATCGGAGAATCGTGATCGACACAGCGCGAGGCCGTGTGTCGGGCGAGCATTGTACGACGATCCGATCGCACACGCAATACGAGGTGAATGTTGTAAGTTGTTGACATTGATGTGGATACGCGTTCATAACGTTGTGGATAACTCGCCAAGTGTCACATTCCCAACGCGTCCACATGTTGTTTGTTGTGGAAAACACACCTTGTGATATCTGGTCATCGTCGGCGGCACGGGGGCAAGTTTTCCACACGCGGCGCAGTCACAAATCTTGTCTTTGCTGACAATCCACACGGGTCGATCGGCCTTGTCTGCGCAAAATTCCTTGCGTTTCGAGCCGGATTCCGAGCCTCGCCCCATGGCGCAATTGCGCCCCTTTCGACATGATGGCGCGATACTCGTCACCCTCGATTTCCCGCTCTCTGGAGTTGCCTGATGGTTGAACCGCGAATCGGCCTGATTGTCGGGCGCGAGTGGTCCTTTCCGCCCGCGTTCATCGATGCGATCAAGCAGCGCCGAGCCGGCGTTGTGGCTGAATACGCGTCGCTTGACGCGACAAAAATGGCGCAGCCGGTGCCTTACACGCTGCTCATCGACCGCATTTCGCACGAGGTGGGCTTCTACCGCACCTACCTCAAGCACGCGGCCATTCAGGGCGCCACGGTCATCAACAACCCGTTCATGTGGTCGGCCGACGACAAGTTCATCGACGCCACCCTCGCGGTGCGCCATGGCGTGGCCCATCCCAAAACAATGGTGCTGCCCAACAAGGATTACATCCCGGGCATCTCTCACACGGAGTCGCTGCGCAACCTGGCCTATCCGCTGGACTGGCGCGGTGTGGCCGAACACATCGGCTTTCCGTGCGTGCTCAAGGACGCCCACGGGGGCGGCTGGCGCGATGTGTACATCTGCCATTCCATGGAAGAGCTGATCCAGCACTACAATGGCAGCGGGCTGCTCACCATGATCGTGCAAGCCTTCGTGAAGTGGGAGCAGTACGTGCGGTGCATGGTGCTGGGACGCGAACATGTGCTCGTGATGCCGTACGATCCGCGCGAGCGAAAGTACATCACAGACGAAGGCTACCTGCCCAAGGCGCTGCACGATCGCATCGCGGCCGATGCACTCACGCTGTGCCGCGTGCTCGGCTACGACATGAACACCGTCGAGTTTGCGGTGCAGGACGGCATACCGTACGCGATTGACTTCATGAATCCGGCGCCGGACATGGATATCAACTCGCTGACCCCGTCGTATTTCGAATGGGTGGTTGAACACATGGCGGATATGGCGATTCGTCTGGCGACGTTGCCTCACAACGCGGTGCGCCCCGAAACGGCAATCCCGCCGCTTGTGCAGGCTGATGCGTCAGCCGCGGCGACGGTGGTGCCTCTCGTGGCCCCAGCGAGCAAATGAGTCACGCGGCTACTGGGCTGGGAGACGATCCGGTCGCCGCGGAGGCGATCGCCCGCTATCACGACGGACTCACTGACGACATCGCCGAGTCGTCGATGCACATGCTGACGACACGGTTGCGCAGCGACGGTCTCTATTTTGGCGAGCGTCCGCTGTGCAGTGTGATTCGGCCACGCTTTTTCACCATGGCGCAGTACAAGCATGTGGGGCGGGCGTCACGCCTCGTGGTGTCGGCCATGGAAAAGGTGCGTGTGGCCGCGATGGCGGACAGCGCGCTGCGTGCGCAGTTCCGGTTGCTCGACTGGGAGGAGCGACTGATTCATGCGGACCCGCGATTGCCCGTCGCGAGCCCCACGTCACGTCTGGATGCGTTTTTTGCTCCCGGACCTGACGGGCTCAAGTACACGGAGTACAACGCGGAAACGCCAGCCGGTGCGGCCTATAACGATTCGCTGGCGGCCGCGTTTATGGATCTGCCCGCCATGGCCGCGTTTCGCAAACACTACATCGCGCTCAACGTGCCGGCGGGTGCGAGCGTGGTGCAGGCGCTGCTCGAGTCGTATTACAGCTGGCGCGGCGTGCGCGACACACCCAGCGTGGTGATTCTCGACTGGAAGGAAGTGCCCACGTACAGTGAGTTCGTGCTGTTCGAACGGCTGCTCAAGGATCTTGGGATTCCGGTCATGATTGGCGACCCGCGAGACGCTGAATATGCGAACGGAGTGCTGACCATTGCCGGCACCCCGGTCACGCTGATTTACAAGCGCGTGCTGATCGACGAACTGGTGTTGCAGTGCGGGGAAGACTCGCCGGTCGTGCGAGCGGTGCAGGACGGCGCGGTGTGCATGGTCAATCCGTTTCGCTGCAAGCTGCTGCACAAAAAGGCGAGCCTCGCGGTGGTGAGCGACGAACAGCAGGCGCATTTGCTGACCGCCGAGGAGCGCGCCGTTGTGGCGGCGCATGTGCCGTGGACGCGCGTGGTCGAGGAGCGCCAGACACAGCACGAAGGACGCACGGTGGACCTGCTGCCCTTTATTCGCGAGAACAAGGACCGGTTGGTGTTGAAGCCGAATGACGACTACGGCGGCAAAGGAATCGTGCTGGGCTGGACCGTGTCCGATGCGGAATGGGCGACCGGGCTGATGACGGCGCTGGCGAACCCGTATATCGTTCAGCAGCGCGTGGTCCTGCCATCGGAGGCATTTCCAGCGTGGGTAGACGGGCGACTGCACATTGCCGACCGGATGGTCGACACCGCCCCCTTCCTCGTGCAACAGGCGGTCGTGGACGGGTGCCTCACACGCATCGCGACTGATCCGTTGCTGAACGTGACCGCTGGTGGGGGCTCGAACGTCCCCACATTTCTGGTGGAGAACCGATGAGTGAGACGCCGTACCGGCCGACGATTGGCCTGACCACACAAACGCTGCATTCCATTGACGGCATTCCGCCGGCACTGCCGTCGTCGTGGGTCATGAATCAACGCTATTTCATGGCCACCACGATGGTGGGCGGTGTGCCTTGGATGATCCCGTTGCTCGACGATGACCTGCCCACGCTGCGGGCGATCTACGAGCGGTTGGACGGGCTACTGATTCCGGGCGGCGTGGACATGGACCCACGTCAATACGGTCAGGAAATCGAACCGTACTGCGGGAATCTGGATCCGTCGCGCGATCGGACCGAGCTGCAACTCGCACGATGGGCAATCGAAGACGGCAAGCCCGTGTTCGGTCTCTGCCGCGGCCTGCAGATCATCAACGTGGCGCTCGGCGGCTCGCTCTGGCAGGATCTTGCGACGCAGCGTCCTGAGCTGGCCAAGCATGACT
>JALHNZ010000021.1:0-42911 GCA_022843265.1 Gemmatimonadaceae bacterium
AGGGTTGCCAAGCGCAACGTGCGACGAAGCGGCCGGGTTGGCAGAGAGCGAAGCGGCAGTGCGTCGGCGGCCAGCAACGCGCGGTCTGATACCGTGGCGAGCGCGGGAATCAGCGTCGCGAAAGCGCCGCTCTCGCGCCACAGCTTGAGCGCGGCGCTTGGCCGCTCGACCTGTTCCATGGTCTTCTCGAGCTCCTGCTTGACCCGCTCCGCGGAGAGGCGACCGAGATGCGGCGCCGACGAACGGATCGCACTCCAGGTCGCCGGTTCGATGGCAAAATGGAATCGTGCGGCGAAACGGATGGCACGCAATGCTCGCAGACGGTCTTCCGCGAAGCGTTGCTCGGGATCACCAACCGCCCGCACCAGCCCACGTTCCAGATCATCACGACCGCCAAAGGGGTCCTCAAGTCGTCGCGCGATGGGATCCCAGGCCATCGCGTTAATCGTGAAGTCCCGACGCGCAAGGTCATCGACCAGCGACACGCCGAACTCCACCTCGGCGTGTCGGCCGTCCGTTTTCATGTCGCGCCGAAAGGTGGTCACCTCGTGCATGTGGCCGAGGCTATCGATGACGCCGACGGTCCCAAAGCGCAGACCGATCGGCACGGTACGGCGAAAGAGTCGCTGTACAATGTCTGGCGTAGCCGCTGTGGCGAGGTCCCAATCCAGGTGGGAAATTCCGAGCAGGGCATCTCGCACTGCGCCGCCCACGCACCACGTCTCATAGCCCGCATTGACGAGGGTGCGGGCGAGCTCGAGCACCGGGGTCGGCGGCTCGAGCCGCGCATCGCGGTCTATCCGCAGAGAACGCTCCCACCGTTCACGTTCAAGACTTCACCCGTGACATGGCGCGCCAGGTCGCTGCAGAGAAACGCAATCGGGCCCGCAATGTCGGCGGGCGCCGCGACGCGTCCGAGCGGAATCGCGGCTTCGATGCGGGCGCGGCCGGCGCCGGAGAACGGCTTGGTCACGGCGTCGGTGTCAACCCAGCCAGGCGCAACGGTGTTCACCGTAATGCCGCGAGGCGCAAGCTCCACGGCCAGCGATTTCACAAACGAGATCATCGCGCCTTTCGTGGCCGCATAGTCTGCGTGGAAGGCTTCACCGCGTTGGCCGGCGGTGCTGGAGACGAGAACGATGCGTCCCCCGTTGCTCATGGCGCGTGCGGCAGCGGCGCACCCCCAGAAGATGCCATCGAGGTTGAGCGACATCGTCGCGCGCCAACGCTCGTCGTCGAGGTCGGTCACGGGAACGGGCGAATCGGGCCAAACGCCGGAGTTTCCCACATAGATATCCACACCGCCGAGATTTTCGACAGCAGCAGCGACGAGCTCAATGTTGCCTATTTTTGTGGATAAGTCAGCCTTTTGTGGAAAAGCTTTGACTCCGTACGCTTCACAGTCACGAACCACCGCCTCGGCTTCCGCAGCTTTCGAGTTGTATGCCACGATGACGCTGGCTCCGGCCGAGGCGAGTAACCTGGCGGTGGCGGCGCCGATGCCGCGCGAGGCGCCAGTCACGATAGCGCGCTTGTTCAAGAGGTTGATCAGACTGCCGGAAGCTTGAGACATTACTTGATGTGAGAGGCGTTATACCTATTATTTGCGTAGCTTACAGATTTCAAGCAGAACCTGACTAAATATGCCCCTCGATACTTTCGCAAATCAGGTGTTGGATGCACAGATGCACCTCCTGCGCCCGATCGGTGCGATCGGTGGGCACGATCAATGTGAGATCACTCAGATTCTTCAGCTGTCCACCATCTTTAGCGGTCAGCGAGAGCACCTTCATGCCGATTCTGGAGGCTGCCTTCGCGGCCTCGAGTACATTCCCGGAGTTCCCTGATGTGGAATGAATAATCAACAAATCCTGCGGCTTTCCGAGCGCCTCAACCTGTCGTGAAAAAATGTGATCGAAACCCAGATCGTTGCCCGCGGCGGTCAGCAGCGAGGTGTCCGTGGTGAGCGCAATCGCGGCGTAGGCTCGGCGGTTTTTCATGTACCGTACCACATACTCCGTGGCCATGTGCTGAGCGTCGGCCGCGGAGCCACCATTGCCACAAAAGAGCAGTGTACCACCCGCCTGGAGGGTCGTGCGAACCAGCGCGGCGGCTTCGGTGATCTGCGCCCCGAGCTGCTCCGCGGTACGCTGAGCCGTGTCGGAAAGCTCTAGCAAGGCAGACGTAATGGACAATGTCATGGATTGCTGCTGAATGGTGAACCACTGTTGCTGCCCGAGCTGGCGCAGACCACCTCATTGCCGGGCGTACGGACTCCGTGCCGCGAGTCCGCACCCAGCTACCGACCGAACATTCGCCGCAAACGCCGCAGCGCGCCACCCGTTGCCAGCGGCGGCACCGGCATCGGATCTTCGTCAGCCAACACCAGCTCCGCATTCGTATGCGTGAGCAGCGATATGTGCTCTCCGCTGGCGCCATTGCTCGCAAGCCAGTCGCGTCCGGACGCCAACGAGCGGGCGTCTCCGTGATTATCCGAGGCAAGGATATCGACGAGCCCGGCCGCCAGCAGGTCGCGGGCGAGCTCGCTCGGTGCTCCTCGCCCGAGCATCACTTTTACGTCGGTCTGAATCACCACCCCGAGTTTTCGGAACTCTCGAACCATCGCCACCGTGCATCCGTAGTACCGCTCGGGATGCGCCAGAATGGGTGTCCGGCCAGAGCGTGCAATGCGCCGAAGCTCCTGCACCGCCCCTCGCGGAATACCGCCAATACTGAACTCGACCAATAGCGCGCGCGATTCGCCCAATGTGAGCGACAGGTCGGTGAGGTCTGTGCCAGGCTGATCTAGCATGATTTCCCAGCCTAAACGGAGCTCTGGCGCCGCTGCACCAGCCGCCGCACGAAGCTCCGAGAGAATCTCGAGGTGCCGCTGAACCGGCGCGCTGGCCGCTTGCGACGCGTTGAGATGCGGCGTGCACACCACGACCGACACGCCCTCCTGCGCGAACCGCTCAAGCACCGGCACACTCACCTCGACCGAGGGTGAGCCGTCGTCAACGCCGGGCAGCAGGTGCGTGTGCAAGTCGATCAGGACGCCTCCGGGATCTCCGCAATGCGTGTCATGGCATCATTCGCGAGCCGCTCCAACATCGCGGGGGAGTCCGAGGCAGCTTCGAAAGCATACGTGACAAGCGCGTCCACGGCGAGCAGATCAAGCGCTGAGCCGCGGTCCGTTGCTTTGGACGACAACATGGCCGCGAGCTGCGTTTCGCCCGCGGCGAGGCAACTTTCCGCCGCTTCCTGCAACGGGCGACCCGCGTGCGGCGCCAACAACTCGCGCAGGCGAGCCATGAGCGCCGGCGGCGGGGCCGGCTCCACCTCGTTGAGCCAGTCGGCCACCGTGCGAGAGGCGTTCGACACACTCATCCTCTTACGCGCCTGCCGCCGCAGCAACCACGGCATCCGCCGCAGCCAGCGCTTCGTCAATACGCGAACTGTCTGGCAGTCCGGCCTGCGCCATGTGCGGCTTGCCGCCACCACGACCGCCAACAATCACGGCGATATCACGCACAATGGCATCGGCACGCAGACCGCGCTCCCGCAGGTCGTCGGTGATCACCGTGAGCAGCGCTCCTTTGCCATCACCGAAGTCCGCCGCGAGTACGGCAATGCCACTGCCCATGGATTCGCGCATGGTGTCTCCAAGCGCCTGCAGCAACTTCACGTCCGTCGCTGGCACACGTGCGGCGATCAGGCTGACGCCATGCACATCTTTGCGTGAGGCCAGCAACGCCGCCGTCGCATCGGACGCCGCGCCACCACTCTTGATGGCTTCATCAAGTTTCTTCTCGAGCGAACGGCGGTCTTCAATCAGCGCTTCAACCTTCTTCTCGAGGGTTTCGAGCAGCGCCGTTCCCCCACCGAGTTGCACCTTGAGTCGCTGACCAATCGATGTAAGACTCGCATCACGTTCGCTCAGCAGCGCAAACGCCCGGCGCCCGGTGACGGCTTCAATTCGACGTACTCCAGCCGCCACGCCACCTTCACTGACAACACGAAAGAGGCCGATTTCCGCCGTGTTGCGCACGTGTGTGCCGCCGCAGAGTTCCGTGCTGAGTCCTGGAATGTTGACCACGCGCACCACGTCACCGTACTTCTCGCCGAAGAGCGCCATGGCACCGGCCGCTACCGCGTCGGCGTACGTGCGTTCGGTGATGTCGACCGCGGCGGCATGCCAGATGCCTTCGTTGACCTGACGTTCAATCGACACCAGCTGTTCTACGGTAAGCGGACCGTGATGTGTGAAGTCAAAACGCAAACGCTCGGGTGCAACCAATGAGCCGGCCTGATGCACATGCTCGCCCAACTGCTCACGCAGCGCAGCGTGCAGCAAATGCGTCGCGGTGTGATTGCGTTCGATGTCGCGTCGGCGATCGGCAGGCACACGCGCGGTGACTGGTCCAAACGCAACCGTGCCCGTCGCCGTACCGATAGCCGCGATCCGACCATCTGCCTTTTTCACGTCGACCACATCAACACGCCAACCATCGCCCACGATTTCACCATGGTCGGACACCTGTCCGCCCGACTCCGCATAAAATGGCGACTCCCGCAGCATGACTGCGACACGACCATCATCAAGCGTACGAACCGCGGTGACTTCTGTCTCCGCCTCCATACGCCCGTAGCCAACAAAGGCGCCCAGGGACCGATCGTCGGCGGCGCGCTTCCACGCCGCGGGATCTGCAAAATCGTCTGCGCTGACGGAGAGTCCGCGCGACTTGCGATCGTCCTGCGACTGCTTGCGCTGCGCGCCGAGTGCGGCTTCAAAGCCGGCGAAGTCTACGAGATAGCCGCGTTCGCGGGCCATCAATTCCGTGAGGTCCACCGGGAACCCGTACGTGTCGTACAAACGAAATACATCTTCGCCGGCGATCGTCCCCCGCACCGCACTTGAACCTTGCGTGCTGCCCGTTGGCGCGAGCTGTTCAAACCGCTCCATGCCGCCGTCAATCGTTGCAAGGAAACGCTCCTCTTCCGCACGCGTCGTGGCCAGCAAATGCGAGCGACGCGACATCAGATCCGGATAGATGTCTTTCATGCTGTCGATCACGACATCAACCACATGCACGAGCGTTGGCTCGCGGCGACCAAGCAACCACGCGTGACGTACGGCGCGGCGCAAAATGCGGCGCAGTACATACCCACGGCCTTCATTGCTCGGGAACACGCCGTCGGCCAGCAGGAACGCCACCGCACGTGCGTGGTCAGCGATCACGCGATACGAGGCGGAATCCACCACGCGTCCATCTGGCGTGTGCGCGGCCCCGTCGCCTGACCCCGGACGCCATGGATACGAAATGCCGACAATCTCTTCGACCTTGGCGATGTACGGCGCAAACAGGTCGGTGTGAAAATTGTTGGTGACACCCTGCTTGACCGCCGCAATGCGCTCGAGGCCAGCGCCCGTATCAACACTCGGCTTCGGCAGCGGCACCAGCGTACCATCGGCCTGTCGATCGAACTGCATGAACACAAGGTTCCAAATCTCCAGGAAGCGGCCGGCTTCTGCGCCGTCCACAAAATCATCCTGCGAGAAATCCGTCACATGGCTGTCGGTCCACGCACCGGTCGCGCCTTGCGGCACGGCCCAATCTTTTGCCACGGCCGCGAGATCCACATAAATCTCGGAGCACGGGCCACACGGACCGGTGTCGGCCATCTGCCAGAAGTTGTCCTTGTGGCCAAGACCGTAAATACGATTCGCCGGCAGCCCGGAAATTTCACGCCATAGCTCGCGTGCTTCGTCGTCTTCGTAGAAGACCGTCACACGCAAATGTTCCGGAGAGAGCTGCAACTCTTCCGTGACAAACTGCCACGCGAAACGAATCGCATCGCGCTTGAAGTAGTCACCGAACGAAAAGTTGCCAAGCATTTCAAACAGCGTGTGATGGCGCGCGGTGTGGCCAACCTGTTCAAGGTCGTTGTGTTTACCACCGGCACGCACGCACTTCTGCGACGTGGTGACGCGCCGTCCAAACTCGGGGTCCTCGAGGCCGAGGAACACCTTTTTGAACGGCACCATGCCGGCGTTCGTGAACAACAACGTGGGGTCGTCACTGGGGACGAGGGAGGCCGACGGTCGGATGACGTGGCCATGGCGTTCAAAGAACGCGAGGAATCGGGAGCGGATTTCGGCAGCAAGCATAAGCGGTCAAATATATGCCCGACCGGCCGTGCTGTGTTACTCGTACCCGCGTCTTTCGCGTGGAATGAGTTCGCGCACGATCTGCGAAACATCGTACCCCGAAAAGCCGCGTCGCAGCAGGAATCCCATGAGGCGACGACGCTGTACGTCGGGCGCCAGTGCACGCAACGACTTCAGTCGCTTCTCGCCGGCGGCACGACAGAGCGCGACGTCATCGACGGCTTCTTCGGCCGCGACACTCTGGATCGCCGCGTCAACGATCGCACGGGCCACACCCTTTCGCGCCAACGACTGGCGAATGCGCCCGGCTCCTTCACCACGACGGAAGCGGGACGCCGCCTCGGCACGCGCCACGGCTTCGTCATCGAGTAGTCCGAGTGTTTCGAGGCGCTCCAGCGCCTTCTGCACAACGGCGCTGTCGGGCTGCGTCAGGCTCAGGCGGCGCTCCAGTTCGCGTCGTGTGCGACGAGCGCGGGCCAGCATGCCGAGCGCGCGATCAAAGGCGCTGACGAACGCGTGTGAGGCTTCCAGCAGCGCCACGGCGGGTGTCTCCAGTGTGACGCCCTCGCGCAGTGCGCCGGCCGCGGTGATCGCGTCGGCGTCCACCAGCCAGATGCGGCCGTCTGCCATGCGAACACGGTAGCGACCCGGCTTGCGCGGGTGCTCCGCCACTCTGGCGATCTCACCGGGAGTACCGGGCAGCAAAAGAGCCGAGGGGCTACTCACGATGAGCCGTGGTGATCCGGGCACCACTTCACACCGCGAGCGACCCCTCGGCCCTCGCTGCTTCCACGAGTCGCGCATCAGGCGCGACGACTCGCTCTTACTCTTCCACCTCAGGAGCCGGCGGCTCTTCTGGTGCACCGGCCTTCACGCCGAGTAACACTTTGACCTTTTCTTCGATTTCGGCCATGAGCACCGGATTGTCCTTGAGGAACAACTTGGCGTTCTCGCGACCCTGCCCAATCCGCTGCGTGCCGTAGCTGTACCACGCACCGGACTTTTCAATAATGCCCGCTTCCGCACCGATGTCGACCAGCAACGAGGTGTGCGAAATACCTTCGGCGTACATGATGTCGAACTCAGCCTGCTTGAACGGCGGCGCCACCTTGTTCTTGACCACTTTGACGCGGACGTGCGATCCCACCACCTCGTCCTTGTCCTTGACCGGACCGATACGCCGAATGTCGAGACGCACGGACGAATAAAACTTGAGCGCCTTGCCGCCGGTGGTGGTCTCGGGGCTACCGAACATCACGCCGATCTTGTCGCGCAGCTGATTGATGAACACGACGGACGTCTTCGAGCGAGCGATGGCGCCGGTGAGCTTACGAAGCGCCTGACTCATGAGGCGCGCCTGCAGGCCCATCTGCATGTCGCCCATGTCGCCTTCGATTTCCGCCTTAGGCACAAGGGCCGCGACCGAGTCGATGATGATGACGTCAACCGCTCCCGAGCGTACAAGCACTTCGCAAATTTCAAGCGCCTGCTCGCCGGTGTCCGGCTGCGAGATCAGCAAGTTCTCAATGTCCACGCCCAACTTTTTCGCGTACTCGGTGTCGAGCGCGTGTTCCGCATCGATGAACGCGGCCACACCGCCCGCCTTCTGCGCGTTGGCGACTACGTGCAAGCAGAGCGTTGTTTTGCCGCTTGATTCCGGGCCGTAGATTTCGGTGACGCGGCCACGCGGAATCCCGCCAATGCCGATCGCCGCGTCAAGGTTGATGGCGCCGGTGGGAATGCACTCCACTCGAACTTTCGAGTCGGTGCCCAGTCGCATGATCGATCCTTTGCCATGCGACTTCTCGATCTGCGAAATTGCGAGCGCCAGGGCTTTGCGCTTGTCGTCGTTCGATGTGGAGACGGCCATTATTCCACCCGTGTTGATGGTAAGGTGCCACGCCCTGGCAAAGCGGAATCTACCGCGCACCAGAACTCGGCCAAGACCCGAACAAAGTACGAAAGAGTGTGCTCGTGGACAACCCCCAAGGTTATCCACAATATTCGGTTATTCTGACCTACCCGGACCGCAAGGAGAACGCGTCGGGCACATGACGTACCCGAACATTATCCGAATCTAACAGCACACCCACCACATCAAAGCGGTAAATGGTGCCTGGCGTACCGTGCCGGTCAACCCAGACCTGGGCCGACTTGGAGAGCTCGCGCTGCTTCCGTGCATGCACAGCTTCTACCGGCGAACCAAAACACTCGCCGCGACGTGCTTTCACTTCCACGAACGCAATCGTGTGTTCGCGTTGCATGATCAAGTCGACGTCCCGATGTCCGCTACGATAGCGATGCGCCAAGAGCTGCCATCCATCGCGCAGCATCCAGCGCGCCGCAATGCGCTCCCCAAGGAGCCCGAGTGCCTGCCGTGCTTTTGTCATGGCCCGATCCTAACAGCATCTTGTGCTGATGCTCGCACCATTCGATCGCACCACGGATCACAAGCCCGCAGGCGACGTGATCAGCGCGCGCGCATTGCCGCGCCGAGTGACGTACGCCACGTTTGTCAGCAGTTTGGCGAGCCTATGTCGGCGGCTTGCTTCCCTCCTCCATCTCGAACGCAACTCCATGGCCCGATCGCGTGTCGGTACGGTCTCTGCGCTTGTAGTGCTTGGCGTCGTTGGATACGTAGGCGCCCGCCCCGTTGGTCCCCTGCCTCCGCTCGGCGCACTGCTCGATCCCGCGAACGGACTGTTCGCCGCAGTGCAAACGGCGGAACTTCCGAGCACAGCCAGCGCTACGGTTCCCGGCGTCATTGCGCCGGTGAACGTGACGTATGACGACCGCGGCGTTCCCCACATCTTTGCGTCCAACTCGCGCGACGCGTATCAGGCGCTCGGTTATGTGGTCGCGCGCGATCGACTGTTTCAGATCGAGCTGCAAACGCGCGCCGGCGGGGGCACGTTGACCGAGCTGGTTGGCGACCGCGCGTTGCCACTCGACCAGGCGACGCGAGCCCTCGGCATGCCCCGCGCCGCGGAACAACGCATTGCGCAAGCAGACACAACAACGGCCTCGTGGCAAATGATGCGCGCCTACGCGGACGGTATCAACGCGTGGATCGCGCAACTCTCGCGCCGCGATCTGCCACTCGAGTACAAGTTGCTCGGCCGAGAGCCTCGTCTCTTCAGCGCGCTGGATGTGATGCACCTGCTGAACCGCATGGGCTACACGCTTGCATCGTCCGAAGATGAACTGCGCCACGTGCGCGCGGCGGCTCGTGTGGGGCGCGCCGCAGCCGATGCGCTGTTTCCGGTGCACGCGCCAATCGTTGAGCCGATTCAACCCAACGGGCAGGTCACGCCGCGAGTGGACGCCGTGGCGCTCGCAGCCCCCGGAGCGCCCGACTCCCTCGCACTCGCGCTCGTGCGGCAGCTCGGCAATGTGGACACACGTGTCGCACTCGGTTTGCCTGCAAGAACGCCCGATGCCGTCGGGAGCAACAACTGGGCGGTGTCGCCATCTCGATCGGCCAGCGGTCATGCGCTGCTGGCGGGCGACCCGCACCTTGAGCTCACCATGCCGTCCATCTGGTACGAGGCGCACCTCGTCGTGGCTGATTCCCTCGATGTGTACGGCGTCACGATTCCCGGACTGCCCGGCATTGTGATCGGCTTCAATCGCGATGTCGCCTGGACGTTTACAAACGTTGGTGCAGACGTCATGGATTTCTATCTCGAAACCGTCGACGAGCCGAACAATCCCACACGTTATCAGCTCGATGGTGAATGGCAGCCGCTCGAGCGTCGCGTGGAGCGCTATCTGAATGGCGACGGTGCGCTGATTCGTGAAGACACGCTGCGCTACACACACCGTGGACCGCTGCGCCGCGTGAACGAACGCTGGATTTCGCATCGATGGACGGTGCTCGAGGGTCCCGCGCGCGAGCTCGAAGCGTTCGACCGGGCGGCGCGCGCCACCACGGCACAAGCATTGCTCGACGAGCTCGCGCAGTGGTTCCGCGTGCCTGCGCAAAACATGTTGGTGGCGGATCGCAGCGGAACGATCGGCATTCGTTCAACCGGTCGTTATCCCATACGTCCTGACACTGGCCGAGGCGATGTGCTGCGCGACGGCAGTAGCCGACGCAGCGACTGGATTGGCGACTGGAGTGTGGCGGAGTATCCGCAATCGTTTTCACCGGCGCAGGGATTCCTCGCGTCGGCCAATCAGGAACCACTCGATCCACGCGCGCAGCCGCGTTATCTCGGTTCAGACTGGGAACGACCATGGCGCGCGATTCGCATTAACGAACTGCTGCGTGCCAACAGTAAGGTCACGCCTGATGACATGCGCGCCTATCAGACGGAACCACTGAGCGCGCGCGCCGATGCATTCGTACCGGTGTTCGTGCAAGTCGCGCGTGACGGTCCGCCGCGACCATCGCTCGTACGTGCGGGGCAACTGTTGGCCGCCTGGGATCGTCGATATACGACCGACAATACGGCGGCGCTGCTCTTCGAAGCTGCCATGTCGGCGCTGTCAAATGAGTTATACGATGAGTTGCTCGACACGGAAGGCGACGAGGCGACTGCGGGGCCGAGACCATCCGACATGATGACGGCCATGCTGCTGAATGAACCCACAAGCATGTGGTGGGACCTGCGTCGCACCACGGAAGTTGAAACGCGCGACGCGGTCATGGCCGACGCGCTGGAAAGCGCGTACGACGAGTTGGTGGAGCAGTTCGGCGCGCCAGAATCGGAAGCGTGGCGCTGGTCAAATCATCGCACGGCCAACATCAATCATCTGCTGCGAATGCCCACGATGAGCCGACTCAATATTCCCATGCAAGGTGGCAGTGGCACGCTGAATCCATCCACTGGGGCCGGCACGCATGGTGCCAGCTGGCGCATGGTGGTTGAACTCGGGCCAGAGATCAGTGCGCAAGCGATTTATCCTGGCGGTCAATCAGGGCATCCGGCGAGCGAGCGCTACGATGATCGACTCGCCGCGTGGACCGCGGGACGACTCGACACACTCCGGGTACCGCGCACCGCGAACGAGCTCACCGGCGCACGTGTGCGCTCGACGCTTCGACTTTCGCCTGCGGGGACGCCGTGATGCTGATCATTCGTGCGATTCTGGTGGGCGCCGTCGTTGCGGTTGCGACGTGGTTCCTTGGCTGGTGGTCGGTTCCGCTCACCGGCGCCGTGTACGCGCTGTTTCGACGCGGCCAGGACCACGCGGTATTGGAAGCGGCAATTGGTGCCATGCTCGCGTGGGGCGCACTGCTCGCGTGGCAAACGACCAACCCTGCATACGGTCGACTGCGCGACGCGATCAGCGGCGTCTTTCCAGTGCCGGCGTTGGTGCTGATGATTGTTGCCGTGCTCTTCGCCGGACTACTCGCCGGTTCGGCGGCGCGCCTCACCCACGAGTCCTGATCGCGAGGGGAGCGCGCGCGGAGAGGATCAGTGCAGGGTCGTCGCTGATGATGCCGTTCACACCGTCGTTCCAGAATCTGCGCGCATCTTCTGCGCTGTTCACAGTCCAGACATGCGTCACGCCACCGCGACGGTGCATCAGCCGCGCAATGCGCGCGACGGGCACCGGAATTCCGTTGTGCACCGGCGGAATACAGGCGGCCACGAACGCAGCATCCGGTCCGCGCAGCCCGAGAAACGCGGCGGGTAGCAGTCGCACAAGATCTGCAGTGCACGCGCCCAGCGCAATCGGACCGCCATTGAGCGGACGAACACTCGCGGCGTCGAATCCCGCCACAATCACGCGTCGCTCGGCGGCGTGACGTGCAATCGCTGCGCGCACGGCAGGCGTGGCGTTCGGCGTTTTGATCTCAATGATTAACGGGAGCGTTGGGAACTCGCCCAGCACGGCGTCGAGTGTTGGAATGCGGATTCCCAGATCGCGCCAGGGATACGACGCACCGCCGTCCGTCGTGAAGCGGTAGCCCGCATCCAGTATTTCGAGCTCGGCGCGAGAGCGCGCAGCGAGCGGACCGGTACCGTTGGTGGTTCGATCAAGCGTAGAGTCGTGATGTACGCAGGCAACGCCATCACGCGAAATGTGCACGTCGAACTCCAGTGCATCGACACCAAGTGCGACGGCTTCGCGCATGGATTCAAGCGTGTTCTCCGGCGAATGCGCACGATTACCGCGATGACCAATGACCGGGTGCGCCGCGGGATCTAGCAGGATGTTCATGATGCGTACAAAACTAGCGACCTGAATAGCAGCGCGGGGCGGCGTCTGTGGAAAGACACCGCCCCGCGTGTGCCGCGCACTCTACAGCGCGCACGGCATGTGCTCAGTGGATCAGAACGAATACTGCAAACGCGTCATCACTAGTCGGCCCGTCTGCGGCACACCGGGGAACGTGTTGATGCGATTGTCGAAAATGTTCTGACCATTCACTGACCAGCGCAGCTCCTGCGCCCCAACAGCGAAGCGCTTGGAGAACTGCAGATCGAGTGTGAAGAACTCCGGGACGTTGCTGTAGCAGTACGTGCCCGCGGGGCGCGGGTTGCAGCGGTTAAATCCACCCACTGCGTTGGCCACGGCGCCAGGATTACCAGCGGGAATCGGGAAGGCGGTGTTCGTGGCATACACGCCGGAGTTTACCGGATACGACTCGGAGTACCGCGCGCGTGTTTCGAGCGTGTAAGCACGCTCCGCGTCTTCAAAACGAACGCCGAGCGTACCGCGCGAACGTGGTGAGTTCGCCATGAGCGGCGCGCCATTTCCGCCCGGGATCTGGTCAAACACGTTCTTGTTCATGAAGCTGTACGTGCCTTCAAACGACACGCGCTGACTCGCCGAGAAGCTCGCCGCGAGGTCAAGTCCACTCACCCAGATGTCTTTGTTGATCGACTGGTACGTGGCATAAACCGCGTTCGGGGCAATGTTCGCGCCATCGAATGTCACCGTGCCAAGCGGCGCCGGCGCAAGCGTTGGCGCGAGCGCTCCGCCGAGGTTCGCGCCAAGTCCAGCGGCGAGCGCCGCCGCGTTTGCCGCCGGAAAACCTTGCGACTGCAGGAAGCCCTGGATGTACGCGGCGATTTCGGATGTCATGTAGGTCTGCAGGTTCGCAGCGCTCTGGAAGAAGACACTCGGCGTTGCCAATCCAGCCGGCGTGCCTACATCACCCCGCTGCTGGCGCCAGAAGGACACATCAAGCGTTGCGCGGTTACCAATCACACCCTTGTAGCCAACTTCGTAGGTGTTGTTGTACGAGGCCTCGAGCGGCGCAATGTCCACCACGTTGGCCGGTGTGAGACTCCCGGGCGTCCCGAGGAAAGCGACCCGAGTCCCCACCTGTGCGTCAGTCGGCGTCCGGGTGCCAAGGTGCGTGACAATACCCTGACCCATTGCCGTGCCCAGCGCCTGCGCCTGCGCTGCCGGCAAGCCGGCGAGCTGCTGCAAGGCACCGATGATTCCGGGCGTGATGCTGTTGCGGATGTTGGTACCGTTTGCGGCCAGCAGCGGACCAAAGGCTCGTGATGCACTCGCATTGCCGTAATCGTTCAGACCAGGAAGCGCGGACCTCATGCACAGGTCGCCAAAGGCGCCGTTGCAGCCGCGACGGAACGACCACCCTTCCTTGGGCCGATTGCCGAAGGCGCGCACGTCATAACCGGAACCGCCGATGTTCGGCGCCTGAATCAGATCGAGGAAAAATGAAAAGTTTGCCGGCGTGCTGAACGCGCGATTGTACGTGGCACGAATGTTCTGATTCTCAGTCGGCTTGAAGGTCAACGCCACGCGCGGCGAGAGGAACGTACCGTCAATCACGGTATTTCCGTCTACCCGCAGCGCCGTCAGCAACTCAAAACGATTGCTGGGCCGCGTTGTGGACTGAAGGTACACGCCGTACTCATCGACATTGTCGATGTCCTCGTTCTGACCATTGATCGTGCCGCCCGTTTCCGGGCGCGTGGCGATATAGTCGACGCCGTATGTGAACGTCTGCTTGTTGCTGGCCATGTCAAACCCGTGCTGCACCTGCAGCGCGGCGACGCTTGACTTGTCCACGATGGGCTGGCCCGAGCGCAGCAGGTACGTACCATCCGTCGAGTTCGCGTCTTCGTTGCCGGCGTTGCTGTTGTTGATGAACGCCTGCGCAAACAACCGATTCCAGCGGAAGCGCTGCTGCAGATTCATGTACGTCCAGCCCTTGATCTGCGACGTACCGTTCGCGCCTGTGAGTTCGAGGCCCGACCCAACTTTCGTGTAGCCAACCGTGCTGATGAGCTCCATGCCGTCGCGCGGACGGATGTCCATGCGCGCTTCACCCGTGTACTTCTCGAGCGCAAAGTCGCGCTGGTTTGGCTGACCACGACGGCTGGCCGGTGCAAAGTTGCCGAACACATTCGGTTCAGCCGGATCAGCGTACTCCCAGTCGTTGCCGCGCATCAGTTCGCCGGAGAGCTTGTAGGCAAACTTCTCGCCGGTTGCGCCGGCATGACGAAGGCCAGCGCGAATGATCGAACGCTCACCACCGTCGATGCTTACCGTGGTTCCCTGCGACGTGAACGGGGACTTGGTGATCACGTGCAGCACACCGTTGGCCGAGTTCGGTCCGTACAATGCGGACGCCGGTCCGAGCAGCACTTCCATCCGCTCGATGTCTTCATTCGTGCCGGTAAAGAGAAACGGCACGTTGACGCGCAGGGACGGCACACCCGCGAACCGATAGTCCTGCAGCATCAGCATACTGCCAGAAAACGCGTTGTTGAATCCGCGGGCCACGATATTGGACTGTGCGATACCACCCTGTTGCACATCCACACCGGCCACCGCCTTCAGGTTTTCCGATACGGTGACGGCCGGACGCTCGGCAATACGTTCACTCGACACGACCGAAATCTGCGCGGGCGCATCGAGCACTTTTTCCGGCTGATTTCGCGTGCCGGTTACGGCCACGGCGTTCAGCGTGCTGGTTGCTTCCTCGAGGGCGGCGTTCACCGTGGCGGTTCCGTTGGCAGTGACCACCACGTTCGGTGTGCGGCGTTCCGAAAATCCGATGCGACGGACAATCACCGTATACGTGCCCGCGGGCACATTGACGATGCGGAACGTACCGTCTTCACCAGAGACCGTACCGAGGTTGATACCCGCCACCTGCACTTGCGCCGCGGCCACCGGCGTTCCCTTGGCCGCGTCGGTCACGCGTCCGGTAATCGTGCCATTCTGGGCCAGGAGCGGCGTTGCCGATACGGCCAGTACGCCAACGAGTGCGGCAAGTCTCGCAGCGAATCGACGAACAACGGAAAGGGACATCACTCACCTCAAAGGGGGATTGTCACCACGGGAACGCGAATCACTTGCGGCCGTTACGGGGCAAGCAGGGCGGGCATCTCAGCCTGCGCCCAGGCGACGGCGCCCGGAGTGCAGAGAGATCAGTGGCCCAACAATCGCGGGTACGCCCGAGTTCGTCAATACGTTGCGCGACGGTTTCCCAACTGATACGCGTCAGCCTTGCCGGCCGCAAATACGGTCCAAATCCGCCAGTCCCACCAAAACCTCGCGCGGTTTCGACGCGCCCTCCGACACCGATAGCACGCCGGCGGCCTCAAGCTGATCAATCATGCGTGCGGCTCGACCGTACCCCACCTTCATTTTGCGCTGCAACAGCGACGTGGATCCCTGTCGCTGATGGATTACAATCTCGGCCGCCTCGCGGAATCGCGCATCGCGATCCCCATCGGTGTCATCATCGTCGGACTCGTCGTCATCTTTGGCATCAAGCGCTCGCACCGTCTCCAGAATGTCCGGTTCGGCAAACGCCACTCCGGCCGCAGTCGCGGCGCGTTTGTCCCGTTCCGATGTGTACCACGAGAGCAGTTGTTCGGTCTCTTCGCTCGACAGGTAGGCACCCTGCAACCGTGCGGGCTCCGACTTGCCAGGCGGAATGAACAGCATGTCGCCATTGCCCAGCAGCGCTTCCGCGCCGGCGCCGTCAATGATGGTGCGACTATCCACCTGCGACGCCACGCGAAACGCGATGCGGCACGGAAAGTTTGCCTTGATCAATCCCGTAATCACGTTCACGCTGGGACGCTGCGTGGCGAGAATCAGGTGAATCCCAATGGCGCGCGCTTTCTGCGCCAGCATCGCAATCGGCGTTTCCACTTCGCCCTGCACCGTCATCATGAGATCGGCCATTTCGTCGATCACCACCACGATGTACGGCAGCGGTCCACCCGTATATGTGCGATCCTCAAACGCCACGTCGGGTGACTTGGGAAAGCGCAACGCCGGCCCCTGTCCCACTTCATGCGCCGAGGCGCGTTTGTTGAACTCCTGCAGATTGCGGCACGCATTCGCTTCGAGCAGCCGATAGCGTTCCTGCATTTCGAGTACCGCCCACTTGAGCACAGCGGCCGCGTCACGGTTGTCCGTAATGACCTTGTGCCGCAAATGCGGGAGCGTGTTGTACACGCTGAGCTCCACCATTTTCGGATCAACCATCAGGAAGCGCAGCGTGCGCGGCGTATGCCGATACACGAGGCTGGTGATGATCGTGTTCACGCAAACGGATTTGCCGCTGCCCGTAGCGCCGGCGATCAGCAGGTGCGGCATTTTCGCGAGGTCGGCAATCACGGCACGACCTTCCAGATCCTTGCCCAACGCCACAGGGAGCGCGGCGCGCGCCAGCTGGAACTCGCGCGATTCAATCACCTCACGCAGGTACACGGTTTCCGGTGTGGGATTCGGCACCTCAACACCAACCGCGCCGCGCCCTGGAATCGGCGCCACAATGCGAATGCTTGGCGCGCGCATCGCGAGCGCGAGATCGTCGGCCAGCGCGGCGATCTGACGCACTTTCACACCCGCCGCCGGCTCAATCTCGAACTGCGTGACCGTGGGACCACTCGTGCGACCAACCAACTCGCCGTCCACTTTGAACGTGCGAAGCGTAGCCATGAGCTTCTCGCCGGCCTGATCGAGCGCTTCGCGCCCCGCGTCCTCGCGCCGCGGCGGCGGAGCACTCAGGAGCGAGGTTGAGGGCAACTCATCATCGCCCGCGGCTGCCGCACGAGCTTCGTGATCGAGTACGGACTCCACGCCGAACAAATCACCGCTCACGCCGTCGGCACGCGTGGGTTTGCGCGACTTTTTGCTATTGTCGCGCGACGACGTGGTGGCCAACTCGGCCATCGGCTGCGCCATTTCCCGTGCAACTACCGGATCGATTGCGGGCAACTCTTCGGGCTCAGGCGCAAGTCGCTCCGCGAGTGTTTGGCGCGCGGTAGCCGCAGCTGCACGCACCGCGCCGCCTGCGGGCGGTGCCATGACCACACGCAGCGGATTCCAGCGAATGGTGAACACGGTGAGCGCGCTCGCGCCGAGCAACCATATGATCCATGCACCAGCGGCGCCGAGAAACTTGCGCAGATAGTGCGCGACAAAACTTCCCCAAAGTCCGCTAGTGCTGCTGCCGTCCGGTTCACCGCCTCGTACCAGCGCGATCGCTACGGGCACGAGCAACACGGCGCCCGCCGCCAGCATGGCCGCGCGCGTGGCATCATGCGTGGATGTATCGCCGAAGCGTCCAACCAGTCGGAGGGCCACGAGCGCACTCGCGCCGGCGATCAGCAGCGCGCCTGGAATTCCAACGGCGCCCACCAGCACGCACCGCACAAACGTGCCAACCGGCCCGAACAATCCGGTCGCATCGAAACACACGCCACCTGCCGGCACACGCTGCAACAACAGCGCTCCAACAAGGAACACTGCGAAAAGCGCCAGCCCGATGGACGCAAACTCACGCCGGAGAGAGGATCCGCTCACGAGTGACCTGGCGGTCAGAGTAGGTGGCAACCAGAGAAATGGAATCGCGCATCAGACAGTATCGCACATCGTCCGCGAATCCGGAGGTGGCGAGCGTGCGCGCATGCGTCGCATCGTGTGCGAGCTTGTCCGGCGATGTGGCGTAGCGACGTCCGAGCTGTCGCACGACGAGCGCCGCGTCGCCGTATACCACGCCGCGCCGCGACCGCGCGAATTCGTTGAGCAACACGCCGGCGCACGCCGCGTCTTCCAGCGCAAAGTGGCGGTCCTGGCCGGCGCAGATCACCAGCACATCCGTCGACGCGATGGCAAGCCGCGAAAGCGCGTGCACCGTTGCCGTCAGATTCACAAACGCGGCCACCAGTACCGCGCGCGCGCCATGCGCCGCGACGAGCGCACGGGTGCCATTGGTCGTGGTCATGATTACCGTGCGATCGCCTACCGCATCCCGACTCATCGACTGCGGAGAGTTGCCCAGATCAAATCCTTCGATGGGACGCGAGTGACGCTCCCCCGCCAGACACACATCGCGCCGATCGTGGCGCTGCGCCGCGGCCATCACATCGGCGACCTCCGCGCACGGCACCACTGCCCGTGCGCCATTCGCGAGTGCGTGTACCATCACTGTGGTGGCGCGCAGCACATCAATCACCACCACGACGCGCCCTGCAACGTCGGACGGCGCCGGCAGACCCTCGCCGAGCAGCACGTCCGCACGCATCACCCCGGCTCCTTCATCAACTCCGCGCCTTCGAACTCAAGGAACTTGGTGTGAATGTCGCCACGCATGAAGTTCGGGTGCTGCATGACGCGCGCGAGAAACGGAATGGTGGTGGTCACACCTTCGACCACAAAACTTTCGAGCGCAATCTGCATGCGACGAATCGCTTCCGGACGATCACGACCCTGCACAATCAACTTGGCCAGCAGCGAATCGTAGAAGGGGGGCACCGTGTAACCTGCATACACGTGCGTATCCACGCGCACGCCCGGTCCACCCGGCGGATGGAACGTGTGAATCAACCCAGGCGACGGCTGGAAATTGCGCGACGGGTCTTCAGCATTCACACGACACTCAATCACGTGTCCGCGAAATGCGGGTAAGGTCTTGACGGTGAGTTCTTCTCCCGCCGCCACTCGAATCTGTTCTTTCACGAGATCCACGCCGGTGAGCATTTCCGTAACCGGATGCTCCACCTGAATGCGCGTGTTCATTTCCATGAAATAAAACGAGCCGTCGGTATCAAGCAGCATTTCCACCGTACCGGCACCAACGTAGTTGATGGCCTGCGCACCGCGCACGGCGGCTTCACCCATGCGCTCGCGCAACTCCGGTGTCATGACCGGGCACGGCGCTTCTTCAATCAACTTCTGGTGACGACGCTGCACTGAGCAGTCGCGTTCACCGAGGTGAATCACGTGCCCCTTGGAGTCGCCCATCACCTGAAACTCGACGTGCCGGGGACGCTCGAGAAACTTCTCGACGTACACATCGCCGTTTCCGAACGCGCTCAATGCTTCGCTGCGCGCCAGCTGAAACGAGCGCGCAAAATCGTCGGCATCACGCGCCACGCGCATGCCCTTGCCGCCACCACCGGCCGCAGCTTTGATGATCACCGGGAACCCGATGTCGCGCGCAAAACCGAGCGCCTCATCCACGTCTTCGACAGGCCCGGGCGTACCAGGCACAATCGGCACGCCCACGGCGGCCATCGCGCGGCGCGCCGACGCCTTGTCGCCCATCACGCGAATCTGTTCCGGCGTGGGGCCGATGAACGTGATGCCCGACGCGGCGCACGTCTCCGCGAACTCGGCGTTTTCCGCGAGGAAACCGTACCCCGGGTGAATGGCGTCGGCGCCGGTAATTTCGGCGGCGGCGATCAGTCGGGGAATGCGCAGATAGGAGTCGCGGCTCGGGGCCGGACCAATGCAGACATCATCGTCGGCAAAGCGCACGTGCAACGATTCGCGATCGGCTTCGGAGTACACGGCGACAGTTTGCACGCCGAGCTCACGACACGCCCGAATCACACGAAGGGCGATCTCGCCGCGATTGGCAATCAGGACCTTTTTGAACATGACGGTTTGCAAGAGGCCATCGCGCCGCGACGACGGATGTCAGTCCGGCGGCAATCCGACCACACGAACCTCAGCCGCGTGAAAACGACCGGATCGGATCACGCCGAAGAGTGGCGATGAGAATCATTTCCCGCCAGTGATGCGCGCGAATCCGGGCCCATCCTGACTGTCCGTCCGCGTGAACCCAGCGGACGGGGCCGCTTACATCGCGCCAGAGCCGGGCTTGAAGCCGTCGAAGGACTGGTCGCTGGCGCCGTCGACACCCTGAATCTTGAGCGCAAACTCACTCGGGCTTGACGCGTAGAACAGCGCGTTCTCGTACGAGATCATTCCCTTGCTGTACCACGTCATGAGCGACTGGTCAAACGTCTGCATGCCGTACGCCACGCTGCCCTCACGAATGAGGTCAGGAATGTTCAGCGTGGCCTTGAGGTCGCGGATCTGCTCGCGCACGGCGCCGGTATTGACCAGCACTTCGCACGCCGGTACACGACCCGGCTGGTCGGCACGGGGCACCAGACGCAGCGAGACAACGGCCTCGAGCGCGTTGGCGAGTGCAAACCGCACTTCATTCTGCTGGTGCGGCGGGTAAAACGACAGAATGCGGTTGATCGTGAGCGTGGCGTCGGTGGTGTGCAACGTTGAGAACACGAGATGACCCGTGCCGGCCGCCTTGAGCGCGACATCGAGCGTCTCGAGATCTCGGATTTCACCGATCATCACCACGTCGGGATCCTGACGTAACACGCGACGCAATGCCTGCGCGAACGTGGCCGTGTCGGTGCCCACCTCACGCTGATTGATGTGGCTCTTCACATCGCGGTGCACAAACTCGATCGGGTCTTCGATCGTGATGATGTTTGCCGAGCGGCGCTCATTGATGTGATGCACCATCGCAGCCAACGCCGTGCTTTTGCCCGAACCGGTCACGCCGGTCACGAGCACGAGCCCACGCGGCTTGAGCGCGATCTGCTCCAGCACGGGTGGCAGGTTGAGCTCACGAATGGAATTCGCCGCGTGCGCAATGGCGCGCATGGCAAACGCCACCGTGCCCTTTTGCTGGTAGACGTTTACGCGGAAACGGCCAATGCCCGGCACGTTGATCGCGAAGTCGGCCTCGCGCATTTCCACGAATTCCCGCAGCTGCGCGGGTGGCAGCAGATGCTCCGCCAAGGTGCGCAGCTCTTCCGGACGCAGCGGTGCCATGGGCAACGCGATCAGATCGCCGTGCAACCGCAGCGTAGGCGGACGTCCGACTTTCAAATGCAAGTCGGACGCGCCTTCGGTGACCATGCGCTGCAAAGCGGCCTTCAGATCGAGGCTCGCCGGCGCTGATGTGCTGTGTTGTGCGCCGGAGACCATCGTCATGGGAAGTTTCTCAGCCGTTCGGGTCGATGCGGAAGAGCACTTGTCCGTATTCCACCGGCTGCGAATCGTTGATGTTGATTTCGCGGACTATGCCGTCGACTTCGGACTCAAGCTCGTTCATGATTTTCATCGCTTCGATAATGCAGACTACCTGCCCCTTGGCGATCCGATCCCCAACGACCACGTAGGCCTTGGCACTCGGTTCGGGAGACGCGTAGTACGTGCCCACCATCGGCGACTTGATTTCAAGGAGGGTCGTGCGCGGCGCCTCGACCGGTGGCGTCGGCACGCGTGCCCCCTCGTCCGCAGGACGCGCGGGCGCGGCCGGAGGCAACACGGCCGCGGGTGCACTGGCCGGCGCGGCCATTTGTATGGTGCCGCCTCTCTGAGGCGGGCTCTTCGAGATGCGGAGCTTCATCCCCTTGTCGGATGAAATTTCGATCGAGTCCACGGAGGACTGGTCGAGCATCTCGATCACCTTCTTCACATAGCGCAGATCAATCATGTCTGGCGGTCTCTACGACGCAGTCGGGCGAGGGACGCGCGGCACCGACGTGCCGCCACCACCCCGCGAGTTACGCGATCTCCAGCAAGTTGCGATGGAATCCCGTGAGCACAACCGCCCCCTGCTCCGTGAGCAGGACGTTGTCCTCAATCCGAATGCCACCCCATCCTGCCCGATAGATCCCGGGTTCAATGGTTACTACAGCCCCCAAGGGGAGCACAGCTTCCGCAGTTTTGGCGAGCCGGGGGGCCTCATGGACTTCAAGACCGATCCCGTGCCCCAGGCTATGACCAAAGGCTTCACCAAACCCGCGCGCGTGAATGTACTCGCGCGCGACCGCATCGGCATCCATCCCCTTCATTCCGGGGCGAACAGCGGCGGACGCCCGCGCATTGGCTTCACGGACCACTTCATAAACATCCAGCTGCTCGGCTGACGCCGTTCCGAGTACGACGGTCCGAGTGATATCCGAGCAGTAGCCATCCGCAACGGCGCCAAAGTCGAGCAGGACAAAGTCGCCCGGGGCCAGCTCGCGACTCCCGGCACGCGCGTGCGGTAATGCCGAGTTTGGACCCGACGCCACAATTGACGCAAACGGATAGTCCTCGCTCCCCGCGTCTCGCAGCGCCTTCTCCAGTATGCCGGCGACGCCCGTTTCGGTCAGCCCGGGGCGGAGTTGCCCGAGCGTCACGGCAAGCGCCGATTCAGCCATCGCGATCGCCCGCCGAATCGCGGCGACCTCGGTTTCGTCTTTTGATTCGCGGAGCGTCTCGATCAGGTCCGCAGTGGGCCGCCATTGCCAGCGGCCCTGCTCGAGCAGCCGCTGAAAATCGCGGTGCACCAGATGTGTGGAGTCAAATCCCACGCGCTGCACCGACGGCATCGCGCCCAGGACCTCCCAGAGCTCCGTCCACAGGCTTTCGGCCACCACCACAATACGAACGCCACTCGACACCTCAGACTCGACTTGGGTGGCGTAGCGGAAGTCCGTGAGCAGCACAACCTCCAGCGCGGTGACCACGAGCAGTGCGCTGCTGCCGGAGAATCCGGTGAGCCATCGGACGTTTGCCAGATGGGAGACCAGCAGCGCGTCCAGATCCTGGGCCGCCAGCACGTCGCGCACAGCGCTCACACGGGCACGTCGAGGGTCAGTCATGAGCCGCGCTCAGGCGGCGCGCAAACGCGCAACCAGGCCGCGCAGCGCCAACCCGTATCCGGCCGCGCCAAGTCCGGTGATCATGCCAACCGCCGCCGACGCGAGCATCGAGTGACGACGCTCTGGTTCGCGGGCGTAGATGTTGCTCAGGTGCACCTCAACAAACGGGATCGCGATACCGCTCAGGGCGTCGCGCAGGGCCAGGCTCGTGTGCGTATAGGCTCCCGCATTCACAAGAATGCCCTGCACGGAGTGTTGCCACCCGTGCAGGACATCAATGAGTTCCCCTTCGCCGTTTTTTTGCACCGACACCAACTCAACATCTATTTCGCGTGCAATGGCCTGCAACTCGGCGTCGATCTGCGCGAGTGTTGTGGTACCGTAGACTGTGGGCTCGCGCGTGCCGAGCAGATTCAGATTCGGGCCATTCAGAACACCAATACGCACACCAGACTCACGAGTTGGAAAGCCCCTTCAGCCAGCTGGCAAACTGAGCCAAGTCTTCACCGGCCGACGGCTGCGGAGCAGACGTCGGGTTGCCAGCGTCGGAACCTATCACAGCACCGCCCCTCTCCGCACCCTCTGGTGTTTCGCGCGCGGTGGAGGGGGCGCTGGCCGGATCTGGAAAGAACCGATCGAACGAGAACGATGACGCGGACGACGACGCCTCCATGACAGGTGCAGCGCTCATCGGCGCACGCTCACGCTCCGCCTCGGAGGCCGGCGAGAACAACGACGGACCCGGCTGCATTGCATCCTGATTGCCGAACGCCTGCGCGAGGGAGCGCGCCGCCATGTCGTCGCTGATCACGGGCATTTCGCCGAAGAGACTGGCGAGGCCGTCGGCGGGCGTTGGTGCGGACACGGTGACCGCACCGTACGCGGGCGTGCGGCGTACGACGCGAACCGACGCGAGTGCAGCAAAAAACTGTCGCGCAGTGGGTCGTGACATCGGCGCCACCAGCGGTACCTGCATCGGTGTCGCGCTTGCGATGGGCGTGGCGCTCGCGATGGGCGTGGCGCTCGAGATGGGTGTGGCGCTTGCGATCGGCGTCACCCCATACAACGGTGTGGGCTGCGCCGGTTCCTGCTCAAGCACAGCCTGCGGCGCGCGCTCTTCCGCCAGCGTCGCACGCAGTTCGGCCAGACGACTGGTCAGCACCTCGTCGTAGGGTCGGCGACTGACCAGCTCCTCATAGACGCTGACCGCGCGATCGACAAAGCCCTGCGCTACGAGCAACTCCGCCATGGTCTCCGTCACGAACGCCGGATTGCTGTCGCTCTCGACCGATTCGACGTCCGACATGTCGTCGCCTTCGTGTTCGTCTTCGGCCACGGCACTCCACGGCGCTTCGGCGCTCCACAGCGGCGGATCCTCGTCGATCAACGCGACCGCCTCGTACTCCGCCGTCGTAATGCGTTCCGCCACGTCGACATCGTCCGCTTCGTCCGGCCCGACGTCCGCCAGCGCGACCGGTGCCAACTCCGCTTCGATTTCCGGTACGATTTCCGCTTCGATCGCCGCTGCGAACTCCGAGGCAATCTCCGGTTCGATCTCGGATTCAATCTCCGGCTCGATCACCGGTTCGATCACCGGTTCGAGCACCGGTTCGACCACTTCACGGCCGAACGCCTCATCGACGACCGCGCTGTCGATCGGCGTCCGTGCCCGTGCGGGGGTGAACGCGCGGCTGCTCAAGACGGCCGTGTCGGGCCACTCCTGGGCCACCAGTCCTTCCTCGAACGCATCAGCATCGTCGAGTGCCGGCGCCGCAGGTGCGGGCGCCGCAGGTGCGGGCGCCGAATCATCTTCGGAGAAGCTGTGCACCTCGATCAGCGCGTCCTGCGAATCCAGCACACCAAACGATCCCGCGCTCGACGTCGTGAGGTGATGACTCTCATCATCATGTACTTCGAATGGATCATTCGACGCGAATGCATCGAGGGCAACCGCGAGCGGATCAGCGTTCGGTGCGGCCGTCTCACCATCTGCTTCGAGCGGCGTCTCGAGGAAATCCGGAATCTCCAGCGCGACGTCATCATGATCATTGGCATCAGTGAAGCCGTTCGCATGATCGCTGGCGAAATCGCCGTGGAAATCCGCCGCTGCATCTTCACGCGTATCGCCCGCGTCGGCGAGCAATGCGTCAGCGAGCAGCGCGTCGTCGAACGCGATCGGCGCTTCCGTGATCGACAGGTCTGCAATCGGCGCCTCGGCAATAGGCGCCTCAGCGAGCAGCGCGTCGTCGAACGCGATGGGTTCATCGGCGGCCGCATCAGCGACCGGCACTTCGCCCATGGAATCCAGATCCAGCAAGTCCGGCGCTGGCGGCGGTGTCGGGGGCGTGGACGCGACGATCTGTGAACCGAGTGGCGTCAAAAATGACGGCGTGTGCCACTGCGGTGAGTCAGCCGAGTCGAAGGGATCCTCGACGGCAGGCGCGGGCGCGAGCGGCGGCGAATAGTCGGTGGGCGCGTTCGGCGAACCGAATGGCGACTGTGACGCGCCGGGCGTCATGCGCTGCGACAACGACGCGAGCAACGACGCGATATCATCATTGCGCGGATCGGCGTCGAGCACGCGCTCGTACCAGCGTTTGGCGGACAATGCATCGCCCCGTGAACGCGCGATGTCGCCCAGATGCCGCAGGGCGATGAGATTCTCCGGATCAAGCTCGAGCGCCGACTCGAAAACCGTCTGCGCCTCCGCCAGCTCCCCGTGCTCGAAGAGCGCCTGACCGAACACAATGTGTCCGCTCATGTGCCCGGGCTGTTTGGGCAGATGCTCCCGACAAAGCGCAATGGCCTGGTCGAGATCTCCTGCTTTTCGGTACTCGTTGGCGAGCGGCGCAAAATAGCGACGCGGGTTTTCGTCAAATTTGCTGCGGAGCTCGTCAATCCGGGCGCTCGTGCTCATCCGGTCTATCCCCAATGCGTTGTGGTCCCGGCGCGGTCCATCCGCTCAACGTATGGCGCCACTTCGGGAAGTCAAATGTAGACGGATGTAGAAGTGTTGACGTCACTTGCCTTTACACTCTCGCGTCCCCTACTTTTCCCAGCTTGTCCCCGACGTGCGCTACGCCTCGAAACCCGAAGCGTCAGCTGCGCGGATCGGGCGTGTTACCAACCTCCCCGTTCGAAGGAGTCCCGCCCCGTGCTGCAATCCATGCGGAGCGCTGCGAAATACGTTTGGATCGTGCTCATCATCGCGTTTGTTGGTGGCTTTTTGCTGGTCGACAGCTCTGGCTTGCTCGGACGCGCACCGGTCACAACCAACACCGTGGTGGCCAACGTTAATGGTGAGGACATCCTCTACCTGAACTGGGAACAGGCCGTTCAGAATCTTGAGCAGCAAGAAGCCCAGCGCCTCGGTCGTGGCATCACGCTCGACGAGCGCCGCACGCTCGAAGACCGTGCGTTCGACGAACTCGTCAACGACGTCCTACTCCGTCAGGAGTACGAGCGGCGGGGCATCTCGGTCACAGATGCGGAGATCATGGACGCGGCCCGACAGAGCCCGCCCCCGGGCGTCGAGCAGAACCCGGATTTCCAGACCGACGGTCAGTTTGACATCACCAAGTATCAGCGATTCCTCGCCAGCCCGATCGCACGGCAGCAGGGATTGCTCGTTGGCCTTGAGAACTTCTATCGCTCGGAAATCCCGCGTCAAAAATTGTTTGATCAGGTGTCATCCGACGTGTGGGTTTCAGAAGCGCGACTGTGGCAGATCTATAAAGACCGCAATGACTCGGCGAAAGTGAGCTTCGTGGCCTTCCGTGCCGACGCAGATTCCATGAGCAAAGTTGACGTCAGCGACGCCGACGTCTCAAAGTTCTACAACGATAACAAGAAGTTGTTTGAGCGTCCGGCGCGCGCCGTTCTCTCTCTGATGAACATCGAACGCGCGATCACCGCGGTAGATTCGCAGTCTGCGCGCGCACGCATCGACGCGTTGCGTGCGGAGATTGTCGGCGGTGCTGATTTCGCATCCGTTGCCATGCGTGAATCCGTTGACACGTCGAGCGCGGTAAACGGTGGATCGCTCGGTGAGAGCACACGTGGTCGTTATGTCGAACCCTTTGAAACGGCCGCGTATGCGTTGAGTGTTGGAGAGCTCTCGCAGCCTGTGCAAACGCCGTTCGGTTGGCATCTCATTCGCGTTGACAGCAAGCGCGGCGATACGCTCAATCTGCGTCACTTGCTCATCGCGATCACGCAGAGTGATTCGACGGCGTCGGCCACAGATCGCCTGGCCGATCGTGTATCAAACATTGCCGCCGGCGTAACGGAGTCGGCGCTGTTCGACAGCGCGGCCACCGAACTTGGTCTGCCGGTATCGCAGGTCGTGGCCACCGAAAACGAGCCGCTCAACTTTGCCGGTCGGTATGTGCCAGGCATGAGCGCCTGGGCGTTCAGTGGCACGCAGATCGGTGAATCCAGTGATCTGCAAGACGCGCCGGAAGCCTACTACATCGGACGTCTCGACTCACTCCGCGCTGGCGGCGTTGCGCCGCTGGACGATGTGAAGGATGACATTCGCCGCCGTCTTGAGCGTCAGAAGCGCGTGGACGCCCTTGTTCCCAAGGCACAGGCCCTGGCGTCGGCGGCCCGTTCCTCGACGCTTCCGACCGCCGCAGCCGCGCAAGGTTTGACGGTTGAGCAGACTGACCGTTTTGGTCGCTCTTCGTTGGTACCGGGACTCGGCCAGTTCACCGCTGCCGTTGGCGCCGCGTTCGGTCTCAAGATGGGCGAAGTCAGCCAGCCGGTGAAAACGCAGGACGGTGTATTTGTTGTGCAGCTCGACGAGTTTGCACCCGCAGACAGCGCCGACTTTGCTCTGATCAGCCCGGTGTTCCGTATGCAGACCGTGCAGTCGCTCAAGCAGGAGCGCGTGCAGCAATATCTGCTGGGCATGCGTGAAAACGCGAAGATCAAAGACGATCGCAAGAAGATTCAGGCGAACCTGCGTCGACAGGTTCCGCTCTGATCACCCAGTGAGACACAAGTAAAACGCCCCCGACATCGCAACGATGTCGGGGGCGTTTTCTTGCGCTGGTGGAGCGAACGTCAGTTCAACAAGCGCTTGGGCTCTGGACGCTCTTCTTCCGGCGTGACCGTTGCGGTGGGCTGAGGCGCGCCGACCGCACGATCGGAACGCGGTGGCTCGGTGATGGCCTTCTGGGCGTCGTTCAAGTTACGCTTGAACTCGGTAATACCCTTGCCAAATGATCCTGCGATTTCCGGGATCCGCTTTGCTCCGAAGAGCAGCAGCACCACCACCAGAATGATCAGGATCTCGGTGAATCCCATATTGCCGAAGTTCATTGTTACTCCTAGAACAGGGAGCGTGCGATGAGGTACGCGATGAGGACGCCCACCAAGCTCAGCAACGAAACATCGAGCGCAACTGGGCCGAGCGCAAACTTCAATATAATCAGATCAATGGGCAACGGTCCAACCGAAGGTTGAACCCCCGCCGTCAAAAACTCCTTCACAGCCCCGGCTGGCAGGAACCGGCGCGCGAGCTGCGCCATCAACCCACCGGCAACAAACCCGGAGCTGAGCACCAGCAGATGAAACACCGGACGGTGTTTCGAGGGTCCTTTCGCCATCACCAGCGCCTGTCCACGGCGTAACCAATCGCATCAAGCAACACGGCACGCGCTGGACTGTCAGGTACGCCAGACAGCGCCTCTTCGGATTCCTGCGCGAACTGATCCGCTCGCCGGCGCGCGTATTCAAGCCCGCCCGACTCCCGCACCATATTGATGACCTCGTTCACCGAATCCTCGTCGGGCTGCGGCGTGGCAAACAGCGCTTCGACGCGCCCACGTTCCGCCGGAGACATCTGACGAAGGGCCGCGATCAGCGGCAGCGTCACCTTGTGCTCCCGCAAATCGAGCCCGCTCGGCTTGCCGGTCATCTCTGACGTCTCGGTGTAGTCGAGCAAATCATCGGCGACTTGAAATGCCATACCGAGCCGCTCACCGTAGCGTGCAAGGGCATCGTGATGCGCTTCAGCACCACACAGTGCACCCACAGAACACGCCGCCACAAACAGCGCCGCCGTTTTCGATTTGATCAGCCGCTCGTAATCGACTTCCGTAAACGCGAGCGCATCGAACGCCGCCAGCTGACGCATTTCTCCGAGCGTCATGGCGTCTGATGCATTCGAGACCGCGCGCATGATTTCAATGTCACCGAGCTTGACTAACTCACGCATGACGCGCGAGTAGAGAAAATCGCCCATGATCACGGAGATCTGATGACTGAACAGCGCGTTCACCGTTGGCATACCGCGTCGCAGCACGGAATGATCAACTGCGTCATCGTGAATGAGCGTGGCGAGATGCAACAGCTCGACAACGGCAGCACAGGTGATCGCACGCGGTTGCATACGATCTTCCACAGCTGCTGAAAGAAGTGTGAGTGTGGGACGCAGAAGTTTTCCCTTCATGCTCAGCAGATGGTCGCCCACCTCCTGCACCAAGGGTACGTCGGCAGTGACGATGCGCCGGATTTCTCCAGGCACCGCCTCGAGCTCCCCGCGAACGGGGGCTTGGATGTCGCGAAGAGCAGCGGCCAGTGCTGACGGGGTGCGCGCGGATACAGTCATCGCGCGCCCCGATCAAGGGCGGCCAGGCGGTCGGCGACGTCTCGGAAGTTTATGTCGGTTGCGTACACGCGTTGAAAATAGCTCCGTGCCTCGTCTCGGCGCTGCAGGGCCTCACACGCATATCCCAACAAGTAGAGCACACCTACCCGTTGATCGTCGTTCAGCCCGGGTTCATGCAACGCCCGAGATAGAACGGTTACGGCCACCGGAAGGCTCCCTTTTTCGATAAAACACTGGCCGAGCGCTTCGTACGCGGGCAGACGATGCGTTGGACTGCGCAACGCGCGCTGGAATTCCGCAACGGCATCGTCGAGCAAACCCATTTCCTTGTAGGCCACGCCGAGGTCGTAATGGCTTTCATAATCTTCGTCGCCAAGGCTCCGCGCGACGCCCTCGCGAAAGTTTTGTAGCAGTCGATCAAAATCGGCGTCTTCGTCACCCGTTACCGTGGGCTCCTTCACGCGCATGCGTGTGTCCCGAGTGGCATCCCCATCGGAGAGCCAGTCGGTCAGGCTGACGTAGCCGTCATCCTGCTGCTTGACGGGGGGATTAGGCGACGGCGGCGGCGGTGCGGCGTCACCGAGTGCGGCCCGCGCGCGATCGTCCCATGGATCAAGTTCGAGCACGCGCGCGTAGACCGGCTCGGCGCGCTGCGCGTGGCCCGTGCGAACGAGCGCGTCGGCCAAATCGAGATAGCTCTCGCGCAGACGCTCGGGGTCGGCCAGGCGCGCGGCCAACTCAACGCGCTTGTGATGATATGTGACCACATCTGGCGAGACGCGTACCATCTCATCACTGACTTTGGCGGCGTCGCTGAGCGCGCCCTCAACCTCGAGGCCGAGTACCGTCGCAGCGAGCTCATCCATACCAGCTTCGAGCTGTCCGGCTTCGAGCAGTGCTTCGGCGAGGCGACGGCGACGCGCCCAATCACCAGGGTGGCGTTCGACCTCTTCGCGCAGCCGAGTGCAGCGATCGAGCGCGAGGTTGATCGAGGTGGCTGGTGTGCGCGGTGTAAGAATCGCGTCCAGGTCGACGAGGTCGTCGTCGAATGTTGCGTCGGGCGCCGTGTGTACCGCCGCATCCATTGGCGTGTCCACCGACGCATTTGCCGACGCGTCCAGCGACATATCCGGCGACGCAACCCCCGTCACATCCCCCGTCACATCCCCCGTCACATCCCCCGTCACATCCAGCGACGCATACGGGGTGTCATCCGGGGAGGCAACCAGCGGCTCATCAACCGTCTCGGCAAGCATGGCCTCAGGCGTCGCCACCGACACGGCTTCGCTGCGCTCCACGTCCTGTTCCGCAGCGTCGTCTAGCTCGAAATCCACCAGCTCGGTCACGGGCGCAGCTGCCGCCGGTGGTGTGAGCAAGGCATCGGGATACACAATCGGCGGGAGCTCGCCCGGCAGAATGAAGTCGTGCGGATTGAGCCGCTCGCGAGGCGCATTCAAGAGCACGGGCGGGGCATGCTCGAGATCCGGACGATCGTCCTCGCTCAGCATGTCGTCCATGGGCTCGACGTCGATATACTCGAGCGTGCCCGCCGGCGTGTCGCGCTCAACGTCGAGGAACTCCAACGGCGCCACCGGCGTCTCAAGGCGCGCGACCAGCGGCGTCACCGGTGTGTCGAACCCCGTCAGCGGCTCGCTGTCCGGCTCCAGGCCCTCGACGCTATCGATGGTTCCCAAGGGCTCGAACTCATCCGGTTCGCCCAGCTCGCCCAGCTCCCCGATTGACTCGACGGCGTCGAGATCGAACGCCGCGAACGCATCAGCAGGCTCGTTCTCCTCAGGGGGTTCGATACGCTGCGATTCGTCGAACGCAATAAATGGCAGCTCTACCGGCTCTGTCGGCGTTAGCGTTGGCGTTGGCTCGATGAACGCCACGTCTTCGCTGGACGGGAGTTCTTCCACCGACTCACCCGTCTCGTCTTGAGCGATCCAGCTAATATCTGACGTGAGATCTGACGTGAGATCTGACGTGAGATCATCCGACGTAACATCCTCAAAAACAACGCTTTCGAGCATCTCACTCGGCGCGCCTTCTGCCGGAATGTCACGCGAATCCTCGGTCACCTCCGCAACATCCGACTCCTGAGAGAACGTCGCGAGATCGGCCAGCATCGCCGCGTCGTCGGCCGCCATTTCCTCGTCGTACGTCTCAAGTGACAACAGGTCGACGTCGAATCCGCCGCCCGCTGAGACAGGATCCGGCGCCGACTCCAGCTCGCCCGCTGTGTCGAATGCTGCCGCGTGCTCCGCTGATTCAGACAGCAGCAGTTCGCCATGGGCACCTTCGGCGTGTTCTGCCTCCAGAAGCACGTCGTCAGACACGAGCCCGTCGAGCGCCTCCGACTCGACAGCAACCGCGTCGACCGGCGCAAAACCCAACGCGTCGGTCAGTCCACTCGGCGCCACAAGTGAGTCGGTGGCACCGAGATCGCCTGCATCTGGCAACAGCGACGGCACGTCCAGGTCGGCCGCAGCAACCTCGGTGTGCGTGCTCTCGAGCCCATCAAGATGCCAATCGTCGTCGGCCGCCTCTCCGAGGTCGGTCGGATCGAAAATCAGCAGATCGTCGAGCGAGTTCGTCCGGGCGGGCTTTTCTTGAGGCGCCGGAGTCGCAGGCGCAACGAACGGTTCAAACGCGGGCTCGCCAAGCGGCGGAGTCAGAGACGCTTTCGAATCGTAGTCGATGTCGAGAAACACCAGGCTGGCGGCCGGCTTGGACTCAGCCGCCGCCGACGATTCTGCCGCAGTCGGCAACTCGATGCCAACGTGCACCGCGTGCTCTTCCACGAGGCGACGCACCTCCTCCAGCTCGGGCATAAGGCCAGCCACTTCGGCGAGCGAGCGCATCGCTTCGTCGGTTCGGCCTTCCTGCCGCATGCGGGTCGCATACTCAAGGAAGTTCCGCGTGGCATCACCGCGCATGCCCTTCCGCGCGCAGACACGTCCAAGCGTGAGATACACCGCGGCGCGGCCTGGCGCGTGGCGCAGGATTTTGTTGCACAGCGCGATCGCGTTGTTGAACAACCCAACGGCTGAGTAGTGCTCGACGGCTCGCTCGTACGAGGCGACGGCCTCAGGCACGCGGCCCAATCGCAGCGCGAGGTCGCCCACTTTGTTGAGCACCGTGACATCGACTTCGGCTCCTTCGGCATCGCCCACTTCGATGGCGCGCACGTAGCTCGCAATGGCCTTGTCGAACTGCTTCTGCAACTCGAACTCAGCCGCCTTTTTCTTGTGCTTTGCGGCGTTCGACATCGGCGCGAGGCGGGCTCCCGTTGGGGTCGCGATATTGGGGACTCGTCCGGCGGACGACGGCTATGGTCGAGCGAGGGTCGAACGATCGTCAACCTACGCACACTCATGACGAGTGACAAGCGCGGCCGCGACTCCATGCTACCCGACAAAGACGCTCGCCGAACCAGTAAGGCAACTCGCGATAATCGTCGGCAGAATGCACGGCGATGTCGGCCGAAAACCCCTCCGCCAGTTGACCGGTCTGTGCGGCAAGTCCAAGCGCCGCGGCACCGTTCACCGTGGCCGCGACCCATGCTTCCGCGGCCGACATGCGGAGCTCACTCACCGCCAGCGTCAGTAACATCGGAAAGCTTGTCAGCGGAGACGTGCCCGGATTGAAGTCGGTGGCAAGCGCAACCGCAGCGCCGGCTTCAATCAGGCGACGAGCCGGCGCTTGTCGGCCGGTGCCAAGGAACAACATCGTCGAGGGCAACAACGTGGCCACCGTTCGACTGGCGGCGAGTGCGGCAATACCGCTATCAGAAATGGCCGCGAGATGGTCGGCCGACGTGACGCCGAGTTCCGCGCCGAGCACGGCGGCGCCACCATCGTGCAGTTCGTCGGCGTGCATCTTGAGCGCCAGTCCTGACGCGCGTGCACCCAACAAGATGCGGCGCGATTCTTCCGTGGTAAACACACCGGGTTCCGCAAAAATATCTGCAAATACAGCGAGCCCCTCACGCGCCACGGCGGGATGCAGCTCCTCTTCCAATGCGACGATCCAGGCCAGTCGACCGTCTGGTGCATCACGATACTCAAGCGGGACCTCGTGTGCTCCGAGACATGTGGGCACGATGCGCATCGACACTGTGTCCTGCAGCTGACGCACCACGCGCAGGGTACGCAGCTCATCGTGTACTGTGAGCCCATACCCGGACTTGATTTCGATTGTTGTCACGCCGCCTGCTGCAAGTCGCGCAATGCGAGGCACGGCGAGCGCATAGAGTGCGTCGTTGGAGGTCGCGCGCAAATCGCGCACCGACGAATGGATGCCACCGCCACGACGCGCGATTTCGAGATACGGCACGCCAGTCGCGCGCAACTCATGCTCGGCAAATCGCGCCGCACCAAACACGGCGTGCGTGTGTGAGTCCACGAATCCCGGCGCCAACAACCCGCGATCACAGTCCACTTCATGTGCATTCGGGAACGCGGCGCGAAGGGCAGCGTCCGTGTCGACTTTCACAATCATTTCGCCCTGCACTGCCACGCCGCAGCCCGTGCGAATGCCCGCGTCGTTCATGGCGGCACCGCGCCGCGCATCGGCCGCTCCCGCGCACGTCACCGTTTGCGCCGCGTTCACGAACAGGGTCGTGTTCACAACACGATCCGCCGCATCACGTGATTTTCGGCGACGCCATCACATCAAGCACACGGGATAGCCGCATTGGTGCCTGCGCCTCGCCGCGACACGCGTAAAAACAATCGTCGCACTTGATCGCCGCGTATGGTGTCCACTGCTTCCAGTCGACATCGGGCGGAAAATCCGGGCACCGTCGCACCTTGCCCTGCGGATCCACGTGCACGGTCGTGGTGCCGCTCGGACAGGGCGCCGTCATCAGCCCCTTCACCCAGCGGGGAATCTCCGACAGGTAATGATCGGAGTTCGTAATCACGCCGCGATTCTTGCGCTTGTACTCCAGCAGTTGATCAATCACCGACTCCAGCGCGCGTACATGTTGATCACGCAGCAGGTGATTTTCATTGCCATTCTTGGCGTCGGTGTACACGGAAAAATTGACGCCAGCTCCCATGCTCGCCGCTTTGTGCACCAGCGGCAACATCTGATCGAGGTTGTCGTGCTTGAGCACCGTGTTGAAACGCACACTGCCAATGCCGGCCGCTTTCATGCGCGGCACCGTATCCATGATCTTCGCGGTCAAACCCGGAATGCCGCGCGCATCATCATGGCGCCCATCGAGGTAATCGAGCGAAATATTGAACTGGTCGAGTCCCGCATCCCACAGCGATTTCGCCCGATCCAGTGTGAGCATGCCGCCGTGCGTGATCATGGCCAGGTACGAAAACGTCGTGGCGTCACGCACTGCCGTCACGATGTCTTCGAGGTCACGTCGAAGCGTGGGCTCGCCACCCGTGAAGGTGATCATCATGGGATTGAAGCGACGCGCAATATCCGTGAACTCTTTCAGCTCATCCGCTTTGGCCGACGCCGGCGTCTTCCAATAATCGCAGAACCCGCATCGCGCGTTGCAGCGCATGGTGACTTCGAGATTGAGCAAAACGGGACGCTGACGCACGCGTAGCCAGGCGTACTTGCCCATGAAGAGCGGCACGTGCCACGGCTTGTAGCGCGAACTTAGCATGGAGGTCCGTTCACTTGATCAGGGGAAGGTGCAGCCCCGAACGGCGGGCCGTATCGCGCGCCGTTTCGTATCCCGCCTCAGCGTGTCTCGCCACACCGATGCCGGGATCGTTCGTGAGTACGCGTTCAATGCGTCGCGCCGCCTCCTCCGTTCCATCTGCAACGATCACCTGCCCCGCGTGCAGCGAGTTGCCAATGCCAACACCACCGCCGTGGTGAAAGGACACCCACGACGCGCCACTCGCCACGTTCAGCATCGCATTCAGGATCGCCCAATCGGCAATCGCATCGGATCCGTCTTTCATGGCTTCCGTTTCGCGAAACGGCGAGGCCACGCTCCCGGTGTCGAGATGATCACGACCAATCACGATCGGCGCTGACACCTCGCCGCTGGCAACAAGCTGGTTAATGGCCAACCCAAACTGTGCACGAGCACCCTGTCCAAGCCAGCAGATGCGCGCCGGAAGTCCCTGGAACTGAATGCGCTCACGGGCAAGGGTAATCCAGCGAGCAAGCTGCATGTCATGCGGGAACATGTCGAGTAGCAGCGCATCGGTGCGGTAGATGTCCGCGGGATCACCAGACAGCGCCACCCATCGAAACGGTCCTTTGCCTTCGCAAAACAACGGCCGCACGTATTCCGGCACGAAGCCCGGGATGCGGAATGCATCATCGAGACCCGCGTCGAACGCCACCGTGCGAATGTTGTTGCCGTAGTCGAACGCAACGGCGCCGCGGTCCTGCATGGTTCGCATGGCACGCACGTGCGCAACCACAGAATCGCGGGCCAGTGCGACGTACTCGTCAGGATCCCGGGCGCGCAAGTCGGCGGCGTCATCGAGCGAATACCCACGCGGTACGTAGCCCACGAGCATATCGTGCGCGCTCGTTTGATCCGTCACCACATCCGGCGTGATACCACGCGCAACAAGGGCGGGAAGCACGTCAGCCGCGTTACCGAGCAAGCCGATCGATAGACCAACGCCCTGCGCGCGCGCTTCGCTGAGCTGCGCGAGTGCATCATCGAGATCAGTGGCCATGCGGTCGCAGTAACCAGTCTCGAGCCGCTTCTGAATGCGCGATGCGTCTACCTCAACCGCGAGCACTGCCGCGCCGTGCATCGTGGCTGCGAGCGGCTGCGCGCCACCCATGCCGCCGAGTCCGGCCGTGACCACAAGACGACCAGCGAGCGTGCCACCAAAGTGCCGTGTGGCAACGGCACCAAACGTCTCGTAGGTGCCCTGCACGATGCCTTGCGAGCCAATGTAGATCCACGAGCCTGCCGTCATCTGGCCGTACATCGTGAGTCCCAACTTTTCGAGTCGACGGAACTCATCCCAGTTGGCCCAGCGTCCAACCAGATTGCCATTCGCGATCAGTACGCGCGGCGCATCGGTGTGCGTGCGAAAGACAGCCACCGGCTTGCCGCTTTGCACCAGCATGGTTTCATCGTCCGCCAGCGTGTGCAGCGTGTGCACAATCGCGTCAAAACATTCCCAGTCACGCGCCGCCTTTCCGGTGCCACCATACACCACCAGATCATCCGGACGCTCGGCCACATCCGGATCGAGATTGTTCATGAGCATGCGCAGCGCTGCTTCCTGCAACCAGCCGCGGCAGCTCAGTTGATTCCCGCGCGCTGCTCGAACGGGCCTTGCACCCACCGGCATCGACATCGTTGTCATACGGACCCTCCCAGTAGCGCGTCTGGATCAAACATTCCGTCGGCGAGCGCGGACGCAAGGGCCAGCAGATCTGGTGACGGTGGACGGTCACCTGTGCGGGGCGGCACGAGCGCGCGAACCCGAGCGTGGGCGGCTTCAAGTGCGGGTGAGCTGGTGAGCGGTCGGCGACAGTCGATCGCATCGGCCGCACAGAGTAGCTCCACCGCCAACACGTGACGCAGTCCCGCCACGCTTTGCCTCAGTTTGAGTGCCGCGCCCATGGCCATTGGCACCACGTCTTCCTTGTTGCCGTCGGTCGGAATGGAATCCACGCTCGCTGGTGACGCGAGGCGTTTCATATCGCTCGTGATCGCCGCGGCCGTAACCTGCGCCATCATCAGCCCGGACTCGAGGCCAGGCTTCTGTGCAAGAAACGGCGGCAACCCTTGATTGAAATCCGGATGCACTAGTCGATCCGTTCTGCGCTCGCTAATGACCGCAAGATTGGCGCACACGACGGCGAGAAAATCGGCCGCCATACCAACGGCCTGCCCGTGGAAGTTACCGCCGCTCAACAGCTCGCCCGATTCCATCACCAATGGATTATCAGTGGCCGCGTTCAGCTCGCGCTCAATGACGCCCATGGTGAACTCCAGCGCGTCGAACGCGGGACCATGCACCTGCGGCATGCAACGCAGTGCGTACGCGTCCTGCACGCGCGGATCACCGGCGCGATGCGATTCGCGCAGCGCGCTTCCCGCCAACAGCGCGCGAAGCAGCGCCGCGGATCGCAGCTGACCACGCTGTCCGCGCGCGATCTGGATGCGCTCGTCGAACGCATCGGGTGTACCGAGCAGCGCATCGAGACTCATGGCGCCAATCACATGCGCGGCTCGGCACAGTTGCTGCAACTCCAGCGCGGCAATCGCTGTCACGGCGGTGTGCGCCTGCGTGCCATTAATCAGCGCAAGCCCCTCTTTCGCCTGCAACTCAAGTGGCGCCAAGCCCGCCCGCGCAAGAATCGTGGCGCCATCGGCTTCGTCGCCATGCAACCGTGCGCGTCCTTCACCAATGAGGACCAACGCCAAATGCGCAAGCGGCGCAAGATCACCACTGGCACCCACACTGCCCTGTTCCGGCACAAGGGGCACCACACCCGCTTGCAACATGGCGAGCAGCAATTCGACGACTTCAGTTCGCGCGCCCGCGTATCCGGAGGCCAACACGTTTGCGCGCAACAACATCATGGCGCGCACTTCTCGCTCCGGCAACGACGCGCCAACGCCGGCGGCGTGGCTTCGTACGAGATTGCGCTGCAGATTCGCCAGATCGCTTAACGGAATGGCGATCTCTGACAGCTTGCCGAAACCGGTGTTCAATCCGTACACCGCTGCACCGCTCGCCACCGCCCGGTCCACCACGGCACGCGTGCGCTGCATGCGCTCGCGCGCTGCTGCCTGAAGCACGACGGGCCGCTGTCCGCGAGAAACGGCGTCAAGCACGTCGGCGGTTAGCGTTTGCCCATCCACCTCATAGGCGGCCGTCGTCATCAGCGCACCGTGCGCCGATCGTAGTTGAACTTGATTTCAGGTGACGCCTTGAGCGCGATAAAGAAGTTGAACGCAAAGTTTCCGTTGGGCACGCGGGTGAATGAGAACACGGCGTTCCAATCGTGCATCTCGCGCTGTAATCCAAGCTGCAGCGATCCGAAATCACGACGCACCATATCGTACTGGGCGCTCATGGAGCCACTCCAATTCTGCGTTAACCCGAACGACAGATTGCCGCTGAGATTTTCGCTCGGTGGCTGAATGTAGAGCGGACCGCCGGCCGTGACCTGTCCCTCGGGCTGAAATCCAACGGGCGGTGAGTTCGTCGCATTCGCCAGACAGTCCTGATACGCGAACGAACCTTCAGGAATACCGCGACAGGCGAGCGCCGGATCGTATTCAATCTGCGTGCCACCAATAGGCGGACGTTGACGATTCGCGTTGTACGTGAGCGAGAGCTGCCAGCCCGCACCAGATGATGGCAACGACACCGGCGCTCCGCGCGCGCCTGAACCCGCGGCGCGCAGTCCACCTCCGCCGAACTGCGAGAACTCACTGCGGCGTGAGGTGGTGAGTGAGTCTGCGGCGTCCGGTGATTCAATGGCACCACGACGACCGAACAAACGGCCAATGAGTGCTACCAGCCCCGACTGTCCGTCGAGCGAGAAGTTCACACCGAGCGTATTTCGGAACGGTTTGAACAGCGCGGTATCACTGAGCGGATCACCCTGGAAGAGTTCGTAGCCCATCTGAAAATCGAGATTGGGCAGCAGGTCCGTACGCGCTGAAATGGTAAAGTTCTGCTCGACCAATCCCGACGACGCTGTGTCAGCACGAATGAAGTCGTACGTAAGCGACGAGAAGTTCAGCGCCAACAAACGAACCTTGCGCCCCTCAGCCGCGGGACCACGCGGAATTAGCGGCGCGTTGGGATCATCACCAGCGCCCGGCGCTGCAGCCGAGTCTGCGGCCACCTCGCTGCTATCGGTGCCCGCACGCGCGGCGACTTCGTCGGCCGACGGCGCGCGCATTTTTGCTTCGAACGTGGTCGCAAACGCCAACGAAATCGCGTTGCGCGGCAGCGAGCCGAGGTACCCCTGACGCGTACGCCCGGTCGCTTCAAGGAATGCGTCGCTCACGTCGGCCCTCGGCGACACGCTGTACGAAATCTGCGGGCTTACCGAATGACGAATCGCTTCAACCGGACCGAGTCCGGGAAACAATCCGTATAACACGGGCGCTGCGCTCACTCCGTACTGCGCGCGCTTGCCCTGCTGTACATACCGGCCGCGGCTCAACTCGGAACGCACGATGAATCCCGCCGACGGATCGGTGTTCACGAACTGCACACTCGGCGACACGTTCCACGAACCCTGCAGGAAGCGCGGCAAGTTGAAGGACGTATTCCAGTCCACGTTCGTGAAGAATCGCTGCGCAAAGATGCGGGTGAAGACCTTGGACGTATCGTTGACATCACGAACAATCTTTTGTTCGGGATAGTCGTCAAAGCGTTCCGTGATGCTGACCGTGTTGTTGACCTGAAAGTCGAAAATCTTGAACGGCGATTCGAACCCAAAGTTGGTATTGCTGCGCGAGGCGGGGACGCGCGTGCTGTCCAGGCCACCGAGCAGATTCGGGCGGTAGATGTTTCCGAACTGAATTCCCTGGTCGATGTTGTCCGTGCGGGCCTGATTAAACCGCAGACTTGGCGTCCACTCAAAACGACCAAACGCGAGTGTCCCGGTGGTCAGGTTGAAGTTCGGCAAATCCGTATCGGTCTGCAGACGTCCCGGATACTGCTTGCGCGTGCCACCAACGCTCAGGTTCAGTGGCCCGACTTTTGTCTGGTAGTTCAACTGCGATACAATGGTGGCCAGCGACGCCGTTGGATTGAACGTGGTCTGACGCTGCACCGTGGTGCTCTGCACCCAGTTGATGTTGGCGCTGACTCGCGTGGACTTGCTGAAGCTCTGGTTATGGCGCCACGACACCGACGTGTTGGTCTGCCCCCCGTTTTGCCCCAGATACGAGACGGCGGCCGTACCATCGATAAAACGCGACAGCCACTTGTATCGAAACTCGGTGTTACCACGCAACCAGCCGGCGTCAAAACCGCTGCCGCTGCCGCCCGAGCGCCAGTCCATGGAGACTTCAGCGTCGGCGTAGTCATTGATGGCAAAGAACCATCCAACATTTTCTACGGTGCGCTGATAGTTCGCACTGTTGCGGAACAACTCGGCGACACCAAACCTGGGCGTGAGCAGTCCGCTGCGCCGACCGGAACGAACGTCCTGAAAAAAGAACGGCAGCCAAAACACCGGGACTTCGCCGATGTAGAGCACACCTGGTCGTGCGACCACCACGTTCTCAGACACGAACTTGATGTCTTTGGCCGTGAAGTGAAAGTGAGGCTCGGAGAGGTCGCAGTACGTGAAGTCAGCATCGTGGAAAAACAGACGTCGACCGCCCGTGAGCGTGGTGTCACCGAGGATGGTACCTGACTCGGCGGTAATAAACAGTCGCTGACCGGACACGACGGATGTCGAGAAGGCGCCGGTGGTGCCCTCCTGTGTTTCCAGATCGTAGCGAATAGATCCGCGTGCGACAAAATCGTCCGCATCATCGCGCGATGGATCGCGCAGGATCACCGTGTCTCCAGTGGCCACCACAAGTTTGGTGGAGTCGTCGTACACGATCGTATCGCCAACGAGAATCGTCTCTCCGCGACGCACCGCCGACGGTTTGCCTCGCATGGTGAGCAACTTGGTGATGGCATCGAACGTGACCTTGTCACCCTGATACTGCACCGTGCTGTAGCCCGATCTGGCGAGCAACTCTTTCATGATCGAGTCTGGCTCGGCCCATTCCACGAGCAGCTTGTCGCGATTCAGCGGTGCGGGCTCTGCACCGCCGCGCGTTGCGGGCGGCTGCGCTGGAACACGCGGGATGGGGACCTGCGCCCCTGCCTCAGATGAAGTCACCAAGGGGGCGAGCAACAGTACAGCCAGAACGAAACGAGAAACGTGACTGGCGAGCGCGCGAGCGATGGTGTCGGTGCAACGTGGCAACGCGATCACGCGATCGCCTCGCTCCCGATTTGCTGCGAGCGCAGTTTCTTCCGGTACACAACGCGCGACAGTACGATTCCACCTTCATAGAGAAAGTAGAGCGGAATCGTCATCATGATCAGCGCGGTGATCGCGTCGCCAGGGGTGATAATCGCAGACAACGCCATGCAGCCAACGAGCGCGTGTCGCCGCCACTTTGCCAGCATGATTGGCGTGACCAGACCGAACGCGGTGAGTGCGAGCATCACAATGGGCAGCTCAAAGGCCGCGCCGAATGCAAGGCACATCCCGAACACGAACGCGAAGTAGCGCCGCACTTCCAGCATGGGCGTGAACGCCTGCGTCTGGAACCCCACCAGAAACTTGAGCGTAACGGGCAGCACCACGTAAAACGCCAGCGCGACACCGGCCACGAACAGCAGTGTTGCGCCGAACATTACCGGGAGTACCACCCGTTTTTCCGTTTGGTACAACGCCGGCGACATGAACGCCCAGATCTGATAGCATACGACGGGCAGCGCGATGAGGAATCCAAGCCCGAACGACGCGGACAGCACCACGTTGAACGGATCAGTTGGACTCGTATACACCAGTTGTTCGGTAATGACTGCCTGCAACGGGCGCTGCAAATAGTTCAGCAAGTCGATCGACTTGGTGGACAACAATACGAACCCCAGCACAAAGCCACCGCCAAGTGCGAGCGCGACTTTAAAGAGACGCCAACGCAGTTCCTCGAGGTGATCGAGGAACGGCATCTCATCATTCTGAGCTTTCGGTGTGACAGTAGACACAGATGGTGCGTGAACTGGTGCGATCTGACTCAGGGAATCCCGGCCAGTCGCTCCTTGGCCAGCTCGGCCGTCGGTGAGCTCGGGTAGCGCTTGATCAGCTGCTCGAGAATCGACTTCGCCGTGGCGTTGTCTCCCTGCGACTGAAAGATCTGCGCGCGCTTGAACATCGCGTCTGGCGCGCGCGATGACTCCGGATACTTCGTCACTACGGCTCCGTACGACGTCTCTGCGGCCACCAGATTCTTTTCTTCCGCGAAGGACACAGCGATCCAGTACTGCGCCTCAGGTGCAACTTCGGAACCCGGGTAATTCAGCAACAGATCACCGAACGGAATACGCGCCGTTGCGTAGCTGAATCGACGCATGTGAGCCATGCCGTCCTCATACAGCTGCGCGGGCCCCGGCATGGCGGGGTTTGGCGGCGTTGCTGTTGCGCCGGTCCGACCAGAACTCGTTGCCGGTGGGATAGACCCAGGCGGCGTGTCACTCTGCACAGGCGGCGCAATCATGCGACCTGACGATTCGATATCAGCGCGCAACGATCGAAT
>JALHNZ010000021.1:42921-53388 GCA_022843265.1 Gemmatimonadaceae bacterium
TTCACTTTGCGCAACGCACCGCGGGTATCCCCTTCAAACGACACCTGTCGCGTGGCCAGACGCGACAGCGAATCACTCACCGCTTGCAGAATGCGCGCGGTTTCGGCCAGCGCCTGTGCCTGCGCCTGTGCGCTGCGCTGCGACTCCATGCGCACGGTGTTGATATCACCCTGCAGAATGCGGACATCACCGCGCGTGGCAAAGCAGCCGGCGCTGCCAAGCAGCAGCACCGGCATGGCGATGAGTGTCGCGCACGACCGCACGCTCCGGAAGACCACGCGCGAGGCGATCACGGGGCGCGAAGCTCCGCGCCGCCGGCGATGATCTGGAACTCACCGCGACGATTCTGCGCCCACGCTTCTTCGCTCGATCCCGAGGCGGCGGGCTTCTCACGACCGAAGCTCATCGTTTCAATGCGCGACGCATCAAGGCCGCGATCGGTGAGATATCGCTTGGCCTGATCCGCACGGCGACGGCCGAGTGCCAGGTTGTATTCGTCCGAACCACGCTCGTCGGTGTGGCCTTCAATGCGGAGACGTGCCGACGGATTGGCGTTCAGCACACGGAGCTTGTCGTCCAGAGTCGCGCGCGAATCAGCACGCAACTCGTCGCTGTCGTAGTCAAAGTAGATCGTCTGCAGCAACGCACTGCGCGCCGCTTCGATCGCGCGCCGCACGGCGGCTTCATCGACGACCGGCGTCACCGGAGCCGGATTATTGGACGGCGGATTGGCAGGAGTAGCCGGAGTCACGGGCTCGGGCGTTACGGCCACCGGCTTCTTCTTGCACGCGCCGAGCGCGAGCGGAACGGCCAGCAGCAGCACGGCAACACGAGTCAAACGAGGCATCGAACGTTCTCCTGAGTCAAAAGCGAATGAATAAAATTTGTCTACACGATGCGCAGCGTGCATCGCCTAGTGCAGAAAACTACGGCGTATTCGACAACCGCGGCGACCAATCGGCGAGACGCGATACCGAGCCCCCGCGCACCAACTGACGCGGGCGACCCGATTCCACGTCGACAATCCACAACTGTTCCGTGCCACTGCGGTTCGACGAAAACACAATGTGTTGTCCGTCAGGAGCCCACGAAGGCGATTTGTTGTTCCCATCACTCGTCAACTGGCGCACCGTACGGTCACGCAAGTTGATCGTGAGAATCTGCATACTGCCACCAACCATCGACGCGTACGCCAACATCCGTCCATCAGGCGACCAACTCGGATCGGTGCGTAAACCGCGCTCGCCGAACGCATCTGCGGAAAGCAGCGTTGCATTCGTACCGTCCGCGTCCGCAACGTAGATTTCGCTGCGTCCGCTCCGATCACTATTGAAAGCTACGCGACGTCCATCGATGCTCCAACTGGGCGCGCCATTAATGCTGCCGCGGGCAACCGAGATGCGCGTGGGGCGCCCTCCATCAAACGGCATCACGAACAGGTCGGTCGATGAGGCCGTGGCCTCCACACTTCGGCTGAACACCACTGAGCGCCCGTCCGGCGAGATCGCGGGCGAGTTGTCCAGCGCCCCTTTCTCATTGGTGAGAGAGCGCTGCGCATTCGTGACCACATCGGTGACCACCAGACGATGGCGGTCCACGTCGATCACGTGGTAGGCGATGTAGCGGCCGCTGGGGTGCCACGAGGGCGACATGCCACGCGGCGTGACTGGCCGCGCGCCGGCTCCATCGCTGTCCACGACCCAGATGCGGTCATCGCGAGTGAACGCGATGCGCGTGGCCGCAATCCCCTTTTCGTTTGTGATCCACTGCTCGATCTGATCGGAGATCGAGTGCACACCGAGCCGCCAGCCATCGGTGTTCACCGTGGTCGGAAGCGGAAAATCGTCTTGCTTCATGATCTTCTTGCCCGCGACATCGTGCAGCATGACGCGCAGCCAGCCAGAGGGCAGAAGCTGTCCCTGCACCACGCCCGCGGCACCGGCTTGCGCGATCAGCGCGTAGTTCAGCGGCTGATTGGGCGCGGGCGCGGCAATCGCTGGCACGTGCTGAAAGCGATCGCTGTAGTCAAGATCGCGCTCAATAATGGTTTTGATGGAATCGCCCGCGGCACCGCGCACCGGCAACACCATGATGGCAACCCGCTTGCCCGGGGAATACACCATCGTCAGGGAAACACCAGCGGGCCGCTCTTGCGCCGCGAGTGACGCGGTCGCAGCCAATGCGCCGAGCGCGCCGACTATCGCAGTGCGGAGGATCCGAGGCAATACGAGGGCGCGAACGCGTGCAATCATGTGTGTGGGTAGCACGGGTAACACGTCAGCGCATCCCCGCAGGTGTAAAGTTGAAATAAACGCGAAGTACATCATCCTTCCATGCGACCGGCAACGGCCCAAACGCCCGAACGCCGCCCGCGGCCTCAATGGCCGAACGGGCGTCTAGATCAAACCGATACTCACCCGACGTCGTCTCAACGCGAATTTCGGTCACGGTTCCGTCGCGGTGAATGAGGAAACTCACCTCGGCCTTCAGCGGACGATTGATAAAGCGCGTGTCCACCTCGAATCGGCGCTGCACCTGATTGATGATGTTGTTCAGGTACCCGGGCGATGGAAACTCGATCCCGTTTGTTTCCAGGGTAACCACATCAGTGCCGCGGCCACCGGCTGTACTACCGGCACGCGGTGCAGAGGAAGCCGCGGCCTTCGTCGCGCCGTCCGCCTGGCCCGCGTCCTTGGTACGCGAGGGCGTGGGCGTGGCCTTCGCTGGAGGTGGCTTGGGAGCAGCCTTAATGGCCTCAGTCACCGTTTTCGGCTGCTCGGGGCGCTCCATTCCGCTTGGTGCCTCGGCCTGCTTCACCGGCTGCGTAACCGGACGCGAATCCACCACACCAATGTTTTTCACCCCCGCCGGTGCGCCTACGAGCTTCACGCGATACACGGGCGGTCGCGCGGGTTCTGGTCGCACCTGCCACAGCAACACGGCGCTCAGCAAACCGACGTGGAGCACCGTCGACATGATCAGAGAGCGCTTCATCGGCGCGCCCGGCTCCCTCGGATCTTCCGACCCAGGATCCGACATGCCAAGCGCCGCGCTACTCACCGACGCGTTCCCGTGGGTTCGCCAACCAGTCCGACATTTTCAATCCCTGCCGCGATGAGCGTCGCAAACACGCGAACTAACACACCACCGCGTGCTTCTTCGTCCATGCGCACGTAGACGCCCTCGCTTCGCTTCTGCGCCATCAACGACTTCACGCTGCCGGCCAACTCGTCAAGCGACACTTCCGTGCGATCAACAAATATGCGGCCATCACGATCGATGGACACGATCAGGCCGCTCTTCGCATCCAGCGGCTGTACGTCGGCCTTGGGTAACTGCACTTCTACACCGCCCTGCATCATCGGCGCGGCAATCATGAACACGATCATGAGCAGCATCATCACGTCGATCAAACTCACGACGTTGATTTCGGCGTTTACCGCCATGCGCTCACCGCGCCGACGACGCGACGACACGACTAAATCCGCCCTTCACGAACAAGAAGCGCTACGAGCTCCGATCCAAACCCTTCAAGACCGATGTCGTAGCGATTGAGTCGCGCCGCAAACACGTTGTAGGCAAATGAGGCGGGAATGGCCACAGCCAGTGCGGCGGCCGTAGCCGTGAGCGCCTGCGCAATGCCGGGCGCAACGGCCGTCAGGTTGCTGGAGCCAGACGCCACCACACCCTGAAACGCACTGATCACGCCGAGTACCGTGCCGAAAAGCCCAATGAGCGGACTCACCGAGCCCACGGTCGCGAGCCACGTAATAAAGCGTCCCAACTTCTCGCGCTCCGCGCCCGATTCCGCATCGAGTACCAGACGCAACGCCTCGACCTGCGATCCGCTGAAACGTGCCGTGCGATCGGTGGAGCCAGCCATCGCGGGCGTTGTCTCTTTCAGGAACTGAATCGCCCGCGCGAAGACCACGGTGAAAGGACTCGACGTGACGCGCTGCGAGGCCAGCATCGCCGTGTCCATACTGTTCGCCTTTTCAAACTCACGCATGAACGCCCGGCCATTCTTCTCCGCGCGACGAAACTCGGAGAACTTTGAAAACATGATGCCCCAGCTCATGAGCGAAAGCACGGCGAGGAAGATCAGTACCGCATTGTGCAGCGGGTCGTCGGTAATCAGCATGCGCCAGGAACCCGCGCTCGATGACGCGTCAAGCTGGGCAACGACCACAATCACGGCGTGTGGAGCAGTAGCGAGTGCGCTCACCGACGCGAACATCATGCGGTCGCACCCGCGCGGCGCGCGGCAAACCAGCGGAATGTTTCGGCCAGACCGTCATCGATGGAAACAGAGGGCGACCAACCGAGCACCTCGTGCGCTTTGCGCGTATCGAGCGCCGAACGCAGCAGTTCGCCGGCGCGAGCGGGCGCGTATTCGATGGGCGTGGTGCTGCCAGCGGCGCGCTGCAGCGAGCCCGCGACAGTGTTCACCGACGTCTCAACGCCCGTACCAATGTTGAACGCGCGCGCATCAAGACGCGCGGCGGGCGGCAGCGTTGCCCCGGCCGCCAGCACGTTGGCCGCCGCGACATCACCGGCGTACACGTAGTCCCGCGTTTGCGTGCCGTCGCCGAACACAGTCAACGCGCGTGTATCAAGCAACCGATTGCAGAAGATCGCGACCACACCAGCCTCACCATGCGGGTCCTGTCGCGGGCCGTAGACGTTGCCATAGCGCAGCGCCACCGTGTCGATGCCGTGCACGCGACCGTAGTATGCGAGGTAGTACTCCACCGCCAACTTCGCGATCCCGTACGGGGCCTCAGGGTCTTTCGCGAGACGCTCCGCGCTTGGGGGCGGCTCAAAGTCACCGTAAAGCGCGCCGCCCGTGCTGGAAAACACCACACGCGTTTTCGGACTCGCCGTGCGAATCGCTTCCATCAGGTTGAGCGTGCCGATGATGTTGATGCGCGCATCAAACGCCGGATCATCCATGCTGCGGCGCACGTCAATCTGCGCCGCGAGGTGACACATCACATCAAAACCGCCCTCGCGCACCACGGCGGCGGCTTCAGGCGTGGTGATGTCTGCTTCCACGAAACGCGCCGCGGCGGGCAGGTTTTCACGGCGACCGCTCGAAAGGTTGTCGAGGATGGTGACGTCGTAGCCGGCTGCCAGCAGCCGATCTGCAACATGCGATCCGATAAACCCCGCTCCGCCCGTCACGAGCGCGTTCTTGTTGGCCATCAGTTCACGTCTCTCTGGTTCAGTAGGTGGTGACACGCGCAACGCGTGTGAATGTATACACCGGTACGTGGTCGCACAGCCTGAGGACGATGCGCAAAGTCACAAAATGCACACGGGCTCCGCACATCTGTGCGGAGCCCGTGCATCACCGTTGAACGCGCTGTGGCATCAACTCATACGTGCATCGAACCGCGATTACGGGGCTCGACCAATCCGACGCGCGCCCATCCCCTCGCGAATCGTGGGCTGATCCTGATGCGTGATGATCGCGGTGGCGCCGTCAGCACCCACACGAACCACACGCACGATGGCCACGCGGGACTGCACGGACGACTCGGTCAGCAGCTCGAAACGATCACCCACCTGCATTTCATGCCCCGGCGCATTCGCCAGGATGAGATACGACTGGAGCGACGGCAACAGGTGCTTCGCGGTGATCCAGCGTACGGTGGTCGTGATGGAGTCGACCGACTCGGTTTCCGCGGCAGCCGGTGCCTCCTCAAACGGCACGAGCGCCTGCCCCTGCTCTACCACGCCGAACAAGCGCGTGATGCGAGCCATGGGAACGCCATTGCGCGGCTCCTCGATTGTCAGCACAGCGGAGGGATGCGCCACGCGAAGCGACGAACCCAGATCGGCGCCGAGCGAGATGGAGACGAGTTTGGTGCCAGGCGTGGCGGGCACGCCGGCTGGCAACACAATCTCAACCAGCTCTCGCGGTTGCATGAGCTGCAGGTCGCGTGTCTTGACGCCACCCGCTTCACCGCGCGCCTTCACCGCGCCCGCACCCTTCAGCGCGCCCGCCGAGATCGCAAACGGCGCGGCTTCGAACTCGGCCGGACGACGACCGGCCGGCGCGACGAAGCTCTCACCACCGGTGAGGTAGATCGTGCCCTGCATGGTGTCGGCGTCGAACGGCGCTGGACCGAGGAAAATCGTGGTGTTGTCACGGCCGCGAGCGGCTGCGACGTCGGCACGGCGCACGAGGCCAAGGCGCGTGGCTCCCTGCGAACCCTCCGGCTCAATGAACGTGCCCCGCTGTGGCGCGGGCAGCGGCGCCGGACGTGACTCAGCGGCCGCAATCTCTGCCGCCGCGGCGTCGAACGCCGCCTTTTCGGCTGCGGCTTTGTTCGCCGCGACCTGCTCAGCGGCAGCCCGATCAGCCGCGGCTCTTTCCGCCGCGGCTCTTTCCGCCGCGGCCTTCTCCTCCGCGGCTCTTTCCGCCGCGGCCTTCTCCTCCGCCACACGCTCGGCGGCCGCTTTCGCCGCGCTCGTTTCATCCGGCGTTCCCGCGGCCGGTGTCACCGCGCTACTCGGCGTGCTCAGCGGCGGACGCTCCGCCATCGCGGCCCGTGATTCGGCGAACGAGGGGCGCTCGGCCGGCACACGCAGCACCTGACCCACCTCGATCCCGAGCTCACCACCCGCGGCAAGCCCATTCAGCGATGCGAGCTCGCGCCACTTCTGACCGTTGCCGAAATAGCGTGCGGCCAAGCTCCAGAGGGTTTCGCCCGGACGCACCGTATGCGTAGACGCCGCTGACGCGGTGACCGATGCGCCGGCCGCCTGCGCCTGCGCGCGGTGCGGCCACGCAAGCAGCAGCGCGAACCCGAAGGCGAGCAACAACGGCAACAACAGCTGCTGCGCCTCGCTGACCGACTCTGACCGACGCGCGATAGCCTTGGCGCGAACCAACGCGCGACGGGAACGGGCTGGGAACATGACGCAAACCTCTCGAGGGCGATGTGAAATCAGGGCACGCCGAGTTGGCTCCATACCAAATACTCGTGACATGACCTCTGGGAGAGGGACGCCGAACCGCGGGAGACCGTCACGCACACATCATCACGCCGTGAGCACAATGCGTTGCACGATCGGCCCCCCGTGGGGTGCTGCCGTAATCAGAACGGCAGATCGTCGTCTTCGTCCTGCAGCGCGCCGGGGAAATCAGAGAAGTCGTCGCTCGCGCCACCTGCCGCGCCACCCTTCTTCGGAGCGCCACCCGCAGGGCCGCTGCTGCGACGTGGTGCGTCGTCGTCCCCGCCACTGCGCCCGCCGAGCAGAATCAGCTCGCGCACTTTGATTTCCGTGGTGTAGCGCGTCTGATTGTCCTTGTCCGTCCACTGGCGATACTGAATTTCGCCTTCGACAAATAGCTTCTCGCCTTTTTTGACGTAGCGCTCGACAACGTCGGCCAGCGTCGACTTGCCCTGATTCCAGACTACGCAGCGGTGCCACTCGGTCTTTTCCTGCTTTGACCCCGACGCATCATTCCAAACGGCGCTGGTGGCCAGCGAAAATGTCGCCACGCGACCGCCGTTGGACGTGCTGCGAATTTCCGGATCGGATCCGACGTTACCGATCAGGGTGGCCTTATTCAGACTGCGACTCACGGTGCCTCCAGGCGTGCGGGTGAAGTGCGGTTGGCGCACTTATCCTACCACGCGCCTCTTCGGAAAATAGCACCAAAACCTCGCGTTCCCAATCGTGAACGCGCAGCGCAGTTTGGCGGCACGAACGACACGAATCCGAGCCAGACAACGAGGATTCAGCTGCGCACCACTTGCGCACCGGGTCGCCACACCATCACGATCGCATCCTCGTCTGGACGCTGGTAGTAACCCTTCCGACGCGTCAGTGCGCTAAACCCAAACGCCTCGTACAATGCGCGGGCACCCACGTTCGACTCGCGCACTTCCAGAAACATGGAGTGCAGTTGATCACGTCGCGCTCGTGACATCAGCGCGTCCATCAGCGCACGCGCCACACCATGTCGCCGCGCGCTGGCATCCACGGCAATGTTCGCCAACTCGCCTTCGTCGATCACGTGAATCACCACGCTGTACCCAACGACGCGGTTGTCCAGCACCGCCACAGTGAGATGCGTGGCGACGGACTCGAGCAAGGAATCAAACGCCGACGCCGGCCACGGATCAGAGAAACACGCGGCTTCAATTGCTGCCGTGGCCGCGATGTCTCGCGGTTCAGCAGCCCGGAGCTGCAGGCGTACGTCAGTCGAGACTGAGGGCGCGTCCATGCGTCGCTTCCCACTTGACCTGCGCTTCGGCAAGACGTCCGTACGCCGGCTCCCACGCATCGAGCGAGGCGGGGCCAAACGGCGACCAATCGCCGATCCACCGCGCAACGCTGGCGTGCGGCTTGATATCGCCAGTTGCCGAAATCACCAGATACGACCCGTCCTGTGCAACCGCGTCGGCGCTCAGCCGAGAGACGCCACTGCTCGGCGCAAGAACACCGTCTTCGGATAGCGTGAAGGATTGCACGTAGTACTCATGCCGCAGCGCGTCCATGGCCAGGCGGCGAATACCCGCAGCCGGTACATCATCGACGCCGCGCGCGGCCAGCAGCATGGACGGAACCGCAAAGAGCGGAACCTGCAGGCCGTACGCGAGGCCTTTCACGAGCGCGCCGGCAATGCGCAGCGAGGTAAACGATCCCGGGCCGGCGCCGCACACAAGCGCGCGCACATCGTTCAACCTGTGTCCGGAGCTAACGAGCAGCGACTGCACAGCGGGTGTGAGCACGTCATCGCGCGCTGCGCCCATCGGGACCTCGCAACTCGCAACGACCTCGGCGACGCCAGCGCCCGAGTTCCTGAGCAGCGCCACAGATCCGGCAGATGTAGACGCCTCAAGCACAAGCCAGAGGCCTTCAGGAGTTGCGCGCGTGTTTACGTCTCTCATGCCGCACTATTGACGCCCGGCGCCCGGCGCACAAGGCCGGTGAGCGCTGCGCGTCAGGCAATCTTGCGCAGCGGCTCGAGGTGAATGCCTGGCACGGCCGCCAATGGCTCGTCGACCACGTCCGCGATCGCCGCGAACGCTCCCGCCTGCGCCATGGACTCGGCCACATCGTAGAGCTCCCGGTCGAACGCAGTGCCTCGATCACGGACCATAATGCCGAGCGCTTTCTCCGCCGTCATGCCCACACGGTACGGTCGATTGGCGGTCAATGCCTCGTAGACATCGGCCACCGCCAACGTGCGCGCCGTTTCGTCGAGCACATCGTCTCCCAGGCCCCACGGGTAGCCCGCTCCGTCCATGCGTTCGTGATGCATCGCGGCCGGTCCGGCCACACCGGCAAACGCGGGCACATGACGGAGAATCTCCCAGGTCCACTTGGGGTGATCCTTCATCGTGGCGCGCTCCGAATCGGTCAGCGCGCCAGGTTTGTCGAGAATACGATTGGAGATGCCAAGCTTGCCAAGATCATGCAGCAGTCCCGCACGCAATACTTCGCGAGTGTAGCGCGGCGATGCACCACGCGCGGTGGCGATGGCGGCAGCATAACGCGCCACATTCGTGCTATGCCGCGAGGTGAACGGCGACTTCGCGTCGATCACCGACGCGAAGCCCTGTGCAATTGCATCAAGGCGTTCGTCCGTGGCGAGCAGCGGCGATTCGTTCGGCTCGAGTGCCAGCACCGTGGCTTCCAGGCGATCACTGTCTGACAACACGGTCCAGATAGCGTCAGCCCGACCCCACGCCGGCACCAGATCGGCGATGGACGGATCGAACCAGCGACCGCGTCGATCACGCACCATGCGCATGGCCTGGTCGATGCCTTCTTCCGTTACAAACACTTCAAGTGTTTGCGCGAGCAGCAAAACGCGCGACAAAATGGGGATGTCAACGCCCGACATTCCCGTGGGATGTCCCAGTCCACACCACTGCTCATCCACAAACGCAATCGCTTCCGACGATGCACTGGGGAATCCGAGCTGCGCCGCAATCGCGGCGCCACGCTCACAGCGCGTCTGAATGATCTCACGCGTCATATCCGGTGTACGCGCGATCATCATGAAGTGGCGCAGTCGAGCGATCATGGAACGACCAACGCCACAGTTCTCCGCTGTGCGCGCGGCCAGTCGCCAACGATCTTGCCAATCCACCAGGCGCATGTTTCGCTTGACGCTCTGGTCATCTGAGCCGAACAACGCCGCCATGCGCGCCGCATTGCTCGAACATCCCGCATCCTTCAGCAGCGCGGCGTAGTAGAGCGCCTCCAGCTCGGACTGCGACAAATCGATACCGCGGCCAATGCGCATGGCGAGCACACACGTGCGCAGGGTGTGGCCGGGACGCTGGCCTTCCGTGAGATCCAGTGCGTACGACAGCGCACCGACCACTTCGGCCAACCGAACGGTCGAGGCAGATTCGCGGGCGTCGGCTGGCGCGGGCGCGGAAATCGCACTGGGCGAAACGCGATGAATGGGAATTGAGACAGGCTTCACAGGAGCTA
>JALHNZ010000022.1 GCA_022843265.1 Gemmatimonadaceae bacterium
CCCCCTTTCGAAACAGTGAGGCCGAAAAGCCAAATGGCCTTGGGCTCCGGCTACTGGGCCGAATGACCGCATCAGGAACGGCAACTGCGTTGAGCCAAAGAAACGCGCGTTAATCCAACGTATCCAAAAACGCTTCCAAATCTCCAACCAGCGTTGGATGCTGGTGCCGGTTTGCAGCCTCAATCCCCTTCTCAATCGCAGCGCGCGCATCGTCAATACGATCTACGTGCCTGAGCGACTCGGCGTAGCGCAGCCAACCATTGCCTTCGTCATCGTGCATGCTGAGATACTGCGCAAAGTGCTCTGCGGCTTCCGCATGCGATCCCACTTTCGCAAGCTCAGTGGCCAGGCCGAATCGCGCCATGGCGTGTGCGGGCTGGCGCGCGACCATCACACGGAATGTCTCTAGTCGATCGTTGCTCATCACGGCTCCCGTGCGCTGCACATCATTGAACCAGTAACTCCGCCACCGCCATTGCCAATCGGTCCGGCGCTTCTTCAGGAATTGCGTGTGACATGCCGGCGAGTCGGTGCACCGTGAGCGAACCAGTGACACACTCGGGCAACGCCCGACGCAACGATTCGCCGCCGCGTGGCACGAATGGATCATCGGCGCCAAGCATGAGTCCGACCGGCATATGCAAGCTAGCGGGCGCCAGTGCGATTGGACCAGCGATGGACACGAGTGATTCAAGTTGACGACAGGCCACTTCTCGTCCGTCTTCGCTGCGAAACACTTTGAGTGACACATCAGTCGCATTTGCCGCGAGCAGCCGATTGGTGTAGCCACGCACGAGTGCGCTGTGTAGTGCTGATGCGAGCCAGTCTGGCGGCAACGTGCGCCACACCCGAGTAGCTCGCGCCAGACGACGCATCGTACGCGGGGCTTCAGCGCTTGCACCGTCGGGCTGCACCAGGCATGGATTGCACAACAACAATCGCTCCACGCGATCCGGCTCGGTTTGCGCGATCGATACCGCCACGGCCGCGCCCAGCCCATGTCCCACCACGCACGCCGGTTCCACCCCCAACGCCTGCAACAACGCCATCACTCGTGTCGCGTGCGCCGCGGTTCCAAAATCAGCGTGGCGCGGAAGATCGCTGCGGCCGTGACCGAGCAGGTCGATCACGAGCACGCGGTGCCCCTTTGGCAGGCGCGAAATCAGATCCCGCCAGATGTGCGATGATGTGAAGGCGCCGTGCAAGAGCACAATCGGCTCGCCCGCACCGCGCGTGCCGGCGGCGAAGCAATACAGGCGCGTATCGTCGAGGTCGACAAACTCGCCGCGCATCAGCGGATGATCAGAAAGGATGCGAGCAGTTCAGCGGCCGAGTTCATGTCGCGCAATCTCTCCGCGTGCCAAACCCAATGACAAGGGAACGGCGGGTTAAAACAGACGAGGGACGGTCCACACGGACCGTCCCTCGCTGAACGAGCAGTTGCGTATGGCGAAACGCGATTAGCGCACCGAGTACGAGAACGACGGCGGACGACGACCCGCGCCCGGCGCCGGCATCGCTTCGACGTTCTTGTCAAACTGCGCCTGCTGGTCGGCCTTGAGCACGGCACGGAGCGCGGTGCGCTGTTCCGTCTGAATGCTCTGCATCTGCGCCATCATCGCCTGACGGTCACCGCCGCCACCCATGGCCGCCTGACGCATTTCGGCCAGCTTGGCCGTCGACGCCGTGAAGATCGAATCCACCTGCTTGTTCTGCGCGTCATCGAGCGTGATGTCCTTAAAGAGCAAACCCTTCTGGCGCTCCATCATGTTGCCGCCGCCCATGCCGCCGCGGCCGCCGCCACCACCACCGCCGCCACCCTGCGCTTCCACCTGCGTGCTCGCCGCAACCAGCATGAACGCCACAGTAACGAACTTATTGAGGGACATCATGGAGACACTTTCCTCTAGGAAGGTAGGGAGCAATCGAGCACACCCGCTCGTTGGGAGTACCGGTGTGAGCGGTCTATCAGGTGAGACGCCAGCCAGTGCGCTGCGTTAACCTTAGGTAGCTCGTGCGACGAAAAAAGTCCAAGGCCCTTCGTTCCACAGATTGGAAAAAGGAAAGCTCGCAGATTTAGTGACCCCACGGTATCCGAACTACTGGCGCACCGCTCCAAATCCTGTATGATATCGGGACTTGGCCGCTCCGACGCCGAGCCTCCATCGCTCCCGCCCGTGACCCTGCCAGAAACCTCGCCTCCGCTGCCGTTTCCTGTGTCGATGCCATCAAGCGCCTCGACGTTGCCTCAGCCACCTGCCACCTTCCCGCTCCGCTGGCTGCTGGCCAATGGCTCGCCCGCGGTTCGCTATCGGTCCCTGGTGGAGGTCGCCGCGCTGCCACTCGCGGCGGACACACGCGTCGGCCGCATACCCTACGCCTCGCGCCAGGGATGGGAACTGCTGCTGCATCAACAGATAGACGGGACCTGGGGACACGGGATGCTGACCGTTCCGGGCACGGTGCTCGGCACCAAGCCCGCCGTTGGAGGCATTCCGGGCTATCGCCGGCTCCTGGAGCTCGGCTGGGACCCTGAGTCGGCCCCGCTGGCCACGGCTCGTCGGGCGCTCTTCCGTTTGCTCCCCGAAGACAACGATCCGGCTTTCCTTTATGAATTTGCCAAGGATGCGGGCTCCGATCCGGACCTGATCGCACGCGGACGGCAAATTCTTCGCGAGGCCGCCGCGGCCGCGCTGGCGCAGGCGGGCTATGAAGCCGACCCACGCCTGCGCGGTGCAGCACGTCGGATTATTGACCGGATGGGCGCGTTCCTTCGCTCACCGGCGGCTGAGAAGCCGTTTATTCGTGTGGGCAATCAGCACGTCTTGCCACTGGAGGCATCGCCGCCGTCGTTTCATACGCTGGTGATGCTGGCCTACATGCCGCATTTTCGCAGTGAGTACTACGACAACATGGAGCGGCTCTACCATTGGTTGTCGTTGCAGCTGCCACGCATGGCGCCCATGCAGCAGGTGGGAGAAACCCACATGATTGAACAGCCACATCTGGCATTGGGCGACATTCTTCCGTCGCGGCATATCATGGATGCCGATATGCCCACCGCCTTGGCCTGGCTGGAAATCATGGCGCGTCTGGGCTACCTGCGACGCAATGAGGGGTGGGGGCGCTTGTTCGATCGGCTGCTCGACGATCGGGACCGCCACGGGGTTTGGCATCCGCCGCGTTCGGTCACCATGCCGGCCACCGTGCCGGATTGGGTGTGGCCCACGATGCCGCTCACAGATCGGCAGGCGGAGGCGGACGATTACGCGGTGGACGTCACCTTCCGGCTTGGCGTAATCGCGAAGCTGGCGGGACGGCCGATCGAACTGATTTGATGCGGCGACCCCGGAAAGCGATTAGCTTTCCGGGATAACATGCCGAATACACAGAAGATACTGCCCCCGACCTTCGCTCAGCTCGGGCTCGCAAAAGAGTTGATGGACGCCCTGAAGGACGCCGGATACGAGCACCCGACCCCGATTCAGTCTGAGGCGATTCCAATCGCGCTCACTGGTCGCGACATCATTGGACTGGCCCAAACCGGCACCGGAAAAACGGCCAGCTTTACGCTGCCCATTCTGGACAGGCTGATGCACGGCCCGCGACGCACACGCGCGTTGGTGCTCACACCCACGCGCGAACTGTGTCTTCAAGTTGAAGAGAGTGTGCGCAAGTATTCCAAACATGCGCCGCTCGATGTGATCCCGGTATTTGGTGGGGTGAGCTACGAGCCGCAGGAAAAAGCGTTGCGCTCTGGCGTTGATATTGTGGTGGCCACGCCCGGCCGATTGATCGATCAGATGGATCGTCGGAATGTGGATTTTTCGTATCTCGAAATTCTCGTGCTCGACGAAGCGGACCGCATGCTCGACATGGGATTTGCGCCGCAGATTCAGAAGGTGATCGAGCAGATTCCGCGTTATCGTCAGACGATGCTTTTTTCGGCTACGATGCCGCCGGAAGTTGAAGCGCTTGGTCGCAAGTATCTGCGTCGGCCGGTTGTGGTACAGGTTGGTCGGCGCTCGCAGGCTGCGAGCACGGTCACGCACGCGGTGTATCCCGTGCGCAAAGAACGCAAAACCGAGCTGCTGGTAGATTTGCTGACCAAGTCGCACCACGACTCCGTGCTGGTGTTTACGCGCACGAAGCACGGCGCCGACAAGATTGAATCGGAGTTGCAGCGCCGAGGCATTCCCGCGGCCGCCATGCACGCCGACAAGTCGCAGCCACAACGCATTCGCGCGCTGGAAGATTTTCGCTCGAACAAGATTCGAGTGCTGGTGGCTACGGACATTGCGCAGCGCGGGCTCGATATTGACGGCATTTCGCACGTGATCAACTACGATGTGCCGCAGGCGCCGGAAGATTACGTGCACCGTATTGGCCGCACGGGACGCGCGGCGACCACGGGTGACGCGTACACGTTCATGTCGCCCGACGAGATCGGCATGGTGCGCACGATTGAGCGTGAGATCAATCAGGAAATCCCGCGTATCTCCGTGCCCGGCTTTGATTTTGGCACGGTGGCCGCGACCGCGGTTGCGGCCCATCCGCACGACGCGTCGCTGACCGCGCCGATCGCCTGACTTCGCATGCCGCGTGCTCATCGCACGCGGCCAAGTCGCGACACCGTAATGGTGTCGACTCTGGTCCCGCGAGAGAGCACGAGGCTGAGGTTCGACGCCCCGAAGCCAAGTCCCGAGGGCAAGTAGGACATGGAGTCGCGCGTGGCGGTAAACGTGACACCATGCGTTCGCGCGAGCGCGAGCTGCGCCAGTGAGTCGGCGCCGGCATGCACGGTTACGCGCCCTTGGGCTTCGCTGAAACGAACGGCGGTTCGCTGCCCCGACGCCCCCGCGTGCTCGCGGGCGAGCGCGAACGCGTCTTTCACTGCACGTGCGGCCGCTTGCACCGCCAGCGTGTCTCGCATCACGCCGACGCCTCGCAATGCAATGGACAGCACCAGGGCCAGCAGCACGATCGTCACAAGTTGATCGATCACAGTGAAGCCGCACTTGCGGCGCATACGTTCCTCCGGGACGGGTCTGACGTTATATCCACCAGAAGCGCCGCCACTCCATCACCAGAATCGCGCCGCGCCAAGCGTTTTCCCGCACCACCGGTCTCTCCCTCGGAGTTCGCATGTCGAGCCGAAAGCTTCCTCCCATCGTTCGCACCCTGCTTGTGTCTGCCGCAGTGCTCCCGGTAATCGTTGGCTGCAAGCAGATCACCAATCCCGGCGCGGAGGTCGAGCTCCAGCAGTCGCTCTACGACCTGCAGGACCTCCTGGTGCAGATGCGTGAGGAAACGTCGCTCCTGCAGTCTCAGGTGGACTCGCTGCAGTTTGTCGTGGCACGGCAGGACACGGCCCTTCGCCGCATCGCCAACCTGATGGGCGCCCCGCTCCCCTGAGCGTGGTCCGATAGCACGGCCCGTCAGCACGGCCCGTCATTGCGGCCCGTGATTCGCACAACTGTTGCGCAACTCGGTGGGCGACGTCGCCGTGGGGGCAGTACATTCCACCGTTACGACGATTGTCGTGGTGACCCATTTCTTCTGACGTTTCGGCATGCGCATTGCAATATCCACCGGCGGCGGAGATGCTCCCGGACTGAACGCTGTTATTCGTGCCGCGGTACTCTCCGCGCGCAATCGCGGGTGGGACGTACTCGGCAGCAAGCGCGGTTACGCCGGATTGCTTGGTGATGATGATGTCGTTCCGCTCACCGGTGAGTCCGTGCGCGGCATTATGGCCCACGGCGGAACGATTCTTCGCACGACCAACCGTGGCAGTCCCTTCGCGTATCCCGTGCGCAATGCAGACGGCTCGTGGAGTGAAGTGGATCGCTCCGACGAAATCATGGAGAACGCGCGCAATCTCGGCATTGATGCGCTGATCTCGATTGGCGGAGACGGTTCACTCGCCATTGCGCAACGTCTCGTCGACAAAGGCATGCGCATTGTGGGCGTGCCCAAGACGATCGACAACGATGTGTCAGGCACCGTGATGACATTCGGTTTCGACACGGCGGTGAACACAGCGATCGAAGCGATTGACAAGTTGCACACCACCGCCGAGAGCCATGATCGTGTCATGGTGCTTGAGGTCATGGGTCGCGACGCGGGATTCATTGCGCTGTACGCGGGCATTGCCGGTACGGCCGACGTGATTCTGGTGCCGGAAATTCCGTGGGCGATGGAAAAAGTGTGTGAGAAGATTCGCGCTCGTGATGCGGCCGGTCGACGCTTCAGCATTGTCGTTGTGGCGGAGGGCGTGACCATGCCGAGCGGCGATGTGGGTGTCATGGGCGAATCGCTGCCGGGGCAGATGAAGCGCGTGGGTGGCGTCGCCGATACGATCGCGCGCGAAATCCAGGAGCGGACGGGCAAGGAAACGCGGTCGCTGGTGCTGGGGCATTTGCAGCGAGGCGGGTCACCCACCGGCTATGACCGGTTGCTCGCTACCCGATTTGGCGGCGCCGCGGTGGAGGCGGTCGCGGCAAAAAAATGGGGCCACATGGTGGCGCTGCAGTCGCCGCACATTGTGACGATACCTATTGTCGAGGTGCTCAAGGAGAGCAAACGCGTGGAGCCCGACCACGATGTGGTGCGGACGGCTCGAGCGGTCGGGATCAGCTTTGGTGATTGAGGGGTAGCAGCAGGCGGAAGCTGAGGGGTCGTCTCCCAGGTGGGACGCGACTGTCCCGCGGACGGGACGACAGAATTCCGGGTCACACGCCGGACGCACCCCCCGTCAGAGGGGAAACCGGTCGAATACCAGGCGAACTCAGCGTTGGCACGGCTTCTGCGTTGACTATTGGTGTGGCGTCCGCGTCATCAATGGGGATGGAGCAGGACGTCTCGCTGGAGGAAATCATGGTACGTCAGTTTTTTCATCGAACAGTGATCGCAGCCGGGCTGCTGATCGCGGTGAGCGTTCCCGTGGAACGTGCGGCCGCGCAATCGGCAGGCTCGACTCGTGTATCCTCGGATAGCGTGCCCAGGGAGTTTCTTCCGCCTGCCGATATGTGCCGCATCTGGCTCGACGGCGTGCCGGCCACGCAGCAGCCGGCGCCAACGGAGTGCAGCCTTGCGGTGCGCAACAAGCCACCCAACGGCAAGGTGATCTACGGTCCGAAGAAGGCCGGCGCCTCGAGCAAGGGGCTCACCGACGTGCCGATCAAGCGATTCGACAACAAAGCCACGCCTAAACCGCCCATCAAGATCCCTGGTCGGCCGGATATGAGCGACGCCGGTCGGGAGCCGTGGGACTCCAAGCGCGTGACCGACGAACAGTTGTATGGCGACCGGCAGGGGAATCTGCCGGTTTCGTCGTCTGGTGGCTTCGGTGTGCCCGTGGGCCCTAACGGCACCTTTGACGCGTATGTGGGGCAAGGCGGGTTGCTCATGGGCACAGGCCCGATGGTCGACCCGCGGTATTTCTCCGGCAACACACCGCCCCCTGGCCGCGGCTCTACCACGTGCCTCGATCGCGATAGTGATGGCTGGTGCGACGATTTCCGCTTTGGTCCGCCGCCGTGTCTGGATCGCGACAAGGATGGTCGGTGTGATGACCTGCCAGCCTTTGCGTCGCAGCCGTATCCGCAGGTGTTGCCCCGGATGCAGTCGGCCGTGGATGTGATGCAGGGCCGCGCGAGCGTCGAAGTCGCGCAGTGGCTCGGCACCAACGAGTTCGTCGCACGATTGCCGGATCAGGGTCGCGGCACCCCGTGGCGCGCAATTTTTCTTGATGCGAACAGCAACCAGCTGATGCAGGTCTGGACTGATCGCGACAAAGACGGCCTGGTGGATCGCGTTGAAGTCTTTCGCGATGGACAACGGGTCAAGCTGATACAGCGTTAACGCGCGAGGCCGTTAGCTTACGGCTGTGCGCACCGTCTACGACCGCTATCTACCAATCGACCGCGACGCCTTCGTCGCGGCCAAGCCGAGTACGGGTCGCGTGATCGTGATCGCGCCCACTCGCGCCGCGTGCGAGACCATTGAGCTCGCCGTGGGATTGCATATTGACACGTTTCTCGAGCGCACCCGCGGCGAGGACCTGCGCCGACTTGCGGCCAGCGGCTCCGGGTTTGGCATTGTTGCCGGCACTGGAACCGGCAAGACGCTCGCCATTCGCCCGATCGCCGAAACGATACTCGGCACCACGGCATTGCGCGTTGGCGTGATCAATCGCGAGCGAGAGGCAACGCCGGAAACGCCCGAGTGGAATGTCATCATTGTCACCACCGGCATCGCGCGACGCTGGTTTCAGGATGGCGACATTCTGCCGCAGGACACGCTGATTGTTGATGAGATTCACCAGACGAGTGCTGAACTTGAGTTGTGTCTTGCGCTCGGCAAGCGCACGGGCTGTCGATTTATCTGGTTGTCGGCCACCGTCGATCCCACGTTTTATTCGCGTTATCTCGAGAGCGCGGAAGTACTCGCGGTCACCGCGTTTGACGCGCAGAAAGCAGCCACGGTCGATGTGGTGCGCAAACAGCCCGTTGAGTTTCTCGATGATGGGTTCTTGCGCAAAGCCGTGAAAGCGGGGCGTGGCATTGCCATGTTTTTGCCTACGCGCGCGATGGTGGAGGAAGCCGCGGCGTGGGTGCAATCGCGCTATCCCACGATTGCCGCGGCGCACTATCACGGCGGCGAACCCATTCGTGTGATTCGACCGTTTCTCGAAGGGGAAGTCAAAAAGCCGTTTTTTCTGTCGATGACGGCGGCTGGACAAAGCGCGCTAAATGTGCCGGGGCTCGACACGGTCATCATTGACGATTCGCGCTTCACCAACGTGATCATGCGTGGGCGCAATGTGCTCACGCGTACGCATCTGGGCTCGAACGAAATTCTGCAGATGGCTGGGCGTGTGCACGGCCGCGTTGCCGGCGGGCGCGTGCACATTCTGAGTGATCGCGATATCCACTTTGCGTCGCTGAAGCCAACGGAACCCGAGTTTCAGCTCGCAGGTGATTCAGAGCGCGTGGCCCTGACGTGCGCGGGATTGGGTGTGCGTGCCGATGATCTCGAACTGCCGGTACCGCTTGATCGTGCGGCGTATCGCAACGCGCTCTCCCTGCTGGAATCTCGTGGGTTGGTAGACGCCGGTCGACTTACCGACTACGGTCGCGCGGTCGAAGCGCTCCCCGTCGAGCGCGCGTGGGGCGAACTGATTGTGCACGGCGAAGATGAGTTGCTGCCGTATCTCACCGTGATGAGTGGCATTGAATCGCTGCATCGCATGACACGCGATGATCGCAATCTTGAAGGGCTGGTCATTCACGGCAGCGATCATCTCACGGCCTACAATCTGTACGCGGAAGCATTCGCGGAAGCGGGTCACGTCGGTGAAGTGTACGGACTCGCCCGTCACTTGTTTGATGCCGAACGCATTGCGTTGTGGGCCGAACGTCGTGGTGTGCTGGTGAAGTCGCTCGAAGACGCGGCACTTGCGATGGCGAGCGTGTATCGCAGTGTGAGTCAACCGCTGCCGTCGAGCATGCCGTTGGCGCGCGAACACACGCTGCGCCGCTTTCAGGATTTGCTGGCCGAGTTCATGCCGTTCGATCTCGTGATCGACGAACAGACGATTGACGGACAGAGCGCGCGCGTCTCACGCACCAGCGTGTGTGGCAGTTGGGGTGCCGTGGCCGGTTCACTGCGGTTCTTTGCCGATCGGTTTGGCGTGCCGCGTGCTGGGATCGAGGGTACGCAGCTGTCACTCGATCTGGTTCGGCGGCACGCGCATCGACATGCCCCGGAGTTGGTGCTGGATCCAGGGCGCGGGCACACGCCGATTGTTGAGCGTCGGCGTGTGTCGTACTTCGGTTTTGAACTGTCGCGTGAATCAGAGCCGCTGCGCGAATGGAATGGCGAGCATGCTCCGCGCGCGCGCGATCTGGTGGCGGAGGGATTGGCGTCCGGTCAGCTTCGCCATCACGCGGTGAAACGCAATCACGCGGCCATTGAAGAAGTGCGTGAAGTGTGGCGCCGCCTTGGTGGCACCACGCGTCGTCTGGGACAGGCGGAGCTGGCGGCGTGGTATCGCACGCAGCTCGACGACGTGAACAATTGGGAAGACGTGCGTCGTCTCGCGCTGGCGCTTGATGTGCGCGATTTCGTGTCCGACGCCGATCGTGAGCGCGCCGGTTCCATGCCGGATGAAGTGCTGGTGCGTGACCGTGGTGTGTCGCTCGAATACGATGTGGACGTGGCGGCCGATGGTACGATGAGCTCCTCGGTGCGCCTGCGTCTGCCGGAAAAACTCGCCCGCACGTTATCGGTGGAAGAAGTACCCAAGCTGACCGGTGTGCTGGCAGGGCGACCGCTGCGATTTGTCGTGACACGTGGACAACGCGGTGCGGTGCGCGCCGATTCACTGCCCGAGTTGCAGGACAAACTCGACGCACCGTGGACCGATGAAGAGATCGCCGCACACGCACGGGCGCGTGATCAGAAGCGCGAAGCGTATCGACAGGAAGGGCAGCGTCGCGGTGACCGCGGACGCGGGGGGCCCGGGCGCGATAACGCCGGGCGAGGTGGTGCGGGTCGCGGTGGTCCGGGTGGCTACCAAGGTGGCGGCTCAGGCGGCCGCGGGAAGCCTCGTAACCCCAAGCGGCGCGGCCGCTAGCGCTTTCGCGCGCGACGTCGGACTCCGTGTCCGACAGAAAAAATTCGAGAGAATGCCTATTGCCGACAGTACTGCGGCAGTGCTATGTCACGGTCTCGCATTATTCTTCGTGCTGGTTTCCGCGAGTATTCTGTAAGTCTATGTAAAACAGTGGTTTACAACGATGTGTGGAGACGCCCTTGCGTTTTGGACTACTCAGTCCTACTTTCACTCCACGATGTCTGACAGACGCCTCCAAATCCTCGACGCCGCCGCGACACTGATCGCGGAACGCGGTTACACCTCCACTTCGGTGGATGATGTCATCCGCGGCGCGAAGCTCAGCGGAAAGAGCCACTTCTACCACTACTTCCGATCCAAGGAAGAGTTGGGGTACGAGGTGCTCAACCGGCAGTTCGAGCGCTTTGCCGAACGCGGCCTCGCCATCCTGCGCGAGCCCATGATCGACCCGCTCGAGCGCCTGGCGCTGTTTATCGATGCGGTCGTGGCGCTTCAGGCCGAGCGTGGAGGCCGTGGTGGCTCACCGTTTGGTAATCTCGCCGCCGAACTCGCGGATGCACACGAAGGATTCCGCATCCGAATCGAGGCCGTGTTCGAACGCTGGGCTAGTCAGATCCGATCACTGTTGTGGGAAGCGCGTCCGCAGCTGAATGACGATGTGGATGCAGTACGTCTCTCGCGGTTCATCATCGCCACGCTCGAAGGCGCAGTGTTGATGACGCGAGTGAAGCGGGACCTGGGTGTGCTCGAAGGAATCGCGATTGATCTCAAGCGATTCATTGGCACTCATGTGCGAGACGGCGGGGCCGTAGTCGCGTTGCACGGGTGAAGTGGGTGGTGGTCCAGCACGCAGGTTCGCGACGCGTCGGTCGCGGGACTGCGAGATGGCAACGGGTGGAATGGTCACGGGTAGCGTGACCAGGGAGCAATACGCGATGGGAACGAGCAGCGAATCGATGGTGCGTCAGCCGGAAGAGCTGGAAGTCACCGTTGACATTGCCGATGAAACCACGGGCGCATCATCTGCGGATCGTGTCGCGCGCCGCGCGCAGTTCGAACGCGAGGCACTGGTGCATTTGGACGCGCTGTATTCCTTCGCGCTCAAACTTGCGCGCTCGCGAGACGATGCCGAAGATCTCGTGAGCGACACCATGCTGCGTGCTATTGAGCGGTGGGAGCAGTATCATCTGGGCACAAACATTCGTGCGTGGCTCTTCACGATCCTGTACCACGTGTTCGTGAGCCGCAAGCGTCGTATCGATGCGCGCGAAGTGCAGCAGCCGGAGGACACCGAGGGGTGGGCGCTGTTTGAGGCCGTCGGCGAGGCGGATCCCGAGGGACGTTTTTACGACTCGTTCCTCGACGACGAAATCACGCGCGCCATTCGTGCGCTGCCGGAAGAGTATCGCGCGGCGGTGGTGCTCAGTGATTTGCAGGGGCTGCGTTACGCCGAAATCGCGGAGGCGCTGGGTGTGCCGGAAGGCACGGTGAAGTCGCGTCTCTTCCGCGGTCGTCGCATTTTGCAGAAGAAGCTGGCGGGATACGCGGTTGACATGGGCTACATCAAGCCGTCGTCGATCGTAGATCGCTCACCGGCATTGCACGCTGCCGCGCATTAGTTCATGCCGAGGGCGCCCGCCGCGCGACTGAGTTCGGCGAGCGCCCGTTCCACTGTACCGCTCCACTGCTGCAACCGCGTGCGCAGTGCGGTGAGTTCGCCGCTGGTATCCTGCGCATGCATCACGGCGGCATCGCGTTCCTGCTCCAGCAACGCCAGACGCTCGCGCAGCTGCAACAGCTGCGCACGCTCTCTCTCCAGCGACAGCACGCGTTCGCGCAGCGTGGCGGATGTTTCCTGGAGTCTTGCCAGCTCCGTCACGGCCATGGACGATGCGCGGCGCTGTTCCACCGCCTCATCCACCGTTTCCTGATGCACGGTGGAGAGCACCGCCATGCGCTCGCGCAGGGTGCTGACTTCGGATTCGATCAGCTCGCGCGAGCGCTCCGATTCTTCGAGCATGGTGTGCACCGCAGCGCGCGTACGCGTTTGGAACTCGCACATGGCGCGCCAACTGTCGCGCTCCTGAATGAGCGCACGACGCGTGGCGAGATCACGACCGAGGATCTCGCGCAGTCGGGTGAGGCGCGCCACAAGTGACCCGTTGCCGTCAACACGTGTGGCTTCGCCGAGCAACAGCAGCGCGTCCTGAATCTCCCGGTCCAGCAGCTGAGCACGTTCCGCATGTTCGTCGCGCGCGCGTCGTGTTTCATCGAGCGTTGTGAGTGCTTCGCGTAGTGCGCGCAACTCCACCGCAATGCGACGCACGCCTCGCGCTTCACCTTCAGCAACGAGCCAGCGGAGCGACGCGACAAACCCACGCTCGAGCGTGGGATCGGGCGTGTGCCGAGGAATGCCTGGCACCGGGCGCTCGGGAGTGCGTCTCGCGTCCACGCTAACCGGCTGAAAGATCAGATGCGTTCGAGCCCGCGCGCGGCATCGCGTCGCTTGAGCGCACACGCGCGCGATGACGGGCCGCCTTGGCTCGGTTTCCGCACGTGCCCATGTCACACCAGCGTCTCGTGCCGTTGCGCGACGTGTCAAGAAAGACACGTGAGCAGCGTGTGTCGGCGCAGCGTCTGACGCGCGGCAGTTCGTCAATCACCAGCGCATCAGCGGCTGATTCCACGATGGGAATCATCAGGCCGGCGAACGCGTCACCGGTAGGCACGAAGACGCGGACAAACTCCCCGTCTTCCCGCTGATCCACGCGTCGCGTGCCCGTGGAGCGCCCCAACACCCGATTGATTTCGGCCACCGCATCGTCGCGTACTCGCGCCGACATCGCGCCACGCTCGGCGAGCGCCCGAAGCGCGACTCGCACACGCCGCGCATCAACGAGCGTGGCCGAGGCGGCGGCGGGCTGCAGCAACGCGCGGCGACTCAGCCCTGACGCGCGCTCGAGGTCGACCACGCCGCGCTCCACGAGCCAACGAACGAGGGTGCCGAAGTCGCGAAGCAAGTCACCGCGTGGTACAGGCAACGCGGTGTCGGTGTTGACGAACTCGAGCCACAACCGAGTGCGCGGCGCGCTCCCCATCGGAGATCGCGTCTCACTGGCGGCTCGCGAAAGCGCGGAAGAGGATGCGTGCATGCAGTGTGGGCTACGTTACTCGCATACGTGCCTGCAAGCAAGCATTTTTCATGCTATGGAGATGCTCGAACCTTTCGCGCCACGCCTCGTTGTTGTTGGCAGCACGAACCCCGTGAAAATCGGCGCCGTGGCAAGCGTGCTCAGCCGTATCGCGCCCCGTGCCGTGGTGTTCGGGCTCGCGGCGCGTTCCGGGGTGCCCGATCAGCCGTGGGGGGACGAACAAACGATTCAGGGCGCACGTGGTCGCGCGCTGTTCGCGCTCGCTGAAAGCGACGCCGAGCTGGCCGTCGGTCTGGAGGGTGGTGTTGTTGAGCTGCCGGACGGTCAGCTGCGCACCTGCGCCTGGGCGGTTGCCTGCGCACGTGATGGCCGCGAAGGCGTGGGCGGTTCGATGGTGCTTCCACTGCCTGACCGCGTGGCCGCGCGACTCCGTGCTGGAGCAGAACTTGGCCACGCCATGGATGCGGAAGCGAGGACGCAGGGCACGGGAGTCGGCGTTGGGGCGGTGGGAGTGCTTACCGCCGGTTTGTTCGACCGACAGCGCGCGTACGAAGTGCTGGTGAGCTACGCACTCGCGCCGTTCCTGGCACCCACGTTTTATCGCTAGTGCCGTGTGAAGCCGTTACGCGTGCGACTGTTGTTGCTCGCGATCCGTGGGGCGGTAGAGCAAAAGCGCCTGCGGTGCGCCGCGCAGCACGGCGTCTGCTACACTGCCCATGACCAGTCGCGCCAAGCCGGTGCGCCCGTGCGTGGCCATCGCGATCACGCTCGCGCCGATCGCGGCGGCCTTTTCGATGATCGGACGCGCGGCCGTCATGTCAGTGCCCACGTCTACGGTGCAGTTTGGTGGCAATGTGCCCGCGAGCGCAGTGAGACGTTCTCGCGCTTCCTGTTCCTGATGCGACAGATCGCCTTCGTCGGCCAGGAGCGCTTCGGCTCCGAACGGCGCCATAGGGATCGCGTGTGGAATGGCCACCGTATACAGCGCGAGTGGCGCGTCGAGCGCTTCGGCCAGGCGCACGGCGTGATACACAATGGCATCGCCAAAGGCTGAGCCGTCGAGCGGTACCAGCACCGGCCCCGTCGGCACCAGCGACTCGGCAACAGGCGCGCTCCCGCCGCTTGGTCGCACAAGGTACACCGCGCACGGAGAGCGCTGGATGAAGGCGGTGGCCACGCTGCCGAGCCAGAGTCGCTCGAGGCCGCTGCGGCCGTGCGTTGTCATGACCACCAGGTCGGCTCCAATCTTTACGGCGTATTCGCCGATCGATTCAACAACCGTTCCCTCAAGCAGCGTGCCGGCCGCGTGAATGCCCTGGGCGCCAAGCTCGCTGGCCACCTGCTGAAGCGCCTCGGTGTCGGCCTGTCGCCGCGCTTCCAGCGCGTCGGTGTCCATCACCGGCACCAGCACTTCGCCGGGCACGAACGGCACGTAGGCGCTCGGATCGAGCACGCTGACGACGTGCAATGTGGCGCCGGTGCGCTTCGCCAGTGTTGCGGCGACCGGAATTGCCCGGGCGCTGAAGGGCGAACCGTCGAGAGGAAGCAGGATGGTCTTGTACATGATGCCTCGAACGTGCGCGATAGGTGGGAATAGCGCCAGCGGGGGAGTGCGCCGCACATCCCAGTATATTGCCTGTGGGTACGTCTTGTGTCAGGGAAATCACGCTGGTCGTGCGCGGGTTGTGGCGCGATCTGCGACATTCGGATGGAATGGTCATGGCCAATGCGCCGCATGTGTGCGCCGAGCGAGTTCGCTGGGCAGATGTTGATCTGGTGGGGATAACGCGCTTCAGCGCCTTTACCCGGTTTGTTGAGTACGGCGAGCAGGAATGGCTGCGCGCGGCGGGGCTGCCGTACTCGGAAATCTTCAACGCGCCGTCCAGCTGGATGCCGCGGCGTCACATGAGCATTGACTACTTTGCGCCGGCGCGCCTGGACGAGGCGCTCGCGCTTGTGACCTACGTGCCGCGCATTGGCAACACGTCGTTCACGTTCAATGTGGACGTGGTTGGCTTGGCCGACGGAGCCCCGAGGGCCAGCGCGAGTGTGGTGGTGGTGTGTGTGACGGTGGAAGACTTTGCGAAGCGCCCGCTGCCGCGCCTGGTGCTGGATGCGATCGCCCCGTTTCATCTGGATCGCGACGCGGCGCTCGAAGCGGCCGCTTCTCAGCGCCAGACGCTCGCGGAACTTGCTATCTTTCAGTGATATGACTGACTCTATCGCCGCCGCTGCTTCGGGACAGTACGTCCGCAAAGGATTTGGGCTGAAGGCCGAGGTGCAGGACACGCTCGCCGCCGACTACACGGGCCACCTGGTGGATCTGCTGCGAGCGAGGGATTTTTCGTTGCAGGCCGGTGACACCACCGTGGTGCTCGCGCGCGAGTTCGGATTCTGTTACGGCGTGGAGCGCGCGGTGGACTACGCGTACCAGACCAGACAGAAGTTTCCGGATCGCCGGATTTTTCTGGCCGGCGAGATCATTCACAACCCGCACGTGAATGTGAAGCTGCAAGACATGGGCATCACGTTCCTTGAGGCGAAAGGTACGGGTTTTGACTATTCACCGGTGCAGGCCGCTGATGTGGTCTTGTTGCCCGCATTTGGTGTGACGATTCACGACTTCGAAACACTGCGGGCGCTTGGCTGCGTGATCGTGGACACCACGTGCGGATCCGTGCTCAACGTGTGGAAAAGGGTTGAAGCGTACGCACGCGATGGATTTACGGCGCTGATTCACGGCAAGTACTACCACGAAGAGACGCGCGCTACCGCGTCGCAGGTGGAGAAGTACCCCGGCGGTATGTATCTGGTGGTGCGCGATATGGCCGAGGCGGAACTGGTCATGGATTACATCGAGGCGTCACAAGGAAAACCAACGGCTCGGGCGCCGCTTTCGCGCGTGGAGTTTCTGGCGCGTTTCGAGAAGCAGGCGCCGTCGCACTTCGATCCTGATTTGCATCTCGTGCGGATTGGCGTAGCCAATCAAACGACCATGTTGGCTCGCGAATCACTCGCCATTGCCCACGCGGTCGGCGAAGCGATGGAGCGTGCGTATGGTGCGGAGCACCGGGCGGCGCATTTCCGCTCGTTCGACACCATTTGCAGCGCCACGCAGGAGCGTCAGGACGCGGTGGTGGAAATGCTCAAGGATCCGCTCGATCTGATGGTCGTGGTGGGTGGCTACAACTCCAGCAATACGATCTCACTGGCGGCCCTGTGCGCGGAGCAGGTGACCACGTATCACATTGCGGATCCAGACGAGATTGAGGTGGAAAAGAACTTTGCGCGTTTTCGCACCATCGGTCCGCACGGTGAGTTGGCGAGCATGTTCGAATGGATTCCGGTTGGTCAGCCGTTGCGCGTGGGTGTCACGGCGGGCGCCAGTACGCCGAACAACAAGATCGGCGAAACGGTGGCGCGGATTTTTCAGATTCGGGGTGTGGATCCCGCGACCATCACGTGATCGGCGATGATGGGGTAATGCGGCGTGGTACGCTGCATCACCCCCAGTAGTCACGTGGGGGCGTGCCGGTGTATTCGGGACCTGCATGGAGCGCATGCGGGTACTGCAACATCACATGTCTCTCGCGGAGGAACCCTTGCGTTCAGATCATGACATGGCAGGTGCCGTACGTCGACCTGTATCGGCCCTGCTGGCGGCTGGCGCGCTGCTGCTGAGCGCGTGCAGCGATGCGACCGCTCCGATCGGCAGCACGCCGGAGCCACTCACTGCGCTGCCGCGCACGCTCACGGCGCTCGAGCAACAGGCGATTTCGGCGAGCAATACGTTTGGCTTTGCGCTGCTGCGTGAAGTGGCGGCGGACAAGCCAAATGAAAACATCGTGCTCTCGCCGTTCAGCGCACACGTTGCGCTCGGTATGGCTTATGCCGGTGCTGACGGTAGCACGGCCGACTCCATGCGCGTCGCACTCGGCTGGGGCGCGCGTTCGCGCGCCGAGGTGCTGGCAGGTTACAAGGAGTTGCCAGGATTGATCCTGTCGCTGGACCCACAGGTAGATCTGCGCAACGCCAACTCGCTGTGGGTGCGCCAGGGATTTCCCATCTTGCCAGCGTACACGGAAGAGATGCGTTCCGTGTTCAATGCGGACGTGCGCACCGGAGACTTTGGACCGACCACGGTGGCCGCGATGAACGCGTGGGCGTCGGAGAAGACCAACGGCAAAATACCGAAGGTGGTGGAGTCGTTGGGTGCCGATGCGGTGGCCATGTTGATGAACGCGCTCTATTTCAAAGCCAGCTGGCGCGACCGGTTTGATGTGGCCAAGAGCCGCGATATTCCGTTTACCACCGCATCCGGCGCCAAGCCATCGGTGCGTACCATGTTTCGCAGTGGCGAAAATATTGGTTACCGCGAAGCGTTCGGTGCACAGTGGGCGGAGTTGCCCTATGGAAACAGCGCATTTGTGATGACGCTGGTGCTGCCCTCAAGCACCGCAACGCCGCGGCAATGGTTGGCCGGTTTTGACGCATCGCAGTTTCAAACGACGGTGCAGCGTCTCGACTCGGCCAGGGTGGAGCTGGCGCTTCCGAAGTTCCGGTTGCCGCTCAAGTACGCGCTCAAGGAGCCGCTCTCGCGCATGGGCATGGGCATCGCGTTCCAGGACCGTGTGGCCAACTTCCGGCGTATTGCCAATGCCGAGCTTTCCATTTCCCACGTCACGCAGGATGTGTTCATCGACGTGAACGAAGAGGGGACCGAGGCTGCGGCAGTCACTCAGGTGGGAATTCGCCTCACATCGGCGCCCGTTATTCCGGTCATGACGCTCGATCGGCCGTTCCTGTTCTTTATTCGCGAACGCCTGAGTGGTACGATTCTCTTTGCCGGAATTATTGAGAATCCGCAAATGTAGCCTGGGGCGGTGATGAGGGTGTCAGAGCATCAGCAGAGATTGTGGAAGCGCGCGGCGGTGACGCGAGTCATCGCCGCGCTCGCGTTGTCAACGACCTCAATGTTGGCGTCGTGTGCGCGCGCGCCGCGAGTGGCACCGCTGACCACGGGTGCGCCGGTGCGCTTTCTGCTGGTGAACGATGTGTACGTCAGCGACACACTACGCGACGGCAGCGGAGGGCTGGCGCGCGTGGCGGCGTGGCGCGACTCGATTGAGCAGGCGTCGGGCGAGAAGGTGTTGCTCATGTTCGCGGGCGATTTGTTCTCACCTTCGCTGCTGAGCAAGTGGTTTCACGGACGCCAGATGGTGGAGGCGTTCAACGCGGCACGATTTGATTTTGCCACGCTGGGCAATCACGAGTTTGATGTTGATCGCGCCCAGTTTACGGCGCGTGTCACGGAATCGCGGTTCCGGTGGTTGTCCGCCAACTGCCGCTACGGTGATGACGCGCCTTTTCCGAATGTTCGCGGATGGGATACGGTGACCGTGAACGGTACGCGCGTTGGTGTGTTTGGCACCACGATTGTGGCGGAATATCGCTCGTGGGTTCGCTGCACGGATCCCGACGCGGCGGCCACGCGCATGGTCGATTCGTTGTCGCAGCTGGGAGTGGACCTCATTGTTGGCCTCACGCATCAGCCAATCTGGCGCGACAGCGCGACGCTGGTTCGCGACCCGCGCATTTCGCTGCTGCTTGGCGGGCACGAACATGATGGTCGACGCGTGGCGCACGAGGGTCGACTCATGATCAAGGCCGCGTCAAACGCGCGCACTGCGGCGTACGTGGAAGCTCAGCGTAGCAGCAACGCGTGGTCGTTGCGTGATACGATCATCCGGCCGTTACGCTCGTGGCGAGAGCAGGCGGCGACTGCGGCCATCACCGCCGCGTGGCGCGATACGCTCGTTCGGCGCATCGGTACCGATCGTGTGCTCGGTGTGGCTCCTGACGCCATCGATGCGGTGGATAGCACGTCGCGTGGCGGTGAAAGCCGATTTGGGAATCTGGTGGCCGATGCCTACCGACTCGGAACCGGCGCCGATGTGGGCATGATCAATTCCGGCGCGCTGCGGCTCGACGATATGCTCGGGCCCGGTCCGATCACCGCGCACGAGCTCGAGTCGGTGTTTCTCTTCGCCGACGAAACGCGGGTGGTCACGTTCCCGCTCACCGGTGCGCGATTGCGCGAGTTGCTGGAGCACGGCGTGTCGGCACGGCGGTTGGGCAGTGGTGCGTATCCGCAGCTCAGTGGCGTGTCGTTTACGTTCGACGCACGGCTCGCGAGTGGCGCACGAATTGTGGGTCCGATCACGCGAGCCGATGGGCGACCGATCGCGGCTGGTGACGCGGTGCGCATCTCGTTTGCCTCGTACCCCGCCTGCCTCGGCGGCGATGGCTACGTGATTCCTGAGGCCAAGCCCGCGTGCGAGGCGCTGGAACGTGACGTGACCACGGCGCCGCGCAGTGCAGAGTTGGTGATTCGACACGTCGAGACCATGGGCGGCACAATTGTGGCGCCGCCCGTTGGCCGCCTTACCAGGCTGGACCGCGTACGAGGGACACGCTAAGACAGCGAGTCCCTGATGCATCGTGGTGCATTCCCCGGTTGTGTCTGTCAGGGAGCAGCCGTAGCGTCCCGATGGGTGACGAACTGATTTTTCTCTCGCGCTGGAGTGCCTCGTGATAACGCATGAACCGGTGACCGCTCGTGATGCCGACGCGATTGCACACCTTCGTCTCGACGGCAAAGTCGCGATTGTAACCGGCGGTACGCGCGGCATTGGATTCGCGGCCGCCACCACGCTGGCCCGCGCAGGTGCACGGGTTGTGATTGCCAGCCGCAAGCCCGAGCATGTGGCATCGGCCGAGCTCGCACTGCGCAATGATGGTCTCGACGTGACCGGCATTGTGGCCAACATGAGTCACATGGATGATGTGCGCGGCCTCGCCGCGCGCACGGTGGAGGCCTACGATGGCATTGATATCATCGTGAACAACGCCGCCACGAACCCGGTCTTCGGGCCGCTGCAAACACAGGGAGAAGAGGTGTTTGCCAAGATCATGGCGGTGAATGTCATGGGCGTCCTTGAGCTGTGTCGGTCGTCGCATTCGGTCATGCAGTCGCGCGGCGGCGGTTCGATCGTGAATATCTCATCGATCGGTGGCGTCTCGCCCGAGGCGGGTCTCGGATTGTATTCGGTGAGCAAAGCGGCGCTGATCTCGCTTACCAAGGTGATGGCCATGGAGTGGGGCGCCGACGGCATTCGCGCCAACGCCGTCTGTCCCGGGCTCATCAAAACGCGTTTCAGCAAAGCGCTCTGGGATGATCCGGCTATTGCGCACTCGATCATGGACAAACAGCCCATCGGTCGTATCGGCACCCCTGATGATATCGCAGGGCTGATCCTGTTTCTCGCGAGCGGCGCGTCGGCGTACTGCACGGGCGGTGTGTATATGGCAGAAGGCGGATATCTGCTGTGAGTGCACACGAGGCGCTGCTTGAGAACGCGCGGGCATTTGTTCACGCCGAGCTGATTCCACGGGAACGTGAGATGCTGCACAACGACTGGGCGACGAACGCTCCGTTGTTGGCGCAGCTTCGCGAACAGGCGCGCACGCGCGGACTGTGGGCGCCCTTTCTGTCGCCATCGCACGGTGGGCCGGGGTTGCCACTTGAAGCCTTTGCGCGACTCTCCGAGGTGCTCGGCTGGACACCGTTCGGTCACTACGTGTGCAACTGTCAGGCGCCGGATGTTGGGAACATGGAGTTGCTGCACATGTTCGGTACGCCCGAGCAGCAGCACGCTTGGCTGCATCCGTTGGCGCAGGGTGCGATTCGTAGCTGTTTTGCGATGACGGAACCTGATCTCGCCGGCAGCAATCCTACGCAGCTGGCCACACGCGCCGAGCGCGATGGCGACGAGTACGTAATCAGTGGACACAAGTGGTTTACCTCGAGTGCCGACGGGGCGTCGTTCGCCGTGGTGATGGCGGTAACAAATCCTGACGCCGAACCGCACGCTCGTGCGTCGCAAATCATTGTGCCGCTGCCATCGCCAGGCTTCACGCTGGTGCGCAACATCTCCGTGATGGGCGAAACCGGAGGTGGATGGGCGAGTCACGCGGAAGTGACGTTCGAGCATGTGCGCGTTCCGGTGACCAATCGTCTGGGTGCAGAGGGCGCAGGCTTTGCGCTGGCACAAGAGCGGTTGGGACCGGGACGCATTCACCACTGCATGCGCTGGATTGGCGTGTGTGAGCGGGTGTTCGATCTCATGTGCCGGCGCGCTGTGTCGCGTGAGTTGGCGCCTGGAGATCCGCTCGCCAACAAGCAGGCGGTGCAGTTCTGGATTGCCGATTCACGCATTGAAATTCACGCGGCACGATTGATGGTGCTGGATGCGGCGGCACGTATCTCACGTGAGGGCCAGCGCGCGGCCCGCGCGGAGGTTGCGTACATCAAGGTGTTTGTGGCGAATGTGTTGCAGCGTGTGCTCGATCGCGCGCTGCAGGCCCACGGTGCGCTGGGCATGACAGATGACACTCCGATCGCCTGGTGGTACCGGCACGAGCGCGCCGCGCGCATTTACGACGGTGCCGATGAAGTGCACAAGAGCGTGATTGCGCGTCGGGCGTTGGCGCCGTACATGGGTGGGCGGTGAGCGATCGCGTGGGCGGCCCGCATGACACGGTGCGTGTGCGCGCCGGTGAAGAGTTGGACGCGGCGTCGCTGACGGTCTGGTTGCACGGCCATGCGCCGGAGTTGCTTGGCCCATCCACTGCAGCGCTGCAGATCACGCAGTTCGGTGGCGGTTTTTCGAATCTGACGTATCTCGTGCAGGCGGGTGAGCAGCAGTTTGTGCTGCGCCGTCCGCCGCGTGGTGTTGGGCGCGGTGTGGCGCACGATATGTCGCGCGAGTATCGGCTGCTGCGTGCGTTGCATCCGGCGGGTGTACCAGTGCCGCGCGCGCTTGCGTTCTGCGACGATGATTCGGTGCTCGGCGCGCCGTTTTATCTGATGGAGCATGTGGACGGCGTGATCTTGCGACAGACAGCGCCCGCGCATGTACGTTTTGATGCAGACGTGGCGCGCGGACTCGCCGACGCCTTCGTGGCACAGCTGGTTGCGCTGCACGCGCTTGATGTCTCGGCGAGTGGGCTGGCTGAGCTCGGCCGAGCAGATGGGTATGTCGCACGACAGGTTGCCGGGTGGACCAAACGCTGGATTGCGTCCCAGACGAGTGTGGTGCCGGACATGGACGCTGTTGCACAGTGGCTCGCGGCGAATCAGCCCGCTGAAGTGGGCGCCGCACTGCTGCACAACGATTTCAAGTACGACAACCTTGTCCTTGATCCAGCCAACGCAACACACATTCGCGCAATTCTCGACTGGGAAATGGCCACGATCGGTTGTCCGCTCATGGATCTCGGCACGACGCTCGCGTACTGGGTGCAGGCGGATGATCCGCCATTGTTACGTGCGCTCGGGCTTGGCATTACTGCGTATCCCGGCAGTCCCACGCGCAGCGAGCTGGTGCGAATGTACGAGCGTTCGAGTGGAAGCGCGGTGGCGCAGCCTGTCTTTTACTACGTGTATGGGCTGTTCAAGCTGGCTGTGGTCGCGCAACAGATTTACGCGCGTCACGTACGCGGACTCACCAGCGATGCGCGATTTGCCCAGTTGGACAAAGCGGTCGCGCTGCTCTCGAACCTCGCGGTGCGCAGCGTCGACACGGCCTCGATCGGACGCTAGCGTTCCGAACTTCGTGACATAGCGCACACAACGGAACGGGAACGCGACCAGCGCGTACATTGGGTGTCACGCGCCACGCTGCTTATCGTGCGTGCTCCCCCAATTTTCTGGAGATCACCAATGATTCGATTTCGCAACGCCTTGATCCCGTTTGTCGCGACCTCTGCGCTCATGCTTGCCGCGTGCGGTGGCAACAAGGACAACGCCGATGACTTGCCGGCCGATGTGGTTGCTGCCGAAGATGCCGCGGCCATCATGGAGACCGCCCCTGCTGAAACGTTCATGGTGACACTGAGCGGCGCTGCGGAGCGTCCAACGCCGGTTGTGACCAAGGCCGAGGCAGAGGCCACGATCATGGTGTATGCCGATAGCATTGCGTACGTGGTGAACGGACTGAACGTGATGGGCGTAACAGCCGTGCATGTGCACAAGGGCGGCGCTGAGGAAGCGGGTGGTGTGCTTGCCACGCTTTATACGAGCGAGGCCGGTAACGATTTTCCAAGCGGCCCGATGGCGATGGGCACGATTACGCGTGAGACCCCGCTGTCAGAAGGTGCCACGTTCGACGAGCTCCGCGAGCTTGTGCGCACGGGCGCGGCGTACCTCAACGTGCACACCAAGGCAAACCCCAAGGGCGAGCTGCGCGCGCAGACGGCTGGCAACACGATGTAAGGACCCGCGTCACGCCACGTGCGGTGACGCTGCAGTACATAGAAAAGCGGGGCGCCGACCACTGTGGTCGGCGCCCCGCTTTGTCATGCGCGCGTCGCGGCGCTCGTTCAGTACACTTCAAACAATCCGGCTGCGCCCATGCCGCCACCAATGCACATCGTGACGAGTCCGAGTCCGCCACCGCGACGTTGCAGCTCATGCACCAGCTGCGTGGTCAGTTTGGCACCAGTTGCGCCCAACGGATGACCAAGCGCAATCGCGCCGCCATTCACATTGGTGATCGCCGGGTCCATTCCCAGATCGTTCATGACGGCGAGGGCCTGCGCCGCGAACGCTTCGTTGAACTCAATGAGCTTGACGTCACTGAGCGAAACACCGGCGCGTGCGAGCGCTTTGGGTACCGCATTGATCGGGCCAATGCCCATGATGTCGGGCGACACGCCGGCCGTGGCAAACGTCACGAACCGCGCGATGGGTTTGAGCCCGAGTGCATCGGCTTTGGCGCGACTCATGAGCAATACGGCCGACGCGCCATCTGAGAACGGGGATGCATTGCCCGCTGTCACCGTGCCCTTGGCGGAGAATGCAGGGCGAAGCGCGGCCATCTGCTCGCGCGTGGTTTCCGGACGCGGGGTTTCATCTACCGTGAAGACGTGCTCCGTTGTTGTGCGACGCGCACCCTCCCAGCTGTCGCGCGTTACCGTGACAGGCACGATTTCTGGCGCAAACACTTTGCTTGCGAGCGCCGCACCCGCTTTCTGCTGTGAAGCAAACGCAAAGTCATCGGCCATCTCTCGCGTGATGCCCCATTGTTTGGCCACACGCTCGGCTGTGAAACCCATGCCGATATAACTCTCGGTGATTTCCGGCGAGAGCCGCGTGTGATATCCAGACATTGGCACCTGCGACATCATCTCGATGCCGCCGGCGAGAATCACATCAGCATGACCCGCGATGATTGCCTGCGCGCCGTACGCTACCGCCTGCAGGCCAGACGAACAAAACCGATTGATGGTCGCGGCTGATGTTTCCACCGGGAAGCCCGCTCGCAACCAGGCGAGTCGCGCGTGGTTGAGCCCCTGCGAGGCTTCGGGCATGGCACAGCCCCACTGCACATCATCAACAATGGCGGCATCAATACCGGCCCGCGCGATGGCTTCGCGCATCACCGCAGACGAGAGATCAACCGGATGAATGGACGCCAGTGCGCCGTCTGCTTTGCCGCGTGCGACGGCCGATCGCACAGCGCTCACGATTACGACTTCAGTCATGGATTCTGTCTCCTCGTCGCAATCAGTTACGAAGCGGTTTGCCCGTGGTGAGCATGTGCTCAATCCGGGCCTGAGTTTCTTTCGTGCCGAGCAGCATGAGGAACTGTTCACGCTCAAGATCCAGCAGATCCTGTTCGCTCACGTCCCGTGGTGCGCCGTCGCCGCCGCACAAGACGTAGGCTACGGATCGGCCAACGCGCAGATCGTGCGCACTCGCCTGACCGGCCTCTCCGGCTGCCCACAGTGCGTACTGCAAGTTGCCAAAGCCTTCGCGGCCCAGTGCACGCATGCGCTTTTCCGCTGGCGTCACGTAGTCCGGTGCCAGGTCGAGCACACGTTGACGCGCGTCGGAGAGCAACGTGTCGCGATTCATGCTGATGCGATCGCCTTCGCGTAGAAAGCCCATCGCGCGTGCTTCGGGTGCGCTTGTGCTGGTGGCGGCAAACGCAATGAGCTTGAACGCGCGCTTGATCGCTTCAAACGGATCGGCTTCGTCGTACGGTGCGAGCGCTTCGGTAAACCGGAACGCGAGTTCCTTGGTACCACCACCACCAGGAATCACACCCACGCCTACCTCAACGAGGCCCATGTACGTTTCGGCCGCCGCCTGCACCCGATCGGCGTGCAGCACGAATTCGCTGCCACCACCAAGAGTGAGACCGTGCGGCGCCACGACGACGGGGAACGGTGCGCGCCGAATCGACATCACGCTTTGCTGAAACGCGTTGATGCTCTCTTCCAGCTCATCCCACGCACCTGCGGCAACACCGAACGATACGGCCGCCAGATCAGCACCGGCACTGAAGGTGCGTGCGTCGTCATTGCCAATCACAAGGCCCACGTACCCACCGCGCTCCACTTTGCGCAGCGATGCGGCCAGGCCTTCCATCAAACCCTGACCCAGTGAATTCATCTTGGAGCGGAACTCAAAGCACAACACACCTTCGCCAAGATCCACCAATCGTGCAGACCCGAAGTCTTCGATCGTGCGGCCGGCGGTGTGTTGCAATGCCAGATTGATGTTGCCAGGAATGCTCGGCACGGTTTCATACACGCCGGCGTATGTGAGAAATTCTCCGCCCTTGTAGAACGCGCCGTTGGCGGCGTCCAGCAGTACCGGCACGCTGTCGCCGCGCGCGGTGAACTGCGCGCGCAACCAGTCATGGCCAAGCAAGTCCATCACCTGGAACGGTCCGATCTCCCAGCCATAGCCCCACTGCAGGGCACGATCAATCGATACCAGATCGTGCGAGAGTGATTCGGCGAGTGTCAGCGTGTAGTGCGCGGCGTCAAGCAAATGATCGCGCAAAAACGCTCCGTGCGCACCGCCGAGGTCGCGCGCGCCGGCCAGTCGTGCGGCGTGTGGTTGACGCGTGAGTGATCCAACATCTCCACCACTCATGCGATTCCCGGGCGCATAGGCTGCGGTTTTCCAATCATAGGTGAGAATGCCGTCTTTCACCTTCTGATAAAAACCACCACCGGTTTTGTCGCCGAGTTTTCCCTGCGCAATGAGTGCATGCACCCAGTCAGGAAGCGCGAGATCTTCACCGGTCTGCTGGCTCATGCCTTTGGTGACATGGCCAAGCACGTCGAGTCCACTGAGGTCACCCGTGCGAAACGTGGCCGACTTGGCGCGACCCACCAGTAAGCCAGTCAGTCCATCGACTTCGTCGATGGTGAGATCATGCTGCATCATGCGACGCATGGTGCTCACCATGCCGTATACGCCCAGTCGATTGGCGATGAAGCCCGGAACGTCTTTGGCAATCACGGTGCCTTTGCCAAGAATGCGCTCGGCGAAGTTGCGCATGGCACCAATCACGGCCGGATCTGTTTCCGGTGTTGGAATCAGTTCCAGCAAATGCATGTAGCGCGGCGGATTGAAAAAGTGCGTGCCAAGAAAACGGCGACGGAATTTTTCTGATCGGCCTTCGAGCAGCACGGACATGGGTATGCCGCTCGTGTTCGTGGTCACGATCGCCGATGCTTTGAGCAGCGGTTCCAGTCGTGTGAACAGCTGCTGTTTGGGCTCGGGCAACTCGATGATCGCTTCCACGATCCAGTCGCACTCCGAGAGCCACTCCAGATGGTCTTCCGTATTGCCGCAACGCACGCGCGCCGCGGCACTGCTGTGCATGAACGCGGCGGGTTTGGCTTTGATAGCTTTTTGCAGGCCGGCTTTGGCCGGGCCGCTGCGATCGGGGAACCCCCGTTCGGGGGAACCGGGAACGTCGAGCAGAACGACGCGGAGACCGGCTGAGGCAGCGAGCGCAGCGATGCCGCTACCCATCGCACCGGCACCCACGACACCGACGGTCGTGACGCGCATGAACACTCCGGAGGGCGCGCGGTGTCGCGGGGCGGCCGGACAGTCAGGAGGACCGCACCACGGCGCACGCCCGTTCCGCCACGCGAAAGGGGACTCCTGAAATGTTCAGCGCGGGCGGGCCAACCGGAAGGGGGATTGGCCCGAAAATATGACGGTTACGTCACGTTTGGTGCGTGGACAGCTTTTGCCAGAACAGTTTCCGCGCCTTGGCCACCTTGGGGGCGACCACGCCCATGCAATAGGGCTTGCTCGGGTTCCGGCTGAAGTAGTCCTGATGCTCAGGCTCGGCCGGCCAGAATGCCGGGGCCGGGGTGATCTCGGTGACGATCGGAGCGGGCCACATGGCCTGCGCGGTCAGGTCCGCGATCACCGCGCGCGCCGTGTCTTCCTGTAGCGCGTCATGCGTGTAAATGACCGAGCGATATTGAGTGCCCACATCGTAGCCCTGGCGATCGAGCGTGGTGGGATCGTGAATGACAAAAAAGATGTCGAGCAAATCACGATAGCTGATCACCGCGGGATCGAAGGTGATCTGCACCACTTCGGCGTGTCCCGTTACACCGAGACACACGAGTTCATACGTGGGGTTTTTCCCGGCGCCGCCCGCGTAGCCAGACACAACGGACACAACGCCGCGCAGTTCGCGATACACCGCGTCGAGGCACCAGAAACAGCCGCCGCCAAGTGTGGCGACCGCGTGAGAAGAAGCAGAATCAGACATGGTGGTGAGGCGTGTGAGTCAGGCTTGCAGGTCTGGGTGGTACCCGCGAGTGTCGTCGTAGTGCGCTTTGATGCGTGCAATATCAACCGACGGTTCGGCGTCTTTTTGCACGGTCAGCGTTGGTCCGAATCGCACCTGTTTCGTGCCCCAGTCAATCGCCGCGCACACTATTGGAACGTCTGCGGTGCGCGCGATGTGCCAGAATCCTGAGCGCCACTTGTCCACCTTGAATCGCGTGCCTTCCGGTGCGAGCACGAGTACGAGCTGCTCGCGCTGCGTAAACTCATGGGCGCTGCGGTCCACTACCGCGTTGGCCGTTTTTCGGTTGACGGGAATGCCGCCAACGGCACGCATGAACCAGCCGAGTGGTGGTTTGAACAGTGTGTCTTTGCCTAGAAACTTGACGCGAAAACCCAGCGCCCATTTCGCGGCGAGCCCTACCGGAAAATCCCAGTTGGACGTGTGGGGTGCGACGATGACCACGAACTGCGGAAGGTCAGGAATGGCACCGGTCAGTTTCCATCCGGCGAGACGCAGCATCAGATGCCCAACAAACCTGAACACGCGGCCACGATGCTGTGGCACTGCGGGGCCGAGTACCGGCGTTGGCAGTATGGCGAGGGTACCGCTGGCGGGAGTTGGTGACATGCGGTTAATTTGAGCTATGTCTGACAAGATCCGCAAGAGCAACGACGAGTGGGCCGCGCAGCTCACGAAGATCCAGTACAAAGTGACCCGTGAACACGGCACTGAGCCAGCGTTTACGGGGGAGTACTGGGACCATCACGACGCGGGCACGTACCACTGTGTGTGCTGCGGTGCGCCACTGTTTGCATCGGATACCAAGTATGACTCTGGCACCGGGTGGCCGAGTTACTGGGCGCCGATCAGCGAGCACGCGGTCGAAACGACACGTGATCGCAGCTGGTTCATGGTGCGCACCGAGGTGCATTGTGCGCGTTGCGACGCGCATCTTGGGCACGTGTTTGACGATGGCCCCGCGCCGACCGGACTGCGGTACTGCATGAACAGCGCGTCGTTTACGTTCGCCGAGCGCGGTGAAGCATCGGCGAAGGACGGAACGTCTTCAGACGAGGCGGCGCGATGAGATCGTGGTCGATGGCGCGCTGCGTCGCGCTCGCGTCGCTGCTGCCGGCGATGCTCGCTGCACAGTCCGGTCCGAACATGACGGTGGCCGTCGAACCGTCGCACGTGGCGGCGATTGCGTCGCGCGTCCCTGCGGGAACGGTCGCGCTCGCGCTTGGCAATGTCGGCATCGCGTCCACCGACGCCGACGTGTTGTTCTACAATCCCGGCATGCTCACCTCGGGGCGCGGGATGTCTCTGTCCGCACAGCGCTACAACGGCAATGGTACCGCTGCGTCGATGGCGGCAACGCAACTGGTGGGTTCTGTCGGCTTCGGAATTGGCGTGCGTTTCGCGGATTGGCGCGGACCGCTGGGATTCGGTTATGCAGAAGCGGTGCGCGACGGACTTGGTGTGCTTGGATTGCCGGGAGCGGCACGCGCATCGAGCACGGCGCTCACCGCCGCTGCGGCGCGTGCACTCGGTCCGGTGCGGCTCGGTGTGAGCGCGACGTACGCTCGTGAGACGTACGCGGCGCGGCACGATGAGACGACGCACTTCGACGTAGGCGTGGTGTGGCCCACCGGGCCCGGCAATCTCGCCTTGACGGTGCAGCATGAAGGTGCGCCCCTGGAAATAGCGGATGGTTTTCAAGAGTTCGAGGGCGCCGCCGAATGGCGCGCGACGCTGGGGTACGGCGCCTGGGGCTTTCCGCTCGCGACGTTCTGGGATTTCGGCGGCACGGCGCAGCTGTCCGTTGACGAAGCAGGAAAGGTGCGGAGTGCCGGAGGCGTCGAGCTCACATACGTCCCGGTCGAAGGCGTCTCGATCGCTGCTCGTGTAGGAAGCCGGTCCACGATTGGCAATGAACTGCCGATCACGGGTGGCCTGGGTTTGTCACTCGATCGTTATTCGCTTGACTACGCGCTTGAGTCCTTCCGCGGTGGGGTGCGGGCGCATCGTGTCGGTTTGCGAGTTCGATAGTCAGCCCGATGTACGGCTCGTGCTGACCAAGACGCGTTCGTCACTCGGGATACAGCGCCGCCAGCTTTCGCATCGACGTCACGTTCCGCATGGTCATTGGGGCACCAAGCAGCTTCTCAAGTTTCGCTCCCGTAACGTCTGACGTGCCGATTGTTTTTGCGCATAGCCAGTAGAACTCACGCCCGGCAACAAAGAACTGATCTACCGGTGTTTGTGCCGACATGAGCGCGGCGACGACGTCCGCGCTCGGCGTTTGATGCAACATGCCGATGTACAGAGCGTGGTTGGCTGGCGGAAACTCTTTGGAGTCACCGAACCTCATGTTCGCAATGCGCGCATTCTCCGCCGGGGTTCGCACGAACACATCGCTGTGAAATCCGAGCGCGAGTGCCAGCTCTGTTGTGAGCCACTGTTCGACCACTGCAGCCGTCCGCGATTGCGGATCGCGGAATATCAGATTGCCGCTGGCGATGAACGTGGCGACGTCGGTGAGGCCCAGCTCGGTCGCGATTTCCCGCAATCGGGCCATCTGCACGGTGCGTTTGCCAACATTGATGGCACGGAGGAAAGCGATGTAGCGATTCGTCACAGGGACAAGCTGCTCGTCCTGCACTGGATCCGCCAGTCGGATGCATGGCTCGCGGGAGGGCTATTGGGGGTATATTTCAAGGTTGTGTTCCCACCCTGTGCGATTCGTGGCCGGCCGTGCACGCACGTTGTTGCCAGCGATCGTCCTTCCTCACGTAGCGAGGTTTTGTAGATGACCAATCTTCTCCTGCTGGCGGCGCTCATGTCGCCCTCAGCGGCGTCAGATTCGACGCGCTCCGCGCCCTCTGTTGCCGAGACCCGCTCATCGGCCGAGGCGTCCGTGATGGCGTCCTTTGGATCGTCGCTGGCGTTGAGTGGCGACTTCGCGTTTGTCGGCGAGCCGCGTGGCGACGCTGGGCTCGTGCATGTCTATCGCCGCGGACCGGCGGGCTGGCGTGCTGCGAGCACTCTCAAGGCGCCAACACCGGCCGCCAACGACATGTTTGGCGTCAGCGTCGCCGCCGACGGTGCCACGTTGCTGGTGGGGCAGTCGTCCGCACCCACGTCGCCCGATGGCGGCAAGGGCATGGTGCACGTGTTCAGCCGGACGACTGCCGGCGCGTGGCAATCGGCTGGTATGCTGAACGCTGCGTCACTCGCCCCGCGTGCGGGTTTTGGCACGGCGATGCTGGTCAAGGGAGACGTTGCGTTCGTTGGTGCGCCTGGCTTCGAGAATGGCGCGGTGTTCATGTTCAAGCGCGCCGCCAATGGGACGTGGTCGGCGGCGGGCAGACTGGCGGTGGATGGTCTCGCGGAAAATGATCAGTTCGGTGCCGCGATTGCGATGGACGGCGATCGACTCGCTGTTGGGGCGCCGGGCCGTGCGACGGCGAAGGGTGCCGTCTTCATGTTCACCCGCGACGCCGCAGGCAACTATACGCAGTCTGGATTGTTGGTAGCGGCCGCCGGTGCCGATGCGGCGCGCCTTGGCTCGAGCCTCGCGCTCAATGGAACGCGCCTGATTGCCGGCGCGCCGGGTGCAAATCCGATCGCGGGTCGTCGTGGTGCAAGCATGGGTTCCGTCACGGTGTTTGAATACAGCGCGATCGCGGAGATCTGGCGGGAGCGTCAGAGTTTCGCCCCGTTTGTTGCCGGCAACGCACGGTTTGGGCAGAGCGTTGCAGCGGCGGGCAATGAAGTGTGGGTTGGTGCACCGGCTACGTCGTACAACACCGGCAACATCTATCGCGTGCAGCCGGATGCTGAAGGCTCGTGGACGAACATGCGCACGCTGGCAGCCACCGGTGTTGAGCCTGGTTCCATGTTTGGCGCCACAATGGTGGTGAGCGGAAATACCGCGGCCGTTGGGATGCCAATGGATGCCGAGGGCGCGGGAACCGTGATGTTTTTCGCGCGCAACGCGGCTGGTGCGTGGTCCAAGACGAGCACGGTGTTTCCGGCGCCTACGGCGAAAGTGTACTCCGCCGTGAAGGGCAAAGAAGTCATGTGCGGCACCGATGGTAAAGCCGGTGAGTTTGAGTGTGGCAACGCGTCCCTGCTGTCGTTCCTGCCCATCTCGGCCATTGGCGGCAAGCGCGGCACGAGCATGAATGACAACTGGGGCTGGACAGACCCGGTCACGAATCGTGAGATCGCCATCCTCGGCCGTACCGATGGCACGTCGTTTGTCGACGTGACCGATCCGGCCAACCCGCGTTATCTCGGAGACCTGCCCAAAACGAAGGGTTCACCGTCGGCGGCGTGGCGTGATATGAAGGTGTTCAAGAATCACGCGTACATCGTGGCTGACAACTCCGGTGAGCACGGCATGCAGGTGTTTGATCTCACGCGTCTGCGCACGGTGCGCACCCCGCAAACGTTCAAGCCCGACGTGACGTACGATCGCATCAACAGCGCGCACAACATTGTGTCGAACGAAGAGACCGGCTTCATGTACGTGGTGGGTGCGTCGGCCGGCGGTGAAACGTGCGGCGGTGGACACCACATGATTGATGTGAACGAGCCCAAGAAGCCCAAGTTTGCCGGTTGTTTTGGTGATGACAAAACCGGTCGTGCGGGCACGGGTTATTCGCACGATTCACAGTGTGTGTTGTACAAGGGTCCGGACCAGAAGTTTGTGGGCCGTGAGATCTGCATTGGCTCCAACGAAACGGCCATCAGCATTGCTGACGTGACGGACAAGAAGAACCCCAAGGCCATTTCTCGCGCGTCGTATCCGAACGTGGCGTACGCGCACCAGGCGTGGCTTACGGACGATCACAAGTATCTGTACCTGAACGACGAAGGCGACGAGTCGTCGGGGCAGGGCGAAGCGGCCAAGGGCACGCGCACACTGGTGTGGGATGTGCAGGATCTTTCCGATCCGGTACTTGTGAAGGAGCACGTTGGCACGACCAAGGCGATCGACCACAACCTGTACGTGAAGGGTGATCGCATGTATCAGGCCAACTACACCTCCGGTCTGCGCATTCTCGATGTGAGCGATCCGCGCAATCCGAAGGAAGTGGGATTCCTCGACACGCATCCGGGCGATGATGGCAAGCCGTCGTTCGCGGGATCGTGGAGTGTGTATCCGTACTTCAAGAGCGGATCGATCGTTGTGACCAGCATTGGCGAAGGTGTGTTCTTCGTGAAGGACCGCACGCGCCCGATCGTGCAGTGATGCGCATCCGTCGCGCGCTGCTTGCGATGTTCCTGTGTGCCGGTGGCGTGTCCGCCGCCGGTGCACAGGAGCGCCTGTACGTGGTCAATCAGGCGGGCGCGACGATCTCGGTGATCGATCAGCAGAAGCTCGCGATCGACACCGTGCTGGATCTGCGTACGCTCGGCTTTACCGCGAACGCCAAGCCGCACCACGTTGTGGTGGAAGATGACGGCAGCTTCTGGTACGTGTCGCTGATTGGTGATGGTCGCGTTCTCAAGTTCGATCGGCAGAACACGTTGGTGGGCCAGGTGAAGATGGAAACGCCCGGTCTGCTCACTCTTGATCCGGCACACGACTCGTTATACGTAGGGCGTTCAATGACGGCGGTGAATCCGCCGCGTGCGCTGGGGGTAATTGCGCGCAAGGCGTTCACGCTGGTTGACGAGCAGGAGATTGTATTGCCGCGTCCGCACGCGTTGGCCGTGACACGTGACGGGCAGTGGGTACACACCGCCTCACTGGCGGAGAACCAGATTGCGTCGGTGAATGTGGCCACGGGTCGTGTCACACTCACCACGATTCCGGGCGCGACGCGCTCACTTGTGCAGTTCGCTCTCTCACCAGACGGCAACACGATGGTGGCGGGCGGTGAGTTGTCGAACACGTTGCTGGTGTTTGACCTCACGAAGCCGCCGCCATTTGTGCCCGTGCGCGAAATCACGGTGGAGGGCAAGCCGTGGGAACCGCGCTTCTCGCCGGACGGACGCACGCTGTATCTGTCGCTGCTGACAAAGAACGCGATCGCCGAGATTGATGTGGCCTCATGGAAAATCAAGCGCACGATCGATGGCCGTTTGGCGCAGCCGTACGGGATGATCATTCGACAGGATGGTCGCTACGCGTTCATCAGCAATCAGAATGCGGGTGCGGTCAAGGAAGGGCATAGCGGTCACGAGATGCACGGCATGGCTGGCATGTCGGCGAGTGATGGCTGGCTTACCATTCTGGATCTGCGCACCGGCCAGGTGCACTCCACCCTCATGCTCGGCAACGGACCAACGGGCATGGGCGCCGCACGCGCTCGATGACACCAGAGTTTGCGCGAGTCGCCACACGCCTGGCCAGTGCGCTGTGTGTGATCACTCTGGCGGCGTGTGGAGTATCGGCGCCAGCGCTTGTGGCCCAGCCAGCCGCGGCCGGCGCTCCCGCGCCCGCCAATGACAGCACGCTGCGCTTTGCGCGCCGGGTGTCGCCATTTGCGTTGACAGATATCGCCGGCCGCGTTGTAGCGCAGCCGTTTCTGGGCGGTTTTGATGTACCGCGCCCGCAGCTCGTGGATATCGATGGCGATGGAGATCTTGATCTCTTCGTGCAGGAGCGTTCGAACGGTGTGATGTTCTTCGAGAATGTGAACGGCACATTCACGTGGCGCACCGATCGCTTTCTCGATCTGCCAGTAGGCGAGTGGTATCGTTTTGTAGACCTCGACGCCGATGGTCTGCCGGATCTGCTCACTGAATCACCGGTGAGCTACATCCGCGCGTGGCGCAATGTGGGAACGCGCGCCGCACCGCGGTTCACGATTGCGGTGGACTCGCTTCAAGACAGCAACGGCGAACCGATCGCCGCGGATCGTCAGAACATTCTGAATATTGTGGACATTGACTGCAACGGCCGCCTTGATCTGTTTCTCGGTCGTGTGTCTGGTTCCGTTGATCGCTACGAAGCGGTGCCGGGCACGGAGCTCAACGGTGTCCCACGCTTCACGCTGCATACGGAGCGCTTTGAAGACATCGAAGTGCTGGGTCCGGTGCCAGGCGGCGTACCGCCGCTCGAACGCGGCAGCATGCGTCACGGCGCGAACACGCTCGCCTTTGCGGACATTGACGGCGACGGTGATCTCGATCTGTTCTGGGGCGACTACTTCGAAGCGGGCGTTCTGCTCATTGAGAATCGCTCAACGGGCTGCACCATTCCGAATATGCGTGGCAAGCCCGAACCGTTTCCCGTGGCGGCGCCGGTGCTCACCAGCGGCTACAATGCGCCCGCACTTGGCGATGTTACGGGAAACGGTCTCCCGGATCTCGTGCTTGGCGTAATTGGCGGCGCGTATTCGCCGCGTACCACGTCTGTTGAGAATCTGTTGCTGGTGGCGCAGACCACACGTGGCACGTTCGAGGTCACGACACGTCGACTCATTCGCACGCTCGACGTGGGCAGTGAAGCCATGCCGGTGCTGGCGGATCTTGATGGTGATGGAGATCTGGATTTGCTGGTGGGCAACAAGATTTCGCCGAGCACTGACACCACCGGCACGATTACCTGGTTCGAGAACACTGGTACACGTTCGGCGCCGGCGTTTGTTGAGCGCGGACCGCTCGCCATGCAGAGCGAGTTTCACTACGCCCCGTGGGTCGCCGATCTTGATGCCGACGGATTGCCCGATCTGGTGCTGGGCACGTGGCGCGATCGTGTGCAGTGGTGGCGCAATGTGGGTACACGCAGCGAGCCCAAATTTGCCTTGGCCGACAGCGCGCTGATCACCCTGACGCGCGGCAGCAATACCACGCCGACTTTGGCGGATCTTGATGGTGATGGTGATCTGGATATGCTCGTGGGCGAAGCCTCGGGTCAGCTCAACCTGTACACCAACGTTGGTTCACGCACGGCGCCGCGGTTTGAGCTGGTGAGTGACACGTACCTCGATATCGATGTGGGTCGACGCAGCGCACCCGTGTTCGCGGACCTGCGTGGTGACGGTAAGCCAGACCTGCTGATTGGCAGTGAGGACGGCGGTGTGCAACGCTGGCGCAATGTGAGCGACGCCACGGGGATTCGGTTTGAGCGCGCCGAGGCGTTGGATATCAGCACCGGCACGTTCTCCACGATCGCCACGGGAGATCTTGACGGCGACGGGGATCTGGATGTGATCATCGGAACGGCGTCTGGCGGACTGCTGTACTTTGAGAACGTGAGCGGTACGCTGCGGCCAGCGTCGCGACGGTAGTTCACTTGTCGATCGCTTGTCGATCACCCGTCGACCACTCATCGTTGCGTTGTTCGTTCGCACGTCGCGCGCCGCACTATTTCCAGACTATGATGTCGTCGAGTGACTTGCGCGCGATGTCTGGCACCCGTGCATCGGCGGCAGGATACCCGACCGGCATCACGAGCATTGCTTTTTCGTTGACAGGGCGTTCGAGCAGCTCTGAGAGAAACGCCATGGGGCTCGGTGTGTGGGTGAGCGTGACAAGTCCCATGCAATGCACGGCTGCAATAAATAATCCCGCTGCAATGCCGCACGACTCCTGCGTGTAGTAGAACGTACGCTTGCTGCCGTCTGCGTTCACGCCATACGTCTGTCTGAATAGCACCACCACCCACGGCGCATCGGACAAGTGGGTTTTATGTTCATCGGTGCCGAGCGGGGCGAGAGCGGACAACCATTCTTCTGGTGCCTTGCCGTGATAGAACGCGTGCTCTTCGCGTTCTGCGGCGTCGCGCATGCGCTGTTTCAGTTCCGGCGCCGCCACGGCGACGAATGTCCATGGTTGCTGATGCGCGCCTGACGGTGCCGTGCCGGCCGTTCGAATCGCCAGCTCGATCAGCGCTCGCGGAACGCTTTCTGTGGAGAAGTGCCGTGTGGTGCGTCGTTGCTCCATCTGCTCGTAAAATGTTTGAGCGGCGAGCAACGACTGCTCAGGCGTTCGTCGCGCAAATGCAAGTGGCACGAAACGGGGCGCGGGGTAGCGGTCGGGTGTCACGGCATGGTGATGGCGATGGGTTCGCTTAGATTGTGAGCAGGAACACACACAAGCATGGAGCACTCCCCGCCCTCCCGCCAGCAGCACGCCTCGCGTCCAGACGTACTGGCACGCGCGATGCTTGGTATACTCTTGCTCGCCGTTGTTGGCACGCTGGTGGAGTTGCTGCTGCTTGAGCACTACGATGGCTGGAGGCAGTGGATCCCGCTGGCCATTCTCAGTGGCACCACACTAGTGCTCGCCTGGCACGGCATCCGACCCAGCCGGGGTAGTACTCGGGTACTGCGAGTGGTAATGAGCGCGCTCATCGTCGCCGGCGCGGCGGGCGTCATCCTGCACATTCAAGGCAATCTGGAGTTCGAGGCCGAGCTGAATCCCGGTCTCACCGGCTGGCCGTTGTGGCTCGAAGTGGCGCGAGGCGCTACTCCCGCGCTGGCGCCTGGCTCTCTTGTTCCGTTTGGCTTGCTCGGCCTGTTGTACTCATGGCGGTTCAGTTCTCCATTCTCACAGGAATAGATCCATGTCTACGTTATTTCGTCGCGTATGTGCTGCGCTCGCGGCGGTCGTATTTGTCGCCGTGGCGCTTCCCGCGCAGTCTGGCAAGTCGCTGGGTGTCCAGGACATCAATGTGGCCGCCGAAAAAGACATTGCGGCAATGCCGGGCATGAATGCGGCGTTGGCCAAAGAGCTGGTGGGCAAGCGACCGTTCCTGTCCATGACGGATGTCGACGCGTTTCTGGCAACCAAGCTCAGCAAGGAGCAGCGCACGGCGCTTTACCCAAAACTGTTTTTGCAGATTAATCTGAATACTGCCTCGCGTGACGAGATCATGCTGGTGCCGCAGATGGGACCGCGATTCCTGCGCGAGTTTCTCGAGTATCGGCCGTACAAGTCGATGGCGCAGTGGCGCCGCGAAATGGGCAAGTACGTGAAGGAAGACGAAGTCGCGCGCATGGAGCAGTACGTGTTTGTGCCCGTCGACCTGAACACGGCAGCCGACGCAGATATTCTCACGCTCCCCGGCGTTGGCGCGCGTATGCTGCGCGAGTTCAAGGAATACCGCCCGTGGAAAACGATGGAGCAGTTCCGCCGCGAAATCGGCAAGTATGTGGATGCGAAGGAAGTCGCTCGCCTCGAGCGCTACGTGGAGATTCGGTAATGGGGGTGCGACCGTTTGCCGGAGTGATTGGTGTTGCGGTGGGTGTAGCGTTCTCGGCAACACTGCATGCGCAAACAACGCCGCAGCCAGAGCGCACCATTCGTCGTGATATCCCGATCACCAACGCGATTCGCCGCGCGTTTGAGGCGGGGACGCGTGATTCCACCGGGCGCCCGGGGCGCAACTATTGGAGGCTGCGGGCCGATTACACGATCACCGCTCGTATCGATACGACGAGTTCGCGACTCTATGGTCGCGAGTCGGTCGTGGTGCACAATACGAGCCCCGATACCATGTCGATGATCGGACTACGACTGGATCCGAATCACTTCATTGGTACGGTACCGCGCGCGGCGAGTTGGGTGGCGGCCGAGAATACAGACGGTATGCTGATCACGCAGTTGTCAGTAGACGGAGAGCCCGTAAATCTCGCGTTGCAGGCCGGAGGATCGGGAGCGCAGGCGGCGCCCGCGTCTCAGGCTACGCTCATTGGAGCACGATCCACGGTGGCGCGGGTTCGCCTTGCAAAGCCACTGCCTCCTGGTTCGTCGGTGACACTGCGCATTTACTGGAATCACAAGTTGCCCGGTGGCCCCGGCGTGGGCCATCGCATGACACAGCGTTGGGCCGACTCGTTGTATCAGCCGACGCAGTGGTATCCGCGTGTGGCGATGTACGATGACCTTCGCGGATGGGACGCGGAGTTGTATCTCGGCCCGTCCGAGTTCTACAACGTGTTTGGCAAGTTCGATGTACGCATCAGTGCGCCGGCCGGATGGCTCGTGAGCGGTACTGGTGTGTTGCAGAATCCAAAAGAAGTGCTCACGGCAACGGCGCGTGAACGCCTCGCGCGTGCGCTGACGACCGACGCGAACACCATGATCGTTGGTCCAGATGAAATAGGACCCGGCAAAGCGACCGCCATGGGTAATGCGAATGGTGTAAACACGTGGCACTTTGTGGCCGATTCGGTCAACGACTTTGCCTGGGCAACGGCGAAGAAGTTTGTCTGGGAGTCCACGCGCGCCACGATCCCGGGAAAGGGCGTTGTTCCGATTCACATGTTCTATTTGCCAGGTCGTGCGTCGCAGTTCGCGCGCGCCGGTCAGATCACGCGTCACGCGTTGGAGTTCTACTCGGCGCTGTGGTTTCCGTACCAGTTCCCGCAGCTCACGCTGCAGGACGGGCCGAGCGCTGGCATGGAGTATCCGATGGTGATCAACTCCAATCAGGGTGCGGCGGATCATGAGGCTGCGCACCAGTGGTGGCCGATGGTGGTGGGCAACAACGAAACGTGGTACGGCTGGATGGACGAAGGGTTCAATCAGTACATGAACATCCTGTCAGATGCGGATGCGGCGGGTCGCGCCCCCGTGCTCGACGGCTACGGTATGTCGTACGGACGCACGGCGGGTAACGAAGCGGAGCCGGTAATGATGTGGAACGCCAACTACGGCGGCCCACAGTTCTACGGCTTCACGACGTATCAGAAAACACCGCTGATGATGTCAATGCTGGGCGGAGTTGTTGGCGATAGCGCGGTGCAGCGTGCGCACAAGGAATGGGCGCAGGCGTGGATGTACAAACATCCGTCACCGTGGGATTGGATGTTCTTCATGAACAAGGCGCTCGGTCGTGACCTCGGCTGGTTCTGGTACGCGTGGCTGTTCGCCAACGAGAGTGTGGACGGCAGTATCAGCAACGTGAGTGGTGAGAATGGCCAGGCCCGCGTTACGGTGAAGCAGGCTGGGCAGATGCCGTCGCCGGTGGTGCTGGCAGTGAAGTTCGCGGCCGCTGGTGCACCGATTCGTGCGATGCCGAATGCGGTGATGAAGGACAGTGTGACGGCGGTGGTGACGTACCCGGTCGATGTGTGGTTCACGGGGAGCCGTACGTTTACCGCGGCGCTGACGTTTGGTACGCGCGCGATTGAGTCGGTGACGTTGGATCCGGGGTGTCGTTTCCCGGATCGGGTGCCCGCGGATAATGTGTGGGTGCGGGGGGAGGGGAGCGTTGGTGCGAGTGCGGCGCCGTGCGCGGGGCCAGCGCGGCGGTAGGTGCGTGGTGCGTGCAAGTGAGTGCTGATGTGTTCAACAAAAAAAGGTACAGTGCGCATTTGTGATTCGATGAATGGAGCCGCATGCAGTCTCTGCGCCTCCGCGTCTCTGCGTTTCAAGCTGTTGCATTTAGCCGGCGTTGTGAGCGAGTGCGAGGTCGATACTGAATGAACGCAGAGACGCAGAGGCGCAGAGACTGCATGTTGGAGGCGAAGGCTATAGCGGCGAAAGGCATTGTTTTTGGATAACAACGCACGCGCTTCAACGACGTCTCCTCCGTGCCTCCGTGTCTCCGTGGTAAATGCTGTTGCGGTTGCAGGTTACGATGATGCCCGGCTTCAGCGCCGACACCCTACGCCACACCCACTATGATCAAAGCCCTGCGCGTCCCCGAGCGGTTGTTTGCCATCGCGATGTGGGGCGTCTCGCTCGTGTTCGCCAGTTTCCTGATCGGGCTCGGCGGCAAGATTGTCGGTGATCTGCCGGGCGTGGATCAGAGCATTCAGCTCGAGCAGTACATTGACGCGAGCGCGCTGCGCGCGGTGAATGCGCGGCAGGATACACTGCGCATTGACGAACGTACGCGGTCAGGCGAACGCGAGCGGGCGGAATTGGCGTTGCGTGCATCGCAGAACGCATATAATGCGGCGCGTGACGGATTCTCCAACTGGATTGCCACGCGTACTGCCACAACCGATCCCAGTCAGGACCCGGAAGTCATTCAGCGCACGCGAGACCTTGATGTGCTCGGCGTGGGCGCGCGCGACGCGGAAACGGCAGTCGAGCGCATTGACGCGGAGCTGCTCCGGATCCGACAGGCCCAGTCCGACGCGATGCTGACCGAAGAGGCGCTTCGGGATGCGGCGCGTTCTACCTACGAGCGCGCGTTATTCTGGCATGAGCTCAAGATCTTTGGCGTGCGGCTGGCGTTGACGTTGCCGCTGCTGGTGCTCGCAGGCTGGATGATTGCGCGCAAGCGTCGCAGCGAATACTGGCCGTTATATCGCGGCTTCGTGCTCTTTGCCGTGTTCGCGTTTTTTGTGGAGCTCGTGCCGTACTTGCCAAGTTATGGCGGCTACATTCGCTACGGTGTGGGCATCCTCGCGTCAGCGATTGTCGGACACTACGCCATTCGCGCGATGCGTCGATATCTCGCGCGCCGTCAGGAAGAAGCGCAGCGTACCGAAGCGGAGCGGCGGCATGCGCTGGGCTATGAAGAGGCGCTCAAGCGCATGGCCGGTGGTGTGTGCCCCGGGTGTGAACGAGCGATCGCCGGCGGCGTGAACTCCAACTCGAACTACTGCGTGCACTGCGGCATGATGCTCTATGATCAATGCGGCGCGTGCGATACGCGCAAGAACGCGTTTTTTCAGTTCTGTCCAAGTTGTGGAGTGCCCGCCACCGGTGATGCTGTCCCCGTACTGACTACCACCTGATGTCAATGTCGTAGTGGGCCGCGCCGCCACGCGGGTCGCGCACACGCACAACGCCGGTGTACTCGTTCCACGGTGCGGGCTGCTGCGCGACCGACACGTTGCCTCGTCCATCCGCATACACAACACGCAACAATCCGGATTCACGCGGCAGTCCGGCCCCACTGAACGTTGAGCGTGCATCACGCGTACGCACACCGCTGCGCTCAACCACGTCCACACGTCGGTTGCGGATGCGCAGCTCTACGTCATCATCAACCAGTCCGCTCCAACGCACGCCTCCGTTATTGCGGCCGTCTCGGTCATTACGGTCCCACGGTCCATCGCGGTCGTCATCGCGATCATCGCGGCGATCATCCCGGCGATCATCCCGACGATCGTCACCGCGCCCCCAGTCCCCGTCACGATTGCGCGAATCATTGCCACCGCGACGCGCGTCCGGCTCCCACGAGGCCGTCAGACGATACCGGTCATCACCGCTGCGAGGATCACGAATACGGACAATCGTTGTGTAATTGTTCCGCGACGTGGGCTGCTGAATCACGTCTACCTCACCGCGGCCATCAAGCGTACGAACGCGCACGAAACCATCAGTGCGCGGCAACGCGCCGCTTGTCCGGGGCCGCTCCGTGCGGGTGGCAAGAATGCCTCGCTCGCCGCGAACGGTTAGCTCGCGGCCCTGCATCACCAGCAGCACTTCGCGGTCCACGTTTCCGGACCACGTGAACAACGTGCGCGCGTTATCACGACCGTTATCACGACCGTTGTTACCACGCGATTCACTGCCACGATTGTTTTTGTCGTTTCCGTTGCCACGTCCCGGCTGCGCGTTGGCGTAGTCAGGAATAACCGCGAGGAACGCGAGCGACAGGCTTACTGCGGTCGCACGAAACAGAGACATGGTGCTCTCCTGCTACTGACGCATTGTCGCGCCGGTCAGCGTTGCGTCATCAGGCTGATCGGTGAACGTCCGCCAAGCGCGTGATTGCCTTGGTGTCACCAATGCAGCAGTGCAGAGAGAGTGCCAGTGCGCGCGCAGTGGCGCGCACGATGTCGTAAACGCCATCGGCCACGCGACTTGCGCGTATCTCGCGCGGTCAGCGTGGCCGATGATTTGTCACCCGCAGGTGACAACTTGCTTTCAAACTGCAGGACGACTGCGCCTGGGCAACGTGTGGCGTCGAGCCGGTACTACAACGTGCGTTTGTTTACCGGCCTGTTGGCCACACCACGCCTTGATCACGTTTGGTGACCGGACGCACACCTTTGTACACGAAACGCTGCAGGCGCTTGCCTTCGTACGTTTCGGTGGTGAAGATGTTGCCCTTGGAATCGGTCGCAATGCTGTGCACCGCGAAGAACTGTCCAGGCTGACGACCACCGTCGCCAAACGTGGTGAGCACTTCAAGTGACTGCCGGTCCATCACGTGCACGCGCATGTTCTTGCCGTCGGCAAGATACATATACTTCTGCGCCGGATCACGAGAGAACGCGATGTCCCAGGTGGAGCCGTCGCCCAGTGTGCGTGGCATGACTTGCACTTCCTTGACGAACGTCCCGTTCTTGCGGAAGACCTGAATCCGGTTATTCGGTCGATCGCACACGTACACGTGTCCATCGTTCGTTGGCTCGGCGCAGTGTACCGGATTGCGAAACTGCTGCACGAGCGGCGCATCGGGATTGTACGGACCAAGGTTGCTGTCGCTGGGTGCGTTTCCGTACGCACCCCAGAAGCGCTTGATGGCACCGCTGTTCAGGTCGAGGACTGCAACGCGCTTGTTGAGATACCCGTCGCTGACATACGCTTCGTTCGCCGCGTTGTCGATGGAGATTTTGGCGACGCGACCGAATGCATCCATGGACTTGCTGTCGGCCGCGCGTCCCGGCACGCCGTACTGGGCGATGAACTTGCCATCACGACTGAACTTCAGAATGTGCGAGTCGTTGGTGCCGTTGCCGCCAATCCAGACATGATCGTTCTTGTCAATGGAAATGCCGTGATTGGACTGCGGCCACGTGTAGCCCTGACCTTCGCCGCCCCACGAATTCACCAGGTTGCCTTCCGGATCAAACTCAAGCACCGGCGGCGCCGCGGCGCAGCACGCGCCGGATGGCGGATCGGAGAGCAGCCCCGCTTCCGTGCGCGCGTTCAGCGTGGCCGCGCCGCGATGCACAATGAACACGTGGTCGCGTGAGTCGACACCCACGCCAATCACCATGCCGAGCAGCCAGTGGTTCGGAAGCGGCTTGGGCCACAGTGGGTCGACTTCGAAGGCCGGCGCTTGCTGTTGATCGGCCACGGCCTCGCTCACCCGCGACTGGGCAATGGCAAGGGTGACAATGGCCGTGCAGAGCAAACCAGCGAGCAGTGGCTTGGACGGGGTGCGCATGGACGAGGGAGCTCCCGGGAGTGGCAGCCGACGCTGTGCGAATCGGCGGGGCGTGATAAGTTCGGCGGGTACGGCGGGACGCCAAGGCTCGCGGACGCGTCCGGTCGCCTGAGCGTACGCTAACTAACGCACCATTGCGCCATTCGTCCAGAGCATTTGTTCTCGTGCCATCAATATTCCGGGTTTTGCGCCGTCCGTGGTGTGTCCTGACGCTGTGCGCGTGCGTGTGCGCGCTACTCACGCCCCGTGCGGCCAGCGCGCATGAAATGCCACAACGAGTGGCGATCACCCTGCTGGTCAAGCCTGAGGGTGGACGCCTGCGGGTGCTGGTGCGCGTACCGCTTGAAGCGATGCGCGATGTCGACTTTGTCACGCGTGCGGACGGCACGCTCGATATCGCGCTCGCCACGCCACTGTTGCGTGAGGCGGCCACCGTGTGGCTGGTATCGGGGCTCTCCGTGTACGAGGATGGCAGGCCGATGCCTGCGCCCACAGTGCGCGCAACGCGACTCGCGGAGCCCTCTGATCGTGCGTTTTCGCGCTATGACACGGCACTCGACGCGCTGCAACGCGCTGGTGTTGATACGCTCATTCGCGTGCGGCGAGAGCAGGCACTGCTCGATGTGTGGCTCGACTATCCAGTCGCCAACACCAACGCGCGATTTGATGTGGAGCCGAAACTCGCGAATCTCGGTGTGCGCACCGTGACCGTGTTGCGGTATGTGCTCGACGACAATACCGAGCGTGCCTTCCAGTACACGGGGGATCCCGGTCGAATCGCGCTTGATCCGCGCTGGTATCAGGCCGCACGAACGTTCGTGTCACTCGGTTTCACGCACATTCTCGGCGGCATCGACCATCTGTTGTTTGTGTTCTGCCTTGTGATTCCGGTGCGGCGGTGGCGTCCGCTGGTGGCGATTGTTTCGGCCTTCACGGTGGCGCATTCGCTCACCCTCGCCACCGCGGCCTTCGGCTACACACCGGATGCGCTCTGGTTTCCGCCGCTCGTCGAAACGCTCATCGCGGCGTCTATCGTGTTCATGGCCATTGAAAACGTGATCCGCCCGGAAAAGGCGCTTGAACGCCGATGGCCCATGGCGTTCGGGTTTGGGCTCATTCACGGTTTTGGCTTTTCGTTCGCCCTGCAGGAATCGCTGCAGTTTGTGGGCTCGCACCTTGTCACCTCGCTCGCCGCGTTCAATGTCGGCGTGGAGTTGGGGCAGGTGGCGGTGCTCGCGATCGCGGTGCCGCTGCTTGCACTGGTCGCGAGGCGCGTGCCCAACCGTTATGCGCTCACGGTGGCGCTGTCCGCGCTCGTGGCACACTCGGCGTGGCACTGGATGACGGAACGCGGCGCCGAGCTGCTCTCGTACGACCTGTCGTTGCCGTCGCCAAGCGCCGTGTTGTGGCTGTCACTCCTGCGGGGCGCTCTGCTGCTGGCGGTGGCGGCTGCCGTTGCCTGGGGCTTGTCGGGGGTATTTGATCGCCTGTCCAGGGAGCCGGGCGGTGGCGCCGCGACCTCCGAGCGGTCGGCGTAATCCGGCGGAACGCGCCTCTGCGCTGGCCTGCGGGCGCGTGGGGCGACAGATTCAAGCTCTGTGGTTGAATACCGCTTCCGACTCAACTCTTTTCGTATGATTGTTTGCTCGGCGAAGTTGCCGCAAAATCAACTCTGGCGACGATTGGCGTTCGTTGTCGCGTGTGCGGTAACGGCGCTGGTGCCGCTGTCCGTGCACGCGCAAGGTCCGGCGGCGCGCACAACCGTTGACGGTGTGTACACGTCACTGCAAGCCACGAAAGGCGCCGACATCTACGCGATGCTGTGCCAGTCGTGTCATTCAGCCGAGTCGCACACCGGTGCACCGTTTCGCAATAAATGGGTTGGCAAACCGCTCGGTGAACTCTTTGCGTACATCAGCAGCGAGATGCCAAAGACTGAGCCAGGTTCTCTCAGCGCGGACGAATATGCCGTGGTGCTGGCGTACATTCTGAAGATGAATGGCATGCCGGCGGGACGACGGACGCTGGTTGCTGACGCGTCGGCGCTGGATTCCATTCGCATTGACCTTCCGAAAAAAGGCGTGACCGGCGGAAGTACGCGCCAGCGTTGACGTTGTTTGCAGTACCGGTTGCCGAACTGCTGTTCCCTCCCGTCGGCAACCGCACGTGATCCCTACACGATCGAGAGTGCGCGTCATGGCAACATCGACGAGATCCCGACAGAATATTGCGTCCGCGGTCATGGGCGTCCTGTCCCTTGCAGGCGTTATCTGGTGGCACGCGCAAGCGCTGGTCGCCGCGCCGCCCGCGCCGGAGGCTGTAGTGCTTGAGCGCGGTAATGTGCCAGGTGAATGGCGCTATTGGGGCGGCGACGCGTGGAGTTCGCGCTACTCGCCGCTCGATCAGATCAACGCGCGCAACTTTGACTCGCTTGAAACGGCGTGGCAGTGGAATGCCGGCGCGTTTGGAAAAGACGAGTACTATCGCACGACGCCGTTGTATGCGAACGGACGTCTCTTTACGGTGGCGTCAACACGTCGTGTCGCCACGGCGATTGATCCGGAAACCGGCGAGACGCTCTGGATGTGGCGCCTTGACGAAGGCATTCGCTGGCAGAAGGCGCCACGCCAGTTCGCGGGCCGTGGTGTGGCCTACTGGAACGAAGGCAACGAAGAGCGAGTGATTGTGGTGACGCCCGGTTTTCACATGGCGTCGCTCGATGCAAAAACCGGCGTGCCTGATCCGAAGTTTGGCAAGAATGGAATCGTCGACTTGCAGGATGGTTTGGGATTGCCACTGGTGCCGTTGGCGGTAGACGACTCGGGCCCGCTCATTATTTCTGATGCGGCGCCAGCACGCAAAGCGAAGCCGGGTGAGACGTGGGATCCAGTGCGCAAGATTGGCGCGGATGGCACGATCGGCATTGATCCGTCGCTTGGTCAGATCGCCAACAGCTCACCGGCCATCATTGTTGGTGATGTGATCGTCGTGGGCAGCTCGTCGATTCACGGCTACTATCCGATTCGTGTGCGCAACCTTCCAGGTCATGTGCGCGGCTTCGATGTGAAGACGGGTAAACAACTCTGGAAGTTCAATCTCGTGCCGGAGCCCGGTGAGTTTGGTGCGGACACCTGGAAGAATGGCTCGAAGGTTGGTGACGAAGGTGTCGGCAAGAACGATGCGTGGGCCACGCTGTCTGCCGATCCGGAACTTGGATTGGTCTACATTCCGGTGGGCATGCCGCTCATGGACGAATACGGCGGTCATCGTCCGGGCGACAACCTGTTTGGCAACAGTCTCGTCGCCATCGATGTTAAAACCGGCAAGCGCAAGTGGCATTTCCAGATGGTGCACCATGACATCTGGGATTACGACACGCCAATAGCGCCGAATCTGATGGATGTCACGATTGACGGTCGCGCGCGCAAGATCATTGCGCAGCCCACCAAGCAGGGGTGGTTGTACGTCTTTGATCGCGCCACCGGCGTCCCGATCTGGCCGATTGAAGAAAAGCCCGTGCTCAAGAGTGAAGTGCCAGGTGAGGTGAGTGCACCAACGCAGCCGATTCCCAGCAAGCCGGTACCGTACGCGCAGCAGGGACTCGAAGAAGAAGATCTCATTGACTACACACCCGCGATCAAGGATTCCGCGCTGAAGCTGGCGCGTCGTTGTCGCATGGGACCGTACTTCATTCCCGCGTCGCTCAGCGATGGCAGCACGCCGAGTGGTTTGCGATGTTCGTGGTACGCACCGGGTGCTGCGGGTGGTGTGAATATCGATGGCGGTGCGTCGGTTGATCCGGAAACGGGCATGCTCTATGTGGCGTCACAGAGTGGACTGAGCACGATCTCGTTGCAGAAGGATCCGTGCTCGGAGTTCCGTTACAGCTCACCACGCGACAACTGTGGCTTGATTGGCGCGCTTGATCCGCCGCCGGGTTACAAGCCGCCGTCGGAGCGTCCGGGCGGTTTCGCGGGTCGCGGCGGTGCGTCGCAGATTGGTGGCGTGTCGATTCTCAAGCCGCGTGAGCTTGGTGGTGTGACGGCGTACAACATGAACACGGGCGAGAAGGCGTGGTGGATTCCGAACGGTGGATTTATTCCGACGACAAGTCGTGATCCGTTGTTCGCCGGTGTCACGTTGCCCGCGCGTTCATCGGCGGGTCAGGCGCAGGTGATCACGACCAAGACGCTGATGATTTACGGAACGGGACGCAGCGGTGGCGTTCCGGGTCAGCCGCCGCAACTCTTTGCCGTTGACAAGGCCACGGGCAAGCAGGTTGGTGCGGTGGGGATTCCGTCAAAGACCACCGCGGTGCCGATGACGTTCATGCACAAGGGCAAGCAGTACATCGTGTTTGCGACGGGCAGTGGCTCGAATGCGACGCTGGTGTCGTTGAGGTTGCCGGCGAAGTAAGGGAGCGTATCGCAGACGTGATCCGGCCCGCGGGGGAACTGCGGGCGGGAAGGACACGAAAGCACGAAGGGCACGAAAAACAGCACCCACTTTGAGACGGTCAAAGTGGGTGCTGGTTTTTTTGTGGTGCAGGATGTGCTAACGCTTTATGTATTTCTTAAGGGCACGTGGGCCGACTTCTGCCCCGTAGACGTTGCCCTTCGCATCCACCGCAACTCCCTCGGCCGCACTGGTGTTGCGGGTGGTCTCAATCGGATCGGGAATGAAGCTCCACACCGCGCCGTCTTTGGCGCTGCCAATGCGGATGCCGCGTTTCCATTCGGGGCGGCCGGGAGCGATGGAGCCGGATTCCGAGTCTGCGGCATAGAGTGTGTCGCCCGGTGTGATCCAGAGACCGCTGTTGCGCGAGAACTGATACCACGTGTCGAGATGTTTGCCGTTCTGATCGAAAATCTGAATGCGATCGTTGCCACGGTCGGCTACAAACAAACGGCCCTGTGAATCCATGGCGAGCGCGTGCGGCTGATCGAACTCGCTGACGCCCGTGCCTTTCTTTCCCCACTGCGTGAGCAGTTTGCCGCTCTTGTCGAACTTGAGCACGCGTGCGTTGGCCGTGGCGTTCGAGGCGTGGCCTTCGGCGACAAAAATTGTGCCCTCACGCGTGACGAACACCGCGTTGGGTTGCCAGAAGAAAAGGCTATCGCGACCACCGCCCGGTGTGCCGAGCGACATAAGCAGTTTACCGTCAGGGGAGAACTTGAGCACCTGATGTCCGTTGATGTTGGACGGACGACGTGGCGCGGCCGTATCTCCCGGGGCGCGCGCCGGCGTGTTGTCACGACCGTCTACCACCCACACGTTGTTTTCGTGATCCACGAAAATACCGTGCGGCCAGTTCACCATGCCCGCACCAAACGACTGTACCAGTGTGCCGGCCGCATTGAACTTGAGAATCGGATGCAGCGACGAACCAACGCAGCTGTTCTGTGCGCATCGCTCACCCACCCACACACTTTCACCATCGCGATCAATCGCGACCGCGCTCGTTGAACCCCACGTGCGCCCCTCGGGAAGCTTGGCCCAGCCTTCAATCGTACGATACGGATTCGGACGATCATTTACCGGCTGATTCGCGGGTGTGCGCTGCGCGAGCAACGGCGTGCTCACCATGCAGAGCAGAAGTGCAGAGACTGCGTGTCGCATCACTCGTCCTCGAAATCACCGGGCGTGCCGGTGGGTTGATCGTACGATTCAGTGGGCATCGCGAACGCTTTCGCGAGGTCAGGATCCGTCTTGTCACCGAGTACACGCTGGGTGACATATTGTGCGGCAATTGGCGCGAACTTGAATCCTTCGGCTTGTCCGAGGCCGGCCACCCACGCGTTCGTGGTGTTTGGCACGAGATCGATCACGAAGTTGCGATTGATGCTCGATTCGTAGTGACACGAGCGTGTTTCAAGCAGCGGTGCATTGGCCAGCAGTGGAAAGCGTCGTTCAAGCAATCGACGCGATCCTTCCAGACGATCGGCACTGGCCCAGCGCACGCTCAGGTCAGGATCTGATTGTGTGGGATCCGCGGGTGGGCGTGGAGGTGGGGCGGGAAGTTTTTCCTTGATGGCATTTGGCGGCGGCGGTGGTGGTGCGATTCCACCGCGCACACGGAAGCCGCGGTTGTCCACGGGTAAAGCCACCCAGCCCGTCACACCCGGAAAATTCCAGCTTGGGAGATTCGGGAAACTGAAGCGTGCATCGTTCACGGGTGTGCCGTAGTAACACGCCGTGCCAATCGGAACGCGAATCTTGTTGCCGAGTAATTCGGGAAATACTTTGCCGAGCCACGGACCGCATGCGAAGACGAAGGCGTCGGCCTGCAGCTGCGATCCGTCTTCGAGAATCACGTACTGCATTTTGCCACCCACGGTGGCACCCGGGCGCACGCGCGATGTGACAAGTGTCGCGCCCAAACGTGCGGCGATTGCGGCGGTGGCCTGTGTGGCGTGACGCGCCCGCGCGACACCCGCGTCTGGTTCGTACAGTGCGATGGTAATGTCGTCCGCGTTAATCACGGGCCAACGCTTGCGAACTTCGTCACCGTTGAACTGTTCGAACTGCACCTTCTGCTGCGTCCAGAACTCGCGCGTTTTGGTGAGAAACGGTTCGTCGCGCGTGCGCATGATCACGTCGCCCGTGGTCATGAAAAAGCGTGTGCCGAAGTCCTTGGCGTGTTCGGCGTCAAACTCGCGCCAGTGGGTGATCGCGCGTCGCGCCCACGCGGTCCACAGATCACCTGACGTGGTGCGGTCGCCATAGGAGGACCGGATCCCGCGCGTTTCGTCGCCGCTCGTCGCGCGCGAGTTACCGGGGCCGTAGGCATCAACCAGCGTCACGCGCTCACCGCGTTTGCAGAGCTCAAGCGCCGTGGACGCGCCCCAGATGCCAGCCCCGATCACGACGATGTGACTGGCGCCTGGTCGTCGCGGCGGCGCCCGGAAGGCACTCGGAGCCGCGAATGCGGCGTTGGGAACGGCGTGCGCGAGCAACGCACCGGCGCCGAGTCCGGCTACGCGCAGGAAGTCGCGCCGTGGCAGGGCGGCGCCCTCGGTCGCGTGTTCAGCGCACGGCGTCGTGGTGTTCACGGGCGTGTTCAACGCCGAAGCGGCGGGCGGAAGATCGTCGCGGGTGGGATCGGTCACGCGGGAGGGGCTCCTGAGAAGTTCGGTGGGATATGCGAAGTTGCGCGTTTGGCCTGTGCATCGCAATGTGTGGCGCAGCGCCGACCGTGCGAAGCCGGCGCCGACCGGATTGCCTCTGCAGCGGTGACCGTGCAGGTTATGCGAAGAACTCCCCACCTGCTCGTTGGCCATCGATACAGGGCCCGAGCTTTACGACTGTTTCTCCGATTCAGGGCTGCCAATGCGTACGTCTTTCATTCTCGCGACATGTGCGGTGTTGTTTACGTCCACGCTCGGTGCGCAGGTTGCGCCCCGGTCTCAGGTGATCCCGGAGGGGCAGCGCGCGTCGGCGACCCTCACGCCCGGAATTCGCTTCGGCGATATCGTGTACGCGTCGGGTCAGCTTGGGACGAGTCGTGATGATCCGAACGCCACGATTCAGAATGAGACTCGTCGCGCGCTGGAGGCCACGAAGAAGGTGTTCGAGGCGGCGGGCACCACGATGGCGCAGACGATCAAGTGCACGGTGTTCCTGATCAATGTGGCGGACTTTGGTGGCATGAATGAGGCGTACCGGGAGTTTTTCCCCACGTCGCCGCCGGCGCGGTCTACGGTGGTGATTGCGGCGCTCGTGGTGCCGGGTGCCAAGGTGGAGATCGAGTGCATGGCGGCGATTCCGCCGAAGTAGGTCGGCGCGGCGGGACGATTTCGCGCTGGACGAGATGGGGCGCACAGCAACTGTGCGTAGTCGACTGTTTGCGTGTAGCTGTATCCCTCTCGCGAATGCCGTAGCGGATTTGAATGGTCTCCGTGCGGCTGGCGCTTCCTCGCCCACCTGTTGCTTGTTAGGAGACTCCCATGCGCCAAATGTGGCGCCGCGTCGCGGCGTTCATCGGCATGCTGGCCATCAGTACCACTGTCGCGGAGGGTCAGACGACTGGAACGATTACCGGTCGAGTGCTCGAAGCGGCGGGCGGAACTCCGATCTCAAACTCTGCGATTACCGTTGCCGGAACAACGATTCGCGCTGTGAGCGGCGAGGATGGTCGCTACACCTTGCGCAACGTGCCGGTGGGCGCGGCAACAATCAGAGCGGTGCGGCTGGGTTACTCCGAGTTTTCACGACAGATTACCGTCACTGCGGGTGATGCCGTGGCGCTTGACATCGGCTTGATCAAGGTCGCGTTCGACTTGACCGCCGTCGTCACCACGGCAACTGGTGATCAGCGACGACTTGAGGTGCCCAATCAGATTGCGCAGATCGACGCGAATAAGGCGATTGAATCCGCGCAGATCAGCAACGTGGGCGACCTGCTAATCGGTAAGGCTGCCGGTGTGCAAATTCTGCCAGGTACAGGTG
>JALHNZ010000023.1 GCA_022843265.1 Gemmatimonadaceae bacterium
AGGTCTTCCAGATGCCACACCAGCTCCGGCAAGATACGTTCCATATCGCCGGCTTTGAGCACCACCTGGTAGTGCTCGGTTTTGTACGCGTTAGAGAGCATTTCGGCCTTCGCGCGCTCGTCAAAACCAAGCTCGAGACCTGATGCGGACGACAAATCAAAACCGGCTGTAAAGCTCTTGACGTTCGGGAACCGGCGTGCGGTGACACAGGTGATTGCACCCGAATCAATACCGCCGCTCAAATACGTGCCAACTTCGACGTCGGCTTCCATCTGTCGATTAACGGCGGCCTGAAACAGGCGATCGAGCTCTTCCACGTACTCCGCTTCGCTCACCCCCTGCTCCTGCCGGAACTCATAGTCCCACCACCGACGCACGGAGAAGGTGTCGGGGCGTCCCATGGTCAGCGTGATCGCGTGCGCACGAGGGAGCAGCTTCACTCCGGCAAACAGTGTTTGGTCGGAGAAGACGTTCTGAAACGTGAAATACTCGCCGAGTGCCGCAGCGTTCACGCGTACCGACATGGACGGATGCTGGAGTAACGACTTGACTTCAGATCCGAACAGCAGCGTGTCGCCGTCCCACGTGTAGTAGAGCGGCTTCACACCAAACCGGTCGCGCGCGAGTAACACGCGCGACTCGCGGGAGTCCCAGAGCGCAAAGGCGAACATACCGTTGAACTTCTCGAGACATTTCACGCCCCACGCGCGATAGGCCTCGATCAGTACCTCGGTGTCGCTGTGCGTTCGAAAAGTTGACCCCAACTTTTCAAGTTGCCGCCGGAGCTCCCGCCAGTTGTAAATCTCGCCGTTGAACGTGACCACGATCGTACCGTCTGCCGACCGCATCGGCTGATGACCGGCCGGCGACAGGTCAACGATCGCCAGACGCCGATGCCCAAATCCCACGCCGCCGTTCGTCCACTGGCCCTCGCCGTCCGGTCCGCGGTGGCTCACGATGTCGGTCATGGCACGGAGCACGCCTGGATGAACCGGTGCACCGTGCGCGTGCACGACTCCGGCTATTCCGCACATTGGCGCGCTGTGTTGTGGCGAACGGACATTAGGCTGGAGAAAAGTGGAAACGCGGCGCAGCTATGCTAGTTCCTTCGTCAGAGATGTTTGCACAAAGTGTGCCGAATCGTAAATCATTGTTTTACAACGGTTTAGAGTTTTCTTTGTCGCGGCTTGATCGGCAAGAACTGCCGCTCGACTCCCCTTGGGGTGTAACAAGGCGACCCGCCGTGAAACGGTCCGACATGCTGCTGCGGCATCAGGCAATTATTGCCGCTGTAGTTGGGAAAGTCGGCAAGAGCGTCACACAGCAGACTTCAGGCACTTGAGTTAACCTGTTGATTTACAGAAGGATACGAGTTGGCACGAAATGTGTATTTATGAAACGTGATCGAGTCACGCACTCACAGCTTCGCACTCTGCCATGACCAGTTCTTCCGCCTCGACCTCCGCTCCCAATCAGATCGACAGCGTCCAACTCACGTCGGACGGCACGCCCCGCTTTGTGGTACCGGGCCGTACTGAGCACCCTGACTGGGCGCTCGCCGCTGCGCTTGAGGCCGCAGGGGGGGTGGCGGCCGAGGTGAGAGTCTTTCTCGACGAGCAGCTCAACACCGGCGACGTGTTGATCGACCTCGCACCAGGACTCGGCTTTGTTGCCCTCAGCGCCGCGACCGCGCCGAACGGTGTCGCCACGGTGTTCGTCGCCGGGCTCGACGCCGCTGATCTGACCGCCCTGCAGGACGCCGCGGCCGACGCCGGCGCATGGGTGGAGGGCATGTCGAACGAGCCGTGGGCGGAGATCGCTGACGCGCTCGACTCGCGACTTGAACATGACGGCGGCGTATTTGTGCACGTCGCCGCGTCGGATGTCGCACTCGTGTGCGAGCGCCTCCGCGAGCTTTGCGCATCCGGTCGCTTGCTCGCGCTGTGCGTGAGCGATGCGATCGATAGCGCGCAGTGGCCGACTATCCACGCGGCGCTTGAGCAGGCAGACCTCTCGGCGTGCGAACTGGCTGAACAGGATGGTGCAGTAGTGCTGGTGCCGGTGCACCAGGCTCCGACCTCTGCGTTGATCGCTGTGCCGGCCAGCCTCTTTGCGCCCGAACCGCGCCGTGACAACGCCGCTGAAGCGCGCGACGCGTTGGTCACGCGCGACGGTTATGAAGACGCAATTTTTTCAGCGTTGCCGGCAGACGAAGCAAGCGTGTTTACGCCGAAGCCACCATGGGATGCCATGCGAGACGGGCTTCATCTGAGCGCACCGCATACCCGAACCGGGTACGGTGTGACCGGCGCGCATTTGCTGCGCGCACTGCAGTCGCAGGGTATTCCAGTGTCGTTTACGCCAATTGGCGGTGTGGACCGTTCCATCACACACAACGCCTCGCTTGATCAGGCGTTGCACGTGTCGGCCGCGTTTTCTGCAGAGGCGCCGAGTGTGCGCCTGGCGCAGGCATTCGACCTCGCGCAACACGCAGGCCGCGGACTACGCATTGGCTTCACAATCTTTGAGACCGACGCGTTCAGCGCGGTTGAGCTTCAGCATCTGCGCTTTCAGGACGCGGTGCTCGTGTGCACACCGTGGGCTCGCGAGGTGTGCTACGCCAACGGACTCTCGGATCGCCCAGTTCACATAGTGCCATTGGGCGTTGACCGCGACATCTATCATGAGCACGTGCAACCTGTTCGCACGTGGACGGAGACGGTCTTTCTTCAAGTCGGCAAGCTGGAAGCGAGAAAGGGTCAGCGCGAACTGCTGCGCGCGTTTGAAGCGGCATTCACGCCCAAGGATGATGTACGGCTCGTACTGGCGTGCCACAATCCCTTTATTGGTGAGGACGCGTTCAACGCTGCGCTCGCGCCCTTTCGCCGATCGCCGATGGCTGAACGCATCACGATTCTTGGTCAGGAGCTCGCAACGTCGCGCGATGTGGCCGCTTTGATGGCGGCGGCCGATTGCGGCGTGTTTCCCGCGCGCGCCGAAGGATGGAATCTCGAAGCGCTCGAAATGCTGAGCATGGGGAAAGCCGTAATCGCAACGGCTGCGACGGCCCACACTGCCTTCTTGAATCAGGACAATGCTCGACTCGTTGCAACTGACGCACTCGAGCCAGCGCTGGGCGGAACCATCGCCGGACATTGGCCGGCGTGGGGCGCATCGCAACACGACCAGTTGGTTGAACACCTGCGCACGATTCACGCGAAGCGTGCACAGGGTGCACTGGCGCAGAACGCTGCAGGATTAGCGACCGCACGTGCGCACAGTTGGAATGCGAGCGCGGTGGCACTGTTAAATGCGCTGTCGCACATCGCGTGACGTGCAGGCAATGAATGTGAACCGCATGCGACTGCTGACGATTGCCTTTGCCGGAACGGACCAGGGAGGCGTGCACCGAAAGCTCGGCGAGCAGGTGCGCGCGATTCGGTGTATGGTGCCGGATACCAAATCGTTGGTGTTTGTTGATACACGCATTGCACCAGCGCCAGCAAACATGCCGTACGACATTATCGATCTCGTGGGCGGCGGTTTCGATCCGGTCAGTCGAGCGCGCGCGTTTCAGCTATGTCGAGAGGCAGTGTCCGTGTACCAGCCGGATGTTGTGTACCTGCGGTATCCGCTCTACGACGCATACGTCGAAGAGTTCGTCCGCACATCACCGCCGGTCGTGTTTGAGATTCAAACGAAATTCGATCTGGAAATGCCACCCGAGGCGGGCGCTCTCGAACGCGCCTGGGCTAAACGGATTTTGCCGTTGACCGCTGGGGTTGTGGCAGTCACGCCGGAGATTCTCGCGTACGAGACGGATCGCGCTGGCTGGAACATTCCAGGTCACGTGATGTCCAACGGCGCCGATCCCATCGCGATTCCATTCGCCATGCCATCGCTCGCCACGGATCGCGTGGATGTGTTGTGCGTGGCGTCGTTCTACGTGTGGCACGGCATTGATCGAGTGATTTGTGGAATGGCCGCCGAGCCCGATGTTCACGATTTGCACCTACATCTCGTAGGTGACGGACCCGCGCTGGCACCACTACTGACACTGGCCCGCGACCTTGGCGTTGCCGATCGTGTGCACGCGGCCGGTCTCCAGTCTTTTCATGAACTGACGCCATTCTTCGCGCGAGCACACCTGGCCCTTGGTGTGCTCGCTCCGCAGCGCAAAGGCTTGACCGAGCTCTCGGCGCTCAAACATCGTGAGTATGCATTGCGCGGGGTTCCGTTTGTTGCGGCGGGCCATGACATTGACTTTGCGCCCAACCTGCCGTGGCTGCGCACTGTATCGTCAGATGACTCACCCATATCGCCGCGTATGTTGCGCGCGTTTGCGATGTCGTGGACCCATGAAAAGCGTCGTCGACAGATTCGCGCGTGGGGTGAAGCGAACGTAAGCTGGGCCGCCAAGATACCGCCGTTGCTGGAGTTTCTTGCAGCGCGGCAGCGGTCTGTACCACTCGTTGGCGCGGCGTGATCAGCTCATGTGTGGAATAACCGGACTTCTTGACTTCACCCAAGGCGCAAACGCCGGAGCGATCGATGCGTTCACCGATGCGCTCGCGCATCGTGGACCGGATGGGCGTGGCACGTGGTGCGCCGGCCCAGTCGCGCTTGGCCATCGACGGCTCGCAATTCTTGACCCATCGCCCGCTGGCGCATGCCCTATGGAGTATTGCGCGCCGGATGGGCAGCTGCTGCGCATCACGTTCAACGGCGAAGTTTACAACTTCCTCGAACTTCGTGCCGAACTCCAGCGTGATGGGTACGCGTTTCGCACCGATACGGACACCGAAGTTGTAGTCGCGGCATGGCATCGTTGGGGTGCTGCGTGCCAGATGCGCTTCAATGGAATGTGGGCGTTCGCCATCTGGAACGACGTCACGCAAACACTCGTGTTATCACGCGATCGTTTTGGCGTGAAGCCGCTGTACGTGTACGGCTACGGCACAATGATCGCGTTCGCCTCCGAGATCAAAGCGTTTTTGGCGCTGCCTGGTCTCTCTCGACGATTAAACGCAGAAGCTGCGTCGGCGTTCTTCACGAATCCGAGTGCCTACGATGGCGTCAGCACCGGCACCGCGCTCGATGGTGTCATGCGCATGGCACCGGGCCACTCGCTCACCATCACCCCGCAAGGCACCACAGGATTCGAACGCTGGTGGGATACTTTAGCGCACATGCCTGCGGTTCCATCGCGCTACGAGGAGCAGGTCGCGCAGTTTCGCGCGCTGTTTCTCGATGCCGTGCGACTGCGCATGCGAAGCGATGTGGCGATTGGCACGTCATTATCTGGTGGACTGGATTCGAGCGCCGTAGCATCGGCCATGGCGGAAGTTGCGCGCGCCAGTAGCAGCGCCGAACGCACGCGATGCGCAAGCGACTGGCAGCGCACATTCATTGCCACGTTCCCAGGTCATCAGGTCGACGAGCGTGCATTCGCCGATATGGTAGTGCAACACACAGGTGCATCGCCCCACTACTGGAGTTTTCACCCTGGCGCCGCGCTTCGCGATTTGCCGGCCAGCGTGCTCGCGCTTGACGACTTGAGCGCCGCCCCCGCAGTTCCGATTCTGAATATCTACCGGCTCATGCGTGCGCATGGTGTGGTGGTGACCCTCGACGGGCACGGCGGCGATGAACTGCTCGCCGGCTACCCGTGGTACCGCGAGCTCGCGGCACACGATGTGAACGCAGCGCTCAATCGCGACTTTCACATTACGCATCTGCCGTCGATTCTGCGCAACTACGATGGTTGTTCCATGGCGAATGGTGTGGAAGTGCGCTCGCCGTTTATGGACTGGCGTCTGGTGACGTACGCCTCGGCGCTTCCGGTCGCGGCGAAACTCTCACCCACGTATACCAAGCAGATTCTTCGAGATGCTCTGGTCGGTATTTTGCCAGATGGGATTCGTACGCGTGTCAGCAAGCTCGGCTTTGAGTCGCCATTAGTCGCCTGGGCGAACGGCGCACTTGGCCCCGTGTTGCTCGCCGCGAGCAAAACTGATGCGTGGCGGGAAGCGCCGGCCGCTGCACAGTCCGCTGCGGTGGCCTCGATTGTGGCTGAGCGATCACGCAGCCGCAGCTACACCGAAGCGGATCGTGTCGCCGTCGCGTTTGCGTACCGCCTGCTCAACTTTGTGTTGTGGAGCGAGCACTACCTCGGTGCGGGCGATCGCATCACGCGCATGCTTGGTGGTGCGGCTCCACTGGCGCGCGCCGGATAACGCGCGGTGCACGAACGCAGCTATGGCGCCGATACTGCCTCGCGTTTGTTCGTGGGGATTCTTACCTACAACGGGTTGCATCACACCGTACGCTGCCTCGATTCCCTGCGGGCGCACACGCAGGCACCGTGGCAGGCACTCGTGCTCGACAACGCTTCACGCGACGGAACACCTGCGTATCTGCAGCAGCTCAATGACGAGCGACTTTCGGTGTATTGCAGTGATCAGAACCTCGGCGTGAGCGGCGGCCGCAACTGGCTGATTACGCAACTTCTGCCGCAAATGCAAGACACCGACTGTCTCGTGCTGCTCGACAATGACATTGAGGTATTCGAAGGCTGGGACAGGCCATTTACGGAAGCTTTCGCCACGAATCCCGCACTTGGCGTCGCCGGCCGCTGGGCGTTCTCCATGCGCGTGCATAACACGTGGCGCGACATTCTCAGCGAGGATAGCGCGACATCCGGGCCGGTAGACACGGTGCAGGGATGTTGTTTCTGGATTCGCGGCGCGACAGCGCGAGAGGTTGGCCTGTTTGACGAAGCGCTCGGCGGATTCTGGCACGAAGACGATGACTACTGTATACGCGCGCTCGTTGCGGGCTGGGATGTCCGCCGCGTCGGAACCGATGCGATCCTGCACCATGAGCACGGATCGGGGATGGCGGTACGTCCCGACAAGTTGGTGGGTTCCTGGCGCAACCAGTCGTATCTCGCGAACAAATGGCGTTCGATGAACGCGGTTGGCTTGCTGGGCGTACCGACGAGGCCGATCGTCGACGAGTTGCAGCCCGTGTGTGATGCGATGTCGCAGCGTGTCAAACGACCTGTCCTTCGTACCGAACTGAACTCGGCGATCAACAGCGCGGCGCTCCTGATGCATGGCACGCTTGAGCGAGACCAGGCTGCCGCGCTCGCGACGCCGCTCGCCCGATTGATACTCGCCGACGCCACCTCGCGTGAAAGCGAATCGGCGAAGAAGGCCAAAGCCGTGTTGGATTGTATATCGGACACGGTGGCGACACGCCGAGCCAGCGCGCCCGTTGGTGCACCGTCTCGCGCCTTCAGCGGCGTGTGCACGCCCGACAGCTGGGACGATGCACGCTGGTCTGATGCATTTGCGCAAGGATTCAAGAACGGCAGCGGCATCGACTACACGTCGCGAACCGAATCGATGTGGCGCGACGGGCAGCTATGGCATGCGCTACGAGCGACGGGCGCATTAAAGCGCGACGCACGCGTACTCTTTGTGGGGCAACCGTTCGAACCGCTCATCGCCGCGCTGTCATATCACGTGCGAGAGCTCGTGATCTGTGATCGCGAGCCGTTGAACGACGAACAGGTGCTCGGTCGAGCGCAACAAATGCTCGGCAATGCTCAACGCACATTTGCCAGCTGGCCGCTGGCGCACACCACCCTGTACGATCTTGTCGTGTGCGCGAATGTCTCACGGTACGCACGTGCGGCTGACGTACCAGGCTTTCTCCGCACGCTTGCGGCCAACGCCGGAGAAGGTTCGATCGTTGCGGTGGGCGTGTCTGTCCGTGTGTCTGGACCTGTGGACGGAACGTGGGTCGAGCTCGAGACGCTGGCACATGATCACGTGCTACAGTCGTCCAACCTTCGACGAGTGGGCGGATTCAACGCAGCGGTGAGCGACGAGGTACTGCGCGCGGCTGTGCCCGAGCGACTGCGCGCATCACTGCGTCCTGGGCTCGCTCGAGCGATTGCCTCGCACTGCGTGACGATGGCCACACTGGTCGCGAAGCGCGTCTGATTACCCGGTGGTGAGCAACCGCAGTCGCACGTGCTCCACGACGGAGCGCCAATCGGCACTCGCGCGCTGACGCATCAATTCCACGGTCGGATACCACGCGGATCGCGTGCCGCGCAGTCCCCAGCGCCAGTCTGGTACGTATTGCAACATCACCAGCGTTCGCACACCCATGGCACCGGCCAGATGCGCGATCCCTGTGTCTGTGGTGATCAATAGATCAAGCGCATCGAGTTGCGAGGCGGTGTCGAGCCAGTCCGACAATGGACCAACGGTGCCGACGTGTTCGGGCAAAGTGGATACATCAACGCCTTGCTGCAACGCGACAATCGAGATGTTGGGCACGGCCGCGAGCTGTTCCAGCAAAAGCGCGAACGCCGTTGGGCTCAGATCACGCGTGTAGCGACCCGGGAATGCGGCGTTGCCCGACCAGACGAGCCCTACGCGACGAGCCGCGGACGTGACGTGGCCGGATGACACGGGTGCACGCAGGTACGGTACACGAGCCGCCTGCACATCACCGTCAAGCCCAAGTCGATGCGGCAGCGAGAGCAGCGGAACGTGAAAGTCCGTCTCGACAACCGTACCGCGCGCGACGGCATCAATCCCGTTTGCCACAAGGAGTGCGACTGCCTGGGCATGACACTCGACGATTACGCGTGCGGCGCCACGCTCGGCCAGCAGCGGCACAAAGCGCAGAAACTGAAACTGATCGCCCACGCCTTGTTCAGCCGTCACAAGTATTGACGTGTGCTGCAGCGCTTCGCCATGCCATGGTCGCGCACCGGTTGTCGGCACTGGAAGTGGTCGATGTTCGAAGAGCGCCCAGCCATGCGCCGATGGGCGTTCAATCAGCGAGGTGTAGGCCGCCTGCACGCGCGTGGGCCCGTGATTTGGTCGCACTTGCTCGGCCTGCTTGAGCCATCGTCGAGCGCCGATCAAATCGCCAAGATCATGGCGAACCTGCGCCGCCGTGAGAAGAAAGGCGGCCTGCCTGGGCGCCAGTTGCGCTGCACGTTGGGCGAGCGGCCACGCGTCTGCTACGCGACCTTGTGTGCGGAGCGCGCCAGCGAGCGCTGAAAGCGCGGCTGGATCCTTGGCGTGAGACTCCACGACTCGTTCAAGGCAGACGGTCGCTTCAAGCGGCGCGCCGGACTCAAGCAGTGCGGTACCCAGAGCGTATCCGGCCGTGCTCTCCTGCCAGTCGCCGACCGCAAACGCATCGAGCAGTACGGCACGTCGGCTCACGCCATCGTCTCGCAGTGCGTGCACGTTCGCCAACGCAATCGCGATCGAAACATCGGTTGGCGCTTCGGCGCGCGCTTGCGCAAAGGCTGAGGCGGCAGCGGAAAGATCCCCGGCCGTGAGCGCCGCCTCGCCAGCGAGCAAAGCACGCACCAATGCCGCGCTCACAACCGCCGTCCTTCTATATGAGCGGGATCAACGCGAGGGGCGAGCATGGCAAAATGCACGATGCACGCACGTTCGGACGCGCCACGTAACGGTCGGTTCCAGCACTGTGAGAGCGCAAAAACTCGGTGAATCAAAACGCTCAAGTTCCTCGCCGATGTGTCGATAAAACACTCTGACCGCGATCCACTTCCCGGATCCGGACGAGGCACGGATGCCTCAATCGACCATCACGGAGGATAGTCACCATGAAGATCAATACGAATGTCGGCGCGCTCGGCGCCTCCCGCAACCTGTTCATGAATACGCTGGCCGCCGAAAGCAGCATGCGTAAGCTGAGCTCGGGCCTTCGCATCAGCCGCGCGGCAGACGACGCCGCCGGTCTCTCGATCGCGAACCGGTTGCGTACGCAGAGCCGCTCGCTCGTGCAGGCGTCGAACAACGCCCAGCAGGGCAACGCGATGCTGCAGATCGCGGAAGGTGCAGCGCAGGTTGTGCAGAACATCATCGAGCGTCAGAAGGAACTGCTGGTGCAGGCTGCGTCGACGGGTAACAACGGTTCCGTGTCGGCCACGCTCATGACGGAAGTTTCGACGCTCGGCGCAGAAGCCACGCGTATCATCGGCGCGACGAACTTCCAGGGTACCAACGTGTTCGCGTCGCTGTCTTTCCAGGTGACGGACTCGTCGGGCGGTACGATTTCGGTTGGTGCGGCCCTGACCTACGCGTCGCCGACCGACCTCGCTGGTGCAGATACGGCGCTCGCAAACGTGAACTCCACGTTGGCCTCGATCGGTGCCGGACAGAACGTGCTTGACTACACGGTGACGAACCTCAAGAACGCCGTCGTGAATCTCCGCGCAGCGGAATCCTCAATCCGTGACGTCGACATGGCCGACGAAATGGCGAACTACACGAAGAACAGCGTGCTCCAGCAGGCCGCGACGGCCATGCTTGGACAGGCGAACCAGTCGAGCCAGGGCATTCTGTCGATCCTGCGCTAAGTCGCGTAGTTCGATCGTAACGCTCACCCCGGGGCCAGCATCTGCTGGTCCCGGGGTTAAGGCCTAAAGGGAGGAAAGGACGATGACTACACCGATTGCGAATTTCAGCGGGCTGCAAAGCGGCATTCAGTGGAACGATGTGGTTGACTCCATTGTAAGGGCCGACGAAGTGCGCATGGTTACACCCATCACGCAGCAGCTTGAAAAGCGAACGGCAGAGCGCGCCGCCTGGACCGAGTTTCAAAAGCTCGTTTTCAACTTGAACGAAAGTTCGCGCGCCGTGCGTATTGCCGGTTTTGGTGGCTTTCTTGCCACTGCACCCAAGAGCCCTGCGTCTGGGCAGACGTTGTTTAGCGCCACGGCATCCAACCTCGCCGAACCCGGCCGCTATCGTGTAGAAGTCGTGCAACTTGCCGAAACCGCCAAGCTTGGCGGAAAGGCGGTTGCTGATCGCGCTACGGCACTCAATCTGACCGGCGATTTTGCAATCAACGGCACGTCGATCTCTATCGATGCCGCCGATTCATTGCAGGCGATTCGTGACAAGGTCAACGCTGCGAACACTGGTCCATCGGCGACCGGAGTGAGCGCCAGCATTTTGAACGATGGCACGACAGGCGGGCGCCTGGTGCTGACTCGTTCCACTGCCGGATCGGACGGCATTTCGCTGACCGACGGCACAGGTGGAATCGCACGCGAGCTCGGGTTTCTCGATTCTCGGACCAAGCCGATTTCATCAACGACGGATGCGATTGCTGCGGCGCTGGGCATTGCCGTCTCTCCGCCACCGGCGTCGATCCGCGTTGGTGACAAGCTGATTACGGTGGATCTCAGCACCGATTCAATTTCGTCGATCGTGGCGAAGATTCAGGCCGCCGGTGGTCAAGCAGCTACCGAGACCATGCCGTTTGGCGACGAGACGCGCTACCGACTGGTTGCTGATGGCAATGTGCAGGCGGTCAGCGGCGATGCCAACAGTGAGGCGGTGATCAGCGCCCTCGGTTTTGCGGCCGGTTCCACCAGTGCTGTACGACAGGTGAGCGTGAGCGGTGCCCTCAGTGATGCGGGTGGCACACCGGCGACGGCGTCGACTGCGTTGGCAGGACTGCGCCTGAACGGTGTTGATGCAGCCATTGCCGCCGGCGATGCGATCAACATTCGCGGCACGCGTGGCGACGGCAGTGTGGTCAATATCGGTATTGCCATTGATCCCGGCGAAACTGTGCAGGACCTGCTCAATAAAATCAATGATGCCACAAGTGGGTTTGGCGCGGGAACGCGCACCGCGACGGCGTCGATCGGCGCTGATGGCAAGATTCGCCTGGCGGATGCAACGGGCGGTTCATCGCGCCTGTCATTTTCGATGGACATTGTGCGAGCCGACGGAAGCACGGGGTCGCTCGGTACGTCCAGCGTAGAAACCGCGGGGCGTGCGCGCGAGTTGCAGGCCGGCCGTGACGCCATCATCGTGGTCGATGGCACCGAGTATGTGCGCAACACGAACTCGATTACCGACGCCATTCCGAATGTTACGCTTTCGCTCTCTGCTGCCGAAGCTGGTACTACAGTGGATCTCGACATCTCGCGCAACGTGGATGGCGCGTCGGATGCCGCCAAGAAGTTAGTGGACTCGTACAACGCCGTGCGCACGTTCTTCGATGAACAGCGTCAGGTGGATGCGCCGCTCTATAGCAACTCGTTGTTGCGTGGCGTGGTGGAGAGTTTTACGGCGTCGTTGCGTGTTGACGTCACCGGGAACGCAACCTACAACCGGCCGACGTTGGTTGGCATGACGCTTGACCGAAATGGCCGCCTCACCTTCGATACAGCAAAGTTCAAGGAAGCGCTCAATTCGGCGCCGAAAGAAATCGAATCACTGTTTGGATTGATGGGACTAGGTGGTGCGTTCGTCACGTCGACGGACAAAGCCACCGGCTTCAGCGAAGGCACCATCAGTACGCAGCTGCGCAGTCTGTCGGAATCGTCAACGCGCCTGACGGCACGAGAGGCGGAAGCAAAGCGGCGGCTCGAGCTTCGTCGCGCATCCCTCGTGGCGCAGTTCACGCAAATGGAAAGCGCACTGGCCAGGCTGAACTCGCAGGGCACGGCTCTCCGCGGCTTGATGGGTGCCTCGCAGTCAAACTGACGTAGCATGTAACTCCGACCGTTCATATCGTCTCTCACTCAGACCCACATCAGGAAAGACATGTCGTACGCGAGTCAGGCTGCCAACTATCGTGAGCTGGAAATTTTGAGTGCGTCGCCGGAGCGTCTGGTCGTGATCATATTCGACGCGCTCGTCGTGCAGCTTGAGCGGGCGCGCATTGGCACCGAGCGCAATGATCTTGAGATGCAGGTGGTAGGGCTCACCAAGGCCCGCGCGATTCTCGGCGAACTGCTGGCCACCCTCGATTTCGAGAAGGGTGCGGAAGTCGCCACGCAGTTGGCCGATCTGTACCAGTACATGCTGGCCGAGCTGGTTGATGTCGGACAGCGAAAAGATGTGGTGATGCTGCGTCGACTGGCTGGCATCGCGTCCACGCTGCGTGACGGCTTCAGTGGGGCATGTGAGCAGTTGCAGGCCGTCAAGATGTCAGCGTGAGTACGATGGATACGAGGAGGGTAATAGCCATGGCCGAATCGTTCGAAGCGCTTGGGAACGATGTGTTGACCGCATTGTCGAGGGATCCGGACACGGATGCCGACAAATCCAGCGAGTCGTCGCAGGTTGAGCTGCTGCTCGCGGAGCGCGACGCACTGCTCGCGGAGTTGACGGCGGCGCTGGCCGAGTCTGGTGCCCCGGTTCCAGCCGATGCATTCCAGCCGGTCGCGGCCGCGCTGTCTAATGCATCAACGAGTACGGCCACGTTGATCGCCAAGGTGGCGGATCGCACGGATGCGCTTCGTACCGCGCTGCGCGAGATGAGTCGCAGTGCGCAGGTAGCGGACGCGTACCAGAGCCCGAGCACGCACGCGGGGCTGATCAATGCGCGACGCTGATCACACGCGGGCTCTGGCCTCGGCCGCGATCGCGTCTATCGCGCCGCGGGCGGAAGGCGAGCCACACCTCACGTTTGAAACGCTGCTCACCGACACGCTGCACGAAATGGCGGCCGATGAAGCCAGCGGTGAGACCGAGCCCGACGCCGTCAGCATCTTGTGCGACGACGCGGTCGCCGCGATGCGAGCCGATGGTGCCGCGCCGCTCGCTCGTCCCTTTCATCATTCATATCTCACGCCGATCGGCACGCCGACGTTCCCGTCCCGCCCCTCTCGCCTCGACGTTCGATCCTGACCCGAGCTGCGCTACAAAGAGCGGTCAGAGTGACCGACTAAAGTTACAGCGCGATGGTGCCGATAGTCAGAAAGAACGGAGGAAACCCCACTATGAAAATCTTCGGAAGTTACGACCAGATTCGTCCCGACCGCCCGACCAGTCCGGTGGCGCCGACGAACACTCAGGGCCAGGCGGCAACGACCCCCGTTGCTCCTGTGCCCAAAGCCGACTCGGTACAGTTGTCCGAGTCTGGAAAGTCCATGGCTCGCAAGCTCGATGTCGAGCACCGCGAAACGCTCGACCCCGAGCGCACCGCGGAGCTGCGTCGGAAGGTGCTTGAAGGCGCGTACAACACTCTTGACGTGGTAGATCAGGTCGCCCGGCGCATCATGCAGCGCGGCGATCTCTGATTCACTGGCGTTATCACCGAACGATCCCTTTCCGGAGACCCCGCGCCATGAAGTTCCTCGTAGTCGATGACTCCGCGACCATGCGGCGAATCGTCGTCAACTCGCTGCAGCGCATCGGCTTTACCGACACCGTGGAAGCCGGCGACGGACAGGAAGCCCTGGCGCGATTCGATTCCTCGGTGCAGTTCGTGATCACCGACTGGAATATGCCAAACATGAGTGGCACTGATTTCACGCGTGCCCTGCGCGCCCGTCCCGATGGGGCAAACGTGCCGGTGTTGATGGTGACGGCACGTAGCGTGAAGGAAGACATCCTCACGGCGATGGAAGCTGGAGTAAACAACTACATCGTCAAGCCGTTCACGCCACAGGTGCTCAAGGAGAAGATCGATGCACTTCTCCCGGCTGCCGCGGCCTGAGGCGAGGCCAACCAGTCATGAACACGCAACGAACTGAAGAAGTGCTGTACGAGACGGAGGCGGCCCTTCGACTGGTCGACCACGGCTTGCTCGGCCTTCGCAACGAGGCGCCGGATATCGAACCGGCTCCGCAATTTCTGATGCAGCAGGGCGGCTTGTCCGAGTTGCCCGCCATCCTTGAGCGCGCTAACGCGCAGATCCTGGGCGTGTTGTCACGGTTGCGGCAGAGCCGAGCAGCGATCGAGTCAACCGCGCTCGAGAAGCTCGCATCGACGCACGAAAAGATCAAAGAAGTCACGTCGGCAACCGAAGACGCCGCCATCAACATCATGGACGCCTGTGATCGCGCCACGCAGATGGTCGACGAACTCGATACGATCGACGCCGAGCCGACGCCGGATCGTGAGCGCGCGACTGGGGTTCGATCGAACCTTCGGGATGAACTGTTTCTGATGATGGGTGCGCTGCAGTTCCAGGACATCACCTCGCAGCAGTTGGCGCATGCCTCCGCGGTGTTGGTTGAAATGGAAGCGCGCCTGATCGACATCGCGCGACTCTTTGACGGTAAAGCAGATTTCTCTGAGCAGGCCGTGCGAGCGGAACAGTCGGCACCCAACGTTCAGACGTACGACCCGAACGCGACGACTCGTGATTCCGAATCACGTCAGGCGCTCGCGGATGACATTTTCTCGACGATTCGCGCGCCAGCCGCCTGATTCGCTACGCCAGACTGACGGCAACACGCAGGTACATACACGGGGCGAACTCTACGACAGAGTTCGCCCCGTGTGCGTTTACTGACCAACACTCAACTAACCGTCACGTCGTCCGATACTCCCAACCGTCAGTGCGCGCTTCTCTGGCGTGTCACTCTGCACGTTCCTCTACGCAACGTACGCCACGTGTCACACCTAACGCTCGACGACGCTGCCACGCTTCTGCTTCAGATCGAGGCGGGAGACATTGACGATCTGGGGCGCTTGCGCGACTCCCTGATGACGCTCGTATTTGAGAATCACGTGCCGATCACTGCACAGCCGCACGTCGCACGTGCGACGCGCTTGCTCGGCACGCTGGTCGATGGTTCGGCCACGGAACCCGAGGCGGTCTTCTCTGACATCAGTCGCACGCTCGAAGCGGCAGTGGCAGCCGCAGATGCCGCGGCGATGGCGGCGCCGGCTGTCCACGCAAAAAGCAAAGCGCCGGCCAAGCGCACGCCCCGCAATACGCCAACGCGATCGGTGGTGATTGACGACATCCCGTTTGATGCGGCGCCGGTCGCCGCACCGCTTTCCGCAAGCGTTTCCGCGCCCGTCGCTGCACCCGTCGCAGTGCCCGTTGCCGCGCCCGCGGCTGCACCGGTAACACCGCCCGCCGCCGCAATGGGTGTGACGCCGATCATGTACGATCCGGCCATTGACGAACTGCCAAGCGACACAGACCTCGACCTGCTCGGCGATTTTATCACTGAGAGTGTGGAGTGTCTTGTGGGTGCCGAAGCCGCACTGCTCGCGCTCGAAGCCGATCCGTCGCACGAAGAAGCGATCAACACGGTATTCCGCGCGTTCCACACCGTAAAAGGCACGAGTGCATTTCTCGGTCTGCAGCGCATCGCCGCGTTCGCACATGAAGCGGAATCGCTGCTGAGCCGCGTGCGCGACAAGCAGATCAACTACACACGGGCCTGCGCTGAGCTGTCATTGGCGTCGTCCGACATGCTGAAAGCGCTCCTCGATGCCGTGAAGGAAGCGGCGGCAGATACGGGCCGTCTCAACATTCCGGGCGGATACGCCGAGCTGCTGCACGCGCTGGCAACGTACGACCCGGCGCATGAGCCGAAGGATCTCGCTCGAGTGCTGAACGCACCACGAAACGAGGAGAACGCGCGTTCGTCTGAGTCAACGATTCGGGTGCGGACGGATCGCCTGGATCGCCTGATTGATATGGTGGGCGAACTCGTGATTGCGCAAACGATGATTTCCGGTGACGAGGAGCTCGACCGCACGCGTCAGCACGAACTCGTCCGCAAAGTGACGCACGCGGGCAAGATTGTACGCGAGCTGCAGGATCTGTCGATGTCCATGCGCATGATCGAACTGCGCCCGACGTTCCAGAAGCTGGCCCGCGTGGTTCGCGACACGGCGGTGAAGGCCGGAAAAGAAGTCGCATTTACGGTGACCGGCGATGACGTGGAAATTGATCGTCAGCTCGCTGATTTGCTTGGTGATCCACTGGTGCACATGGTGCGCAACGCCGTCGATCACGGCGTCGAAGGCCCGCAGGAACGTATCGCGGCGGGCAAGGCACGTACCGGCTCCGTCAAGCTGCAGGCCTACCACGCGTCCGGAAACGTGGTCGTCGAGCTGGTTGATGACGGCCGCGGCTTGCACCGTGAAAAAATTGTCGCCAAGGCGATCGAAAAAGGACTGATCGAAAGCGACAAGGGCATGAGCGACAGCGAGGTGTTCAATCTGATTTTCGCGCCCGGCTTCTCAACCGCCGAACGCGTCACGGATATTTCCGGGCGCGGAGTGGGCATGGATGTGGTGCGACGCAATCTGGAACTCATCCGTGGTCGTATCGACATCAGCTCGGCGCCTGGCAAGGGAACCACGTTCGCGATTCGTTTGCCGCTTACGCTCGCCGTGACTGACGGCATGCTGATCCGTGTTGGTGAGGAGCGCTTCGTGGTGCCGACTACGAACATTCACATGAGCTTCCGTCCGGAGCCGTCCATGCTCTCCACGATTGTGGGACGTGGGGAAGTGGTGCTGTTGCGTGGTGAACTGATGCCGATTGCGCGTCTGCACGACTTGTTCGATGTACCAAACGCTGTGCAGAGTCCGCTCGAAGGCTTGCTCATGATCGTAGGCGACGCCGAGAAGCGTACCGCTCTGCTTGTGGACGAGTTGCTCGGGCAGCAACAAGTCGTTGCCAAGACGCTCGGCGAGCAGCTTGGCAAGGTACCGGGTGTGAGCGGAGGCGCGATCCTCGGTGATGGTCGTGTGGGCTTGATTCTCGATGTCTCGGAGACCGTGGCGTTGGCCCAGGGACACGGCACATCTCCTGGTCGACACGCCATGGACCGTGCACGATCCGCTGCGGCCGCGTGAATCACGCCAGCGGTATTCCGCGGCTAGCCCGCTCAACTCCAGCAGCGAACGCGCCGAGATTCACAACGCAGCGGTCACGAACATTTTCATTACCACGAACAGCAGAGAGCATCACATGAGCGGCACCAGCACCCCAGAGGCTCGCACCGATAGCCGCGCCGGAAAGTACCTGACGTTCTTTCTCGGCAACGAGGAGTATGGCCTGGAAATCCTGAAGGTGAGCGAAATCATTGGCATGCAGCCGATCACGCGCGTGCCGCGTGTTCCGGAGTTCGTGCGTGGCGTGATCAATCTGCGTGGCAAGGTCATTCCGATTACGGATCTGCGCACCAAGTTTGACATGCGAGTCGAAGAAGGCCGCGACGCGTGCATCATCGTGGTGCAGATGAAGGGCATGCAGACGGGCGTCATTGTGGATCGTGTGAGTGAAGTGGTTGCGATTGCCGATAGTGAAGTGGAAGACGCGCCGAGCTTTGGCGCCGGTATTCGCACCGAGTTTCTGCTCGGCATCGGCAAGACGGGCGGTCGGGTTCGTCTCCTGGTAGACATCGACAAAGTGCTCGAGACTGCAGAACTGGCCGCGATTGAAGCGATCAGCTCGAACAGCGCACTCTGAGCTGTTATTCACGCCTTGCCGAGTCGGGTATGACCAGCACGCTGACCGCGTCCGCAGGGTTGGGGGAAGCAATTCTTTCGCCCACCCACTTCGCGCGCATTGTTGATATGCTTCACGCGCATTGCGGCATCCGCATGCGTACCGGGAAGGAAGGACTTGTGCGTGCACGACTCGCGAAGCGTCTGCGCCTGCTCGGACTGTCAGACTACGACAGCTATCTCGATCTTGTCGAGCGTGACCCTGCGAGAGTCGAGTTTACCGAGATGGTCGATGCGCTCACCACCAACAAGACAAGCTTCTTTCGCGAAGAGGCGCATTTCGAGTTCCTGCAGGATACGGTTTTCCCAGGTTGTACGGGGCCGATTCGTCTGTGGAGTGCGGGGTGTTCCAGTGGTGAGGAACCGTACACGTTGGCCATGCTGCTGAACGAATCGCTGCCGGAGGCATCGGCGCGCAACGCGAAGATTCTGGCTACGGATATCAGTCATCGTGTGCTCGCCACAGCGAAAGCCGGCGTGTACAGCACAGATTCGCTCTCGGAAGCGCCGCGCGCGATGGTACAAAAGTACTGGACGCCCGTGGCGAGCTCCGGTGGAACGCGTGTTGAGGCGGCGCCGTCGCTCAAGCGTCTGATTCAGTTCGGACGACTGAATCTGATGGCACCATGGCCGATGCGTGGTCCTTTCGACGCCATCCTGTGTCGCAATGTGATGATCTACTTTGACAAAGCCACGCAACAGGAGCTGGTGGCGCGTTATTACGCGCTGCTGCGTCCTGGCGGCCATCTGTTTGTCGGGCATTCTGAGAGTCTGACCGGTCTGGATCATCGTTTCCGCTATGTGCAGCCGGCTGTCTATGTCCGCTAATCACGCGGTGGAAGTGGTGCCGGCTACGCGCACACGCGCGGCTCAGGTCATCGTGGGTGTGGCCGACGTCAAAGTGTCGAACGACCCTGCCGCACGATTGATTACGTACGCGCTTGGAAGCTGCCTCGGCATTGCGGTGCACGATCCGGTCGCAGGCGTTGGTGGATTGCTGCACGTGATGCTACCCACTGGTACGATTGATCCGGCCAAGATGCAGGCCAAGCCGGCCATGTTCGTGGATTCGGGTTTGCCGTTGTTGTTCAAGGAGTGTTACCGACTCGGCGCAAAGAAGGAGCGCATGGTTGTGAAGGTTGCAGGCGGCGCGCACGCCGGCGCGTCGGAAGAGAGTGATCGATTCCAGATCGGGAAGCGCAACATGATTGCGTTGCGCAAGCTGTTGTGGAAAAACGGCGTGCTGGTGCACGCGCAGGAAACCGGGGGCGTACAGACGTCCCGAACCATGTGGCTTGACGTCGGATCGGGAGCGGTGACGCTCAAGGTCAACGGCGGCGAGTCCCCGCTCTGACCCCCTACGTTCATGGCATTCAATGTTCTGATCGTCGACGACAGCGCTGTCATGCGCGCCATGATTGTGCGCACGCTGAAACTCAGCGGTTTGCCGATTGCGGCGATCTATGAAGCGTCACATGGCGAAGATGGATTGCGCACCCTCAACGATGAGTGGGTGGATCTGCTGCTGCTTGATGTCAACATGCCGGTGATGAACGGCGAAGAAATGTTGCGCCGCATTCGAGCAGAAGAGCGCACGCGCGATCTCGCCGTCATCATCGTGTCCACCGAAGGCAGCGAGACACGTCTGGCGGCGCTGCAGGCCATGGGTGCGGCCATCGTGCACAAGCCGTTCCCGCCAGAAGTTTTGCGCGATACCATCTTGCAAGTAACTGGAGTGACTGATGTCGAATATTACGGATCAGCTGCTGCGACAGGCGACAGCTTCGACTTTTGAAGAGCTCGCGTTCCTCTTTCCTGAGGACGAGTGTTCAGAGTCGCAGCTCGCCGTCCCGCTTGATGCCACCGTGACGGTGGACTTTCATGGACCGATGCGCGGCCGACTCGTGTTGCGCGTTTCGTCCTGTCTGTTGCCGGCTATCGCGGCCAATATGCTGGGCGAAACGGAGTCGCAGAAGGTACCACTGCAGCGCGACGCGCTCGGTGAAATGACGAACGTAGTGTGCGGCAACCTGTTGCCGGCTCTCGCCGGTGCCGATGCCGTGTTCCGCCTTGATGCGCCGCAGTGGCGCACCGATGCGATTGATGCGCGTGATGGCGATTCGCCGCTGGCAACGGCGGTCTTTGGTGTCGAAGCGGGACGGGTAGATGCACAGCTGTTCGTGTTCTCCGGACTCGAGTGGCTCGAGACGGTGCGTTCGCCGCACGCAATCGCGTGATTAGCGCGTCGACGGTCGAGCATACCAAGCCCGGTGCGATTCGGGTGCTGGTGGTTGATGACTCTGCACTCGTGCGACGCATCATCACCGAAGCGCTCGATCGTCATCCGGATATTCACGTGGTGGGCACGGCCACTGACCCGTACGTGGCGCGCGAACGCATTGTCGCGCTGCGCCCTGACGTGGTGACGCTTGATGTGGAAATGCCACGCATGGACGGCCTCTCGTTTCTGGCCAAGCTTATGCGACATTTCCCGTTGCCCGTGATTGTCGTGAGCTCGGTGACACCGCAGCACTCCGACGCTGCGTTGCGCGCGCTCTCGCTCGGCGCGGTCGATGTGATTGCCAAGCCTGGTGCCATGACAGCCAGCTCGGAAGTGACCGACGAGCTCGTGCGCGCCGTGCGTGTTGCGGCGCGTGCACGCGTGACCAAACTCGTCGAGCCGGTTGATGCAACGCCTTCCCGTGTTCCCGCGATCGCGTCGCTGAATTCCACCCACAAAGTGATCGCGATTGGCGCCAGCACTGGCGGTACACAGGCAATCGAAGCGGTACTGCGTCGTTTTCCAGTGGATGCACCGGCAACGGTGATCGTGCAGCACATGCCCGAGCACTTCACGCTGTCGTTTGCAAAACGTCTTGATTCTGTCTGTGCCATTACGGTGCGAGAAGCACGTGATGGGGATGTGCTCACGCCTGGCCTCGCGCTTGTGGCCCCTGGTGGCAAGCATCTTGTGATTCAGGCAAGTGGTGCGCGTTGGGTAGCGCGAGTGAAAGAGGGTCCGAAAGTGCATCATCAGCGTCCCGCGGTTGACGTCACGTTTCAGAGCCTCGCACGCTGCGCTGGTCGCAACGTGGTCGCGGCGCTGCTCACGGGTATGGGCGCGGATGGGGCCAAGGGCATGCTCGCATTGCGCGAAGCGGGTGCCTACACCGTTGCGCAGGACGAAGCGTCGTCGGTGGTGTGGGGCATGCCGCGCGAAGCGGTCAAACTCGAGGCGGCCGTCGACGTACTACCGCTGAGCGAGGTTGCGTCCGGCCTGTTGCAGGCGCTTGGGCGCGAGGTCGTTCTGGTCTAACCGATCTCCGCGTCTCGCTGCTCCGCTCGTTGCACGCGGGTTCAATCGCGCGGCAGCACCGGCAGATACATGCGAGATACGGTTTGTCCGTTTGCGTGCCGGATCGTGAGTTGGCCACCCGCTGCCCACGCGGCGGCGCGGGCAATCGCCAGGCCAAGCCCGGCGCCTCGCACCCCGCTTTTCGTCGTCACGAACGGGTCGAACAGATCATTCGCAACGGATTCGTGTATGCCCGCGCCGCTGTCGATCACATCGATAGTCGCCCATGCGCCGGCGCCGATAGGCACCCCCGCATCGAGGCGTTCGGCCTCTAGCGAGACGTGATCCAGTTGAACCGAGACACCGGTCGGCGACGCGTCACGCGCGTTGTCGATCAACTCGTGCAGTGCGTCGGCGAGCACCGCCGCATTCATATGGACACGTGCATGTGACGTCCCACCGAATGTGATTGGCACCGTGGCGGCCAGTTGCTCCTGTCGAACGACATCGGCAACGAGTGCATCAACTTCGAGTGGCGCCGCTTTGCTACTGGCGGCTCGTCCAAACGCCGAGCACCGCTGCATGTACGCCACCGTGGTGTCAGCGGCCTGTGCGATCTCGTCAAGATCCGCACGATTCGGATGATCCTGCGGCAAGTCCGCCAACATCAACTCGGTGTACGTGCGAATGACCGTGAGAAAGTTGCTCAGGTCATGCGCCATGCGGCGCGAGAAGTACGCCAACGCGTGTGTGCGTCGATGCGCCTCGGCCAGTTCGGCCTGAGCGGCGTGAATCTCGGTTGCCATCGAGTTCATGGGCAAAGCGGTGCAAAAGGGAGGGCGCCGAAGCATGCGGGGCCGCGCGGCCTAGCGCGCGCCAGACGATTGCGCTTCATATTTCCAACTAACAATCTGGCACACGCCCCCCGGGTTCGCCTCCCCAAGCTGTTTTCTCTCTCCAGGACGTCGTATGCGTGCAGGATTCCCCATGATCCGCGGGCTTGGACTTCGGCGTTGCCGGCTGCCTTTGTTGCCGCTTGCAGGCGTGATGGCATTGTGCCTTCCGGAACGCGCGATGCTGTCTCAGTCTGCGGCTGCGCCACCGGAAGCAGTACAGATTGCCGCCGCCGTTTTGCCGCTTCCGGAAAATCTGAGAGCGGGTGCGGCCGTCCTGGGGTATCGCACCAGCGGTCGACTCGAACTGCTTCGTGCGGGCTCGAACGGCATGCGTTGTCTGGCTGACAATCCGGCCGAAGAGCGGTTCCACGTGGCCTGTTATCACGAGTCCATGGAACCGTTCATGGCACGCGGCCGGTCGTTGCGCGAAGAGGGCGTCACCGGACCGCAAGTGGATACGGTGCGCTTCGCAGAAGTTACGCGCGGGGTGCTGGCAATGCCGACCTTTCCCGCGTCGTTGTATCAGCTCTCGGGGCCGCGCGATGCGTTTGACGTGAGCAGCGGTACGGCCAAGGGTACCAACGCGCTGTTCGTGATTTATATACCCGGCGCGACAGTGGCCTCCACCGGACTTAGTGATCAGCCCTCGGCTGGCCGTCCGTGGATCATGTTTCCAGGTACGCCGAAGGCACATATCATGTTCACGCCGAACATGTAGCGCACGTGCCGCGTCCAGTCCGTCTTACGAAAACCACGCTCGCGCAGGCCACCGCTGCGCTGAGCGCACGAGATGTGCGATTGGCGCGCGTGATCGAGGCGGTCGGTCCATGCACAATGATTGCTCGACGTGAAGGAACGCACTTTGCACACCTTGCTCGCGCCATCGTGTATCAGCAGCTGTCCGGAAAGGCAGCGGGTACCATTCACGGGCGTGTGTGCGACGCACTGGGCGGTTCGCTCGTCGCGAATGCGGTGGCGCAGGCTGACGATGTCACATTGCGCAGCGCGGGGCTCAGTCAGGGGAAACTGCGTGCGCTGCGTGATCTGAGTGAGCGGGTCCTCGACGGTCGACTTGATCTTGAGGCGATTGAATCCGAGCCTGACCACACGATCATTGAAGGGCTCGTGCAGGTCCGCGGCATCGGGCCCTGGACCGCGCAGATGTTCCTGATGTTTCGTCTGGCGCGCCCGGATGTGCTGCCCGTGCTCGATCTGGGGGTGCGAAAGGGGGCGCAGCGCATGCATCGACTACGGTCGCTGCCTGATGAAGCGCGGCTCGAAAAACTTGCGCGTCCGTGGCAACCGTGGCGTTCGGTGGCCAGCTGGTACTGCTGGCGTGTGCTGGATCTTGAAGCCGAGGGCAAATGGCCACCTTGATCGTGGCGTGCGTCACGGGTCAGCAGACAGTTTCGGAACGTGTCCGCGCATGGCGCGTTGATCTCCTGTGACTACTCATTCGTTTATTCGATCCATTCGCGTTCCCGTCCCGGTCAACGAACTCTTCGCCTGGCATGAACGCGAGGGCGCGTTTGAGCGACTGTCTCCGCCGTGGCAACAGGTGCGTGTGGTGTCGCGCAGCGGTGGAATCCGCGACGGCGCAACTGTGGAGCTCGACGTGAAAACGCTGGGCGTCACGTCCCGATGGAATGTGGTGCACCGGGACTATCGGCAAAACGTGCAGTTCGTTGATGAAATGCGCGGTGGGCCGTTTGCGAAATGGGTCCACACGCATGGTTTTGCAAGCGACGGCGAGCACGCGAGTATTCTCACCGACAAAATCGAGTATGCGTTGCCACTCGATGGTTTAGGTGATGTGGCCGCCGGTTGGTTTGTGCGTGACACACTCGATCGCACGTTTCGGTATCGGCACGCGGTCATGGCGCACGACCTCGCGCGCCACGCGCAGTTCGCGTCGCGTGATCGGCTCAAGATTGCGGTCACGGGTGCGTCCGGCTTTGTGGGACGTGCGCTGTGCGCGTTTCTTACCACCGGCGGACATCAGGTTCTGCGTATTGGTCGCGGTGCGGTGCGCCCAGGAGAGACCGATGTGTCGTGGGACCCGACGCGTGGCCAGCTTGACGCGTCAGCGCTTGAAGGGGTGCACGCGGTAATTCATCTCGCGGGCGCTCCGATTGCGGAACGATGGACCGACGAGCACAGGCGGGCGATTCGTGAGAGTCGCGTGCAAGGAACGGAGCTTATTGCGCGTGCCATCGCGTCGCTCCGCACCAAGCCGAGCGTGCTACTCTCGGGCAGTGCGATTGGAGCGTACGGGGCCAATCGCGGGGCCGAGCTCGTTGATGAATCGAGTGCCTTGGCTAACGATTTCCTTGCGGATGTGGTGCGCGAGTGGGAAGGCGCGACGAGCGCAGCGTCCGACGCGGGTGTGCGCGTGGTGCATTTGCGAACCGGGATCGTGACTGGTGTGGCCGGTGGCGCACTCGCCAAGCAGTGGCCGCTTTTTCAACTGGGTCTCGGCGGTCCGCTTGGCGACGGGCGCCACTACATGAGTTGCATTGCACTCGATGATGAAGTCGGTGCGATTTACCATTGTCTCATGGATGAACGCGTCTCCGGCCCGGTGAATCTTGTTGCGCCTGAGGCCATCACGAATGCGGAGTACGCGACACAGGTTGGCGCAGCGATCGGCCGGCCGGCCTTTCTTCCCGCCCCCGCTTTTGCGATGGCATTGCTGTACGGTCGCGAAATGGTCGACGCCACCGCGCTGGCCAGTCAGCGCGTGCGTCCGACCGTGCTCACACAGCACGGCTTTCGCTGGGCGTGGCCAACCGTTGAAAAAATGGTCGCCTTCGAGACGGGACGCGCGGAGTTCAGTCCGGCGTAACCTGGGCCCGGCAACGCGTGCTAGCTTGCGACGATGATCGAGACGCTCACTTCGGCGCACGCACTGACATTGGCCCTCTTCGGGCTGCTGCTACTGCTGAGTGTGGTCTCGAGTCGGGCTGCAGAGCGCACCGGTCTTCCGCTCTCGCTGTTGTTCCTGGGCGTGGGCATGCTGGCCGGATCGGAAGGCATTGGCGGACTGGCGTTTGAAGACTACGCCTTTGCCTATCGCATGGGCTCACTGGCACTCGCGCTGATCCTGTTCGACGGCGGACTCAATACGCCGGTGTCCGCCATTCGGAGCGTGCTGGGGCCGGCCGGCGTGTTGGCGTCGGTTGGCGTGTTGGTGACGGCGGCGCTGATGGCCGGCGGTGGGTACTTGCTGGGTTTGCCGATCACGATTGCGCTGCTTGTTGGCGCCGTGGTGTCATCCACCGATGCGGCGGCCGTGTTTGCGGTGCTGCGTGGCGCCGGCATCAATCTCAAGCGACGCGTTGGTCTGACGCTCGAACTGGAATCGGGCCTCAACGACCCGCTGGCCGTCATTCTCACGTTCGCTGTTGCCGGCTGGGCAATTCAGGGCGGCCAGCCTGACGTGTTTGGTATTCTGCGCGACATTGTGTGGCAGTCGACGGTTGGCGCGGCGTCCGGGTTGGGTATTGGTTTTGTCGCCAGTCGCCTTCTGCCAAGGTTATCCTTGCGCGCCGCCGGTTTATATCCGGCCTTTACATTGGCCGTGGCCTGCCTCGCGTACGCCATCCCAACGCTGCTGGGCGCGAGCGGATTTCTCGCTGTGTATCTGGCAGGGCTCGCGATCGGGCACGGCGCAGTGCCGTATCGCGCGAGCGTCGTGCGCGTGCACGACGCGATCGCGTGGCTGTCGCAGATCGTCATGTTTCTCGCGCTAGGTCTTCTGGTCTTCCCCAGTCGACTGCTCGTGGCGGCGCCGATTGGATTGGCGCTGGCGGCAATGCTCGTTGTTGTGGCACGCCCTATCGCCGTGGCGCTCTGCTTGCTCCCGTTTCGATTTCGCGCGCGCGAGGTGGGTTACATCGGGTGGGTTGGGCTGCGCGGTGCCGTGCCGATTATTCTGGCCGTCGTTCCCATTTTGTCTGGCGTGAGTGATGCACTCCGGGTCTTTGACGTGGTATTTTTCGTTGTCGTGATCAGCGCGCTGGTGCAAGGAGCAACGGTGCCGTGGCTCACGCGACGGCTGGAGCTGGAAACCGCGGAGCCGCCGGCGTCGGTGGCGGTGCTGAACATTGAAGCGCGCGAACCGTTCACGAGTGATTTGCACTCGTATTTCGTAGACGAGCTGCTACCGGTGGCCGGCTGTCGTCTGGCTGACCTTCCACTGCCGCAAACGTCCAGTGTCATGCTGATCGTGCGCGAGCGAGATTTGATCGCTCCTCGTGGCGACACGGTGCTCACCCCCGGGGATCACGTCTATGTCCTGTCTCGGCCAGATGACCGGTCGATGGTGCAGATCCTCTTCGGCCACGCCGAAACTGAATAGCATGCGCACACGATTCACTGCGCACCCGATTGACCGGAAACTCAAATGACGATTGTAGATTTTGCGTCACTGCCTGACGACGCCCGCGTGTGGGTGTTTGGCGCCTCCGATGTGCTCGCGCCAGACCCGGAGTCGGTGTTGCTGCGTAGCACCGATGAATTTTTGGCGGAGTGGCGTGCGCATGGGACACCACTGCGATGCGCCCGCGAATGGCGCGAAGGCCGATTCCTCTGTATCGCCGTTGACCAGCAGTCAGCGGCCGCGTCGGGCTGTTCAATTGACGGCCTCTTCCGCACGCTGCGCAGTTTGGAACCGCAGCTTGGCACGTCCCTCACCAACGCGGGCCTCGTGTTCTGGCGCGACGAGCACGGACTGGTGCAGCGATGTGCGCGCACTGAGTTTGCTGCGCTGTCTGCGAGTGGTGTCATTCAGCCAATGACCCACGTCTTCGACCTCACGGTGAGCACGCGCGCCGCGTGGCTTCACGATTTTGAGCGCGTCGCGCGTGATGCGTGGCACGCAAAATATCTCCCGGTCGACGTCAGGCCCTAACGTGTCGGGCGGTATGCAGCAGTTCCGTCCTGATGGGGCGTTGCCCAGCACGCTGAATCAATGAGCATGCAATCGGCACGGGCAACGCGAGCCGACATCACACGTGCTGTGCGCGATTTTCGTGCGCAGTTCTGGTCGCGTGAGTGGTTCCATCTCAACCAGCGTCGCACGCTCTGGGTGTCGATTGCACTGACGCTGAACCTGTTCATGCTGCTGACAAACAGCGGATGGACGTCAGCGACGGTGGTGTTCGGTTATTTGAGTTGGTTGCTCGTGATCGGTTGCGGTGAGGTGCTGCGTCGTCAGCTCACCGACCGCGACGTGATTCTCACATGGAGTGCCATCGCCTGCATTCTCGATGTGCTGTTCATAACGGCGCAGATGTACAACACGGGCGGTGGGTGGTGGCTGGGCGTTCCCTTCCTCGGCATCCTCACGGCAATTGCCGCCACCTCATTGCCACGTGGATACGGCGTGTCTGTGTTCGTCGCATCACTCAGTTCGTGGACCCTGCTGCTGGGTCTGCAACTCTCTGGCGTGCTGCGACCGGTCCCCTGGTTTGGTTTGCCGGAGGTTGGCGGCAATGCGGGACTGCTCACCACGCAGTTCCTACTCGGGAGCCTGGCACTCTCCGCGATCTGGGTGCTGCTCAGAGGGCAGGCAAAACGCGCCCGTCGCCCACTTGAGTCGTATCGCCGCATGGTTGAGGCGTCGCCGTTTGCCACGTTTACGATGGCTCGTGACGGTCGCGTGCGCGAGGTGAATCCAGCCGCATTGCGTCTCACCGCCCTGCGTGCAGACCAGCTCCTGGAACGCGGCGTGCTCCGATTCGTTCAGGCTGAACAGCAGCCGACGGTGCTGGCCGCGTTCGAGCGCACACTCGCCGGCGAGATGTCACGCCTTGAACATGGATTTCACTGCGGCGATGGCGTCGTGCGCTGGTTCAGCGTGACCTACTCGCCGATTGACACCGGCACTGATGATCAGCTCGTGCTGGCCATCGCCCAGGATCTGACGGCAGAACGAAACGCGGCGATCGCCAACGAGGCGCTCCAGCGCGAGCTCGCCGAGTCTCGACGCATGCAGCTGGTGGGGCGGCTGGTGTCAGGTGTCGCGCACGAATTGAACAATCCACTCGCGGCCGTCATGTCGTTCACCGAACAGTTGCTGCAGGAGTCGCACGAAGATGACCAGCGTGCGGCGCTGAGCGTGGTGCACGAACAGGCGGGACGCGCTCGTGCCATCGTGCGCGATCTGTTGCAAGTGGTACGCGATCGAGGGGAGCGAGAGCGGCAAGCCACGTCGCTCGAGGCGCTGCTGGCTTCATGTGTGCACACATTTCGGCGCGACTGTGAGGCGGCGCGCGTGGCCGTCGTTTCGCACACGATCAGTGCCGGACCACTGGCGCTGGTTGACCCCACAGGCCTCGCGCAGGTCTTTGACAATATTCTCCGGAATGCACTGTTGGCATCGCCGCCAGACAGTACGATCACCACCACGCTTGCGTATCTTGCGGACGGATGGCGCATTGCGATCCGTGATCAAGGCGAAGGCGTTCCCGAGCATGCACGCACGCACTTGTTCGAACCGTTCTTCACCACACGTTCACCTGGCGAAGGAACGGGCCTTGGCTTGGCAGTCTCACAGGGAATCGTTGACCAGCACGGAGGCACACTCGTCCTTGAGGAAACGCCGGGCGATGCAGGACGTGGCGCTACTTTTACCGTCTTCCTGCCGGCCTCGCTGGCGGAACGAGACGAATCGGGTCTGCCCACGGTTCGTACGGCTTCAAACGAGATAGCTACTTCTTTCCCGATGCCAGTTTCGGAGTCCGCTGTGAGTCAGAGCCCGTGTCTGTTGTTGATTGATGACGAAGCCGCTATTCGAATGGCGCTTGAGCGTTTTCTGACGCGTCGCGGATGGAGCGTCGAAACGTGTGCTTCTGGCATCGAAGGACGCGAGGCGCTCATGGCGGCAGGCGCCGAAACGCGCTACAACGCCATAGTGTGTGATCTCAAGATGCCCGGCATGACGGGCATTGAGCTCTATCGGCATCTTGAAGCACATCGTCCAGCACTGATCGACAAACTGATTTTCGCGACGGGTGATGTCGCTTCTCAGGATGTGGCGCTGTTTCTCGAATCGGTAACGTGCCCCGTGCTCGAAAAACCATTTTCGCTATCCAGTCTGGCTGAGCTGCTTGAGTCACGTCGCGGCTCCGCCCCTCCGCACGTGGGCACAACTGCGGCGACTTCTACGGTTGCAGCCAGCGCTCCCGGTGCTCCCGAACCCACGCGTCATCAGTGAGCTCGGGGAACTGTTGAGCCACGCGGGCGATCGCGTCTGCCTGACCTGCACTTAAGCGTTCCGACGTATCGAGCGTCCAGACGCCACGCACCAGCCCCTGGGTTCGCAGTACCTCGAGGATTCCAGGCAGGCACCCGTGAAACTGGTGCGCGGCATCAAAGATTGCCGCGTTCGCGGACGTAAGCGACGCACCAAATGCCAGAAATTGCTGCGGCACATCGCCGCCTGTCGCGCGCCACGCCTTGATCTCATCAAGCAGCTGCACGGCGCGGTGCGTCCACACTGCCCACTGACCAAGCAGCCCGCCGGTGAACACCCGCGATTCACGAACACCGCCAACGAGGACCGGCACGTTGGTTACCAGATCACTCACGATCGCATCGTCGTTGCCGGTGTACAGCGCGATATCCGAGCGGCCGCTATCAGCAATGGCGCGAACCACATCGAGCGTTGCGTAGCGGTCGAAGGGTGCAACCTTGATCGCGACCACGCCGGCGATCTCGGCGAATTCTCGCCAGAATCGGTACGACAGTGCGCGGCCGCCAACTGCTGGTTGCAAATAAAATCCAAACAACGGAATTGCTTCAGCGATGCGCGCGCAGTGCGCGAGAATTGCCGCATCGGTCGCGTCGCGCCACGCGCCGAGCGAGAGCAGGCCGCAGTGATACCCGAGTTCTCGTGCGATCGCCGCTTCGCGTAGTGCCTGGTCTGTTGAGCCCACAATTCCCGCAACGCGGACAAACGGTCGCCCATTGTGCTGCGCAAGTTGTGCGTTGGCTGTTTCGGCCGCGAGCTGCAGCACGGGGCGGTAGAGACCAACATCGGCATCGTGAATGCGAAAGCCGGTGGTGTGTACACCCACAGCCATGCCACCAGCTCCAGCGTCAACGTAGTACCGCGTCAGCGCGCGTTGATGCCGTTCGTCGAGCGTACGGCTGGGTGTGAGCGCCAGCGGATGCGCCGGAATCACCTGACCATCAAGCAAAAGCGTCCGGACGTTCACGGCTAGTACGCCCCTGTTCGCACATCAAATTTGGTGGGCCTGCTCAGCAGTCGGCCGCCGCGCGCTACCCACTGCGCGCTGTGTTCGATCAGCGCATCAAGCGACATGCCAACATACGGCAGCGAACGTGCAATGGCGTCAACATTCACCAGCAACGCGTCGTCCGATTCTGTACCCTCGAATATCACGTCGCGTTGCAGATGTCGACCGAGCTGTTCGGCGATGTAACGGACCGATGCAATCGGGCCCGATGCATTGAGCGCCGGTGCGGCGCTGCTGGCCAACGTGAGCGCACGCAGGGCAAGAGCGTTCGCATCACCCTGCCAGATGACATTGGCGAAACCCGTGGCGAGAGCAATCGGTTGGCCGCTCAACACGCGCGTGGCAAGGTCAGTCACCACGCCGTATCGCAAATCACAGGCGTAACACAACCGAAACTGAAGCACGCGTGTGCCAAACGTGGACGCCGCATGTTCGAACACACGCTCGCGGCCAATGCAACTCGCGGCGTACTCGCCATCTGGTGCGAGCGCGTACGACTCTGGTGCGCCGCCCAACGCCACAGGCGTTCGCGGATACACGTTGCCGGTGGAGAACATCACGATGCGCGCGTGCTGATAGCGTTCTGCGACGTGAACGGCCGCAATCACGTTTTGCGTCCACGCGCCGACGGGATTGTTCTGCGTGCCAAATTTCTGACCGACCAGATGCAACACATTGTCGGCGTCCGGCAAATCAGCCAACGCCGTTCGACTGGTCAGGTCCGTGCGCAGGGGGATCACTCCATGTGCCTGCAACTGCGCCGGCAGCGACGCATCGGAAAAACGCGCCACCGCGTACACGCGCCGAGATCCAGCGCCATCGCGCGGTACGCCGGCATGATCAAGCGCGCGGCGCGCCATGCGCGCCAGAGAGGGGCCCATCTTGCCACCCGCGCCCAATACCATGATGTCACCGTCCATCGACTGCAGCGCGCGCACAACCTCGTCGCTCGGCTGCGACAACGCGGTCTCGAGCGCCGCTTCGTCAGTCGGCGCGTGTTGCATCAGGGTGCGTCGGCGGTGGCCGTCGTTGCATCGATTGGTGACGCGTCGTGCTCGCCAGAGGCAGCCGCTGAAGATGGCGGAATCGTTCCATCGCCAAGCGGTGGCGGTTCGACCAGGCCGAGTTCGCGCGACAGCTCGCGTCGCGCCGCATCAATGCGACGACGCACATCTTCACGCAGTGCCGCGGTGTCTTTCAACGACAAACCCTCGGTTGGCACAGGATCGAGCACAACGGCCAACGCGCGCGCCCGCCGAAACTGAAACGTGCCTTTGGCCATCGCGTGTCGCGTACCGGCAACCGCGATCGGCAAAATCGGAACGCCTTCCTTGATCGCCAGTCGAAACGCGCCGTCTTTGAACGGCAACATGGCGCCGTCGCGTGACCGCGTGCCTTCGGGAAAAATCATGACCGACACCTTTTTCTCAAGCCGATCACGGCACTGCACCAGGGCTTGCACGGCGCTGTCGCGACTACCGCGCGTGAGCCTGATGTCACCCGCCATCTGCATCATCCAGCCCATGCACGGAATTTTGAACATGGTGTCTTTGCTCAGCCACTTCATTTCCCACGGAAACTTGCTGATCAAAAACACATCGGCGTACGACTCGTGATTGGCCACCACCACGTACGGCCGACGCGGATCACGGGGCGCTGTTCCGCGCGTGCCGAAGCGCCAGAACGGATTGAGTTTGAGCGTCGTGACGGCCACGAGGCGGAACGCACGTCCCGCCGCGTAGCGTCCGGCGTCGAACGGTTTGGTGAGCGCATACACTAGCGCCACAACTGGCGTGCCGATGATAACAACGATCACCGTCATCGCCCATGTCCACCAGTTGCCGATCGTGGCCAGCATGGCGGTACTAGCTCAGGTCTTGATTTCGGTAACTGGCGCGGCAACATCTACAGCCGCCGAAGGTACCACCTGCGCCGCGATTTCCTGCGCGAACTCACCAGCCAGGAAACCGATCTTCGAATGCGTGCCATCGCAAAACGGTTTGCGAGACGACGCGCCGCAGCGACAGAGCGAGAGCGGCTTGCCCTCGGGCGGCTTCGGAATCTCATTGCCTTCGTGATCGATCAGGCGCACGTTCGGCGCGTCGTCAGCGGTAATAAAGAGCGAACCAGTTTTGCGAACGGTGATTGTGATGGTCATGAGAATATCTGGAGAAACGCGCAACCGAGTGCCGGTCGCACTGTGCTGTATCAAGGTCGATCAGGGCGCTGCTTGCTGCGTTGCTTGCTGCGCCACGGCGTCGGCCGCGTGCCGCTGAATGCGTCGCACCATGGCGGAAAGTCCCGCCTCGCGCGCACCCAGACCGATGCTTTCCATAAGTGTTCGGACAAAATCAGGTGGCAACGCTAGCGCAACTTCCGGCGGCTGATCGTTCACTGCGGAAAAGGTAATCGACAGGACCGCCGCGACCGTGGGGGACTGTCTCGCGTTCACATCAGCCCAGAAGTGCATGGTGCCGTCGGCCTGGCGCTCTGGAAACAGGTCCACCCGGGTCTGACATTCCGGGACGGTAAATGCTTCACGGTCCAGCGCCGCAAAACGTTCCGGGAGCGGCTCGAGCTTTTTGGCATGGCTCAGCAGCGCCTGCATACGCGTTTCGCGGTCCATGGCGCGGAAGCGGTCGAGCGTTCGGGCAATCGTTGGTGGCAGCGCAGTAGACATGCCGAATGCAAGCGGTTTGTCGGCGGAGGGTCAACTATTTCACGATGGAACCCGGGAACCTGAATCCGTCGCGCGTAGTAGGTTCGTAAGATTGTCTCACCTCAGCGCCTTCCCATGCTTATTCGCCGACCCGCCGATATCCCGTCCTCGGAAATCACCTCCGAGTCTGACTACATCAACCGTCGCAGCTTCATGGGAGCAGCGGGCGCGCTGGCGCTGGCTGGCCTCGCGGCGCCCTCAGTGCTTTCCGCGGCAGGTGCGACGGGGCGGGCGCAGGACGACAAGGTCACGTCGGAAGAAGACGCCACGAGCTACAACAACTTTTACGAATTCGGCCTCGGGAAAGACGACCCCAAGCGGTACGCTGGGTCGCTGAAGACCGTGCCGTGGACCGTGGCCGTTGACGGACTGGTGAAGGCCCCGAAGCGCTGGGATCTCAATCAGCTGCTGGCCGGACTCACGGTTGAAGATCGCACCTATCGGCACCGCTGCGTGGAGGCCTGGTCCATGGTGATCCCGTGGCGCGGCGTGCGATTACGCGATGTTCTGGCTCGTCTCGAGCCGATGCCGAGCGCGAAGTTCGTGGAATTCACCACGCTGCTCGACCCACGTCAGATGCCGGGTCAGCGATCGAGCTCTTCTTTGACTTGGCCGTACCGTGAGGGGCTGCGCCTCGATGAGGCCATGCATCCGCTCACGCTGCTCGCCACCGGCATGTACGGCAAGCCGATGCCAAACCAGAACGGCGCGCCGCTCCGGCTGGTGGTCCCGTGGAAGTACGGTTTCAAAGGCATCAAGTCCATCGTGAGCATCAAGTTCACAGACAAGATGCCGAGCACCAGCTGGAACGACTCGATCCCGAGCGAATACGGTTTTTATGCCAACGTGAACCCGACCGTTGATCATCCGCGGTGGACGCAAGCCAAGGAGCGGCGCATTGGTGAGTTCCTGCGCCGGAATACGCTCATGTTCAACGGGTACGCGAGCGAAGTCGCGTCGCTCTATACGGGCATGGATCTGCGCAAGTTCTACTGACCGCAGTGCGATCTGGAACGGTTCTTCATGACTGATCAGCTCGCGCGCCGCGCGGTGCGTTCGCTGGTGTGGCTGGCCGTGCTCGGCCCGATTCCGTGGCTCGCCTGGTTGGCATTTTCGGGCGGGCTCGGGGCGAACCCAATCGAATACCTGCAGCACCGAACCGGGCACTACGCCATTCGGCTGCTCGCCGCCTCGCTCTTCATCACGCCCCTGCGCGTGATCACTGGCTGGGGCTGGCTTATTGGCCATCGACGCACACTTGGTCTGGCGGCGTTTTTCTGGGCGCTGACGCACCTGAGCGTGTATGTGGGCCTCGATCTCTTCTTCGATTTCGGACAGTTTCTCGACGACGTGGTGAAGCGGCGCTACATCACGGTCGGCATGCTCGCCATCGCGCTGCTCACGCCGCTCGCAGTGACCTCGTCCAAACGTTGGGTCAAGCGCCTGGGTGGGGCGCGCTGGAATAAGCTGCACCGGCTCGTGTACCTGGCGATGATCGCGGCGACCGCGCATTACCTGTGGGCGGTCAAGAAGGACATCACCACGCCCGTGATTTACTTCGTGATCGTCGCGGCGCTGCTCGGTTTTCGCCTGTACATGCGCGCGCGGCGAAAATCGGGCCGTCACGTGGCAGGCGAAGTGACGGCGTAGGGAGCCAGCGGGGGCGTCACCGCGGTTCTCCGGGCGTGACGGTGCGGGCGATCTGCGCGTCCCTGCTGCACATGAGGTTGCCAGTCGACGTTCAGCACACCGAACGCTCGCCTGAAGCGACGCTCGTTCCCCACTCCCTCGACGCTGCGTCTCACGCACCGCTACTCACCCGTTCGCCGCCGAACGAATGACGTTACCCGCCGCGGAGCGTCTCACGCCCCGCCGATCCGGACCCTACCCGTCGCTGAATAGCCTGACGCCTTCGCAAGGCGTTCCGCTGATCGAGCCCCCCGCCGAGCCGACCAGGCTCGAAACGGGGCTGCTTGCGGCGATGGTCGGCGCCTCGGCGCTGGTGTGCACTTGGCTGGCAACGAACGCCAACCATCTGCATCCCTCGCATCCGATGGTGGTCTTCGCTCCCGTGGTTGTGCAGATCGCGGCGATGCTGTTGGGCTGCCACACGGCGATGGCGGGTTTCCTTGACCGCGGCACGCGTCGCTTCTGGGCGTTTGTGGCGGGCAGTCAGCTCACGCTGCTGGCTGGCGCGATCGTGTCGTTTGTGGCCTGGCAACACGGTGATGCCGTCACGGCGACCCGGGCCCTGACGCTCGGCTCGCTTGCCAGTCATCCATTGCTGTTCGTGGGGCTGCTCCAGCTGTCGGCGGCGCCCAAGACTCGGCTCGACCGGTCAAAATTCGCGCTCGACATCGCCACGATCACCGGCGGCGGGTTGCTGGTGATCTGGTACGATCTCCGACGTCCTCTGGTTGCCGGCGTTGATCTCGCCGCGTTTGATATCGTCACGGTTCACGCGGCTGCCATTGGCGATCTCATCCTGCTGTTGACGGCTTCGATTCTCTGGCGTCGCACCACAAGCCAGACACGCGCCAACGTGATGGTGGTCTTCGCGCTTGGCTTGCTGGTGTACTTCCTGTCGGATATCGCCGCGATTGTGAAGTTGCACCAGACGGGACAGCGACCATTGTGGCTGCTGGCAGCGGCTCCAGCGGCGGCCTGTCTCGTAGCGGGCGCGGCATGGTTGCAACGCACAACGGCCGCCATCATTGAGCCGCGATTGGTCTCGGTCGACAAAGGCACGATGGCCGGATTGAGCGTGATCCCGTTCGTCGCGGTGCTGCCGGGTTTCGGCTTGTTGCTCAAGGCGGCGAGCGAAAGTGGCGTGCAGCCACTTGCGGGCCTCGTGGTTGGCGCGGTGCTCGTCACGGCGATCACGTTTGCACGTCAGGTGACGTCAACGCGCGAAACCGTGCGCATTCTTTCCGAGGCCTCCGCGAGAGAGAACGAAGCACGCTTTCGTGCGCTTGTGCAGAACTCGAGCGACGTCATCGCGATTCTCGAGCCCGACAGCACAATTCGCTTCCTGTCGCCGTCGGCGCGCACGGTGCTTGGGCACGATCCGAAGCGACTGGTGGGCACACGCATTCTCGATCTCCTCCATCCGGACGACGAACCCGGCGCGCGACAGTTTCTCGCTGAGCTCGCATCTGGCGGACCCTCAGGCACGCGCGGGTCGCTGACGCGCGAGTGGCGTTTGGCGCACGCCAACGGCAGTTGGCTCACCGTGGACAACGTGGGCACCAATCTGCTCGACGAAACCACGGTGCAAGGGTTGGTGCTGAACACGCGTGATGTCACCGAGCGCCGCATCATGGAAGAGCAGTACATGCATCAGGCGTTTCACGATCCGCTCACGGATCTCGCGAATCGCTCGCTGTTTCTTTACCAAGTGGGGCACGCGCTGGCCCGTGGCGTTCGCCACAACGAAACCGTCACCGTACTCTTCCTCGATCTCGATAACTTCAAAAACGTCAACGATTCACTCGGTCATGCGGCTGGCGATCGGTTGCTTGTTGAAGCCGCACGCCGACTCTCAGCGTGCGTCCGCGACAGTGACCTGATCGCACGACTTGGCGGCGACGAGTTTGCCGTGTTGATCGAGAGCACCGACGACGCCGATGAAGTGCTCAACATGGCGGAACGTATTGTGGCCGCCCTTGGTCGCGCGTTCGTGGTGAACGGCAAGGAAGTGTTTGTCAGCGCGTCGATCGGCATCGCGCGCACCGAAGATGGCGCCACGTCGGATGAGTTGGTGCGAAATGCCGACGTCGCCATGTACATCGCCAAAACCCGCGGCAAGGGTCGCTACGTGCTGTTCGAGCCCATCATGCACGCGGCCGCATTGGAACGACTGGATCTTGAGGCGGATCTGCGTCGCGCAACCGAGCGCGGTGAGTTCTTTCTCGAATATCAGCCGATCATCGCCTTGAACGGCGGCGAAATCTGCGGTACGGAAGCGCTCGTACGCTGGCGTCGGTCAGGGCGTGGCACCGTTCCGCCGAGCATGTTCATTCCGGTAGCCGAAGAAACGGGACTGATTGTCGAGATCGGTCGATGGGTGCTTCGCGAGGCGTGCCGTCAGGGGCATCTGTGGGAACAGGAACGTGGGGCACCGGTGCGTGTGACGGTGAACCTGTCGGGACGCCAACTGCAGGATTCGAGTATTGTTGAGGACGTGCGCGACGCGCTGCGAGAATCCGGCTTTACGCCCGCCGACTTGGTCCTCGAGATCACCGAGAGTATTCTCATGCATCACGTCGAAGTCTCGCTGCTTCGGCTCACGCAACTCAAGGAGTTGGGTGTGTCGCTGGCGATTGACGACTTTGGCACTGGATACTCGTCGCTCAGTTATCTGCAGCGCTATCCAATCGATATTCTCAAAATCGACAAGGCATTTGTGGACACGATCGACAAGGGCGGCGACGGTGCGGTACTCGCGAGCGCGATCGTAGCGCTCGGCGAAACGTTGCGCCTGGATACCGTGGCCGAAGGTATTGAAACCGAAGCGCAGCGCGGCATGCTCATGGAGTTGGGCTGCGAGTTCGGTCAGGGATTCCTGTTTGCCCCACCACTCAGTGCCGACGATCTGAGCGTGCTTATGCGCGTGCGCGGAACGCGGGTGAAAGAGACGTTGCGTCGTCGCCATGGCGTCGCGGTCGGGGTCTAACGCGCCGCGGAAGCGGCCGGCGCCTGTAGCATCACGCGTAGCAGCGGAGCAAACGGCCCCAGCCGAGTTGTCTCGCGTGTCCGCGTTTGCGATTGCCAGTCCAGGCTTGGCGCAACTCGTTGCCGCGGAGCTACGCACGCTCGGCATTGATGTCGCCGAGGTAGAGCCCGCTGGCGTTGCGTTCGAGGCAACGCACGAAGAGCTGTTCCGTGTGAACTGCTGGTCCCGACTTGCATCGCGTGTCATTGTGCGTCTCGATCGCTTCGAGGCGCGAGACTTTGCCACACTGGAAAAAAGATCGCAGCGCGTGCCGTGGTCGCAGGTGCTGGCGCCGGGCGAAACGGCCGAACTTTCGGTCACCTGTCGCAAATCGCGATTGTATCACTCGGATGCGGTGGCCGAACGTGTTGCGCGCGGTATCGAGCGTTCCATGGCTGGAGTGCGCACGGCCGCTGCACGCGGCGATGATGAGGATGCAGCGCCAATCGCACCCAACAGTTCATCGTCGCGCACACAACGAATTCTTGTGCGACTCGATCATGATGTGTGCACGATCTCGGCGGATGCATCGGGAGAGCTACTGCATCGTCGTGGGTGGCGCCTCGATTCCGGCAAGGCGCCGCTGCGCGAAACGCTGGCCGCGGCACTGCTGGTTGCATCGCAGTGGCCGAGTGACGCTCCGTTGGTGGACCCAATGTGCGGCGCAGGCACCATCGCGATTGAAGCGGCACTCGTGGCACGCAACATGGCGCCTGGGCTCTCGCGCACGTATTCGTGCGAGTTCTGGCCGCGCGTCAATGCGGCGATTGCCGAACGTGTTCGTGCGGATGCACGAGGCGCTGTTCGCGAATCGCATGCCGTAATCGTCGCGGGTGATCGTGATGCTGGCGCAATGGAAGCCACGCGCACCAATGCGGAGCGCGCGGGCGTGCTGGATGCACTCACACTGGTACATCAGCCGCTTTCGGATATTGATCTGGCGCAACATGGTGCGCGCGGGTGGGTGGTCACCAATCCGCCGTACGGCATTCGCACTGGACGTGTGGACACCTTGCACGCACTCTGGGGTCGACTCGGCGCGGTGCTGCGCGCCGCTGGACCGGGCTGGACGCTGGGTGTCGTGGTTCCGGATCCGTCGCTCGCGCGTGAGATTCGAGTTCCGCTGGAACGCGTTGTGAACACCAGCACGGGTGGGCGACAGGTTGCGTTCGCTCGCTCGCGCGCACCGAGATCGGAGTCATGAAACGTCGTTCGCTGCTTGTGCTGTTCACCGCCGCTTTCGTCGGCACCACGTCGTTCACGACGGTGCTGGCCGCGCAGCGCGCACCCACGGCCCCGTCGGCGTCGCGCGCGGCGATCGATACGTGGCGGCGCGCGAACGAACGCCGCATTCTCGACGAGGCGTTCACACTCTTTGCCATGCCGAATCTCGCCAGTGACTCGGTCGGCATTCGTCGCGTGGCCACGCATCTCGTGACTGCGTTTGCGGCTCGCGGCTTCAGGGCCGAGTTACTCGAGGCGCCCACGGGCGGCCCACCCGCGGTGTTCGCGGAGCGGCTCGTGCCGGGTGCGACTCGCACCATCGTGTTGTACGCGCACTATGACGGTCAACCCGTGGCCGGTGCGCCGTGGGACGGTGATCCGTTCAGACCGCAGCTGCGTCGCGTACAGAATGGTGTGGCCGGCGATACGGTGTCGCTGCCGCAACCAGGCCAGACCATTGATCCGAATCTGCGCATTTATGCACGTTCGGCCAGCGATGACAAAGGACCGATCATTGCCATGTTGGCGGCGTTCGATGCGCTCGCCGCGCAGCAGCGTGCTCCTGAAGTGAATGTCAAAATCTTCCTTGAAGGCGAGGAGGAAGCTGGCTCGCGTCATCTCGGAGATTTGCTGCGCGCGCATCGCGAACGGCTCAATGCCGACGCGTGGTTTTTCATGGATGGACCGGTTCATGTGAGTGGTGCTCCGCAGGTCGTGCTCGGGGTGCGCGGCGTGGTGGGACTGGAAATCACATTGTACGGCCCGAATCGTCCGCTGCATTCGGGACACTACGGCAACTGGGCACCGAATCCGGCGGTCGCCGCCGCGCATCTCGTGGCGTCCATGCGCGACCGCGACGGCAGCATCACGATTGCCGGATTCCATGATGACGTGCGCGTCGCAACGATGAACGAGTTAACGGCCGCGCGGGCGCTCTCTACAACCGACGATTCTGTGCGCACTTCGCTGGGGCTCACGCGCACCGAAGCCGATGGCGCCGCACTCGGCGAGCGTATCATGCGTCCCGCGCTGAATGTGCGCGGGCTGCGCGCTGGCGGGACAGCCGCAACCGCGACGAACAGCGTGCCCACGTCGGCCAGCATTTCGATCGACTTCCGCCTGGTGCCGGATCAGGAGCCGGCGCGTCTGCGCGAGGTGGTTGCAGCCCATGTTCGCGCGCAGGGCTACGAGATTATCAGCGATCCTTCGGCGCTTGGTGCGCGTGTTGATCGCGAGCGCGTGGCGCTGATGCAGTGGGATGACGGGTATCGCAGCGTGCGCACGTCGTTCGACGAACCCGTGGTTAGCGCCGTGCAACGTGTCATGCGTGAGGTGTACGGACGCGCGCCGCTGCTCGCTCCTACGCTTGGCGGCTCACTGCCGCTGTTTCACTTTGCCGATGTGTTTGATGCGCCGCTGATCACGATCCCGACCGTGAACGCCGACAACAATCAGCACGCGCCCAATGAGAATCTGCGTGTCGGGAATCTGTGGGACGCGATTGCCCTGGTCGCAGGACTGGTCACCGAACTCCCGCGCGCGTGGGACGCGCCACGTGTTGTGCCCTGACCGACTGGTGCGCTTCGCGCCGCGCGCGCAACGCAGGGTTCAACTCGCCTGCGCGCTCTTGCCCATGCGGCACTTGTCACTGCAGTAACGCACCGTCTCCCAGTCGCGCGCCCACTTCCGCCGCCAAGTGAAGGGGCGATGGCATCGCTCGCAGGTGCGCGTGGCGCGCTCGCTGGGCGTTTGCGCTTTTCCGGGTGCATTGGCGTGAGGTCGTCTTGGCATGCCCGTTCCTAGCGCGCAGCATCAGTTGCGGGTTCCCATTCCGCCCAAGCGCACACGAGGTGTCGTTACAGTCCTGCTCGCCGCGCATTACAGCGCTGGCCTGCGTGACGCGGAGGGATTCCCTTCGCGCCCCAAAACGCGCACACTCAAGGGTGACCTCTCCCGATCGCCAACCAGGATTCGAGCCCGACGACATCAGCGGCTCGTTTGAGATAGAGCTGCCCAGTGATCCGCTGGGTCTCGATCTCGACGAGGCGCCGGTTGGTTATCCGGCCGACCTGCCGTATCCACCGCGCCCACGCAGCTGGGAAACGCCGGCGCGATACGGGCACCGGCCACGTGCGATTCCGTCCGAGCGGGTGGGTGAGATTGATGCGTTCCGTCAGATCGCGCACAGTCTGGCGGCGGGGACGGATTCGTCGACGGTGCTGCAGGTGCTCTGCGAAGCGGCCATGGATCAGGGCCGTTCAAGCGGTGCGATGGTAGCCGAAGTGACGCCTGATGGTGGGCGGTTTGTCGCGTGCACCGGCATCGTGTCTGATCTGGCGGGCACGGCATTTCCGTTGGCCGGCTCGGTCACGTCACGCGTTGTGGAGACGCGCTCCGCGATCGCCGTTGAGACGATGCGCGAGAGCTCGCCGTTTTTCGAGTCGTTACTTGGTCAGCGCGGTGTGGGGCCGGCGCTGGTGGTGCCGCTGATCGCGCACGAGGCTTTCCTCGGTGTGCTCATCGTCACGCGGCGCGTTGATACGCCCGTGTTCGATGGGGTGGACGAGACGCGACTGTCCACGGTGGCGGATCTCGCCTCGCTTGGACTTTGGAAGGCTCGCCTCCTCGAAGAGGCGCGCGCTGCGGACGCCGCAAAAACGGCCTTCCTGGCAACGCTCTCTCATGAACTGCGCACCCCCATGGCGGCCGTGGAGGGCTACAGCGAGCTGCTGGAGGACGAAATCCTCGGCCCGCTGGTGCCGGCACAGCGTGATGTGCTCACCAATCTTCGGGCGGTCAGTCGTCATCTCGGGGCGCTGATCGAAGAGATTCTTACATTCGCGTCGCTCGAAGCCGACCGAGTGGTACCTCGTCTTGCCGCCGTACGACTGGACGAGCTCTGCGATTCGCTGCATCCCATTCTCGCGCCACTGGCGCGCGAAAAAGGGATCACGCTTCGCTTCGACGTCGCACCGGGACTGCCGCACGTGCAGACCGACGAAGACCGTGTACGCCAGATCCTGCTGAATCTGAGTGCGAACGCCATCAAGTTCACCGACGCGGGCGACGTGCTCATTCGGGTGTCGTGCGGCACCGACGGCGCTCCGAATGGATCGGCAGCGGTGCGCGATGATGTGCCCAGCATCTACTTCGAGGTGAGGGACACGGGTATCGGTATCTCGGCGGCGGATCTGGCGCGTCTTTTCAAGCCGTTTTCGCAGGTGGATGACGGGCCCGCGCGCCGGCACAAAGGCACCGGACTGGGCCTCTACATTTCCCGCCGACTGGCGGAGCTGCTCGGTGGTCGGATTGACGTGCTCTCGCGTCCCGGCGAGGGGTCAACGTTTACGCTTGTGATTCCGGTCAGCGGCTAGACGCAGTCATCGCGCAAGTCGCGTGACGTCCCGTTAGATTCAGGCGCACTATGCGTGCACAACCCACTACTACTGCGTTTAACGACGGCGTCATCGCCGAACAGTTCGAACGCTACCGTCAGGATCCCTCCAGCGTCGACGAGAGTTGGCGCCAGTATTTCCGGACCGCCGAATCGCTGTTCGGCGGCGGAGCGCCTGCCGTGCCGAATGCTTCGCCCGGTACGGCCGATGTCGCGTATTTGCGAAAGGTTGCTGCCGCATCCTCGCTGGTGCAGGCGATTCGCAACTACGGGCATCTGGCGGTACAGGTAGACCCACTCGGTTCCCCGCCAAGTGGTGCGATCGAGCTGACGCCGGAGTTCCACGGCATTACCGAAGCGGACCTGTCGCTCATTCCTGGCACGGCGATTGATGACGAGCGGTTCGAGAACGTCACGGCGACAGAAGTTGTGGCGCGCAAGCGTGAGGTGTACCAGCAAGCGCTCGGCATCGAAGTGTGGCACATCGAAAATGACGACGAGCGCAACTGGTTTCGTGCGCAGTTTCGTTCCGGCCACATTGTGCGCCCGCTCAGCGTGGAAGAAAAAAAGGCGGTGCACCGTCGGTTGTGTGAAGTAGACGGTCTCGAGCGTTTTCTCGGTCGCGCGTATACCGGTTACAAGCGTTTCTCCATCGAAGGCACGGATGCGCTGGTGCCGATCCTTGATGAGATTATCGCGGAATCGGTGCAGGCTGGCGCGCGCGAAGTCGTGATCGGCATGGCGCATCGTGGACGCTTGAACGTGCTCACGAACGTGATGGGCAAGCCGTACGAAGCGCTGTTCGGCGAGTTCGAAGGCCGACACAAAACGGGCGGCGAAGCGGGTACGGGCGATGTGAAGTATCACCTTGGATTCGAAGGCCAGAAGCGTCTGCTCGGCCGCGATGTGATGTTGCGTCTTGTGCCCAATCCATCGCATCTCGAGGTGGTGAATCCGGTGCTCGAAGGCGTCGCTCGCGCGCATCAGCGCGTGCGCGGCGAAGCGCCCGGTACACGCGACGAACTGTCCGTCGTGCCCGTGTGCATTCACGGTGACGCGGCGTTTCCGGGCGAAGGCGTGGTGGCGGAAACGTTTAATATTTCGGCGCTCAACGCATATCGCACGGGTGGCACGATTCACGTGATCGTGAACAATCAGGTGGGATTCACGACTGATCCGAGCGACGCGCGCAGCACGTATTACTCTTCAGATCTGGCCAAAGGTTTTGAAGTTCCGATTTTCCATGTGAACGGCGACGATGCCGAGGCGTGCATCAAAGCGGTGCGTTTGGCGTGCGCGTATCGCACGCGTTTTCGCAAGGACGTGTTGATCGACCTTGTTGGGTATCGTCGTCACGGTCACAACGAGGGTGACGAACCCACGTACACGCAGCCCGAGTTGTACCAGCGCATCAAGGCACATCCCACCGTGCCTCAGGCGTGGGCAAAGCGGTTGGCCGCCGAAGGCGTGTTGACCGCCGAAGAAGCAACGGCGGTTGAGAATCAGGTCATGAGCGCGTACGCTGAGCGACACACCGCGTTCAAGGCGTCACTCGCGGGCTCTGAGTCGCACGCGCCGTGGCCGGAAGAGCCGGCGGAGGCACCACGTCCGGTCGTGACCGAGGTGCAGGCGGAACGTTTGATCGCGATCAACGAAGCGTTGCTGCGTTGGCCCGCTGACTTCACCGCACATCCGCGTCTTGCGAAGCAGTTGGAGCGTCGCCGCGAAGCCATGGGCCCTGAAGGCGGGATCGATTGGGGACATGCCGAGGCGCTGGCGTTCGGTTCACTCATCAGCGAAGGCGTATCAATTCGATTGACGGGTCAGGACGCGGAGCGTGGCACCTTCTCGCATCGTCACAGCGTGCTCAACGATGTGGAGACGGGTCGCAAGTACGCACCGCTCGCGCACTTGCCCGGCGCAGCCGCGGCGTTTGAGGTGTACAACTCGGCGCTGAGCGAAATGGCGATTCTCGGATTCGAGTATGGCTACAGCACAGCGGCGCCGGACACGCTCGTGTTGTGGGAAGCGCAATTCGGTGACTTCGTGAACGTGGCGCAGCCGATCATCGATCAGTTCATCATTGCCGACCGTGCAAAGTGGGGACAGGACTCTGGTGTGGTGTTGTTGCTACCGCACGGCTACGAGGGGCAGGGTCCCGAGCATTCGAGCGCGCGGCTGGAGCGTTTTCTGCAGTCGGCCGCGGAAGGCAACATGAGTGTGGCGTATCTCACCACGCCGGCGCAGTACTTCCACATGCTGCGTCGTCAGGCGTTGCGTCGCCCGCGTCGTCCGCTCGTGCTGATGCAACCGAAGTCCATGTTGCGCCTGCCGCAGGCGGCGTCAAAGCTGATGGAGTTGTCGAACGCTGGTTTTATGCCAGTGATTGACGATCCGATCGCATCGCAGCGCCGGGACGAAGTGCGTCGCATTGTGTTCTGCAGTGGCAAGATTTATTACGACATGGCACTCAGCGAAAAGCGTCACGCGGGCGTGGCGATTGTGCGCGTGGAAGAGCTGTATCCTTGGCCGCACGCGGAGATTCAGCGTGTGATGGATCTGTACCCGGCGATCGAGGAAGTAGTGTGGGCGCAGGAAGAACCCAAGAACATGGGCGCGTGGACGTTTGTGCAGCCGCGTCTTCGTGTGTCGGCGGGTGCAACAGTCGGTGTGCGCTACATTGGCCGACCGGAGCGCGCGAGCCCTGCTGAGGGCTACACGGATGCGCACAATGCCGAGCAGGCGCGCATCGTGAATGCGGCACTGAATGTGAGTGAAGTGACAGCTGAGCCGAGAGCTCAGGCACATACCGGACAGTGATGATGCGTGATATGCACACAGCAGTACGAGGCGCCGCGGCTATTGCCGCGGCGCTTGTCGTGTACGGCTCAACCGTTCACGCGCAAGCACCGCGCAGGCCAGTGCTCACGCGCGGGGTGCTTACCGCTCCGGCGGTAGGCGAGCCGGGGGACGTTGTGGTACAGCCGCGCGACCTCGGCGCCGTGGCGCTCGGGTCCGCGTTGCAGTCCCTGGGCACGACGGCGCGCGTGCTCATGATTGCGGCCCACCCTGATGATGAAGACACGCCGATTATTTCGTGGCTCGCGCGTGGACGTCAGGTTGAAACGGCGTATCTCTCGCTCACGCGCGGTGATGGCGGCCAGAATCTGATTGGCAATGAGCTTGGTGATCAGCTTGGTGTGATCCGCACTGAGGAGTTGTTGGCGGCACGAAGGATCGACGGCGGGCGTCAGTTCTTTACGCGCGCGTTCGATTTCGGGTTTTCGAAGAATGAAGTGGAGACGTTCGAAGCGTGGCCGCGCGACAGTATTCTGGGTGACGTCGTTCGCGTGGTGCGCGCGTTCAGGCCACACGTGATTGTGTCGGTCTTCAGTGGCACACCGCGTGACGGGCACGGGCACCATCGCGTTGCGGGATTACTCGCGCGCGCGGTGTACGATCAGGCGGCCGACACCGCGGCTTTTCCCGTGCTTTCGCACGGCCTGCCGTGGACGGTGCAAAAGTTCTATCGCAGTTCGCGATTTGCGCCAGATGAAATGACACTGCGCGTGAACGTGGGGGAGTACTCGCCGATGTTCGGGCGCAGCTACTCCGAAATTGCATCGGAAAGCCGTAGCCAGCACAAGTCGCAGGGCTTTGGCTCGTTGCAGCGCCGCGGGGCGCAGTGGGGGTATCTGCGTCGTGAAGCAACGCGCGCTCCAGCGCCTGAGGATGCACGGACAGAAGGTTCGATCTTTGACGGCATTGATACCACTTGGTCGGCGGTGACGCGCCGCAGCACGAATGTGCGCGTTCAAGCGTTCCTTGACAGCGCGGATGCAGCCTTTGTGGAGGCGCGTAACCGATATCGTGTGGATGGCCCGGATGCGATTGTCGCACCACTCGCACGTGCTGTGCAGTACGTGCGCAGCGCACGTGATCTGCTCGGAGCGCGTCCGCCAGTGCGACATGCCGCAATGCCAGGATTCAGCGGGAGTCTCGTGAACGCCGCTGGCCTGAACATCAGCGACCTGCGGGAGCTACCGCCGCATGCTGATCCAGCGCTGTGGGACGCTGTGACGCTGACCGAGCAGCGTGCCTCGCTGGCGCTCACCCTCGCCGCCGGCGTTGCGGTTGAAGCTACTGCCGCACGCAGACTGTTGCCCATGTTTGAGCTGCGTAAAGGCGCCGCGCCGGACACCATGGATGTGGCGATCACGGTGTACAATCGCGGGCGTCAGTCGCTGGTGCTGCACGGCACTGGCATCAACAACCCAAATACCGTCGCCGCGAGTACGCTTGTTGCGCCAGATAGCGCGGTCACCACGCGACTGTCCGCGCGCGCCAACTTGATCACCGCGCCGTGGTGGCGAACGAATGGTCGAGAAAGCGCGTACTTTCGTGCATCGATCGACGCCCGCGACGATGCTGAACGTCAACGGCAGAGTGAGTTGGCGGCCGTTGCCAGTGTGACGATCGCGGGCGTGCCGGTCTATGTGCGCGTCCCGGTTGTGAATCGTTTTGCGGATCCTGTGAAGGGCGATCAGCAGATTCCTGTGGCCGTAGTGCCGGGCATCACGATTGGCCTTGATCGCGGCGTGGAGTACGCGCGCGCGGGCGTGCCGATTGTACGTCGACTGCGCGTCAACCTGCTGTCGGCGTATCCATCGCCGCAGACCGTGTCGGTGGAGTTGAAGTTGCCGCCGGGGCTCGAAGCGGATTCCATGTCGCGCGAGCGCACATTGCTCCCCGATGTCGGACTGTCGATCACCTTCAACCTTCGCGGTACACTCCCCGAAGGCATGCATCAGTTGCAAGCCATCGCCGTGCACATGGGTCAGCCGGCGATGGCGGGCTACTACACCATCGCCTACGACCACATCACACCGCAACGAAACTACACCGCGTCCGCGATGTACTTGTCGGCCGTGCCGGTGACGCTGCGCGCGGGGACGCGGGTGGGGTACATCGCGGGCGTGAGCGACGACGGTATCAGCGCGCTTCGGGCGCTTGATATCCCAACGGAAGAGCTTGAGCCCGCGCGCATCGCCAGCACCGATCTTTCGCAGTTCAGCGCCATCGTGATCGGACCGCGCGCCTACCAGGTAAGCGACGCACTCCGCGCGGCCAATCCGCGATTGTTTGCGTGGGCGCAGGCCGGTGGCACGCTGGTGGTGCAGTACGGACAGAATGAAATGCAGGAACCGGGTGTGATGCCGTACCCTGTGCAGCTCGCACGTCCCGCGGCGCGCGTCACCAATGAAAACGCGACCGTGCGGGTGCTCGACGCGAACGCTCCGTTGCTGCGCATTCCTAATCGCATTGGCGAAGCCGACTGGAATGCCTGGATGCAGGAACGCGCGTTGTACATGCCGAGCAGCTTTGATCCGCGCTATCGCACGTACCTTGGCATGAATGATCCCGACGAGGCGGAGAATCGGGCCGCGATTCTCAGCACACCGCTTGGTCGCGGACTGTACGTGTACACCTCGCTCGCGTTGTTCAGGCAGTTGCCGTTTGGCGTGCCGGGTGGTGCGCGGTTGCTCGTGAATCTGGTGAGTGCGAAGGGCAGTGACACGACGAGTCCGTAGCGCCGTGAAGTCAACGCAGCGCGGGTTCATGGTTCTAGACGCACGAGTTCCGTTGCGTGCGGAGGTGTGTGCGCTTGTGTGGCGCTGTGTTGCCGCGGTAACGACGGTGGTGGCGCCGATGTTGGTCATGAGCTGCTCGTCGCCCGCAGCGGATGTGTCGCCGTTATCGTATCGTGCGTTCGACGCGTTTTCGGCTGAGGAGATCACACGCGTTGTGGCCGCTGCGCGTGCGCGGTCCGAGGTCGCCCCGACTACGCGCGTCGTATCAGTCACTCTCGAGGAGCCAGATAAGACGCTGGTGCTCGCTGGCGGTGAAGTTGCGCGTGTTGCGCGCGTGCTCACGTACGATATGGCAGCCGATGTCACTGTGGAGACACGAGTGCACGTGGCCGATGGCCGCGTGCACTCGTCCGGAATCATTCCCGGGGTACAGCCGCTTCTCGGCGCGGCTGACGTGGTGCGGGCGAGTGCGATTGTCAACGCCGACGCGCGTTGGGTAGATGCGCTGCGACGCCGGGGAGTGACGGACCTTAACACGGTGTTTCCCGCCAGTTGGAGTGCGGGATATTTCGGTGACTCCACGCAGCGTGGACGATTGGTGCGTGTGATCCCGTCGTTGCGTGAGGGCGCGCGTGACAATGTGTTCATGCGGCCAATCGAAGGCGTAGCGGCACTGGTGAACTTGACCAGTGGCCGCATTGAGTCGATCACCGACGAAGAGATCGTGCCGATTTCGGCCGCGTCGCAATTTGGCGAGCTGGCCGAAAAGGCGTCGTCACCGCGCAACGAAGTGGTGAGCAATACCATCGTGGTCACTGGTGGACATGTGCGCTGGCGGAACTGGCAGATGCACGTGTCGCCGGACTTGCGCGAAGGCGTGGTGCTGCACCGCGTGTCGTTCACCCACGAGGGACGCGAGCGATCACTGCTCTATCGCGCGGCCGTTTCCGAAATGGTGGTGCCGTACGGTGATCCTGCGGCTGGCTGGTATGTGCGCAATCCCCTTGATGCGGGCGAAATCGGACTGGGTCAGTTTACGCTCCCGCTTCGCGAAGGCGTCGATGTGCCGAATGGAGCAACGTTTCTTTCGGCGATGCTGGTCAACGGCGATGGAATACCTGTTGAGCGTCCGCGCGCAATCGCATTGTACGAGCGTGACGGTGGTTTGGCGTGGCGGTACATGGATTTGGCACGCCGTTCGCGGCAACTCGTGATCGAATGGGTGTCCACCGTGGGCAACTACGAGTACGCGTTCGCCTGGATTTTTCACGAAGACGGTACGATGGAGCAGCGCACCACACTCACCGGCATTATGTCAGTGAAAGGCGCGACTCGCGCCACTGACAGCGCCGCTGCGCACGGACAGCGCGTGAGCGATCGGATCATCGCGCCGCATCACCAGCACTTCTTTGCGTTTCGTCTGGACGTAGATGTTGACGGTGCCGAGACGCATCGTGTACTCGAAGTGGATGCAATTCCGGCGACGGAGCATGATGTGCACAACAGTCGCGCAGAGGTGCACGCGCGCTCGCAGGTACTCAAATCCGAATTGAGCGCGCGCCGTATGACGGCGGGCGCAAGTGCCCGACGCTGGGTCGTGCAAAACATCGGTGTGCGGAACTCGGTTGGTGAGCCCAGCGCGCTGAGCTTGCTTCCCGGGGAAAATTCGGCGCCGCTGGCCGACACCGCCGCCTGGATTCGCAAACGGGCGGGGTTCATTGACGCACAGTTGTGGGTCACGCCCTATCGCCGGAATGAGCTGTATGCGGCGGGCGACTTTCCCAATCAGAGTCGGGGTGGAGACGGCCTGCCTGCGTTTACGCGCGGGGACGCGCCGGTAGCGAATACCGATGTCGTACTCTGGTATGTGATGGGTATAACACACTTGCCGCGCACGGAAGACTGGCCGGTGATGCCGTCGCATGTGGCGGGGTTCAAGCTGGTGCCGACGGGATTCTTCTCGCAGAATCCGCTCGTGCGTGTGGACACGGCGCGTTAGCTCAGCGGCAACGTTTACGCGCTCATTGGTATGCTTGAGCCCGGCACCGTCACAGTTTTCGCCTCTTGCACCTTCGCGCCGAAAATCGTATGGTCGGTGTCCTACCTGAAGTGAACGCCTACCGATTTCCGCGAGGTCGCGTATGAAAAAGTTTGCTGCTGCAGCTGTTGTGCTGGCGTTGTCGGCTGGGCCGTTGATGGCGGGTGGAGCGTCTCCATGCGAGGACTGCCCGATTAATGGGCCAGTCGCCGTCCCCGAACCCGCCACCATGGCCCTGCTCGCCGGTGGAGCCGTGCTGCTCGGCGCCACCGCGTGGCGTCGTCGCAAGAACCGCTGATCACACGTACCACCATGAACACGCCGTCGCGCGCGCCTATTGTTCACGCGCCGCGACGGCGTGTTCTGCGTTCGCGTTATCCGCGTGCACAAGACACCGCGCGACCAACTGTTCGGAGTTCTGCGCGCCGTATGTCGCTCGTTGCAGCGTCGCTCGCCGTTCTCGCCGCCGCTTGCACCTCGCCAGAGCGTGCGCCAAGTATCGCCCCAGCGCTCGACCTCGCACGATTCTCAATGGTCGACCTTACGCACGCGTACAACGCGCAAACAATCTTCTGGCCTACCGACACGAACCGTTTTACACTGCGCGAGCTCGCGCGTGGCAACACACCGGGCGGTTGGTTCTACTCGTCAAACGCGTTCACTTCGCCTGAGCACGGCGGCACACATCTCGACGCGCCCATTCATTTTCAGATTCAAGGGCGCACATCCGAGTCAATTCCGCTTGAACAGCTGATTGCACCGGCCGTCGTGATCGATGTGAGCGCACAAGCCGAAGCAAACGCCGACTACCTGCTCACCGCCGAAGACGTGCGCGCGTTTGAACAAGCACACGGCGCCATCACAGCCGGCACCATCGTGCTGCTCCGTACCGGCTGGAGCAAACGCTGGCCCGACCGCCGCGGCTACCTCGGCGATGACACGCCGGGCGACGCGTCAAATCTGCACTTCCCCAGCTTCGGTGCAGACGCCGCCCGGCTGCTGGTAGATGAGCGCGGCGTGGCCGCCATTGGCGCCGACGTGGCCTCCATCGACGGTGGACAGTCAAAGGACTTCCAGGTGCACCGCATCGCCGCGCTCGCGAACGTGCCCGGGTTCGAAAACCTCACGGGACTCGAGGCATTGCCTGCCCGCGGCGCCTTTGTCATCGCGTTACCCATGAAGATCGAGGGCGGCTCAGGCGGCCCGCTGCGCGCTGTGGCGCTGGTCCCCCGGTAACGCACCCAACGCCGCTGGCGCGAAGGGCGTTGAAAGGGTAGGCTCCATTGCGCCTCGCCCTCCTCTCATGACCCATCGACGGTGAAGTACCTCTCTCTCCGCGGCCTGTCGGTCGCCTGCCTGCTCGTCGCCGTTGGCGCGTGCACCGCGTCACGCCCCGCCGCGAGCCCTGCCGCGAGCTCTACCGCTGCAAATCCCGCGGCTCAAAGTCGTGGCTCGTCTGCCACCACCGCCTCGACTGCGGCGACAACACCCGCCGCAGCGGAACACCATCACCACATGGAAGGCATGGCGCCGGTCACCATCCCGGCGGGCGCGATGATCACCGAGGCCGACGTGCGATTCATGCAGGGCATGATCGGGCACCATGCACAGGCCGTGCACATGACCCGCATGGCCT
>JALHNZ010000024.1 GCA_022843265.1 Gemmatimonadaceae bacterium
GCTCACGGCGTCGAGATCACCGAGCCGTACCAGCCTGCGGAAGGCGTGACAGCCACGGTCAGCGTCAACGGCGGTCCGGCCGTCGATCTGGATGACGTCGCCGCAGTGCACGAGGCTCTGACGCCGCTGTTTGAAGAGCTCGCTGAAAAGGCGGCCGGCAAGGCGGTGCACCCATGACTTCCCCCATCGCCCTCACGGCCGAAGGCGTCGCCTGGGTGCTGGCGTCGCTGGTGGCCATCGTGTTGTTCGGGCTCGCCCGGGCGCATCGCGTGCGCCGCGACACGGCCGCCAAGGAATACCAGCGGCGCGCGGACGCCCGGAGGGGCACATGACGGTCGGCATTGTCCCGCTGGCCCAGCGCCGGCGCAGCCCGCAGGCCGTCCGGCAGCAGCTACTCGCCGCCATCGCGGCCCATCCTGGGATCTCGCGTCAGGAGATCAAGGCGCAGTTCGCGCACGTGAACCGGCACACGCTGCAGTCGGCCATGAACTGGTTGTTGCACATCGACCGCTTGGTGTCTCGCGATCACGCGTGGTCGCCGCAGGCGCGCTACTTCCCGACCGGGGGTGCCGCATGACGCGCCCTCGCCGTCCGGCCTCGTTCGATTGCCGGGACTACCTCGTAGGCGCCGAGCGCCGCGACTGGGACGCGCTCAACGCCGAAGCCGATGCGCTGCACGCGCGCCGTCGCGAAGTCACCCGCCAACTCAACGCCCTCCGAGGTCGCGCATGGAACCGCCGCCGGGAAGAATCGCGCAAGATCACCCGCCAACTGCGAGACGCCGCATGACGCGCCTCTGTGTGGTGGTGCTCGCGGCGGTGGCGCGCGCGGTGGTCCGGGAGTGGGCGTGAATCCCTACTACCAAGACGCGCGCGTGACGATTTACCACGCGGACATGTTCGACGTGCTGCCACAACTCGGCGGCATCGGCGCGGTCATCACCGACCCGCCATATAGCAGCGGCGGCGCGTTCCGTGGCGATCGCGCAATGTCCACGGTGGCGAAGTATGTCAACAGCGACACGCAGGTGTATCGCCCAGAGTTTGCTGGTGACAACCGCGACCAGCGGTCCTTTCTCGCGTGGTGCAGTCTATGGATGAACGCCGCCCGATGCGCCACGAAGCCCGGCGCGGTGTTGTGTTCGTTCATCGATTGGCGCCAGTTGCCCACGCTCACCGATGCCGTGCAAGCGGGTGGGTGGACGTGGCGCGGGCTGGCGACGTGGTGGAAGCCTGGCATTCGGATGGTGCGAGGCCAGTTCTCATCGTCTGCTGAGTACGTCGTCTATGCGACTAACGGTCCAGCAGATTCCGACCATGACGGCGCAGTGCAAAACGTGTTTCGGTGCGCCCCCGTTGCATCAAAAGAGCATATCGCAGAAAAGCCCGCTGATGTCATGCAGTGGGTGTGCTCTGTTGTGTTTCCGGGCTCTGTCGTCCTCGATCCCTTTATGGGCAGCGGTGCCACACTGGTAGCCGCCAAAGCTAAAGGGCACACCGCCATCGGCATCGAAGTAGACGAACGCTACTGCGAAATCGCGGCGCGTCGGTGTTCGCAGGAAACGCTTGACTTGGGGGTCGCATGACCCGCTACCACGTCCCGCCCGACGTCGTGAAGCCGATCCGGGTGACGGATGACGACGCGTACCCGTACGCGGGCAGCACGCACTTCTTCAACGACTGGGCTCGCGCCCGCCTCGCCGCGCAGTGCAACGCCGACCGCATGGTCAAGGAAGCCCGCGCGCAGCTCGACCGCGCGCGCTCACTCAAGGCAGTCGCCGAGGCGCTCCCGGTGGAGGAACCCACCGCATGACCCGCCCCAATTACCCCGTCATTGCCACGCTCACCCTGCTCGCGCTCGTGTGGGCCGGGGCCGTGGCGTTACTCCGGAGACTCTGGTGACTGAGCATACGACCAAGACTGCCATGACCACGCCCACGACGGCGGAGCAGGTAAATGCAGTGGTGCGCGAGTTCGGCCAAGGGCAGATGGTTGATGTGCTCGACATCGACAACGTGCGCTTCATCGCTAAGAGCACAGTACAAACACTTGTGCACAACATGGCGCAAGAAATCCTCTCCGCCCGCGCCACCATCGCGCGGTTGGAGGCTTTGGTCAGTACCGCCTACGAGGAGGGGTGGCGGACAGGAACATTTGATGCGTCGCGCACGGATGCGGACAACGATTCGGAATGCCGGAGCGACTGGCTCGTATCGTTCACACGCCGCGTCCTTGCCACCGTGAAGGAGGCTAAGCCATGAGTCTGTTCTATTGTAGCTATCACGATGGCGTCGAGGACTCTGACGCAGTGGGTCACATCGTCGTTGGGTTCGTCGAATCGTGCAACGTCGGTGCCGGTATTGCGTCCGTGCCGGAGAGTGCCGAACTGCCCGACGCGCAAAGGGCAAACCGCTACATGCTCGCTGCGCTGCGTGGTGTGACAACGGGGAAACCCGCGTCAGAGTACGCGAACGTGCTGAGCCCTGACCAATACCACGCAGTTGAAGATGTCGCAAAGGCCATCGCGCGGTTGGAGGGGGAGCAGATTGCCGAGCAGCGTGCCCACGAGGAGAAGTTTCAGCGCATGGCCGCCGACCTCGCGGCGGCGAAGAGGGAGGCTGCTTTGCTGACAGAGATTGCGCGATGCGAGACTGAGTTTGCGATGGCGGCCCGCACCCGCGCCGATGCGGCCGAGCGGCGGGTGGAGGCGGTGAGGGGTGACGCGGCTGAAGAAGCGGCATACCAGGTGATGGTCAAAGAATACGGTGGACGCGTGTTGTTCTCGCGGCTTTCGATTCGGCTTGCTCTAGAGGCCGCCCTCGCCGCCGCGTCGGGCGACACGACCACCACGGAGGGCTGAGGGATGGCACTTTCTGACTACCGGCTCTGCGACGTGTGCGGAGGCAAAGCCTTCTACGACGCCAACCTGAATTACGATGAGGGCTGCTATTCGGAATGGCACTATCCGTATCGCACGGCCGGCATTGAGCAGCACTCCGAGAAGAAGGAACAGATGCGCCTCGACTACTTGGGTGACTGGGCGGTGATCTGCTCCGACTGCGCCAAGACGCATAAAACCGTCGTGGTACCTATCTCATCCACCACCACGGAGGGCGGGCGGTGAGTAAGCGCAAGAAACTCACGCCGTATCAGCGCATTGTGCGCGCGGCTGAACGCGGTGTTGGCGTGCGGATCAGCGCAGAGGAGGCAAAGCAGATGGGCACCTACGACGACGCAATTATTACCGTCGCCATGCAGGACGACCACAAGGACAAAACGGGGGAAGACCTGTATGCCGACTGATTGCTGTCTTCACGCCGGCTACGTGCTGGCGCGGGGGGAGGTGGCGAGTGTCTGACAAGACCAAACCGCCGAAGCCCGCGTACACCGTTGAAATCAGCGTTGGCGGGTGCGAGTGGGAGCGTGTGGCCGCAGAGCTTTTGCGTGCCGCTGAGCATGTCGTGGAACACGGCCCAGACTGTCGCAGCGTGTGGGGTGGCGCTGGCACACACGGCCATGTGCACATCACGCGCCGCGATGTCACGCCGGAGCAGTACAATGCGGAACTGTCCGCATGGTTTGAGTCAACCAAGTCCGCGAAGGCAGAGTGTTTCGACGACTGCCCGCCCGGCCACTGCGCGTGCCACGACGGCGAGGCGCGGACGGTGAACCGCACACACACCGCCGACGCGGCGGGGGAGGGGGACGCATGAGCGGAGGAGCCTACGACTACGTCTTTTCACACATCAACCGCGCGGCCGAAGATGTCGCTGCGCGTCACCGAGACAAGCCGCACGTCCTCGCGTTTGCGGCGCTGCTGCGCCGGTGCAGTGACGTGATGTATGCCATCGAGTGGGCGGACTCAGGAGACACGGCGTGGAACGAGGCGCTGGACGCGCAGATCCGCGCGGCCGTGCATCCCGGCGAGGATCTGGCCGCTTCACTGACACTGGCGGAGACGGTGCTGGCCAACCTGCAACACGCGATTCGTCGCGGTGAGGCGATGGGGACATGAGCGACATCGACTACACCGCCGTGCTGATTGACCACGGCCTGCGCCCGCACGCCGCCACTGACCAAGAAAAGTCGATGGCTGTAGAGATCGTGAACCTCCGGCGCCTGCTGTCTCACGGCGACGCCGCGCACGACATCAAGACGCTGCGCAACGTGTGGGACCAGAAGAACCGCGTGGTGGCGGAAGCCATCGCGTGGTACCGCGATCCGGCCACCTGTTGCGATGGGCGGGGCGGCCTGTTCAGCGCGGTCCGCGAGCTGCTGCGCATCACGGGAGGGGCGCCGCATGCCTGACTTCCGCCTCCTCGAACTCCGGTGGATGGACGGCCGCGGCGAGGTCACGTCCATCATGCTTACCCCGTGGCAAGAGGTCGCGCTGTACGGCTCGCTGCTGGTGGGGTGGACGACGCTCGCTGTCATCGTCACCCTACTCCTCGCGGATGCGTGGCGCACGGTGCGGCGGACGACACACCCAACCAAGCGGAGTGCGCGATGACCACACGCTTGCAACACACACTGCGTGCACTTGCGATGTGCACTCCGTTTTCCACACTGCACAATCGTGATAGCGCAAGCGCGATGCGTATGTGTAGCACGCACTTCGCGCGCCCTTCCACGAACACCGGTTTCTGCGCACCATGCGCTCGCGTGAGTGACGGACCCACTCGCGTGGTGTACAATGTCGTGCAGCGCCCGCTGCCCTCCGTGCTGGTATGTCGCAAGACTGCCAGGGTCCACACGGAGGGGGCGGGCGCTTTCGTTCGGGAGGCAGCATGAGTCAGGCCGCACTGGGCCGTGAGGTGAAGCGACGGCTGCTGTTGATCGCCGGCCGCACCTACTTGAACGGCTCGATCGAGTTCTCGTGGTTGCTGGACCTGGTGCAGCAGCACCCAGAGGCCCGCGAGAAATTGCAAGACGTGGTCGGCATCGAAGTCGTGCGTCGTGATCGCGGGGCGCTGGTGTATCCGGAGCTATGGTTGCACCTGGATGGTGGTGGCGTGCGCGACTGTTCGTGGCGTGCCTGCGTGCACGGTCCGTCCTCACGCGAGGCGCGACTGTTCGCGGCGCTGCGGTGGGCGGTGCGCGACCAGATCGAATCCGCGCGGCGGGAGTGGGCCGCATGGCGGCGCGATGCGTACGACGGGCGAAGCACGGTGACGTGCGGCGTCTGCGGCGATGTCATCGACGCGGGCGAGCCGCTGCATGTCGACCATAGCGGGCTCCCCTTTGTCATGCTCGCGCGGCGGTTTCTTGCGAGGTACGACGACGGATCGCCGGCGCTCACCCTGCAGGCGCTGCCGATTGGCGGGTACGAGTTGGCCGACCCACAGACGGTGTCGGCGTGGCGTGCACTGCACGACAGCACGGCACGGCTGATGCCGACGCACGCGCTGTGTAACCTACGCAAGGGCGCGAGGGGCCAGGGGCATGCCCGAGACGAGGCACACCCAACCGGTGCAGGTCGCTGATGCCAACACCCAAGCGACCGCCAGCGTTTCAGTTCTACCCCGACGCGTGGCTGGGCAGTGTGTCGGTCGAGACCATGCCGCCCGAAGTGGAGGGCACGTACATCCGCCTGCTGGCGCGGCAGTGGCTGGCGGTCTCGCTGCCGGCCGACCCCAAGCTGATGCAGAAGCTGACCAAGCTGACGCCTGCCCAATGGCGCAAGGCGTGGCCGCTGCTTGAGCCACACTTCCCGCTCGTCGATGAGGGCGCCGCGCGGCGCAATCCCACGCTCGCCGCCGTGCATGAAGCCCGGGAAGCGTTCCGCACACAATCGGCCGAGCGCGGCCGGGTCGGCGCGGAAAAACGATGGGGTGGGCATGAGGACCCCACCCCGAAACCGCCGCGAAAAGCAAAGGGTCCCCCATCCAGAAACGGTAGGGTACCCCATGCCGACCCTATGCCAGAAAACATGGGGTCACCATCGTTTGGCCAATGGGGTACGGATGACTCTGTATCTGGGTCTGTAACTGATACCCCCCCTACTGCTGCTGACGCAGCAGTATCCCCCCCAGGGGGAGCGGCGACGGCGACGGCGACGGCGACGGCGCGGGAGGAGCTACTCGGGCGCTTTGCCAACCCCCTGCACCGTGACGCGGCAGCCGGGTACGTTCGCGCGGCGCAGCACCCGGACAGCGTCGTGGCGCATCTCGACGGCCTGCTCTCAGGGCTCAGTGCGCCGAACATGCAGCCGATCGCGCCAGAAGTGCTGGGGCAAGCGCTGCACGAGATGCGCGTGGCTGGCATTGCTCGCCTGACACCCAACGCTGTCTCCGGGTTCGTCGTCGGCAAACGCACGCCAGTGACAGCGGGGACGGGCGAGCGACCAAAGACCGAGGCAGAAATCGAGGCGGACTTCATGGCGCGCATTGAGCGCGGCGACTTCCTGCCCCCTGAACTCCGCGAGACGACGCATGGGTGACGAGATCAAGGGCCGCGAACACGTGGTGGCGCGGCAGCAGGCCCTCGGCGCCGTGTTCAAGCGGTTCGCGGCGATCTGGCCGCGCGCCTTTGCGCCGAGCACCTGGGATGGGCTCATGGAGCCGTGGCTGGACGCGCTCAAGGGCGTGCCGACGGACGCGTTGGAGCCGGCGGCGCGCGAGATCCTGCGCGACGGCAACACGCAGTACCCGCCGAAGCCGTGGGAACTGGCGAAGCGGGCTCGCGCCATTGATCGCGCCACGCGGCCTGACCGGCCGGCGGCACCAGCCGACACGTGGGACCTGTTCGCGAAGGCCAAGCCGTTCCGGTATGCCAAGCCCGGCGCGGATACCGGCTACGGGCGGCTGGACGGCGCCAACGCGATTGCCTTTGTGCTGCGCAGCGGCGGCAGTCTGGGAATCAGCGAGTTCGAGATGGATCGGATTCACGCGCGCGAGCTGGATTGGTCGTGGATGGCGCCAGAGGATGTGCCGATGACGGCCGCCCCGACCGCGTTCTTCCGGTCGTGGAGCATCGCGCTGCCCGGGAGCGCCGCATGACCCGCTTTTCGACCAGGCAATACCGCCAGCATCCCCCGGTCCTCGCGCCGGAATCGGGCCGTGGCGCCACGATCCCCGCCGCGCGAGGGTCTGACCCTGCCCTCGCCGCCATGAACGGCGTGGAGGCCCGCTACGCCGGATTCCTCGTGCAGGAAACCGCCGCCGGTCGCGTGGCCGCGTGGTGGTACCAGAAACTCACGTGGCGCCTGGGCACCGGCGTGCACTACCGGCCGGATTTCGTGGTATTGCGGCCGGACGGCCTGCTCGAGATCCACGAGGTCAAGGCGCGCGCGAAGGCCGGCGATTTCGGCGCCACCGAGGCGAGCTGGGCCAAGGTCAAGGCGACGGCCGGCGAGGCGCCGTTTCGCGTGTGCGTCGTGTGGCCCGGCGCGCAGGGGCAGTGGCACCAGCGGGTGATCTCGCCAACGGAGGGTCCGGCCGATGCCCCATGACCTCTGCCCCACCAGCGGCAAGGTGCGCCATGCGTCCAAGCGCGACGCCCTGGCGACGGGCGTCGCACGCAAACAGCGGGACAAGTCCCGGCGCCACCGCGAGCCGCACATCCCCCGCTACGCGTATCGCTGTCCCGACTGCGGCGCGTGGCATCTCACGCGGGTGCCGCAGGAACCGCGGCGCAAGAGGGCGAGCTGATGGCGGTCTCGGTCTCCGTCGCCCTCCGGCACCGCAAGCTGCGCCGCCGCAACGTGGCCAAACTCGTGTGGCTGTTCGTTGCGCCCACGCTGTCGGCCGACACGCCGCAGGTGGTCAAGGTGTGCGGCACCGCGCGGGCGCTCGGCCTCAAGCGCGTCGATGTGCGGCGCGCGCTGCAGCTGCTCACGCGGCTGCGGTTTCTGCACGTCGCGAAACCGGCCACCGACGGCACGCCGGGCGAGTATGTGCTGGGCCCGCGCGCGTTGCAGGTCCGCGAGTGGTCGCCCCCAGCGGGGACCCAGGGGGGCCCCCCTCGGCCTATCGAGGAATTGCCCTTGTTCCGCCGCGTGGCGTAGGTGGAGCATGGCCCCTCGTGCGTCATCGCGTGCCGCTGCGCGCCGCTCTCTGGTGTTCCCGACCCTGCCCCGCCGTCCGATGCCGCCGGCCCCGTGTGCCGAGGAGGAGCCGGTGGGGTTCTGGGTTGCGGATGAGTTCGCCGCATGGATTGTGGACACATTCATCCGGCCGGGTGGCCCGTTGGCGAACGAAGAGCACGCGCACCTAAACGACGCGCGCCTTGGTGTGCTGTGGACCAACGCGATCAACCGGAGTCAGCAGCGCGAGGTGATGGCCACCGCGGAGATCCCGGGCATTCAGGCCGGCGGCTGGCGCCGAGCGCGCTTTGAGTGGCAGCTCGCGCAGTGGTTCGGCACGGCACCGGACTTCCCGCTCACGTTCTCCGGGCCGATCGCGCGCACGCTGAGTGACCGCGCGTTCTGTGCGTTGGTCTCGCACGAGCTGCATCACTGCGCGCAGGCGCTGGACCAGTACGGCGATCCCAAGTTCGATGCGGTCGGCGCGCCGATGTACGCCATAAAGGGCCATGATCTGGAACAGTTTGTCGGCGTCGTGCAACAGTTCGGGGTGACGAGTGCCGCCGAGCGCGCGTTCCTCGCGGCGGCCGCGTCGGCGCCGGATGTCGGGGACGACGCGATTGAGATCGCGTGTGGCACGTGTCTCCGGGCGGCGGCCTGATGCGCGTACATGGCCGTTCAATGCGGGGGCGCTGATGGCGCGCCTCTCGACCGAGCATAAGGTGTTGATCGTCAGCCGGTTGGCTGCCTTCGTGGCCCCGTCGGAAATCGTGGCCGAACTCAAAGAGCTCGGGGTGACCGCGTCGATCGAACAGGTGTTCCACTACGACCCCACCGCCAAGGGCAGCGACGTTGGGCAACGATGGCGCGAGATGCACACGCAACTGCGTGCCGAGTTCCTCCGCGACACCGCCAGTATCCCGATTGCGCACAAGAGTTACCGCCTCCGCGAGCTCAACGACATGGCCCGCCAGGCGAAGCTCCGAAAGAACTTCCCGCTCGCGGCGCAGTTGCTTGAGCAAGCCGCGAAGGAAATGGGCGAGTCCTACACGAACCGCCGGGTGCTGGAGCCGGCCGACCCCGTGGCCGCCCTGGCCGCAACGCTCGGCGTCACGCCAGAGGAGATCACCGGCGCGCTCGCCGACGTGGCGGGGGCGTGATGTGGACCCTATGCCTTGCCCTCGTGGTGATGCTGACCCGCGCTGAGCTGGCGGCGCGGATTCTCGCGCTCCCGGCCAGCGAGCGCGCGGCGGCGTTCGCCCATCTGCAGCGCGTGGCCCCGGCGCGGGCGGTGGGCGCCGCGGGCACCGTGGTGCTCCGGTCGCTCCCGGTGGCGCGCACGATTCCCGCGTGGGCGGAGCCACTGCGTGGCGCGCGGCGCTACAAGGGGGCCAAAGGCGGACGCGGAAGCGGCAAGTCGCACTTCTTCGCGGAAGAGTTGGTCGAGCGCGCGGTCGCGAATCCCGATTACCGCGCGGTGTGCATCCGCGAGATTCAGCGCTCGCTCGAGTTCTCGGCGAAGGCGCTGATCGAGTCGAAAATCCGCACGCTCGGTGTCAGCTCGCAATTCGAGATCACGAACCGCCTGATCCGCCGCCGCGGCGGGTCGGGGCTCATCATCTTTGAAGGCCTGCAGGACCACACGGCCGACACACTCAAGTCGCTCGAAGGCTTCGACCTCGCGTGGGTCGAAGAGGCGCAGAGCCTGTCGGAGCGGTCGGTGGACATCCTACTGCCGACGATCCGCGCGCCGGGCTCCGAGGTCTGGTTCTCGTGGAACCCGCAGCGCAAGACGGACCCGGTCGACGCGATGTTCGAAGCGGCCGAGGACCCGTCGATGGTGTGCGTGCACACCACGTATCTCGACAACCCGTTCTGCACGGACGAGCTACGCGCCGAGGCCGAGCGCCTCAAGGCGAGCGACCCGGACAAGTACAATCACGTGTGGCTCGGTGGCTACGACACGGGCGGCAAAGGGCGCGTGTACAGCCGGTTCATGGCGCGCCCGTTCCCCGAGGGCAACATCGATCCGAGTGTGCGCGACCTCGGCGGCACGATCTACATCGGCCAGGACTTCAACGTGAACCCGATGGCCTCGGTGTTCGCGTGTAAGGTGGCGGACGAGTGCCACATCTTCGACGCGTGGGCCGTCGAGACGTCGAACACCACCGAAGTGTGTGAAGCGGTGAAGGCGCAGTTCCCCGGGCGCGATATCGTCTTCTGCCCCGACCCCGCCGGCAACCAGCGCCGCAGTAGCACGACGCGCGTCGGGCAAACGGACTTCACGATCATTCGCAGCTTCGGGTTCCGGCTGCATGCGCCGCCCAAGCACCCGGCGGTGGTGGACCGCGAGAACAACGCGAACCAGATGTACGAGCACAACGGGCGCCGCCGCGTGCGCATCAGCCCCAAGGCGTCGGTGCTCATCGAGGCGCTCAACGGCCTCAAGTACAAGCCCGGCACCAACCTCCGCGACAAGTCGTCGTACCACGATCACGTGTGCGACGCCGCCGATTACCTCCTGTGGCAGGAGTTCAACGTGCTGCAACAGAACCGCGCGACCGTGACCACCTTCGCTGTGAGCGGCTGATGGCTGACGCGACCCCTGTCCGCACCATTGCGGCCGACGCGCCGTCCGGCGCCCGCCCCAATTTCGAGCGCCCGGAGTACGTGGCCGGCAAGCCCGCGCGCCGCCTGTCGCGCGCGATGATGGAGGGCACGCGCGGCATCCGCGCGCTGGGCGAAGAGGCCATGCCCAAATGGCCCGGCGAAGACGCGGGCTTCTACAAGATCCGCGCGAGCATCGTGCGCGTGGCGCGTTACTACAAGCGCACCGTGCAGGCGATTGTCGGCATGGTGGTCGGCACGCCGCCCACCCTGGCGGAGGACACCGCGCCGATCCTCATCGAGGACGCCGAGGATATCGACGGCCAGGGCACGCACTTCGAAGTGTTTGCGCGTCGGACCACCTTGGAAGCGGCGGTGGGCGGATACTCGGCGATCCTCGTGGATGCGCCGCCGGTGCCATTGGGGATGGTGCTCACGCTCGCGGATGAGCAGGCGCTGGGGCTCCGGCCGTACTGGGCGTTGATCCGCGCGGAACAGATCATCAACTGGGTCGTGGAAGCGCCCGACTGGCTCGCACTCCTCACCGCGTGGCAACAGCGCGCGTTGACAACGGACCAAGTGCGACGGCTCGCCCGGCACATGGTCACCCGGCAAGTCACGATTCACGAACCCGCCGATGTGCGCGACGGCGACTTCGGCGTGCGCACGGTGAACCGGTACCGGGTGCTGACCCTCGACACGAACGGCGTGCGGTTCGCGATTTGGGAGCAGCGGCAGGCGCAAGGCACAACGGGCGAGCACTACGCGCTGATCGCCGAAGGGCCCATGCTCGGTGGCAAGCGCCAGCCGTTGCCGGCGATTCCGTTGTCCATCGCCTACTCGCAAGAGCCCCAGGCGCCGTTTGTGTGCGAGCCGCTCGCCCAGCCGGTCGCCGAGCTCAACCTCGACCACTACCAGCTTTCGGCCGAACGGCGCTACCTGCTGCGTATCACGCACGCGCCGACGCTCGGCCTGTTCGGTTTCGAGGACGACCTCGACGAGCAGGGCAACCCGAAGCCGATCGCCGTGGGCCCCAACGCGGTACTCAAGTCACGCAACCCGGACGCGGATGCGAAGTGGATCTCCGCCGAGGCCGGGGCGCTGTCCGAGAGCCGCGAGGAACGCGACGACGTGGTGGAGCAGATCGCCGCGATTGGCGCGTCGTTCTTGGGCCGTGATGAGCAGCGCGGCGCAGAGACCGCGCGCGGCCGCGCGCTCGACATGGCGGCCGAACACCAGATGCACGCGCTGTTGGGGCGCGGCGTGCAGGACGCGCTCGAGCAGGCCTGGGTGTTCCACGCGCACCATCGCAACGTGGACCCGCCGAGCATCGAGATGCACACCGTCCAGGTGGCCCCCGAAGTCAATCCGCAGGTCGCGCAGCTCTTGTGGCAGGCGGTCATCGAAGAGCGGCTCGACATGGACCAGTGGCTCGCCTACCTGCGCACGGGGGTCGTCCCGCAGACCTTCGAGCGGGACGCGGCCGAGATCCTCGCCGCCGCGGAAGCGGCGCGCGCTGCCGAGGCGGAACGCAAGCGCCAGCAGGGCGGCGCTGGGGCGGATGACGGCGGTATAGGTGACAATCTCGACCAGGCGGCGTAGGCTTATGCCATGCCCCGGATCACCCCCGACGACGCCCAACGGCGCCAGCGCACCGATACGCTCGGGGCGGTGTCGCGCGAGCTCGCACACCCGGTGGCGACCTTCTACCGCGCGCTCCTCGACGAGGACATCGCGCCCGACGTGGCGCTGCAGCTCACGGCCGAATACACCCGCATCCTGCTGGACGCGGTCGCCGGGCCGGAGTGAAGTAGCGCGGGCGGCGGGGTGAACCGCCGCTTGTACGGCTACGTCCTGTTGCGCTACACGGACGGCCGCGCGATCACCTTCGCGTCGTCGGAACGCGAGCGACTGGAGACGGCGGTGCGCGACGGCGTCCGCTGGTTTGAGGGTGTCGACGAATACGGCGGCAGCGTGCTCTGCTCCCTGGAGGGCGCCCGGGCCGTGCATCATTTCACGCCGGCATGTCTTGAGGCCTCCCGCGAAGAGGAGAAGGCCGAGCGGATTGAGGGCGGACTGTGAGCCCCGCCGAACGCGCGCAACGCCGCCTGCAGGCCTTGGCTGATGCATTGGAGCCCCGGCTTCGTGATCGGTTCCTGCGCATGGCGCGCGTGCTGCCACCCGACGAAATCGCGGACCTCGTGCGCCTGCTGGAAGCGGGCGACCTCGACGGCGCCGTGTCGCTGGTGTTCGATCGCTCGCAGGCGACGCAGGCGCTGACCACCATTCGCGCGGAGTTCGCGCGCGGCGTGGCCGAGGTGACGCAGCGCATTCAGCGCGACCTCACGCTCGTGGGCATTCGCGTGATCGTCCCGATCTCGTCCCCGGCCCTCATTGAGCGCGTGCGCACGTGGGAAGACACCGCGTTCCGGCGGGTGAACGAAGAGCTGCGCGCCGGATTGCGCGAGACCATCGCCACCGAGCTGCAGCGCGGCATCGGGCCGCGTCAGGTGGCCGTCGCGCTCAAAGGGCCGATCAGCCCCGTAGGGCTCACAGCGTACGACGTGCGCATCGTGCAGAGCTTCCGCGCGGCGCTCGAGGAAGGCCGGTACCGTGACGCGCTGCAGCGTGCGCTCCGCGATCGGCGCTCCGATCGTTCGCTCGTGGCGCGCCTCACGAGCGGCAAGCCGCTGACGCCAAAGCAGATCGACCAGATGACGGCGGCGTATCAGCGCAAGCTGGTCGCGTTCCGCGCCGAGACATTCGCGCGCACCGCCGCGATTCAGGCGGCGAACGATGCGAATCAGGCGTCATGGCTCGAAGCGGTGGAACAAGGCCAGGTGCCCGAGGATGAGGTGCGCCGGTACTGGATCGTGAGTGAGGATGAGCGGCTCTGTGCAACCTGCGCGCCGATTCCGGGGCTCAACCCCGACGGTGTCGGGTTGCGTCAGCCCTTCATCACGCCGCTCGGGCTGCGCATGGGGCCGACGATCCACCCAAACGATCGCTGCACCGTCTGGATCAGACGTGAACGCGCCGGCGTCCGCCGTGCGCCTGCGCCGGGCAGCACCCGGTTTGTGTTTGCATGAGGTCCCCATGGCCACCGCGATGTCGAAGACCCTCACCCCACGCGACGAATCCCCGTCCCCTGCCGAAACGCCGGCGGCAGTATCTGACGCAGCGTCGGAATCCGTCGCCCAGGCCGAGACCGCGCCGCCCGCGAAGCCGGCGCCGAACGCGATCGTGACCCGCGCCGCGTTCGAGGCCGCGCGCACGTCGGGCACGTGGATGCACGACGATCCGTCCACGGCGCTGTGGCTCAACAGCACGTTCCCCGCGAAGAATGTCGACGCCGACACCCTGACCGCGACGCTCGCGCTGCATGGCGTCGTGGTGCAGTAAGGACCGCGCATGGAACGGGGCCCGTCAGGGGCCCCGTCTCTCCTTCTGCCCTCTAGGTTCGCGCGGGATGTGGTCGCATGATGCGGCATCACCTTGCAACCCCTGAGGGGACGCGATGCTCAAGACGTATGACACGAAGGACGCGGTACCCGAGTCGTTGCGCGACGCGGCCGTGGAAACGAAGGACGGCAAGTGGGCGGCGTGGGATGTCTCTGGTCTCAAGCAGAACGCCGACAGCTTGCTGAACGAGAAGAAGCAGGTGCAGCAGAAGTACGAAGACCTGTCGAAGGCGCTCGGTGGGCTGAGCCCGGAGCAGATCGCCAAGTACCGCGAAGAGATGGCGCGCGCTGAGGACGAGCATGCGCGCAAGGCGGGCGACTTCGACAAGCTGCTCGAGAAGCGCGTGGGCGAGACGAAGGCGGAATACGAGAAGCGCATCGCCGAGCTCGAGCCCTACCGCAAGAAGTATTTCGAGCGCGAAGAAGAGATCGCGATTCGGTCAGCCGCCGCGAAGGCGGGCGTGCCGGCCGAGGATCTCGATCACGTGGTGATGCTCACCCAGGGCCGCCGGGTGCGCTATGACGAGAAGAGTGGCAAAACGGTCGTGCTCGACCGCGACGGCGACGTCACGGGGCTCACGGTGGAGAAATTCTTTGCCGAGACGTTCAAGGCCGAAGCGCCGAAGTTCTACGGGCCGCAGGGCGGCTCGGGCGGCGGCGCTGGGGGCAGCACCGGCGGCAAGGGCAGCGCGAATGGCGCGCCCACCGTGACGGACGACCGGAGTTTCTTGGCCAACGTCGACAAGATCGCCAGTGGCGAAGTGAAGGTCTCCGTCAGCTGAGCTGAGCGCGCTGCGGCGCGAAGAAGGTGCAGGACCGATCCGCTGAGCGGACGGCAGCAGGTCCGTAGTCCAGCGACGCGTTGAGCGCGTGCTGATTTGCCCTTCGGGGCTTTCGGTGCGTCTCGACGCGTTCGCATTTGGGCGAGCCATCGAGCGCCAGACCTCTCTGGAGTCACTCAGATGGCCAACGTCCTGACCGATGTCATCCCGATTCTGCTGGCGCAGGGCCTGCAGATCCTGCGCGGCGCCACCGTGATGCCGCGCCTCGTGAACACCGACTTCGCCAACACGCCGGCGCAGAAGATGGACACGATCAACGTGTGGATCCCCTCGGCGGCCACCGTGGCCGACGTGGCCCCGTCGGCGGCGCCGTACCAGGCGCCGGACTCGTCCGGCGTAAAGGTGCCCATCCGTCTCAACCGCTGGCGCCACTCCGGGTTCTCCTTGACCGACAAGGATCAGGAAGAGATCGTGGCGGGCTACAAGTCGCGCAAGGCGGAGGAAGCGGTGAAGGTGTTGGCGAACGACGTCAACGCGTTCCTGCTGTCCAAGTACACGAAGATTTACGGCTATGTCGGCACGGCGGGCACCACGCCGTTTGCGTCCGACGTCACCGCCGCCACCGCCGCCCGCGCGGCCCTCAATCGCCAGCTCGCGCCGCTGACGGATCGCCGGTTCGTGATGGACGTGAACGCCGAGGCCAACGCGCTCGGCTTGGCGCAGTTCACGTCGGCCGAGAAGGTCGGCACCAACGCGGCGATCATCGACGGCACGCTGGGCCGTCGCCTCGGCTTCGACTTCGCGATGGATCAGCAGGTCCCGACGCACACGTCGACGCCCCTGAGCGCCGGCAACGCGACGGTGAATGGCGCGCAGGCCGCCGGTGTCGGCTCGACCGACGGCGGGCGCACGGGCACCGTGTCGATTGCGAAGGCGACGAACGCCGGCACGCTCGTGGAAGGCGACATCATCACCTTCGCCGGCGACGCGCAGACCTACACCGTGCTGGAAAACGCCACGCTCATCGTGGGCAACACCTCGGTGAAGATCGCGCCAGCCCTGCAGTCGGCGAAGGCCGGCGGCGAAGTGATGTCGCTCAAGGCCACGCACGTCGTGAACCTCGCCATGCACCGCGACTGCATCGCGTTTGCCTCGCGCCCGCTGCAGGCCGCGAAGGACAACACGGTCGAGATGATGTCCGTGGCCGATCCGATCTCCGGCATCGCGCTGCGTCTCGAAGTCACGCGCCAGAACAAGCAGTGGCTGTGGGACTTCGACATCCTCTACGGCGGTGAGTGCGTGCGCCCCGAGCTCGGCGTCCGCGTCGCGGGCTGACGCGCGCCAGCTCCTGCTGTCTTGACTCGCCAGCGGCGCACTCCGCGCCGCTGGCCCGGCTTCCACGCTGAGTCCTCACCATGTCCGACTTCGCACCGATCTCCATCATCCCGCAGCCGCCCATCCCGACCATGCGCATCGTCGCGCCTGATGTCGACGGTGGCGTGGCCATCATCAACCGCGCGGACTTCGACCCCAAGACAATGGTCGATGCCGACGCCCCGAAGGCAAAGGCCGAGAAGGCCCCGGCCGAGAAGGCCCCGGCCGCAGCCACCGACGCCCCGAAGGACAAGTAGCCGCGCATGCCGCTCACGCTGATCGTCGAAGACGGCACCGGCCGCCCGGACGCCAACGCGCGCGCGTCACGCGCGGGGGTGAGGGCCGTGCTGGCACGTGTGCCGTTCACGGAGGCGTGGGCGGCATGCGCGACCGAGAAGCAAGACCAATCGATCGCCGAGGCGTCCGCCTGGCTCACGCGTCGCACGTGGTGTGGCATCCGCACGTACGAACGCCAGGCACTCGCCTTTCCTCGCGCGCATCTGGTGACGCCTGATGGCTACGCGGTCGCGTCGAACCTCGTGCCCGCGTGGCTCATCGAAGCGGTGGCGCGCCTCGCGTTCTGGCTCTCGCAGCAGACCGCGACGCCGTTTGCCGATAGCGGGGTGCAGCCGGGCACGCGCCTGAATCTGCCCGGCGGCCTCAGCTTCACGGTCGCGGGCGGCGTCACGATGCCACCGGACGTGCGGGCGCTGATCGCGCCGTATGTCACCACATCGGCCACGGTGGTGCGGCTCTAATGCCCCTCGACCTCCGCGCCCTGGTGGGCAACGCGGTGCCCGTCGCGACGAGCGCCGGCGCCGCATCCACGATCACCATCACGCGACCTGTCGTGCCGAACCCGCTCACCGGCACCACGAGCGGGAGTCCGGTCGTGCAGCAGGTGCCGCACGTCTATCCGATCGCTGCGCGCACGATCAAGAAGGGCAACGACGCCGCGTGGAGCAGTGCGCGCGTCGTGTTGTTCGTCGCGGCGGCGCACGTCACGTGGCCACCCAAGCGGGGCGATCAGTGCACCTGGGGCGGCATCACGGCGCCGATTGCGGCGATGGATCAGTACGAGCCGAACGGCGTCGCGATCGGCTGGTATGTCGCGGTGGGGGGCTGATGTCGATCCTCGAGTTCTCCCGCGAGTTGCGCGACTTCATCCGCGAAGATGTGCACGGCGCGGGCGAGCGCACGCTGGAAACGGCGGCTGGGTTGGCCGCTGAGGCGGTGGTCGTTGGCAATACGTTCGGCCCCGGCGCGCCTGTGGACACGGGCTTTCTGCGCGCGTCGTTTCGGGTGTCGAAGAACCAGCCGGACGATGGGCCGAGCACGCCGCCGGAACTCCCCGGCCGCCAGGCGGGTGATCCGCCAGTGTTCGACACGCGCCTCAGTGCGACGCGCGGCGTCCGTCTGCGCTTCGGCGATCTGCTCTACGTCACGACGATGGCGGAGTATGCCATCTACCTCGAGGAAGGCGGGATGCTGCGCCGCAACGGCCCACCGGAATTGGTGGGCACCCCGACGCCGTTCGTGGCGCCGGTCGAAGCGCGGTGGCCCGCCATCGTCGAGACGGCCGCGCGACAAAACGGGTTCGGGTCGTGATCTACCAGACCCTCCTGACCACGCTGCGCACAGTGCTCACGGGCGTCTCGGGGCTCCCGGCCGATCGCCGGTGGCTCAACACCGCCGCAGGGCCATCGACCGGCGTCGCGCCGTTTGTCGAGGACGGATTCACGGCCATTGACAGCGAGTTCGCCGAGTGCGGGCCGAATGCGATGCGCCGCTGTGAAGCGACGTACCGCGTGTCGATCCGCGTCCCGCTCAACACCGATGCACACGCGGCACTCAGTCTGGCGAGCACGATTGAAGCGGCGTTCGCCGCGATGCAGGTCACCATCGCCGGGCAACCGGTAGAGGTGCTGAACAGCCGGGCCGGCCCCGCGCTCCCGGAAAACGCGTGGCTCCACGTGCCCGTGTACGTGACCGTCACCTTCGACCACCAGTAACCCCGAGACTCTCATGCCTGGCAACGCCACCGCTCGCGGCTACCGCGTCGCGTACATCAAGGAAGTCACCCAGGGCACCACGCCGGCCACGGCGCCCACGCTGCTGCGCACGACGGGCGGCGGGATGAAGATCAGCGCGCAGACCGTCGAAAGCGACGAGCTGCAGCTCACCGAAGTGCCAGACGTCATTCGCACGAATGTCGACGGCACCGGCACCATCAACTTCGAGTATTCGTACGGCGGCATTCACCCGCTGCTCGAAGGCCTGTTCGGCGGCACCTTCACCACCAACGTGCTCAAGGTCGGCACGACGCCCACGTTCTTCACGATCGAGGACCAGCTCACCGACATCAGCCGCTATCTCGCGGCCAAGGGCTGCGTCATCGAGGGCATTAGCATCGCGTTGGCGCAGGGCCAGAAGATCACGGGCACGGTCACGTATCGCGCCCTGACGCCGCCGACGTCCATGGCCAGCGCTACGGTGTTCGGCGCGGCGCCGAACGCGGCGCCCACGAACCCGATCATGAGCCCGGTGGGCTCCGTGCGCCTCATTCAGGAAGGCGGCGCGTTGGATCTCGGCCCGGCCGGCATCGGCACGCTCGGCTTCACGATCGAGATGACGCGGGCGGGCATTGCGCAGCCGCAGTTGGGCAGCACGGCGCTGTCCGGCCTCGATCACGGCACGTTCGTGTGCAAGGGCACCGTGGCGCTCTACGTGCCCGCCGGCGCGTCGGCGATCATGGACAAGTACCTGGCGGACACGCAGACGTCGCTGGCGCTTACGCTCGGCGGCGCGTCGTCGCTGCGCGACGCGTACCTGTTCAGCAAGGTGCGCTTCACGGACGGCGGACTCGGCGACATGCAGAAGAACGCCGCCGCGAATCTCAATCTGTCGTGGCAGGCGACGTATGACGCCACGAACAGCACCGTGCAGGTCACGCGCACGCCCTGATCCCCCGCGCGGACACGCGCCGGGGCACCGCGGCTCCGGCGCACGTGCGCTCCTTTCGCCTCGCGCTTCGGCGCACCCGATCCTATGGCCAAGATTGCCGCCCTCAAGCTGTCCACCCACGCCGAAGAAGGCGCCACCCTCATCGTTCGCGACCCCTTCGGCGCGATCGACGACGACGGCGAGTTGCCGCCGCTCCGCGCGGCGGACGGCACGCCCGCCACCCTGACGCTGCTGGGGGCCGACAGCGCCGTCGCGCGCCGCCTCGACTACCAGCGCGCCGCGCGGGCGCAGAATCGGCTCTACGCGTCAGCGTTTGCCAAGGGCAAGAAGCCGGTGTTGGTCACGCCGGAGGATGTGGCCGAACAGGCGGCGCACGATCTTGACCGCCTCGTGGCACTGACCGTGACGTGGCACGGCTTCGAGGACGAGGACGACCATCCCATCCCGTTCTCACCCGAGGCCGTGCGGGCGCTGTACGAGGAAAACCCGTTCATCCGGGAGCAGGCGCTCGCGTTCATCGCGGATCGTGCCCGTTTTTTCGCCCGATCCTCGACGCCTTCCGCGCCTTCGTCGAGCACCAGTTCCACCTGAGCGCGCGGGCCGGCGCGAAAGACGATCCCACCACGTTGCGCGACCAACTCATCGGCCTCGCGCAAGTCGACCCGGCGATGGGCTTGCCGGCGCTGGTGGGGCCGCCAATCCCGCCGATTGCGGAACACGCTTGGCGCGTGTTCTGGGACCTGAGCGAAACGCGCGCCGTCGGAATGGGCGGCGTCAGCGGCATCAGCTACACCGAACTCGCGGCCTACGCCACCATGACCGGACAGCCTCTCACGCCCCTCGATGTCGCCTTGGTCCGGGAAGCGGACCGCGCGTTTCTCGCGTCCGTGCGCAAGGCCGACGCGGCGCGTGAGGCGGACCGGGACGACGAACGCGACCCCGACGCCGCTTCCACCGAGGATCCTGCCTGATGGCCCGCGTTGCCCGGCTCGGCATTGTGGTGGACGCGTCCGGCGCCCGGCGCGGCGCCGACGAAGCCAATAGCGCCCTCAAGACCGTCGACCAGACGGCGCAGCGCACCGTGCGCACGATGCAAGCCGCTGCGGCGGCGCTCGGCGTCGCGTTTGGTGTGCGGGCGCTGCAGCAGAGCATCGACGAATACACGCTGTTGGATGCGCGGCTCCGCCAAGTGGCCGGCAGCAGCGCGGCCTTTGCGCGCGTGCAGCAGGACCTGTTTGCGATCGCGCAGAACACGCGGCAGAGCTACGCCGCGACGGTCGACCTCTACACCCGCCTCGCGCGCTCGATTGACCAGCTTGGGATCTCGCAGACGCAGTTGGTGAGCGTCACCGAGGCGGTGAGCAACGCGGTGCGGCTCTCCAATGCGTCGACTGGTGCCGCGGAAGCGGGCCTCGTGCAGCTTGGCCAGGCGTTCGCGTCGGGCACGCTGCGCGGTGACGAGCTGCGCTCGATCATGGAGCAGTTGCCCGCCGTCGCGAAGGCGATCGCGGATGGCCTCGGTGTGCCCATTGGCAAGTTGCGCGAGATGGGCGAGGCGGGCGAGCTCTCGGGCCGCAAGGTGGCGCTGGCGCTCGACAGTCAGCGCGAGAAGTTGGCGCTGTTGGCGGGCGAGATCCCGACCACCGTCGGGCAGGCGATCCAGCAGCTGAACAACGCGTTTGGCATGGTGGTCGCAGGCAGCAACGAGGCGAAGAGCGCCACCCAGGGCGTGGCGGGCGCGATCGGTGCGGCGGCGCGGTGGATGGTGGAGTATCAGGATGCCGTCGTCGCCGTCACCGTGGCGCTCGGGGCCGCGGGCCTCACGGGCGTGGCCGTGAAGGCCGGTGCGGCGCTGTTGGCCGCGAGCAGTGGCGGCGCCGTCGCGGGCTTGCTCGCGCTCGTGCCGGCGATCACCTCAGCATCGGCCGCGTTCGCGTTCCTGCAGCTTGCGGCGGCGGCGGCATGGACCGCGATCACCGGTCCGGTCGGTCTGGCGGTGGCCGCCGTGACCGCCGTCGCGGGGGCGGTCTACCTCTGGCGCAAGCGCCAAGATGAAGCCACCGAGGCGGTGAAGGCGACCGTGAAGTCGGCCGCCGAGTTGTATGACGCCGCGAAGCGGGTGGCCAGCGTGACCTGGGTGCCCACGGAGACCCTCACGCAGATTCAGAACCTGGGGGGCGAGCTGCGCGCCGCGCAGAGCGGTGGCAAGCAGGCGGTCGACGCGTTCCGCGAAGCCGCGAAGCAGTGGAAGGACACGGGCGACAGCACCCGCACGTTTGCGCAGGCCCTTGCGGATGGTGACCAGAAGGCGCGGACGCTGTACGACACGATCCGGGCGCAGGTCGCGCTGTCGTCGCAAGTGGAATCCACGCTCGAGCGCCAGACCAAGGCGCAGCGCGACGCGGCCAAGGCCGCGGAAGATCGCGCGACCATCGAGCGCGACTATCAGGCGCAGGTCGTGTTGCTCGGCATCGAGCTGGCCAATCGGGCGATGGCGGCGCAGGAAGCGCACAACGAGGCCGTGCGGGATGGCGTGCGGGCGTATACCACCCTTCTCACGATCCGGCGCACCGAGAACGCGCAGCTACGGGAGCAGGTGGCCGCGCTTTCGCAGGGCGCGCTGGCGTACACGCAGGTGACGCAGGCGCAGCAGACGCAGGCGGCGTTCACGGCCGCGCTCAACGACGCGAAGGCGCGCGGATTGGCGTTGTCGCCGCAACAGCTCGTGTTTCTGTTGGCCGAGATCAAGGAGACCGAGCGCCTCACGCGCGTGAAGCAGGCGCTCTTGGCGCTCAATGGCGAGAACCCGTTCACGCTGCCCGTCGAAGAGACGCGGCAGTGGGCGGACACCCTCACCGAAGTGGCGAGCACGGCGCAGCAGATCGGCCAGATCTTCGGGCAGGTCGGCAGCACCATCGCGAAGATGGCGCAGCTCGCGGGGCAAGTCGGCACGAGCCTCATCAACGCCAGCCGCGCGGCGTCCGCGCTCGAGAAGGCGCGGGGGACACCGAAGGAAGGCGCCGCGCAGGCCGCGTCGACCGCGGCCACGGTCACGAGTGTGTTGAGTGTGGCCGCGGCCGTGACCACGGGGATCAGTGCGTGGGTGAACGGGGCGCGCCAGAGCGCCGAAGAAGCACGGCAGTTGGCCATCGCGCTGCGCGAAGCACGCGCCGCCGCGAAGGCGAGCGCGGAGCAGTTCATTGCACAGGGTGGGCTCCCCCTGGAGCGCGAGAAGGCGGCTATCACCAGTGGCTTTGAGGACGTCATCAAGGCGTTGCTCGCTGCCGGCGCCCCTCGCGTCGATCGACTCGGACCGCGCACCGCGCAAAGCGTCATACCAACGGCCGATCTTGTAAACCAAGTCATCGACAGGTACGAGGAGCTCATTCGAAAGGCGGAGGAAGCCGCCGCGTTTGCTTTGGAGCAGGCGACGGCTGACCTCGACGTGCGGCGCCTGGTGGCGGCCGGTCGGGAAGACGAGGCCGAACTGCTGCGGCTCCAGCGGCGTCAAATCAAGGAGCGCCGCGACGCGGAGGAAGAGTACGGCAAGAACTCGCCGTACCTGCAGCACTTGGCCGAGGTGCAGGCGGCCGAGATGGCCGCCGCGGAAGCGGCGCAGGCGCGCAAGCAGCTCGAGATCGCCCGGCGCCGCGAGGATGTCGGCTTTGACATCACCGCGCGTCGGCAGACGCTCGATGGTGACGCGCGCGGGGCCTTCGTCACGCGCCAGGGGGCGGGCGCCATGGCCGCCCTGCGCGAGGCCGAAGACCTGTACAAGGCCGGCACGATCAGCGCCGAGATGTTTGCCGAGCTGTCGCGCATCATTGGCGACGAGCTCACGCAGGCCATTCAGGACTTCGATCAGGCCGCCGCCGAAGCGGCGGAACAGACGCGGCTCGCGGCCGAAGCGGCCGAACGTGAGCGGATTGCCGCGATTCAGGAGAAGCAGACGGCCATCATCCGCGAGATGATCGACGCCTACAAGGTGCTCGATCCGCAGATGGCGGCGAGTCTCGAGCAACAGCAGCAGACCATCGATCGCAACGCACGCCTGGCCGACACCACGGACGAGGTCACGCGGGCGCAGTTGCAGCATCTCTTCGCGCTGCAGGACGAAGCCGCCGCTCAGGTCGCGGCAGCGCAGGCCGCCGAGGCCGCCGCGCGTGCCATCGAGCGACAGACGCAGGCCGCCGAGCGGTTTGCGCAGGTGGGGGCCGATGCCGAGGAGCGGTATCTCCGGGCCACCGGGCAGACGTTCGAGGCGGACCGGAAGCGCCGCACGCGCGAGCGCGACGAACAACTGCGCGACGCGGCAGAGGCCTTTGGGGGGCTCGGTCTCTCGCTGAATCCGAACAGCCCGAACTTCCTGCAGCAGGTGCAGCAGTTCGCGGCGCAGCAGGCCGAGTTCCAGAAGATCGTGGATTTCATCAACGGCGCGTATGAGGCGGATGTCGCCGCGCTGATTGCGTCGACGATCAACAACGCGGCGCCCGGTAGTGGCGGCGCATCGACCGCGGGAGGTGCGGGAGCTGGCTTCGGCGCGGCTGGCCGCGACGCGAGCCTCCCGATCTTGGGTGGCGACAGCGTGACCTATCGCTCCGCCGCTTCGATGACCGAGACCAGCGCCACGCGCCTGATCGACTTCGCGTCGGCGCAACTCAGCGTGCAGCGGCGCATTCTGCAGGTCCTCGAGGAGAAGACGGGGGCTGGTCCGTCCGACCTCTTAGCGCCGGCGGTACTTGATCGCCTGGACACCGCGTTCGGGACGCGTCAGACGGACAGCGCGCTCTTGATCGGCGGGCGGGTGCTGTGAGGGCGCCGTGAGCCAAGCCTCCCGCCTGCCCGCCCTCTCACTCTGGTCCGACTTCGCGTCGGCCGGTGGCCAGCGCCTGGGCGGTCTCGACGCGCCCCTCGGCGGCAGTGCGCGCTACCGCATCGATGGCGACACGACGGCCACGCTCGGGGTCAGCGCCGCGCGCTGGCAGAAACTCGGCGGCACACTCGGGCACGTGGTGCGCATCGACTGGCCGGAAGGCACGATCGACGAATGGCGCGTGCAACGCGTGAGCGACGCGCGGACCTCGCCACTGCCCCCAGTGGACGTCGTGCAACTCGCGCTGGTGCCGATGTGGGCGGATCTCGCCGAACGCGGCCCCGTGTTGCCTGTGGTGGGCGGCGCGGTCACGACGCGCGTGGCAGGCGCCCTCAACCTCTCCACGTGGCTCACGCAACGGGTGCTCGCGCACGAAGCGGCGCAGCGGCTCGGGCTCGTGCTCGGCACCGTGGCCAGTGATCCGGTGGTCGATGCCGAGTTCGACGCGGCCGCGCCGCTCGCGATCGCGCAACAGGTGGTCGGGCAAGCGGGCGCCGAACTCACCTTCGAGCGCGTGGACGACACGCAGTGGCGCCTCCATGCGCCGGCCGCGCGAGGCGCCGAGTTGCCGGCGCTCGTGGCGCGTCCCGGCGTCAACGTGTTGGCGCAGCTCGCGGGCTACGACCGCGCGCAACTCAACACGGTGGTGTTGCCCTTCGGTGACGCGGATCCCGCGACCGGCGACCGCGCGACGATGGCCGAAGTGCGCTACGTGGTGCACGGCCTGCCCGGCGATCGCTGGGTGCAGCTCCGCGACGCGGACACCGACACGTCGCCCATTCTCGTGGACACGCAGTGGGTCGGCGCCGCGGTGCAACTCGTGGACCTGTCGACGCGCGGCATCGTGGACAGTCGCGCGAGTGACGGCGCCGTGCGCCTCGACAGCGTGACGGGCCTCAGTGTGGGCAGCGTCGTGGGCCTCGCGATGGCCGATGGCGGGCCGCTCGTGGAGGTGTTCGACAGCACGAGCCTGGCCACCGGTGGGCGCCGCGTGCGCCCCCTCACGCTCGCGGGACGCGGGGAAGCCAACCGCATTGCCAACGGCCGGTTTGCTGACGCGCTCACCGGCTGGACGACGCCCAATGCCCCGACGCCCGCGGCGTATGCGGAGGTCAAGCGCAGCGAACTCGGGGTCACGCGCACGTTCCGTGCAGCGGGCGCCCGGTCGGCGGGCACGCCGGCCAGCACGCCGTTCACGGTCGATGGCCTCGCGGCCGGTGAGCGCATCGTCCGCGGCGACGTCATCACGCATGTGGGCGGCGAGCTGGCGCTGAGCGGGGCGTGCATCCCGAATGCGAGCGGCGTGCTCACGGTGCCGCTCCATTATCCGCTGCCCTCGGGCTTCGCAGATGGCGATGTGTTGCCGCTCGTGCGGCGTGAAGGCGGCAGCTACACGCTGGCCGCGCTGCCCAAGCTCGGTGGGATCCTGCTGTGTACCGGCGCCGATGCCAACGCGGTGCAGCGCCTCACGGCGTTCGCGCGGGTCGATGGGCCGCCGTTCTTGAGCACGCCGGGCGATGTGTTCGTCACGGGCCCGGGCAGCGAGGTGTTCGACGGCAACCTGAACGCGCTGTATCCGGTGCCTGGTGCGTCGACGCAGGCGGCGTTTCGCTACGGCGGCTTCAGCGGCGGCAGCGCGAGCCCGTTGGGCGTGTTCACGTGCAACCTGGTCCGCGTGGTGAGCGCGCAGCGCCTCCGGTTCTACCAGAGCACCACCCCGTCGGGCGCACTGGGCACGCACGTGCGGGCCGATCTCAACCAGTTCAACGGCACGCTGCTGCCGGACTACTGCCGCAACAATCCCGGCACCCCGAACACCGCCTGGCGCTTTCTCGGGCTCATCGTCGGCACGGGCGTCGATCCCGATGTCGGCCTCGGCTACCTCGAGGCAGATTGGGTGGGCGTGCCCGCGTGGGCGGATCTCACCGGCCTCGTGGCGGGCATTGTCAACTACGGCAGTGGGCCGCAGGTCATCTCCACCAGCGACCTCTGGTCCGGCAGCGCGATCCTCGACTGGCGCCGCGAAACGCGCCCACTCGTGTTGCAGGGCGCGCATCCCACGGGCAGCACGACCCTGACCACGAAGCCGATCCCCGCCCTCGCGCGCCGCGATTGGCTCGGGACGGACACGCTGTACGTGCCGAGTCTGGGCCTCGCGCTCGCGCTCACCGGCACGGCGTCGTGGGCCAGTACGGGGCTCGCGACGGTCCCCGTGAGTGTGCCAAGTGGCGTCACGATTCCGGCGGGCACGCGGTGCTACAGCAACTGGTCGGGCTTGAGCGAGGCTGACGGCTACCTCGTGGTGGCGAGCGACGTCACGGGCCCTGCGTCCAGTGTGAGTGTGCGCGGCGGCGATGCGTACGCCAAGACGTGGGATGGCCTCAGCGCGGCGCCCACGGCGCTCTATCGCGTGGACCCGCTGTCGATCGTGCGGATTCTCGGCAACACGCTGCGCGCGGCGGCGACGGCCACCGCCGATGGCAGCGGCGCCGCCAGAGTCACGCTCGAAGGCCCCAACGTCAACACGATCACCGACAACGCGACGCTGGTGCTCTCGCGCCCCGTGATGCTGCGGCCCACCGACCCGCAAGACGGCAGCGTGGTGCGCTGTGTGACGCCCGTGACCGCGCCCACGGCGGATGCGCCGGCGCTCGCGTCCAGTCTCGCGCGCATCCCCGTGCCCGCCGGCGGCACGCGGCCGGTGACCGTGTTCGTGACGTTCAGCCTGTCGGCCGGCACGTATCAGGCCAGCGACTTGCCCTGGGTGGTCCTGATCGACGACGCGGGCTCCATCCGCGCGAGTGCGCGCCTTTCGGATACCGCCGTGCAGGTGCTCACCACGCCGACGCTGGCGCGCGTCATCCTCACCACGACGATCACGAGCACGCAGTGGCTCGGGGCGCGCATCATTGGCGGTCCCGCGTCGCCCACATCGTGGATCGTGGTGACCGATGCGATGCTCTGCACCACGGCGCGCGACGATGTGCCGTTCACCGCGTCCTCGTGGGGCAACCCCTTGGCGCAGCGCGCGGCCGAAGCCCTCAGCCTGCAGCGCGTCCCCACGGCCGACATTCAGGTGTCACTCGCCACGCTCCGGCGCTGGTTCGATGCGGCGCCCACCGCGCCCGCCGTGCAGCTCGGGCAGCGGCTCGAGTTCCCCGCGCTCGGTGTCACGCGCCGCGTGGTGGAGATCGATCGCCCCTTCACGCAACCCGACCGCGCCACGGTGACGGTCGGCACGCTCCCCACCGCCCTGTCGCGCCGCGTCGCGGCGTTGCGCTGACCCGAGGTAGCCGTGTCCATCTGGTTTGACGAGGTCGCCCTCACGACGCGCGGCGTGCGTCCCTCGCGCCTGGAGGGCTTTCTGAGTGGCCCGCTGCTCCGGCGCCAGCTTACGCCGGTGCCGGGCCTCACGCGCCCGCTGGTTGGCGGCCTGACGCCCTCCGACCCGCGCGTCGGCATCATCGAAGGGCACGTGCCGCTCAACGCGCTGACCGATCGCCCGGCCGCCATCCGCGCGCTGGAACTCGCGCTGACGGGCGAGCGGTGGGTGCGCACCATCGATCGGCCGGGCCTCCGCACGCGCTGTCACGTGACGTTGACGCCGCGCGAGATCCCGCAGGCGCGCGGCCTCACCATCGCGCGCTTGCTCGTCACGCTCACCTGCGCCGCGCTCGACGGCAGCTCGGAGCACTGGCCGGCGCGCTCGCCGGTGTTGCTCAGCACGACGCCGGCCGCCGTGCCCACGGGCTCGCTGCCGACGACTGGCTGGTTGCTCGCGTGGGGGTTCAGTTCGCCGCTCACCATCACGTACCGCACCGCGCGCGGTGACGCCACGACGCTCACGATTACGCAGGCGCTCGCCACCGGGGAGCACGTGGCCATCGATCTGCTCACGGCGGATGTGTGGCACGTCGCCACCACCGGCGTGCGGACCCGCGTCGCGCTCGTCACCGGCACGATGCCCGCGTGTGATGGTCGCCACGCGCTCGGCCCTCTCGCGCCGACGCTCGCGCTGTCGAGCGGCACCGGCCTGCTGTTGCCCACGCTCCACGACCGGATCTGAGGGAGTCTCCAGACCATGCGCGAAACCCAAGCCGACCTCGGGCCGCAGTCCCGGGCCCTGCTCCATCTCGACGTGCGCCAGGGCGCGATCTGGGAGCCCAGCACGGGGCTGTTGGTCGCGCACAGCGGCCAGCGTTTCACGTGGAGCCGGAGCGCGACGCTCGCGAGTGTCCCGGTGCCCGGCGGCAGCTACACCGCGCCGCTCACGGTGCCCGCCTATGCGGAAGCCGATGGCGGGCTCGGGCTCCATCTCGGCGCCGATGACATCCTGCGCGAAGCGACGGCGACGCCGTGGCTTCCCACGCCATTCTTCGGACGCTTCCGATTCGTGGAGCGCGGCGCCCGCACCACAAGCAATGCGACGCTGTTCGCGATCACACCCGACGATCCCACGACCGGCACGCGCTTTTATCTCTTCGCGTCGTCGAACTACTACGCCCTGTTCGCCCACAACGGCAGCGCGAGCGCCACGGCCACGCTGAGCGCCGGCCAACCCGCGCCGGGGGACGTGGTGACGCTGGACTTCGCGTGGGCCGCGGGCGGCCTCGCGCTGCATCAACGCATTGGCGCGGGCGCGCCCACCAGTGCCACGAGCGGCGCCCTCGCGCTGCCGAGCGCGTGGAGCAACGGCACGCGGGCGCGCATCGGCCGCCGCGGCGCCACCGCCAATCCCGCATCGCTCACGCTGATCCAGTGGGCGCTCGTGCCCGGCGCGTACGACGTGGACACGCTCGATACCCTCTTCTGACACGCACATGGCCACGCAAATCATCCACGGCAGCGCGCAGTTTGGCGACGGCAGCACCTCGGGCGGCGGCGGGACCGTGGTCGGCGGCGGTGGGGGCGGCGGCACCACGACGCTGGTCGGCGTGTCACTGCTCAACCCCGGCGGCGGCTCGCTCGCGGATATTCGCACGCTCGAACTCTCCGGCTTGCAGGCCACCGCCTCCGGCCCCAATCGCGCGACGCTCGCCCCATTGGCCACCGCCGAGTTGCCGACGCCGGACGTCGTGCTGAGCGGTGGCGCCTGGGTGCCGCGGGACCTGAGCGCCACAAGCTACGCGCTGCAGTTCACCGCCGGCTCGGGCATCCTGAACGGCCGCGCGATCGCGTGGCCGGCCGCGACGATCACGACGCCGGCCGCCAACGCGATCGTGTACGTCGACAGCAACGGCACGGTGCAAGTGCGGAGCGCGGGCGCGCCCGAGACGCTGCCACCCGCTGGGCAACTCATGCTGGCGCGCACCTACGTCGATGTGGGGCTCTACGGCGCGCGGGTGTATGCCGTGGCCGACTCGCGCACGTATGACCGGAGCGCCGCGCCACGCGCGCCGCTGTTCTTGCGCGATCGCGTGATGGAGAGCCGCATCACGAGCGGTGCGTGGGCAGGCGCCACGGCCATCAACGCGACGGGCGACATCAACTGGTACTTCGCGAACCTCGGGCTCTATCCGTTCGTGGAAGAGTTGCCGCAGCAGGTGCAGGATCATCTGGACGTGCAGATCGCGAAGTTCGCGAGCGTCAGCACGGGCACGGGCGCGACCGATTGGGCGACGCTCCATGGCACGACGCACACCGATCAGTATCAGTGGTGGTACGACGTCGGCGATCCGCGCGGCACGCCGGTCAAGCGTCGCGCCGACTCACACGATTCCTACTGCGCCACGTTCCTCCGGCTCGCCGTGCGTTTCGCGCGCCTGGCGCCCGGCGGGCTGGCGTGGTGGGATGCGAACATCGCGGCCATCCAAGAAGCGATCTACCGCAATCACCTGATTCGCCAACGGCTGGTGCACAGCGGCGCGGGCTACCTCAACGAAACCTTTCAGGACCCGGCCGTCTACCCATTCTGCCAGACCCTCGACAACATCGAGGTGTATCGCGGACTCGTGGATGCGCTCACGCTCATGACCGCACGCGGCGGCACACAGGCCACGTGGGCGGCGACGTACAGCGGCACCGCGCCCGGCATCCTCGCGGGCATCCAGGCGCAGTGGAGCGACGCGGCGAACAGCAACGGCGACACCGGCTGGCTCAGCGTCGCGTGGGACAACGCGGGCGCCGATGCGCTGGAGAATCCGCTGGCGCTGTTCTATCCGCACCTGACCATTGGCGTCCCGGCCGCGGTGTTCGATGTGCCGCTCTCGCCGACGCCCGCGACCGCACGGCAGCGGCTCGCGAAGTTGTTCGATCACCTCAACACGAAGGCGCCCGGCTGGTTCCAGTCGCGCAGCTACGATCTCTTCCCGTGGGGCATCGTCGCGGCGGCCGCCGCAAAAGTCGGCTTTCGCGATCTCGCCGAAGCGTGGTTGTCGTTCGTGCAGCGGCATCATGCGCGCGACAGCGAAGGGTATTTGTACATTCACGAATTGGGGTGGGCGCGCTATATCGAGCGCACCTTGGGTGGCGAAGTGCTGTGAATCTTCCGAGCGGGGCCCGTGAGGGGCCCCGTTGTCGTGTGGGGCATATAGGATCGCGCGAGATGTCAGCGCATCGTGGGTCCATGGCCATTGAGATCACGGAGCGCAAGCGGCGTCTCGTCCTCGACTGGGTGTTGGTGGGTGTGATTGTCGCCTGCCTCACCGCGTTCTTCGATCTGTGCGCGACGGTGAAATCGCAAACCACGTCGTTCAACGAGTTGAGCGCGCGACTGGCCAAGGTCGAGGAAGAAGTGAAACAGACGGCGCAACACTCAAACCAAGCGTCGCAGAACACGGCCACGAAGGGCGACATCCTGCGCCTCGAAGGGCGGATCGACCAGCTGGTCAATCTGATGCTCACCAAGAACGGGAGGTGATCGTGATTCCGCTGTCGAAAGTGTGGGGCTGGTGGCTGTTCTACCTGCAGCTCGCGAACGCCGCGCTGGCCGCCCTCGTGTACTTCCAGATGGTGCCGCTCGACATGGCGTTCATGGCGACGTGGAAGGCGCATGCCACGGTAATTCATGGCGCCATCGGCGTCGTTACGGGGGCGCTGCAGGCGTTCGCCAAGGCGCTGCCGGATGCGGACGGCGACGGCGTGCCGGACCTCTTCCAGTCGAAGCGCGCGCCGTGAGCACCGCGACGCACGCGGCTTTCTCGCTGCCCGCGTCGTGGCAGTGGCGGCCGTCGCCGAATCACTCGGCGCGGCCCGCCCGCGTGTCCGCCATTGTACTCCATGCGGACGCGAGTAGCCGCGTCGCGTCGTCACTCGACTGGATTCGGCGCGCCGAGTCCAAGGTGAGCTACCACATCCTGATCGGGCGCGTCGGCGAGGTGTTTGCCGTCGTACATCCCGACCGGATGGCGTGGCATGCGGGCGTGTCGTCACTGGATGGCGTGTCGCACGTCAATCGCTTTTCGGTGGGCGTGTGCCTGTCGAACCGCAACGACGGGGTGGAACAGCACCCCGGCGCGCAGGTGAGCGCGGCGGCGGATGTGTGCGCGATCCTCTGCCGCCACTACGGCATCCCGGTGGACCGCATCGTCACGCACGCGCAGGTCGCGCCGGGACGCAAGACCGATCCGGTCGCGCTCGACCTCGCGGAGTTTCGCGAGCGCGTGACGGCGAGGCTCGCGATATGACCCGCGTCCCTGGCTGGCTCTGGGGCACCCTCGGCGCCCTCGCCCTCGCCCTGGGCGTGTGGAAGGCGGGCGCGATTACGGTCGCGATGATCCGCGCCGACGAACGCGCGGCCGTCTTGCGTGAGGGCGACGCGCTGCTGGCCGTCATCAACACCAACGCCGGCCGCATCGCCCGCGAGCGTGACAGCGTGACCCGCGTCCTTGCACAACGGGATACGCAACTCACGGCAGCGCTCGCCTCGGCGGGCCGCGTCATCGAACGCATCGTGACGAAAGAGGTGCCCGTGCTCCCGGCGTCGTTGCTCGATACCGCCGCCACACGGCGCACGCTCACCGCGCTCCGATTCGACCTCACGACGTGCCGCGATACCCTGGCCGATCTCGCCTCGGCCTGCATGCAGTACCGCATCACCAGCGACAGCGCGCGGGCCGCGGGAGCCCGGCAGCGCACGGCCGACTCCACCGCCCTTGTGCGGATGGCCGAGCAAACCGCCGCGATCAGTCGGAGTCGCGACGCGGCGGTGCAGCAACTCAGTCGCCGCTCGACATGGCGCACGGTGGAGCGCTCTGTCTGCGCCGTGTCGGCGGCTACCAACGTGATTCAGTGGAGGTACGCGAAGTGATCCGCCTCGTCACCGTTGCGCTGCTGCTCGTGGGCGGCGCCTATGCCTATGCCGCGAGCCCCACGGCGCCGACGCTGCGCACGCTGCAGCAGGGCGATACCGTGCGCGTCGTGGCCGCCTGGCGTCCCGCGTGCGACGTGCGCGGCTGCAGTGATTCCAGCCGCATCGTGTGGCGCTGGGGCACGCAGACCATGACGCGCACGACGCGCCGCACCGCTGACACGCTGTGGGTCGCAGCGCCCGCGTGGGGCGATTCGCTGCGCGTGGCCATCGAGGTGGCGACCATTCGCCGCCGCCTCGCGTCCGACGTGCGCACCGCCAGTGTGATCGTGCGGCGCCTCGATGCGCCGCCGCCGCCCGTGGACTCGCTCCGCGTCGACACGTTGGCCCTGCTTCGGGAGCTGGCCGCCATCGCCGTGCGCGACAGTTTCCCCGTCGTCGTCTCCCTCGACACGCTGGGCCGCCGCGAGGGCCCGCTCCCCGTTGGCGGCATGCTGTCGCTCTGCGCCATCGGCCGCAATCGCTACACGGGCACCGTGGCGGTGCTCACGGACATCACCTTGCCCGAGGATGTCGCCAACGCGGTAGAACGCCGCTGTGAGCGCGCCCGTGCCGCGTATGCCACTGAGCGCGGCGGGTGAGCATGGCCATGCCGGGCGCCGTGGCTCTCGACCGTGACGACGACGCGCAGACGTTCGCGCACGTCGACCGGGACGCGTTGCTGCGCGCCATTGAGGCGTTGCCGGACACGCTGCGTCCGACCGCGCGCCGTCGGTGGATGCTCGACGAACGCCCCTATGGGATTGCCGAGGCGATGGACTGCCCCGTGTACGTCGTGCAGATGCGGCTGCGCCTCGCCTACGAGGCGATCAGCGAGCTGCTGGCGGGCTTCCCGCATCACGAGTGCGTGCACCGCGTGTCACTCCGGCAACGCGCCCTGCTCCACGTCGGCGGCTGCACGTAATGCTCATCCTCCGCGTGTCCTCGCCCACGCCCGGCCTCCGCTCCATCACCGTGATTCGGCGCCACAAAGGCCACGAGGTGGCGCGCGGCTATCTGCAGCCGACCGCTGAGGAGTGGGACGGCGAGGATTGGGCGCCGCTGCGGGCGCTGTACAAAGTCGAAACCGTGGACCCTTCACCTGAGCCCCGCGCATCATGACGACCGCCACCGACCCCACGCTCACCGCGCACATCGAAGCGCGGAACGCGTCGCTGCCCAACGACTGGCCCGGCATCAAGCCGGAGCATTACCTCGACATCGTGTTGCGCGACCGCGCGGACCGCTATGCCGCGCATGTCGCGCAGATGACCATCACGCCCGAGCTGGTGCAGTGGGGCATGGCCATGGCGCGGCAGCATGGCCCGTACGTGCGCGTGTGGCACTTCATCGCCGACTGGTTCACGGCGCTGCTCATTCTGCGCTACGGCGAGGAAGAGCGCGGTTATGACGCGGGCGAGGTGGCGCTGGCCGTCGCGGAAGGCCGCGCGCCCGCGTGCAGCACGGACCCGCAGTATCGCGGCTGGCCGCTCGCCTTCAGTGACGAGGACCGCGTGCGCGCCATGCAGCTGCTCAATGGCGAGCGCTGGCCCGAGGCGTTCACCCTGTTGCCGCGCGAGGGCTGACCCATGGCGGATATGTGCGATGTGATGGAGAACGACATCATCGACGTGTATATGCGCGGCCAGCCCTCCGGCAAGCCCAGCACGTGGAGTCTCCGTCTGTACACCGCCGCGCCCGGCGAAACGGGCGGCGGCACGGAAGCGAGCTACACGAACTATGCCGCCGTCAGCATTGCGGCGTCCCTCGCCGACATGGCGGGCACGCAGAGTGCGGGCAGCACCACGGCCAGCAGCGGCACGGGCGGGCAGACGTCGAACAACAACGCGCTGACCTGGGGCACGGCGGCGGGCAGTGGGCCGCAGACGCTGACGCACTTCGCGTGGTGCAACAGCACGACGCCATGGATACGCGGCACGCTCACCGCGTCGCGCACGATCAACAACGGCGATGCCGCGCCGACGGCGGCGGCCGGCCAGTTCACGATCACGGCGGCGTGATGAGTGCGAGCATGCACGGCCTTTACCGCGTGCAGGATGGGGCGCTGCTCTCGGTGGGCAGCGTGCTCCCCGATCCGCTACCCGAGGGGACGGCGACGCTGGCCCTGCCCGAGGGCGCGACGTATGGCGTCACGCACACGTGGGACGCCGCGACGCCCGCATGGGTGCCGGTGGTCGCGGTGCCCGACACGCGGTGCACGGTCACGCAGTTCCGCGAGCGCTTCACCGAGGCCGAACGCGATCGCATCGAGATGGCGCAAGCCGAGCACCCGGACCCGCTCGTTCGCGCCCGACTGCGCCGCGCCGAGAAGGAGCTGGCCAGCGCACAGGGACAGATGGCCGACCGCGCACACCCGGCGCTGCAGCGCGCCGTCGCGTGGATGACCACCGTCACGCTTGACGGGGAGCCGCTCATTGCGGACATCACGCGCGCCATCGACATCATTGGCGCGGACGCGTTCAACCCGGCCAATCTGGTGGAGTCGTGAGTAACTGGCCGCTGCTCGCGGGTGCGCCGCCGCGCTTCATCGGGGCCGACTCGCCCGCTGGAGTGAGCGCCGTGCTCACCACGTCAGCGGCCTACACGCCGTCGGCGTGGGTGGAAGTGGTGTCGGCGGTGCCGAGCGGCATGCAGGGTGTTCACCTCACCGTGCGCTGTCCCGCGTGGCGACGGTGCCTCATCGAGCTCGGGATCGGCGCTGCTTCGTCCGAGGTTGTCGTCGCACAACTGCCGTTCCTCGCCAACGCGCAATATGACTCTGATACAGCGGCCAACTACCATCACCCGCCAATATTCGTGCCGCTGGCCATACCGTCGGGTGTGCGGCTAGTTGCGCGCTTGCGCGCTCCGGCGAGCGGTGTGATTGCCCATGCGTCCATCAATCTCGCGCCAAGTAGTCCCTTGCATCCCTATGGTTTTGCGCGATCGCAGTTGTACGGCATCAGCGAGTCCACGCTCTACCCAACCACGATTCTCGCAGGCGGTACCTCCTACGGATCATGGGTAGAGATAGTGAGCTCCGCGCCGTTTCGTGTTCGGGCGATTTCCCTGCTTGGGACTACTGGGCACGAATCAGGCAGGGCCAATTACGGTGGACGCGCAGAGCATCAGATCGGCATTGGCGCTGCTGGCAGCGAAGTCGGCGTCTACGCGCGTCCCGTTGGTGTGCTCTATCAAGACTGGCCACCAGCCCTGCACGGCCCTGTGCTTCCGGTAAACTGGCCCGCTGGTACGCGCATCGCTGTCCGTTGTCGCGTTGATTCCGGCAATCTCTGGGAGCAAAGTGCCGCACTTCTTCTCTTCGGCTAACCGATGCCCCTCGTCTCGATCGCTGCCAGCGGATCACAGACCGCGACGCTCAACACTGATCACACCCTCGTCACGCAGGCCGGCCCCACCGGCGGCGCAATCTACCAACTGCGCGTGGACACCAACGCGCTGGCGAATGGCGAACGCGTGATCCTCACCCTGCAGACGCGGGCACGCGTCGCGGACACGACGCGCCAGCTGTATCAGGCGGTGTTCGAGCATGCGCAGGGCGACCCGATCAAGGACAGTCCGGCCGTCGCGGTGCCCGAGTCGTCGGAGGTCATCGCCATTCTGCGGCAAGAGGGCGGCACGGGGCGCGCGTTCCCGTGGGCGCTCTATCGCCTCAACGGGTAACCCCCAGTGATCGCGCAAGGCCTCCCCGCGTTGGGTGGGGCGCTGGCCGGCGCGTTTACGCCAGCAAGTGCCCCCAGCGCCGACGTCGCCGGGTCCGTCGCGCTCTCGCTCACCGCCACCGGCAGTATCGCCGTCGCGAAGCCGGTTTCGGGCAGTGTCGCCGTCGCGCTCGCCACGAGTGGGAGCATTGCGGTCGCCAAGCCCGTCGCGGGTGGCGTGGGCCTCGCGCTCAGTGCCACGGGCGCCATCGCCGTGAACAAGCCGGTCGCCGGCGCGGTGGCCATAGGCGTCGCATGCAGCGGCGCGCTCACGGTGCCGAAGCCCGTCGCGGGTAGTGTGGCGGTTGGCCTCACAGCGGCGGGCAGTGTCGCGGTGGCGAAGCCGGTCGCAGGTGCCGTGGACATGGCGCTCACCACCAGTGGCGCGCTCACCACCGTCGGCATGGGCGGCGCGGTTGCGGTGTCCGTGGCCACTGCGGGCAGCGTGGCCGTCGCCAAGCCGGTGAGTGGGGCGGTGCTCGTCTCGCTCACCACGGCCGCCGCGCTCACCGTCGCGAAGCCCGTGAGCGGCAACGTCGCGCTGAGTCTTACCACCAGCGGCAGTGTGGCCGTCGCGAAGCCCGTCGCGGGCGCGGTCAGTGTCGCGCTCACCGCCGCTGGCGCCGTGCAGGTGCCCAAGCTGCTGGGTGGCGCCGTCAGTGTCCATCTCACGGCTGGGGGCTCGGTGGCGGTGGCGAAACCCGTGGGCGGCGCGGTGCTGCTGTCGCTCACCACCACGGGGCGCATCGAGACGGTGACGCTGCGAGGCCTCGTCACCGCCGTGCTCACGCTGCGCTCGACCCCCACGACCCTCACGCTGCGCCCGACCGACGCGACGCTCACCACGCGCGCGGGCGCTGCGGCCCTCACGCTGCGGCCGGCTGCGGATGCTGCGCTGCAATTCCAAACCGACGACCCGGTGTAACCATGGCCAACGTCATCGATCCCGAGCTGTACCCGGACAACAACGCGCATAGCAGCGCGCGGCCGTCGCGGTGGCAATGCAACCCGACGACCGGCGAGGATGAGCAAGTCGCGATTCCCGGGCTCACCGATCTGCGTATGTACGTGTCCACGCTGGCCACGACGCCGACGCACACCCATGGGAGCGTCGTGCATGCGGATCTGGTGAAACTGATGACGGAGATCGGCGCGACGGCGGTGTATCAGGCGACATTCCTGGGCAGTGCGCTGCGTGAGCGCGTTTCGCAGGCCGATGGTACGCCGCTGTTTGTGCATTGGCAGTCGCTCGCGTCCGGGTATCACGAGTTCGCCGAAGTGATCTGGCGCACCGCACGCCCGGCGGCGTCGTGAGCGCGCTGTTGCCGCCGACCGACGTCACCTGCCACGATGCGCAGGTCACGCTGCCGATCCCCTGCCCGCCGCCGGTCGCGCGTGGCAGCGTCACCGCGTGTCTTGCGCGATCGCGCGAGGGGCTCGCCATCATGCCGGCGCTCGAGCGGACGCTGGTGTGGCAGCGCGGCGGAGCGATTCCGCCGCTCACGCTGTTCACGCGCGATGTGAAAGCGGCACTCCCACGTGGCGGCAGCGTGTGGCTGGTGGTGCGCTACGGCGGCGTGGTGGTGGCCAGTGGGCAGGTGCAGGTGATCGCGTGAGGCGCAAGAAAACCGGCGGCTGGGGCTTCGCCGCGGAACAGGCCGCACTGGATCGAGAGGACGCCCTCCGCGCCGCGCGGCCGGTGCGCCCGTCAACCTCGCGCGTACCGCACCGGTGCACCACGTGCCGCGAGTGGACCACACCGACCCCCGCCGGGCGGTGTCCGGTGTGTGGCGACTGGTGGGAGGCGGCGGAAGCCGTGGGGCTGCCCGTGGTGCGGTGAGGTAACTGCATATTGCGGACATATGTCCGCAAGGTATATTGCAACCCGGAGCAACGACGCTCCGCTTCTCCTACTGGGCGGCTCGCCCGAGGTGTGGTGTGACGATGCGATCATTCATTCTGCGTGACCTTGCAGGCAAAGGCCTCGGCGTCATTGAAGCGGTCGATGAGGCGAGCGCCTTGTCGGCGGGACAGGCAAACGACTGGCGCGTCGCGGCGGCGCATCCTGACAACCCCGCGCGCCTCAACCTGTCGGCCATGCTCGCGGCCTCTGGGTTGAGCAATCGCGAGTTTGCCCGGCGGGTCCTCGGGCGGGATGTGCGAAGCCTGGCACGGTACCTGAGCGGCGACATCATGCCCCCGGAGCTGGCCGACCAAGTATTGCGGATGTCCGTCTCTGTCTCCAAGGAAACCATTCACATCACGGTGCGCCGATGACTGACGAAGAGCTTAACCGACTCGAAGCGCTCGCGAACGCGGCGACGCCGGGGCCGTGGCGCTACGACGATAGCGACGCCGACCCCTGCGTGATCACGCAAACCGGGCAGTATATCGCGCAGACCAGCTACGATCAGCAGTCGGTGTCCCGCGGTGATCGCGATTACCACGCCGACGCGCACTTCATTGTCGCCAGCCGAGACGCTGTGCCGACGCTCATCGCGGAGGTTCGGCGGCTGCGAGGCGATCCGCATGCCACGCAAGCCTAAGCCCCGGATCCCCGACGACACCCCGCTCGGGCACCTGATCGACGACGGCACGCTCGCGCCGCGTACCGTGACGGCACTGGTGCGCTCCCTGTGGACCGTGGGCGAGCTCCGCCGCTGGTATGCGCAGCACGAGGCCGGGACAGCGGCCGCGCTCCAGTACGTGGGGCCGGCGGCGCTGGCGGACATCCGGCAGGGGATGCGGCGCATTGGCCGCTGACGCGCCGGTTAAACTTTCGACAGCCACCGGGTGGGTGTCGGATCTTTAACCGGGCCGATCGTTGTCCGGTTTTTCCGTGCATGCAGCGGCGGCAGAGAAACCGGACACCCGACGCGGCAACCGGTTGTGGCGTCGTGTGATGCACACGTGCCTGTAAAGTTTTGCCCCGCTCTCACGTGGTTAGCGAAAACTTTACAGGGCCCCGCTGACGCCCCGCTGACCCGTGGCAATACCGTGGCGGCATGGACGAACTCGAACTCGAGGCGATCATCGCCGAAGCGGAAACCTCCACCAACCTCGCCTGGCTGCGGCGGACGCTGGTGGAGGTGTGCCTAGAACTGCTCAGGGTGGGGAGGAAGCGGGGTTAGGGGGCGCACGCGAAGGCTTCGCCCTGCGCGCTCGAGCCCCAGAAGCCGTTCTTCATTTCGGCGAGCAACACCACGGTCGCGCCCTTTTGCCTACCCTCGTTCTTCAACTTGCGCTCCACTGCAGTCCGCGCCGCCCCCTTGTAAAGCAGCCCACCGCGCCCGTCGCTGGCGCGAAGCAAGCCCTTCGACGTGCAGCCTCTCACCGCTTCTTGAGAAAACGTCAGGACAACCGCATCGGCGCCGGGTACGAGGTGTGGGGTGCGGTAGCAGCCCATGACCAAAATTGACGCGAGGACCAGCATTGGGCGCGTGACCAGAACTTCGCGTTTTGCCACGTCTCTTGAATGGCTCACGGCACCGCCGGCTTCATGCGGTTGGCGAACTCCCGGAGCGCGAACACCTGCTTGATGTTCAGCGAGAACTCCACGTTGCACAGCTTGCCTTCGACCCTCGCCGCACCGGCCATCTTGAAGAATTCGGACGTCGGCATCTCGGTCCCGATCTTCTCAAGCACGCCATACGTCTCGACGCTGCCGTCGTGGGTCGCAGGCTTTGTCGCAACTCGCTGTCCGTCGGCCAAGAATGTCAGCGAGTGGCACCGCAGGTACCGCCAATCACGCGAGGACGACCATACCCGGAGGAACACGGATTCCGGAAACTCTCGGTGCTCACCAGGTACTGCAAAGAGCACTGTGATGTCGATCTCATCACCGCCTGCTGAATTGCGGACTTTGATTCCGCCGAGAGACCCGCCTGTCAGGTTGTTGAAGCGGTCGTACTTCACCTCGATCTCGCCTTCGTACGGCTCACTAAGTCGCGCCGGGAGCAGAGACGCCAAGGTGTTGGCGCCAGGCTGCTTCGCGGCCCCCTGCCCCTTGCGGAGAGCGGCGATCACGCGCTCAAGCGAATCGACCCGAGCCCGGAGGCGCGCGTTCTCAGTGCGGGTGGCGGTCGCGCCACCGGTGATCTGGCTTTCCACGGCTGCAGGCGAGACGGCCAACGTGCCCGCCAGAACAATGCGACACAGTGTCGCCATGGTGGTTTCCACAGTCTTCAACACCCCTCCCGCGTTGCGTGCTTGCACGATTGCGACGCTCCCAAAAATCGGCGTATCTTCGGGCGACCCTGAATCCACTGCCAATGCCTCACCGTACCGCCTCCTGCTACTTCGTTGTGCTGGCCCCGGTGCGCTTCCCTGTCGAAGCGGCGCCCGGGGAGCATCTGTCCGTCTGGCGTGGTGCCCCCAATCTGCTCGTGTTCGACGCGTCTGGCGAGAACGTGGTGCGGGCAACTGACTTCCCCGAGGGGAAGCTCTGGACCGTGCTGGCCGACCTGTTGGATGCCCAGGCTATTTCGCCGCTGTCTCCGGCTGAGTTGTATCGCCTGGGGCATACCCTTCGCGGAAGCGGTGGCCCACTTCGTCCATACCTTCGCGCTTTGCGATTGGCGTAGCGAGCGCCTGCGCCATCTCGGCGCGAATGCGACCGTGGTGCGCCGCCGCGTCCTCGAGGATCGACCCCGCCTCTTCCAGTCGGCCGAGCCAATAGAGGAGCGATTGCCGCGGATCGGTGACCGTGCCCGCCGCGTTGCCGGCCATCTCGAGTGTGACGTGGGACTCACCTTTCGTGGGTGGCGGCTTCGGCACGTCGAGTCCGCCGGTGGCGGTGACGCCGATGCGCGCGTGCCCGCCAACAGTCGGCGGTGCTCCCAGAGAGTCGAGAAGCGCCTCATTCAGCTCGGCCGGCGCGTTCTTTCCTGTCTCCCAGTTCGAAACCGTTGGGCGCTCTACCCCCAACCGCTCCGCGAGCTCGCCTTGCGTCAGGCCCAGCCTCAGGCGCAGCGCTTTGATGGCATCAGGATGCCATCTCTTGTGCGATATAGTCTGATCCGGTAATGTGCCGTCGGACTCTGACACCGTTTCCTCGCGGCTCATGCGCTCTGGGCTCGCCAAACAACGGGATGAAGGGCGGCGGCACACGATACCAAATCCGGGCAACGCAGCCGTGCGACCCGGTCCGGCAGGCCAGCCACCGTCCGTAGTACCGGCGACGACAGCCGGGCCGCAGGTCTCGGGACACCGCGTTGACGGCGCGGGAGCACAGACCGCCGGGAAGCGTCGGCCAGAGCGTTCGACCATGACACCGCCTGGCGGCCAACTGCCGGGTAAACGGTCGTCATGCCCATATGAGAAGGTGCAGTGGAAGCCCTCGGGCGCCAGCCGCCGTCAACGGCTGGCTTGATCGGACGACGGTCCGGTACCGGGGGCTTTCGCACGCCTATTGACAGGATCATACGGGGCGGTGTAGTATCGTGTAAGCAGTGAACGTGTTCGATGTACGCCGGAACCGTTCGTAACCTTTCACGTGGAACGCTACTCGCTATGGCCAAGCGCCGGAAGACACCGCCCGAACTCGTGGCCCTGCGCCGTCGGTTCAATGTGGCGCTCGCTGAAGACGGGACCTCGTTCACGAAGTGGTGCAGCGACCACGATTGGACGCGCCCCCATGTGGCTCTGACGCTGAGCGGCGACCGCGAATCGCGCCGCGTCATTGACGCCGTGACGGCCTTCACTGCCGCCCAGGAAAAGAAGATGGCGGCCCGATTGGCCGCCCAGGGTGGTGGGTCTCTCGCTGTCGCCTGACGGTCTGGTTGTGCCTGTCGTGGGTGGTCCATGACGGGAAGGTGTGGTGGCGACTGCCAGCGCTGCCATGCGGAATCCGCAGAAACACGGAGGATGTCGTGAGCGAACACCAGAAGGCCCCGCCGTCCATGGAGGCCCCGCCGCGTTGGGCGGCATCGCGAGAGCGCTTGACCTGCAGTCTCAAGCGCAGCGCACGACTCGCCGTGCGCGATGTGTTCCGGGAGGCGCGGCGCGAACAGCGCGCTCGAGGAATTCCGGTCGACCCGTGGCACGACTGCGTGATTGCCGGGCGGTCAGGCAACGCGCTTGGCGATTTCGTCGTGCGGTCGTGGCAGATGTGGCGCGTCGCGGGTGAGTGCCCGCAGAAGATCAAGGCGCGCTTGATGGACCTGATGTCCCGCTGCGCCGATGCGGCGCATTTGGCCCACTCGCGGGCCTGAAAAACAACGCCCGGGCACCCCTGCCAGAGGGTCCCGGGCCGGTCACCACGGAGGCAGTGACATGCAAAAGGTAACACGCAAGATCAGCGCAGCCAAGAAGGAGCCGATGCGCTGCGTCGCCATCATCGTGATGCACGGCCGCGACGTCATCACCCGGCGCATCGCGCCGCACCTCGAGGTCATCCGCGAGGACGGCCAGCCCGCGCGCGTCGAACCGCTACGCGACGTGCGCGCCAGCATCGACGGCCCGAACCCGCAGCGTGTGGCCGCGTGGCCCAAGGGGGCGGCGTGACGAAGGCTCTGTTGACAACACGCCAGGTCGCGGAGGCTCTGCGCGTCCACGTGGTGACGCTCGTCCGCTGGCGCCGCAGAAATTACGGGCCGCAGTGGGTCGAAGTGGCCCCCCGAACGATTCGCTATCGGCCGGAGGATGTAGAGCGCTGGGTCGCGGCAAGATCGCAGGGGGCCGCGTGACCCAAGCCGAACAGGCGGTCATCACCCTCGCGCGGACGTGGGCCAAGGCCCGCATGACGCTCGCGGTGGCGCAGGATGAACAGCGGCAGCGTCCGGCGCGGGATGCGGCGCAGAAGGTGTTTCAGGATGCGCAGCTCATCAACGCCCGCACCGCGTTCGACCTGGCGTGTGTCGCGTTGGATGGCGCGGTCATCACGCTGGACCACGAAGCGGCGCGCCGCGCCGACGTCGCGGACCAGTACACGCGCGCCGGGGCGTTCTGATGGTCATCGACCCCAAAGACCAGATCACCGTGTCACTGCCGGTGGCGGGCGTGCTGACGCCGTCGGAAATCGAGCAGAGCGCGATCGGCGCGGTCGAGCAGCGTGTGAACGACACCGCCTACGCGTGCTACAAGCAGTTGCAGGTGACGGCGGAGCGCATCGGCAACATCGCCGGCGGCCCCGACTTTGACCGCACCACGTGGCTCGCCGTGACGCAGCAGCTTTACGCGTTGGCGCAGGACTGCACCCGCGCCGCCGTCGCCATTTCCACCAGCCTCGCGGCCCGCGATGCGCTGATCCAGCAAAACACCACACGGGCGCCGGAGTCGGCGCTGGAGCGATAGCCATGAGCAACGAATCGACGAGCACCGCGATGGCTACCACGGAAGCGCCCACGCGCCCTGCGCTGAGCGCGGAAGCCCAGGCGCGTGTCGAAGAGCGCCGCCTGCAGAACGCGATGGCGACGGCGATCCGCGGCGCCACCTGGTCCAAGGACCTGAGCGCGGCCGGCGCCCGAGCGTTGGCGGAGTATTGCCGCCAGAACCGGCTCGACCCGATCCGCCATGTGGAAGTGTTGGGCGGACGCATCTACCTCAACGCGGAACTCTATCGCGAGCGCGCCATGCCGCTGATTCAGGCGGGCGTGGTGAAGTGCGACGAACCGGATTTCATCAACGCCGATGCGCGGCTCGATGAACTCGCGAAGCAGGGCGACACGTGGGCGAAGGAAGAATCCTCGCGCCGCCTGCGTCTCCGCATCCAGCACAACGTGCCGGAAAAGGCGGTGGCCGCGTGTCTCTTCCGCATCACGCTCGTGGAATCCGGCATGACCGTGGTCGGCGTCAACTGGTGCGGCGGTGGCGTGCGTCAGCGCGACCCCGTCGGCGACAGCGAGCCGACCAAGACCGCGCAGACGCGCGCGGAGCGCCGCGCCTGGACGCGTGTGGCGGAAGTGCTGCCGAGCTACGGGCGACAGTTCGAAGCGATGCAGGCGTCGGCGGAATCTGTGAGCGAAACGCTGGTCGGCGAAATCGAGGATATGGAAGCCGACGCCCGCGCACTGCAGGCGACGCCGGCCATTGCGACCCCGGCCAACGGCTACGGCGTCAGCGCCGTGGAGGATGTGGTCGAGCTCGACCTGTCACATGAGGATGCCGCCTGATGCGTGTTCTTCACACGGCAGATTGGCACGCGGGTTTTCGGCAGTTCGACGCGCTCACCGACGACGGTCTCAATGTCCGCGAGCATGACGTCGCACAGACGCTCACGCGCGCCGTGACGGCCATGATCGCCGAGGCGCCGGACCTGCTGGTGATTGGCGGCGACATCTTCCACCAGTCGCACCCGTCAAACCCGGCGATCGTCCACACGTTCAACGAGCTGGCGCGACTGCGGAAGGCGCTCCCATCAACTGAGATTCTGTTGGTTGCGGGAAATCACGACGCGCCGCGCACCGCCGACGCCGGGAGCATCCTGCAGCTCTTCCGTTCGCTGCGCATCCACGTGGTGGAGCGCGCGGCCGAGACCATCGAACTGCCAGCGCTCGACTGCGAAGTGCTCGCGGTGCCCGATGTGGTCGGCATCGAGCGGCCGACGCTGCGCCCGTCCACCACCCGCCGCCATCGCGTGTTGCTGCTGCACGGCGAAATTGCGGGCATGCTGCCCGTGCGGACGTCGCATGACATCGATGTGGCGGCGCTGCATGCCGACGCGTGGGACGTGGTGTGCCTCGGCCACTGGCACGTGGCCCGCGAAGTCGCGCCGCGCGCCTGGTACAGCGGCTCCATCGACTACACGAGCACGAACCCGTGGGGCGAACTCGCGGAGCAGGCCGAGCGCGGCGTGAACGGCAAGGGGTTTCTCGTGCATGAGATCCCGGCCCGCACGACGCGCTTTGTGCCGCTGCCCGCGTCACGCGCGTTCCTCGACTTGGGGCCGATCCACTGCGGCGACCTCACGGCGGCCGAGATCGATGCGGCCATTGCGCGCGAGGTGGACACCACGTTCGGCAAACTCGATGGCGCGGTGGCGCGCGTGGTGCTCGTGGATTGCGAGCGGCATCGGCTGCGCGAACTCGATCAGGAGGCGCTCCGCAGTTACCGCGCCCGCGCGCTCAGCTTCCAACTCGTGGCGCGTCCGCCCGAAGCCGTCGCGTCCCTCGTCACCGTGGAGGCGGCGAAGCACACGAGCCTTGAGGCGCTGCTGCACCGCGCCATCGCGGAACGCCCGCTGCCGCCGGACGTCGACCGTGACGCGCTGACGCGCCTCGGCGCCACGTTCCTTGCCACGACCCGTCAATCAGCGGCGCCCGTCGCCGTGGAGGCCTGACCGTGCAACTGCACACGCTCCGACTCAAGAATTTCCGCCAGTACGGCGATGCCACGCTGCGCTTCGATCGCGGGCTCACCGGCATCGTGGGCACGAACGGCGCCGGCAAGTCGACCATCCTCGAAGCGATCGCGTTTGCGCTCTACGGCGTCGGCGCCGCCCGGGGCAGCAAGGACAGCATCAAGAGCCGCCGCGCCGCGCCGCGCGCCAGTGTACTCGTAGAGCTCGAGTGCACCGTGGGCACGCAGCGCATGCGCATCGAGCGCGGGCTCTCGCAGGCCGCCGCGTTTCTCGGCACCCTCGACACACCCGTGGCGACCAGCCTGGGCGGCGTCACCGAGTGGGTGGAGCGCACGCTCGGCATGACGCGCAGCGAGTTCTTCACCACGTACTTCACGGGCCAGAAGGAGCTCGCCGTCATGGGCACACTCGGTCCGGCAGATCGCGCGCGGTTCCTCTCGCGTGTGCTCGGCTACGACCGGCTCGAGATGGCGCAGACGCTGGTGCGCGACGCGCGGAAGGGGCTGGTATCGGAACAGCACGCGCTGCGCGCCACGATGCCCGACCCGGCCACGCTGGAACAGGCGCAGGCCGACGCCCGTGACCGGCTCGCGGCGGCGCAGCAGGCGCTGGTGAGCACGGAAGCCGCCGAGGACCGCACCGCCGAGATCGAGGCGCGCCTTCGCCCGGTGTGGGAGCGGGCGCAGGCCACGTGGGCGGCGCAGCAGACGCGGGTCACGACGCACGGCACGCTGACGCAGCGCGCGGAATCCGTGGCGCGCGACGTGCTGCGACTGGAACAGGAGCAGGCGGCGATCGCGGAGGCGGTGGCTGCACTCCCGGGCATCGCGCGGGATCTCGCCACCCTGCCGGCGCTGCGCGAGGAAGGCGCGCGCCTCGACCGTGAAGCGGCGGCGGATACGGAGCGGCAGCGGTTGCTGGGGGTGCAGGCGCATCTGCAGCAGCAGGCCAACGGACTCCCGCATCCCGACGAAGCGGCCGAGGAAGTGGAGCGCGCCAAGGACCTAGTGGATCGCCAGCAGCAGAAGGTGCTGGAGTGGCGCGCGGACGTAGAGAAGGCGGAGGCCAAGCTCGCCGAAGAAAGGGCGGCCTGGCGTGAGCGGCTCGCGCAGGCCCGCGCCGAGCTGCAGCAGGCGCGGGCGGCGGTGCGGCCGTTGCTCGACAAGAAGGCCAAGCTGGAAACGCAGGGGCCCGACGCGCCGTGTGGCACGTGCGGGGTCGCGCTGGGTGATCGGTACCCCACGGTGCTCGCGGCGCTGGAACAGGAGATTGCGGCCATCACGGCAGAAGGCGTTCGCCTCGCCGAGGCCGCGCAAGGGCTGGAAGCTGAGCCGACGACGGTCGCGGAGTGGCGCGAGGAGTATGAGGGCACGGCCAACGGACTGGCGCGCGAACAGGAGCATCTCGCCGAACTGCAGCGGATACTGCAGGGCGAGATCAAGCAGCAGGCTGAATCGGTGCGCATCGTGACCGAAGGTGAGCGGGTGACCGCGCAACTCGCCGCCCTCCCCACCACGTACGACGTGGCGCGGCATGAGGTGGTGCGCGCCGAGCTCGCGCGGCTGGCCCCGATGGAGGCGCGCCGGGCCGTGCTAGCCGACAAGGCGGCGCAGGCCGAGCGCGTGGCCACGGCGCTGACGCAGGCGCAGGAACAGGCCCGCACCATCGCCAGCGAGCGCGCGACAATTGAGCAGCAGATCCTCGAAGCTGGGCTCACGGCGGAGCAATACGACGCCATGCGCCGCGAGTACACCGAGGCGGAACGCGCGTGGCGCGCGGCCGTCGACGCGAACCGCATCGCGCGCGATAGCGTCGGCCGCGCCGAGGATGCCGTGCGCCAGGCGGAGCAGCGCATCGCGGACACGCAAGCGGCCCGCGCGCGGCTCGCAACGCTGACGCGCGACGTGGTGCTGCATGAGGAACTCGACCGCACCATGGGCGACCTCCGCGCCGAACTCAATCACGCGCTGCGCCCCGAGCTGGCGGACCTCGCGAGCGCCTTCCTCGAGACGCTCACCGATGGCCGCTACACGCAGGCGGAGTTTGGTGAGGACTACCAGCTCACGGTGCTCGAAGACGGCGTGCCCAAGCCGGTGATTTCGGGCGGCGAGGAGGATCTCTGCAATCTCGTGCTGCGCCTCGCCATCTCGCAGATGATCGCCGAGCGCTCGGGCACGCCGTTCTCGCTGCTGATTCTCGATGAGGTGTTCGCGGCGCTCGATGAGCAGCGGCGCACCAACGTGCTCACGCTGTTGCGGCGGCTGTCCGATCGCTTCGCGCAAGTCATCGTCATCACGCACAACGATCACGTGCGCGATGCGCTGGACCACGTGATCCGCGTGACGCTGGATGTCGCGGCGGGTGAGAGCCGGGTGAGCTATGGGGAGGGGCCTGCCCTGCCCCAGGCGGACGCGGTGGCGGTGGTCGACCTGGCGGTGGCGGCATGAGTGCCCCCGACCTGCAGCAGGTGCTTGCGGACTGGCGTGGCGACGCCCAGGTGCTGCGTCGCGCGGGCCAT
>JALHNZ010000025.1 GCA_022843265.1 Gemmatimonadaceae bacterium
GAATGTCTTCAATGACACGATCCACCTGCTGCACCGATCGATCGCCAACGGTGAACACGTTGTTGCGCGACACGTTGCCACGCTGCTGGGCCACGATCGTGGAAAAATGCATCGGGCCGATTTGCCCACTGGCCTGCACGCCATAGTTGTTGGACGGAATACCGGCGGTGAGGAAGCGTGAGGTAGGCGCCTGAAAACTCACGTTGCCCACCTCAACGCGCTGCAGGATTTCGTCGGGCCGCCCCTGGTAGAACAGCGAAATATTATTCGACGCGTCGTACTGATTTTGCGAATCGTACTCGACGTTCACGAACACGCGGTCGGCCACGACACCCTTCGAGACCAGATTGACCTGAAAGTCGAAACCCGGCAGATAGGTGGCGAAGCAGTTGGAGCCGAACTGCGCGCGCTGGGCAGCGGTGCAGATTTCATTGACCGAGCGGGCCACCTTGCTTTCGAGGCGGGCGCTCAGGTCGACGTTCAAATCGGCGATCTCGGCGAATAGCTCCGCCGGATTCGACGCGGCAGCAGGCGCCCGGACGTCGGTGGCCGCGCGCACCGGAGCGGGCGTCTCGGCGAGCTCACGCAGCGGTGCCGTAGGAGTGCCCAGGAGCGTCGCACGCACGCCTTGCTGCCACTGGCGATCCCGGAGCGTGAGCAATCGCGTTTCCAGCGCGCTCGCCGCTTCGTTGGCAATCACCGACGACGGCTTGCCCTGCCGAACGCCGAGCGCGAGCGGCCGCAGCCCAGCCGGGAGCCGGAAGAGGATCCCCCCTCCCGGGAGCGACGGCTGTATGGTCAAGGAATCGACCCGCACGCCCACGGGCGGACGTTCCTGCGCCATCAGGGGCCGCGCCAGCAGCGCCTGCGCGCCAACGCTCACCAACCCCAGCAGCGCCAAGGCGGCGCCGGCTCTTTTCAGGCCAGCGGCGATCAGGCGCACAGGGCGGCGTTCGTGGGGTACAAGCAGATCGAAATGGGCCGAAACGGCTCGCTCCGAGGCAGCAGCGGAAGGGACAACCAGCGTAGTCGCTGTATAATGCACTTGATAATGCAGTAGATACCGGGGGAATTTAGATGAATAGAACGGGCCGCGCCCCGGTGCTCAAGGCACTCGGGCGATCCTATGGTGTGCGTACGGACGACGGCGGCTCGACCACGCACACACTTTTTGTTACCGCTGACCCCATGTTGTGAGGATCATTACCCGCTACATCGTGCGCGAGCACATTGGGCCGCTCGTGTTCGCGCTCACGGCGCTCACTTCGCTGCTCCTGCTGCAATACGTTGCCCGCCAACTCGACAAGTTGGTGGGCAAGGGGTTGCCGTGGCGTGTCATTGGCGAGTTTCTGCTGCTGTCGCTGCCGTTCACGATCGCGATGACGCTGCCCATGGCCGTGCTCGTGTCCACGCTGCACGCCTTTGGGCGTCTCGCATCCGAACACGAAGTCACGGCGTTCAAGGCCAGCGGCGTGCGCGTGCGTCGATTGATGGCGCCCATGCTGGGGATCGCCGCAGTGCTGTCGTTACTCATGGTTGGCTTCAACGACCAAGTGCTGCCACGTGCCAATCATCGGCTGAGCATACTGCTGGGTGACATTGTGAACGTGCGCCCAACGGTTGGCCTGCGCGCGCAGGTGCTCTCGCAGCTCTCACCCACCTTCTACATGAAGGTGGGTTGGCTCGACGAGACCTCCAATCGCATGCGCGACGTAGAGATCTACGATCTGCAGAACACGGCCGAGCGCAAATCGGTGTACGCCGACAGTGGTACCTTCACCATGTCTCCCGACAGTGTTGATCTGCAGCTCGTGCTGTACGACGGTGAGCAGCTGCAGTTCGCGCAGGGTGACGCGCAACAGCTACAGCGCACGTTCTTCCGCCAGCAGCTCATGAAGGTGAAAGATCTGGCGCGCGGCTTCAGTTCGTCGGAGCGAGAGGGCGCCTACAAGGGCGAGCGTGAGCAGGGCATTTGCGAGTTGCAGCGTGAGTACGTGGCGCGTGCGGAGGAATACGAATCACGGCGTTTGCGTTGGATCGCGCAGTTGCGGGCAGAAGCGGCCGATTCAGCGAACCCCAATGCTGTGTTGCGGGTGCCGCGTCCGCGCCCCGCGCACGGTGGTCTGGCGCGTCTGTATTGCGAAAAGATTCCGGCGTTACTCTCCCCCAAGACTGCAGAGGCCGCGCCGGTGCCGTTGTCTCACCCGGCGATCGCGGCATTTGCTGCCATGCCGCAAGACACCACAATTCGCGATTCGCTGCGACGTGACAGTATGGCCCGCGCCCAGGCGAACCAGGACAGCACCGCTTCGCAGGCGCAGCAGCAGGCGGAGCAGATGCGTCGGCAGGCCATGCTCCAGGACAGTCTCGCGGGTGAGCAGCGCAAACGCGACAGTATTGCGATGGCTGCTGGCGGAGTGATCCTGGGTGCTGATGGATTGCCGATTGGACAGGCCCAGAACATTGCAGACAGCATGGCAGCCGCGGCGCGCGCGGCCGCGGCACTCGATCCGAACCGACCACCGCCCGCGATTTTTGCCGTGACCCCCGAGGCTTTACAGGCGGCGCTCATGGACATGAGCAAGTACGCCGTGGAGGTCCAGAAAAAGTTCGCGTTGTCCATGGCGTGCTTTGTGTTTGTGCTCTTTGGTCCGCCAATTGCGCTGCGGTTTCCGCGCGGCGGCGTTGGTGTGACGATCGGCGTGTCGCTGGTGGTGTTCGGCGCGTATTACGTGTGCCTCATGGCTGGTGAAACACTTGCGGACAAGGGAACGGTGGAGCCGGTGATTGCGATGTGGGCCGCGAACGTGATTTTCACTCTCGCCGGGTTGGTGTTACTGCTGCGTGTTGAAAAAACCGCCGACGGTTCTCGAGGCGGCGGAGTGCGCGATTGGTGGATGGACCGACGCGCGCGCAAATCGCGCCAGCGGGCGGCGAGAACGGCACTGCGCGGAGCGGGTGCGTGAGTGATCCTGCCGCTTCCAAACCGCGTCGACGCTGGCGCATTCTGCGTCCACTGGACCGCTACGTTGCGGTGGAGTTTCTGCGCATCTTCCTCGTGACCAGTTTCGGTTTTCCGTTTCTGGTGTTCGTGGTGGATATCGTGGACAACCTTCGCAAATACACCGAGCGCAATATTCCCTTTCAGGAAATCGCGCTGAGCTATTGGTATTTCCTGCCGGATACCATGTACAAGGTGCTGCCGGCAGCGGTGTTGTTTGCCACCGTGTTCTCGGTTGGCAACTTCACGCGACACGCCGAAATCACCGCCGCGAAGGCGTCGGGCATGAGTTTTCACCGCGTGGTGGCGCCGATCTGGGTGCTGAGTGTGTTTGCCGCGGTCCTTGGACTGGTGATTGGCGAACTCGCGCCGCCCGCCACTTCAAAACGCCTTGAGTTGTTGCGTGAATCCTGCCAGACCGCCGCCGCGCCGTCTGGTGGCATGGCGGTGTGCAACGAATCGGTGAACACACGCTACAACTTTGTCTTCGGCGGTGAAGAAGGTCGTGTCGTGCGCGCCACGTTCCTGAATGTGCAGGACGGCACCATGCAGGGGGTGGAAACCGAGCATCGTGGCGATTCGCTCACACCGAGTCGCCTGGTGTCGGCCGAGAAGGCGTCATGGACACGTGAGCGAGGATGGATGTTGCGCACGGGCTACGTGCACATGATGCCTGACAAATCGCGTGACATTGTGATTGCGTTCGACTCGCTCGTGGAACGGTCGATGACCGAAACGCCCACCGAGTTGCGCGCATCCGACAAGGCGCCCGACGAAATGACCTATCGTCAGCTGGCGGGTTTCATTACCACGCTTGAGCGCGCCGGTTCTGATGTACGCGGTCTCCGCGTGGAGCTCATGCTGAAGATCGCGGTACCCGTTACCTGCATTTTGATCGCCATGTTTGGCGCACCGCTGGCCACGAGCACGCAGCGCGGCGGAACAGCCTTTGGTGTGGCGGTGAGTCTCGGTACGACGGTTGCGATTCTCGTCTTGATTCAGTTGACGAAGGCGGTGGGCAAGTCCGGGCTTGTTTCTCCAGAGCTGGCGGCATGGTTTCCCAACATACTGGTGGGTGCCGTAGCGGTTGTGCTGCTCGCCCGCGTTCGGACGTAAACAGATGCTAGAAACGACCTGGCGCGCCATGCACGGTGCCGTGCGCACCACGCTCACGGGCGTGGGTGTATACGGCTACTATCTGCGCGACATCATTCGCTCCGCGCGTGAAGTGGATACGTGGCCACGTGAGACGATTCGCCAGATGCGCGTGATCGGTGTGGAATCGGTGCTGCTCACCATCATCGTGGCCGGCTTCCTCGGCGGCGTCACGGCCTTCCAGACGCGATTTCAGCTCTTCCCGGGTGTGCAGGTCTCCGCGGTCGGATTGATCACGCGGCAGAGCATTGTGCTTGAGCTCGGCCCGCTGCTCACCGCGCTTGTGCTCACCGGACGGGTGGGCGCACGAATGACCGCGGAGATTGGCACCATGCGAGTGACGGAGCAGATCGACGCGCTTGAGACGCTGGCCTATGATCCGGTCGCCTTCCTGTCGCTGCCGCGCATCCTGGCCGCGCTGGTGATGCTGCCGGCACTGACCATGCTCGCGAACACCGCCGCGCTCGTCAGCGCGTGGCTCACGCTGATCCTGGCAACCGACGTGCGCACCGTGGACTACGTGGAAGGTTTGCGCATTGCGTTCACGCCGTTTCAGGTGATCTACAGCTTGATCAAGGCGACATGCTTTGGCGCGGCAATTGCGTTTGTGTGTTCGTATCAGGGGTATATCGCGAAAGCCGGAGCCGAAGGCGTGGGCCAGGCGACAGCCACCGCGGTGGTTATCACGTCAGTGGCGATTCTCACGCTGGACGCGATCGTGGCCGCGATCTTTGCCCCGTTTGTTCAGGCGTGAGCCTCACGGCATCGCGCACTTCTTTCTTTGTGAATTCACCGGATCGGTTGCATGAAACGTCGTGACGAAGTGCTTGTAGGTCTGATGCTGATTCTGACCGTGATCATTGGCGTTGCCGGCACGGTGTGGCTAGCGCGCGGCGGTTTGGCCACCGGCTATCCGATGTACGCACTGTTCCCGTGGGGCGCCGGCCTGAAGAACGGACAACCTGTCCTCCTGGCTGGTGTCAATGTTGGTTTCGTGCGCAAAGTGGAGCTCGTGCCCAACGGCACGTTGCTCGTCACGCTGTCCGTGAAAAAAGAATATGAGATTCCAGACGGCACGACGGCCGCCGTTGAACCCAATGGCATTTTTGGCGATCAGCTGATCGCACTGTCTCCGAAGCTCGCGGTGACCACGTATATGGCGCACGGTGATACGATCCCAACGGGCAAGGGTTCGGCCACCACCGGCGAGGTGTTGACCAAAGCCGACTCCGTGGCGGGTGAAGTGCAGACACTTGCGGCGGCGATACGCGCGGAGTTTGTGACCGGCGGCGGACTGGCCGACATTCGCAAGGCGATTGCCGAACTGAGCACGCTGACCGCGCAGTTGGGCACGATTGCCGCCGACCAGTCACGTGAGCTTTCCACCACACAACGTCAATTACGGTCCACGCTTGCGTCGGTCGATTCGTCGGTGGTGGACTCCACGTTGCGTGCATTTCGCACGAGCAGCGCAAACCTGGCGCAGTTGACCAGGGATCTCGAGCAGACGCGCACGCAGGTGAGTTCGATTTTGTCGAAAGTGGATTCGGGCCCTGGAACCGCGGCCAAGTTCTTGAATGACCCGGCTGTGTACGCACGCGTTGATTCGCTCCTGCTACGGCTGGACGAGCTCGTGGCTGACGTCAAGGCAAACCCACGGCGCTATATCAATCTTCGCGTCTTTTAAGAGACGCTTCATTCTGTTCTTCAGCTGGCAGTCTTTGCGTCATGCATAAACTCAGTTCCTCGCGCGCTGCCGCGCGACGTGTGTTGCTCACGGCCGCACTCATGCTTTCGGCGTGCAGCGGTGGTAGCGACATCGGTGGCCCCGTTCCGCCACCACCCAATACGTGTACGACCGTGCCACCCGTTGTGGCTGGCGGCTACTACGACGCGGCGCGCAGTCGGTGCGGTGCCGCCTTGCTCGCCACGGTCCATCAGATCATTCGCGGCCAGCGCGTGCTGGACTACACATCCGCGCGCGATTCGTTGTACCTGTTCATTGACCGCGGCAATCAGCCTTTCATTGTCGATCTCTACACCGGGCGCGCGGTGCCGAGCGTTACCACACGCGCCACGGCGGCTGCGAACAGTATCAACACCGAGCATGTGTGGCCGCGAAGTCGTGGCGCCGAAAACGAGCCGGGCCTGAGCGACTTGCATCATCTGTTTTCAAGTGACGAAACGGCCAACTCACAGCGCTCCAACTTTCCGTTTGGCGTCGTGCGTGGTACGGTGTTGTGGACCAGCACCAGCCCGCAAACCCCAGGCGACGTGAGCCGACTGGGCTACTCCAACGGCAACAGTGGCCAGATCGTGTTCGAGCCGCGCCCGTCAAAGCGCGGCGACATTGCACGCGCCCTGCTCTACTTTTACACGCGCTACAACACGCAGCGCCCGAGCGGCTACAGCGTCGCCAACTTCGCCTTCGAGCGCGACCTGATCATCGCCTGGGCCCGAGAAGACGCACCCGACGCATGGGAACGCGCCCGAAACGACGCGGTGCAACGCGCCCAAGGCAATCGCAATCCCTACATCGATTGGCCGGAGCTGCTGACCCTGATTCCCGAATTCCCGCTCAATTAGTTGAAGTGGCTCTTCTTCGTGTCCTTCGTGCTTTCGTGCCCTTCCCGCCTGCTGTTCCCTCGCACTCGGAGCACGCGTGTGTAAAAGAGCCGCCGGCGCGGCTGATTCCTCGAGATGCGCCTAATGCAAGGGAACAGCGGGCGGGAAGGGCACGAAAGCACGAAGGACACGAAAACAGCAACAACTTCAGGGGAATGCAGAACGCCCCCGCCGCGAGTGATCGCGACGGGGGCGTTTGACTGTTGAGGCAGACTAGAACACGTAGCGGACACCGAGCTGCATGCTGAACTGCAGCAGCAGGTTGGCGCCGAGTGGGGTGTTGTCGCCGAAGTTGTCCACGAGGTTGTACCGAATCGTTTCACCCGCCGCATCGTAAGACGCCGGCACCATCAGGTTGCGTCGCGCTGCGGACACCGACTGGTAACGGCCCCAGTCCTTGTTAATGCCGTTGAGTACGTTGAAGAAGTCGAACGACAGTTCCGCGTACTGACCGTTGCGCACCGGGATGCGATTGCGCAGCGACAGGTCGAGTCGATTGAACCAGGGCTGACGGCATGTATTACGCGGAATGATCGAACCCACGTGTTCGTTGATGCATGGGTTCGCTTCGAGGTATCCACGGTAGATCTCACGCTGCGCGGCCACGTATTCCGCCTGCGCCGACGCGGTGGTGATGCTGGTGGGAATAGCGACCGGGAACTGATCCGGTGCAAAGATGAACGGGCGATCGTTGAAGTTCAGTCCGTCACCATTCAAGTCACCACCCTGCTCCGGTCCCCACGGCGTGCCGCTCTGCAAGCGCCAGATGCCGCTGAGGCGGAAGCCCAGCGGAAGCGGCGCGTAGCCCGAGACAATGACCGTGTGGTTGCGCACGAAGCCCGACGGGCCCCACGCCTTATCCGTGTCGCCCACGCCGCCGATGTCGTTCGGGCCGGACGCGCCAACGCGCGTCTCGTTCCAGCCCGCGAACGATGTGCAGCAGGAAAACGAGCTATTGTCCGAGGCGGTCACGTACGTGTAGGACGCACGCAGTGATGACTCCGTACCGAGCCGCTGATCAATGTTGAACGTGGCAGAATGCGAGACCGCGGTGCCGTCGTAGAAATTCTGGAAGACGTTGCCGAAGTCCGTGTTCAGCAAACGCGCGTTGCCGGCGGCCGCATTTGGCGCGAAGCCGGCCGCTGGTACGAACACCTGACGTCCGCCCTCGTTCGCCAGCGAGAACAACGGCTGACGAAGATTCGTATTGCGCACGGTGTAGAGCTTGTTCGTCAGCGCGTACAGATAGTCGGCCGAGAAACGCGTGCGACGGCCGAGCTCACGCTCGTAACCAAGATTGGCACGATACGTCTCAGGAATTTCAAAACCCTGCGTCCAGAACGAGAACTCCGGAATGCCGCCTACGCCGGCCGCACCGGCACAGTTGAACGGATTGTCGTTACCCGATGCATCCCAGTCCCGATAGTTGCGCACAGACGGCGGCGCGTTGGCGTCGCCATCGGCGGCGCTGCCAGTGCACGCCAGGTTCTGCAGCGGCACATCCGTAATACCAACGTTCGACCCAAGCACCGACGGCAAACGTCCGTAGAACAGACCGACACCGCCACGCCACACTTCACTTGCATCACCCTTGCGGTCCCACGCGAGGGCGAATCGTGGTGAGATGTTGTTCTTGTCAATCGGAGCCACGCCGGTCTGGATACCAAACGCACGCTCAGCATCGATCACGCGTCCTGGCGCATCCGCAAAGCGCGAGTAGTCGTACCGCACGCCGAGGGTGGCGAGCAGGCGCGGCGTCACGCGCCACTGATCCTGACCGTACACCGAGTACTCCTGCACGTCGAACACAGCGCGTGGCGGGGAGCCATCGGCGCGCACGTTGCGGGTGTACTGCAGCGGCTGATACGCTTCAAGCGCCGCCAGGTTGTCGAACGTGTAGAAGCCAGACCCCTGGTTCCAGAAATCGTTCTCGTAGTGCGCAAACAGATTGTTCGTGCCGAACTTGAGCGTGTGCGTGCCGAGGTCGATCGTGGTGTTGTTCACGATCTGCAGCTTGTTCTCGATAAGGCGGTTGCGGAACGCGATGCTGTTGCCGCCCCACGCGTATGCCGATCCGGTGTTCACATTGTTCACGCGCAGCTGCGGCTTGAGATCGTTGCCAACGCGCGGGCGATCTTCTGTCGCGTACTGAAAGCGGAACACGTTCGACGCGCGATCACCCAGCGTGCTGGTGAGCTCACCAACGATCGCGTTTGTGCGGTTCTGGAACGCTTCGGCCTGCGACAGACCACCGATCGCAGTGCCCGCAAAGGTTTCGTTGCCGTTGTCGTAGTCGGACCAGCTGTTGCGGAGCGACAGGCGGTTGCGGTCGTTGATATTCCAGTCGAGACGTGCAAACACGGTGAGCACGTCGTTACGCGTGGCGAACTCGTCGTACGCCTGCTCCGCGCCACTGATGCCGTAGCGATCTTCGAGAATGGAGAAGAAGCGACCAAGCGAGTCTGCCGTGGTGCGATCGCGCTGCGCGCGTCCCAGCAGATTTGCGGCCGAATCCGGGAAAGCCGCTGCGCGCCGCTCAAGATCCGCGGCGGTGGTGCGCAATGCGTTGGGGCCGTTCGGCACGAACGGCTCACGGCGACGCTGACCGTCAAGCGAGACCAACCAGAACAGTTTGTCGCGAATCAGCGGACCTTCTGCCTGGAACGCGTACTGTTGCGCCTGGAAGTTGTTCACCGGCGTGCCATTGAAGTTCTCGGCGGTGAACGCATCACCCCGATAGTTGCTGTAGCCCGTGGCGCGGAACTTGTTGGTGCCACCCTTCGAGATAATGTTGATGATACCGCCGGCGTAGTTGCCGTACTCCACATCAAAACCGTTCGTGATGATCTGGAACTCCTTCACCGACTCGATGGAGAAGTTGAACGGGATGCGACTGCCGCCACGATTTTCACCGAAGAAGTTGTTATTCGCGTCGACACCATCCAGCTGCACGTTCGTCTGCGACGGGCGTGCACCGGCAATGGAGAACTGACCACCGGTGGTCGTTTCCGGCGTCGGCGACACCAGTCCCGACAACGCGATAAAGTCGGTAAAATCGCGGCCGAGCGTGGGCAAGTTCTGAATTTCTTCCTGCGACACGTTCTGCTTGACGCCGCCTTCTGCGACATCGATGCGCTGTGCGCCGGTCACCGTGACAGCCGAGAGCTGCGCGGCCGCATCGCTGAGCGCAAAGTTCAGCGACACCGTGCTACCCACCGTCACGCGAATGCCTGTGCGCTCCTGCTGCTGACTGCCGATCCGTCGTACCGTGACACGGTACACACCAGAGGGCAGCAAGCGAATTACATATACGCCGCTTTCGGCCACCGACGTGCTCCGCGCCAAACCGGTCTCGGTATTCGTGGCCGTGACAACGGCGCCCACGAGCGGCGTAGCGTCTGCGGCCGTGACCACACCACGAATCGAGCCCGTGGTTTCCTGTGCGGCGGCACTGCGCGCACCAAACAGTGCGAGGGCACAACAGGCCGCGGCCGTCGACAGACGCGCGAGCATTCGGGACGCGCGCGCTGTGGCGCGTGTTCGAAACTGATTTACGAGCACGAAACCTCCGTTACGTCTTGCGGACCACGCGGCTGCAGCTGCGTCGCGTTGTTAAAGAAGCCGAGAATGCCAGTGATGTTGTAGCAACGTCCGGTGGTAAATCGGGCCACGCCGATCGTCGTGTTCGCATTGCCATCCAGTCGGACGATGGCCGGACCTGACCCATCATTCATTGGTGCGTTGCCGCTCGCGAATGCGCCAACGGTCACGCGCTGCACGCGCACCAGACGACCAACGTTCGGAGCCAGCGGATTAGTGGTGGCCGCAGTTTGCGCGGTGGTCAGCAACACCGGGTCCGGCACAGCCGCGCCGCGGCGAATGTTCGGGGCCACACGAGGCGAGACGAGCTGCAACTGCGTGGAGAACACACCGATTTCGGCCGTGACTTCGAGGCTGTCCCCTTCCTGCAGCCCCAGAGACGTCGGCACGCCGAACAGCTGAATGCCGCCGGTCTGATCCTGCAGATACAGATTGTCGTTGGCCGCGCGGAAGCGTCCTGGCTGCGCGGTGACCACACCGGCGACCGTCACCGTGGTACCAACGGGGTTCGCCTTGGCGATGTTGATGCGAACAACGCAACCAAACTTGAGCGGCGTGGCAACAAACGTTTCTTCGTTGCTGTAGACGCTGGGCCGCGCGCCACACCAGATGAATCGGTTGGCGATGATCGTCGAGGAGCGCACAACGTCGAGATCGTGCGTGCCCACCGGCGCGTTGATTGTAAAACGTCCATCCGTTCCAGTGACCGCCGATCCCAGCACCGTGGTGGTGCCGCGATCGAGCAAGCGCACCGTGACGCCCGGCATGATCGAATCACCGGCCGTAGGCGTGAAGACATTGTTGTTGTCGCGATCAAAAAACAGAATGCCGGAGACACTGCCCGTTTCCGAGTTCGGTACAACGGGAAGCGGATCCTCAAAGCACGCATTGACCGCGAACACGCTGGCCAGAAGCGCGGCCAGTCGCGTGCGACGAGAAAAGGAAATCATGGAGTTTGTCATGGGGTCACATCACTTGCCACGCGCGGCTTGATCTGCGCGGTGCCGTTGAACTGCGTGAGGATGCCGGTCACCGAGTACGTGTTGCCAACCGTGAACGAGGCGCGAGACAGTCCCCGCAATGCGCCACCCACACGCACTTGAACGGTGGCTCCGTCCGCCGTACCGGTGACGGTAAAGGCAGCGCCCGTGCCACCACCAATCGTTGTCACCGTGAAGCCAGGCAGCGTGACGAGCTGCCCCTCAAGGGTGCGCGCCGTCACTTGCGTGCCATTTTGTACAGCCGGCGCAATCGCGGCACCCGCACCAATGCGTGTGATGGTGGGCGAACCCAGCTGCAACTGGCCGCTGAACGCACTGCGCGCGCCAGCCACTTCGACGAGCGTGCCGAGGGCGAGTGTTGTAGAGTCGGCCGTTGGCGCGGAGAACACCGCGATACCGCCACTTGCGTCCTGCACCCAGATTTCGGAGTTCACGTTGTTGGTGCCGCTCGTAAACGATCCCGGCGCTGCACTGATACGGCCCGCGATCGTGTAGGAGGTGCCGTTGACGCCGGTGCTGCGCACGGTGGCGATCGGCGTCACCGGGATGCCGGCCTGCACATCGTTCACATCACGAATCTTGATCTGCGCATTCGCGTTAAATCGCGTCAGCACGCCCGTGATCGTGTAGCGGCTACCAACGGTAAAGCTCGCACGCGAAAGACCGGTGCCGAGCCCCGCAATGCGGAGATCAACACGTGTTCCTGACGCGTCTTCCGAGACCACGGTAAAGGCCGGGCCCGTTCCGGTCGGAATGCTTGTCACCGTGAGGTTCGCGACGCGCACCAGCTGACCGTCGAGCGTCAGCGCATTCACCTGTGCGGCCGATTGCGAGACCGGCGTCGGTACGGTGCCGGGACCGAGATTCGAGATGCGCGCAATGTTGATTTGCGACTGCTGACTGAACGCGCTGCGTGCGCCGGAGATCTCAAGACGATCACCCAGTTGATACAGCGCACTGTCCGCCGTGGGCACGGAGAACGCGGCGATGCCGCCCGTTGCATCCTGAATCCAGAGCTCGGAGTTCGCACCCGACGTAAAGCGACCCGGACGCACCACCAGATTTCCAATCACCGCCACGGTCGCGCCAACCGGCCGCGCCCGCGCTTCGGCAATGGGAATGACCAAGGCGCCGGTAAAGATCGCGGAGACGGTGTTCATGGACGACGCGGCCACCGCAATCGTGCGCGTGGCGCCGCCGGCGTACGTGATTGTGCCCGGGTTCTCCAGGCGCACCGTGTAACTGCCGGGGGTGAGGAACGGGAACCGGAATGCCCCCTGCTCATCCGCCACCAGGGAGTCCACGCGCGTGGTTCCGCGCGAGAGTACGACAAACAGACCGGCGCCGGGTGTATCACCGGTGGAGAAGGCGCCGTTGCCGTCATCGTCGCGGAAAATGCGACCAGAAATGCTGCCCGGCAGCCAGGCGTAGCGCACTTCCGGCGCCTGCACCTGGCCAATCGCGCTCACCACAACGCGAGGCGCGGTCGCCGTTGCCAAAACGGTGCCGGCCGGGGCAGTAGACGGCAGCGTGAGCGTGTAGGCGCCCGGCTGGACCTCGCGAAAAGTCGCAATGCCCTGCGCATCTGATGTCGCGCTCAGTGCGATCTCAGGGCCGCTGGTGGGTACGAGCGTCAAGGCGACGCCTGAGAGTCCGCTGTCCGGGGCGGAAAAGGAGCCGGACGCATCGCGATCGAGATAGACGCGTACGTCGACAGCCGCAGATTCGCCTGGTGGTGCGGTGGCTTCGTCGCAGGCGCCGAGCGCGAAGAGCGCCAGTGCGGCCGCCGCAAGAGAGGGAGACCTCGAGGCCAGTCGTCGCTTGAGCGCGAGGCCGCGGGCACCTGCTGGATAAGTAGAAGGCATGATGAAAGGGTCGAGCGAGAGGTCGCGCGTGCCGGAGCGACACAGCGCAATGTCAAACAAAACCGCCGAACACCGGTCGCAGTTCGATTGTGACGTCACGAGGACGTAACGTCCGTTACAAACGAACTGGGTCGACAAAGGAGACGCAAGCCGACGCCCCACAAAACATCGAGGGGGCCCTCGGTTTGAGAGCCCCCTCGAGCGATCGGTCACACACCGTCAGGGATCCCGAAATAGGCCGGGCCCCCCTCCCTCGGCATTAAAACGCCAGACGCAGCGTCAGCTGAAGCTGGTAGAAGTCCGACGTGCGATTCGGCGCCGGACGGAAAATATTGCCCGTGCGGAGCCGGCTATCGAACTCGTAGCCATTGGCCGTCTCGCTGGAGAGCGGTGCGGCCTGACGGTTACGAACCGTCAATACAGACTGCTGCGGAAAGTCTGGCGAGAGCGCCGGCAGCAGGATGCGGCCCCACGAGCGATTCACAAAGTTCGCCGCGTTGAAGATGTCGAGCTGCAGCGTCGCCGACTGACCGCGCACGCGCGGCAGAGACTGACGAATGGACAGATCGATGCGGTTCTGCCACGGCGACTTGCAGGAGTTACGCTCCATGATCTGACCGCGCTGCGAGCTCAAGCAGTCCTGCTTGGAAATAAAGGACTCAAAATCAGCCGCCGCGGCTGCGTTCAGCGCGTAGGCCGTGCCAGCGCCCGTTCCAATGCGAATCTCACTCGGATCGGCACCGTTGCGCGGAATGTAGATCGGATCGTTGCTGATGATGCCGTCTCCGTTCACGTCGCTGTTCACCACGTACGTGAAGGGCGTGCCCGACATGCCTTCCCACGAGAACGTGATGTCCGTCTGCGCGTTCGTCCACGGCGCCGTGTAGGTACCGAATACGAGCACGCGGTGCGGACGCTCAAAGTACGAGGTGCCTACGTTCGTCTTGTCGTTAATGATGCCGCCCGTCTGGTTGCCGTTGCGATAGTTCGAGATCGCGCGGTCCGACGTGAGTGACTGCACATCCTTGGACTGCATGAACGTGTACGCACCGGCGATTTCGAGCGCACGATCAAAACGACGACGCAGCTGACCGGTCAACGTGTAGTTGTAATCCGCCGATTGGTTCGTGAGGTTCACGATGCCTTCGGCGAAGTTCAGGTTGTTGGTACCGGTGGCCGTGACGAGGCGACGGCTGTTGTTCACAACCGAGAGCGCACCGGCTGCATTGGTCGTCATCGTATCGGCGTAGATCACGCGTCCCGTGTTCGTCGTGTACGGCTGACCACCAACTTCGCGCGGACCACGGAAGTTCAGGTCTTCGAGGTACATGCCGTTGATGGCCTTGCGATACAGACCTTCGAACGTGAAGACAAAACCCGCCGGCAGCTTGCGGTCAAAGCCGAAGGAGGCCGTAAGGTTCTGCGGGTTCTTGAAGTTCGGATCGTTGGTATTGATGCCAACCGTTCCCGCGGCGCCCGGTACCGGAGCTGCAGTGCCCGCACAGGACGTTGGCAGCTGCGACACATCCGTCGTGAACAACGGTACGTTGCCTGCGGCTTCCGTGCAGGACACCGTGACGCCGCCCAGGCCCGTGTTCGAATACGCGTTGCCTGACATGATGTACGGCACCGGCGCCGTGAAGACACCAATGTTACCGCGCACCTGCGTGGTGAAATCACCGTTCACATTCCAGTTGAAACCAATACGCGGCGAAAACAGAGGGGCCGCCTTTGGCGTCCAATCCGTGCGAACCGGGAAGCCGGCCGCCGTGGAACGCGTGAGAATGTCCTGATTCAGCACCGGTGAATCGAGATAGCTCGGCAAATCAACGCGCACACCGTACGTGAGGGCAAAGTTGCGCGACACGTTCCACAAATCCTGCGCGTACGCGGTCAGCTGCTGACCGCTGAACTCGGCCTGAATGTCACCGCCGTTCGCGTACGAGAAGGCGTAGCCACTCGGTGTTCCTGCCTGCAGACGCGCAATGCTCGGGAAGATGTACGCGCCGTTGGCTGCGCCCGAGAGAAAGAAGTTGTAGATGTACGTGTTCTCGTACCGACCGCCAAACGTCAGCGTGTGATCGCCGAACGACTTGGTGAAGTTGTTGCTGACTTCAAGGATGCGCTGTTCCAGCAGGTTACCTGGCGAAAAGCGCTCCGTACCAAAGGTGACCGGGCGATTGGGCGCGGAACCGCCCACAGGCGTGACAGCCACCGAAATTTCCGGCGTGTTCACCGGTACAATGCGCTCGTCTTCGATCGTGTTGTAACCGATCGAGAGTTCATTGCTCCAGCCACTCTGGCCGGTGGTGTACAACGTGGCGACCGACGAGACGTTCGTGTTCCGGCGCGAGAACGAGTTCGACGTGAGTCGGATACCGCTATTCTGCTGACCTACGTTCGTGTTGAACGCGTTGAAGTTACGGCTGAACTCATCTTGCTCGGCCGTGTTATACAGCTGTCGAAACGCGAGACGGTTGGCGCCATTGATCTGCCAGTCGAGACGTCCGAACAGATTCGACAGTGGGTTCGCACGACGGAGCGACGCGGTCGTACCCACGTCTACGCCACGCGCCGACATGATCTGCGCAATACGCGCGACAGAATCGAGCGACACGTCGCCAATGCGATTGGTCGTCAGGTCGACCGACGGACCGGCGGTCGGATCGGTGCGCTGCTGAAATTCGGGGGCGACAAAAAAGTGCAGCTTGTCCTTGATGATCGGGCCACCAAGTGAGAAGCCATACTGCTTCACGTCAAAGTCTGCGCCGCGAATGAACGCGGTGTCGTAGGCCATCTGCGGGGTGCGGAACGTGTAGGTCGCGCCGCCCTGCCACTGGTTCGTGCCGCTCTTTGTGACCGCGTTCACGAGCATGCCGGCAAAGTTGCCGTAGCGAACGTCGGTCGGGCTGAGCAACACCTGGAATTCTTTCACGGCTTCGATTGACATGATACGACCGTTCGTCGCACCACCGGGCGTACCACCCGACGAACCGAGGCTGAATCGGTCGTTCTGGTTCACGCCGTCAACCGTGTAGTTGTTAAAGCGATTGTACACGCCACCAGCCGACGGACCACCGCCCGCCTGTGGCTGCGCGACCTGCGGGGTGGCGCGCGTGAGATCCGTAAAGTTGCGATTCAGCGTGGGAAGACGACGGATGACCGTGTCATTCAACACCGTGCCCGCACCCTGCCTGGACGGCGAGAAGTCGGCGCCCGTTCCGGCGCCCGTGATGGTCACGCCAGCGATCTGCGTGGTGGCTTCCTTCAACGCCACATCCACAACCGTCGTCTGACCGAGCGTGACCTGAATGTTGTCGCGCGTGACCGGCTCGAAGCCGATGCGGCGGATCGTGACCGTGTACGAACCAACCGCGAGGCCCTGCACGAGGTAGCGACCGTTGGAACGCGTCAGGCCACCTGCGGAGAAGCCGGTGGCCTGGTTTCGAATCTGAATTTGTACGCCCTCTGCCGGGCGATCGAGGTTATCCGTGACGAGTCCACCGACGGCACCCGTCGTGAGTCCCTGTGCAGCAAGCGCTCCGACATTGCTCACAACCAAAGCAACCGCCGCGACTGCCACGCCTAACCAACGCTGTATGCGCATGTGACCTGAAGATGAAGATGGAACGCGCCTGCACCAAAAGATGGGGAGACGTACCCATTGTTTTGGTTCGATTGTAACAATCCGAAAGTTAGGAGCGCCCCGGAACCTCGGCAAGCAACGGGTGTAACCGGCGCGTCACGGATCGTGACCCGCCGGGTGGCACCTCGTCGGCGGCGGCGCGTCAGGCGGAGTTGGCCTTTCGGCCGACGGTCATATAGTAGACAGGAATGCCGGCGGCGATGACGCCAAGCACCGCCAGCGTACCAAGCCGCGCTCCCGGATCCATGATCGAGTTCACGAGAAGGAACAGCGTGGCTCCGATGAAGAGGAGCGGTACCAGCGGATACAGCGGCACCCGCACCGACGGATCCCAGTCTTTGCGGCGACGGAGCGGGAAAATGGCCGATACGCCGAGGATATAGAACACCAGCGACGCCGTGACAAAGATGTCCGCCAACTGTTCGAACGAGCGCAACAGGACGAAGCCGATGCCGAGTGCCGCAGCCAAACCAACCGCCACGTACGGCGTCTGAAACCTGGGGTGAATCGACGCGACTTTCGTGAAAAACAGCTTGTCATCGGCCAAGGCAAAGAACACCCGCGGCCCGGTGAGCATCGAGCCGTTGATCGAGCCGAAGGTGCTGATCATGACCGTGAGCGACACCAGCGTCACGCCAATCGGCCCGACGAGGCGTTCGGCAACATCCGCCGCGACCAGCCGCGCCACGCGAATCTCGTCAATCGTGAGTACCGACAAGTACGCGACATTCGCCAACAGGTAGATCGCGATCACTGCCAGCGTACCCAACACGATGCCACGCGGCAGGTTACGACGCGGATCCTTGACCTCGCCGCCGACTTTGGACAGGTCGGCCCAGCCGTCAAACGCCCACAGCACCGACACCAGCGCCAGGCCAAAGGCACTCACCGAGAAACTGCCCGGGGGCACCGCCGGCGTGAAGTTGCCGCCCGTCTTCGGCAACCCGATAGCGAAGGCGAGCAGCACGATAATCACCAAACCGCCATACTTCGCCACGGCGGTTACGTTTTGTACCATCGAGCCCCACCGAAGACCCACAATGTTGATCGTGGCCATCAGCGCGAGTGCGCTAGCGGCCAGAAAGCGGGCGTAGGTGGCATACGGCTCCGTCGCCGGATCAAAACCGAGCCCGCGAAAGGTGTACTCGGCGAACGTGATGGAAATCGCCCCCAACGCGGCCGCTCGAACCAGCAACAGCTCGGCCCAGCCGAAGAGAAAGGCCGGCAGCCGCCCCCACCCCTCGCGGATGTAGGCGTACATTCCGCCCGTCTTCGGCAGCGCTCCGGCCAGCTCAGCGAGCGTCAGCGCTCCGCAGAGCGCAAACAGGCCGCCCACCGACCAGACGATGAGCATGGGCGCTGGTCCCGGCAGCTTGTCCGCGATGCCGGCTGGGGATCGGAAAATGCCGGAGCCGATCGTGGTACCCACGAGTACGGCAATGGCCGAGAAGAGTCCGAGCTGACGAGGCAGCTCCTGGGCGCGCGCAGAGGGCGCCGCGTGAGGTTGGGTGGGCATACGAAGGCGAAGCTAGTGCGCTTGCCGCTCCAACGCACGGGGGTAAGGTTTCTGTCGGCTCTACCACCAGTTTCCGAGGCGGCGCTCAGGCGCCCTGATGCTTATGTCTGTTGCAGTCTATGACACGCTGTTTTGGGTAGCGGTTGCGGCGTGTGCCGTCGCGCAGCTGTTCATCCTGAAAGCGGTCTTTTTTCCAGCGCCGCCCCCGATGGCTGGCCCCGCGGCCGATGGTCGGGCGGCCGGTCGACTTCGTGCGCCCTCGCGGCCGCTCGAAATGGCGTGGGTCGTGCTTCCCGTGATTGCGCTGGTCGCGGTGTTCGTGTGGGCATGGCAGTTGCGACACGCATCTGACGGTGCACCGTCACGCGTGTCCATCAGCGCCGTGCTCTCGTGAGCGCGTCTCCGGTTCCGGGCGCCGCTCCTGCCCCAGGGCTTGGCCGTGATCTGATTGCGCTCACCAAGCCGCGCATCATTTCGCTGTTGCTCGTGACCACCGCCGCACCGATGTACGCTGCGGGCTCGCCGTCCATCTGGACGGTGCTGCTCGTGATGCTCGGCGGTTATCTGATGGCCGGCGGCGCAAACGCGGTCAACATGTATCTCGATCGTGATATCGACGACATCATGGCGCGAACACGGTTGCGTCCGATTCCGAGCGGACGCATGTCGCCGCAACAGGTGCTCGCGTTTGGTGTTGCGTGCGCCGCCGCGGCCACATGGATGCTGGCGTTTTTTGTGAACGTGTTGACGGCTGCGCTCGCGCTGGCTGGTTTTTACTTCTACGTGTTCATCTATACGCGGTGGCTCAAGCGTTCGTCGCCACAAAACATTGTGATTGGTGGGGCCGCGGGTGCATTTCCTCCGCTCGTGGGTTGGGCTGCCGTCACCGGTTCGCTCGACATCGTTGCGCTCACACTGTTTCTGATCGTGTTCTACTGGACGCCGCCGCACTTCTGGGCGCTCGCGCTCATGAAACAAGTGGACTACGGTCGCGCCGGCGTGCCCATGGCACCACTCGTGTGGGGTGAGCGAGAAACGATGTATCAGATGCTCTGGTACACTGTCATCCTGCTTGTGCTCACCGCATTGCCGTGGTGGGTTGGTGCCTTCGGATTGCTGTATCTCGCCAGTGCGATCATTCTCGGCGCGTTGTTGCTGGGTGGCATTCTGCAAATGCTGCGCGCGGCGCGAGCCGGAACGCCGTGGAGTGGTCCGGCGTGGTGGGTGTACAAATATTCGCTGCTGTATCTGGCGTTGTTGTTTGTGGCGATGGCGGTTGATCGGGCGCTGGCGCGGTGACCTCAGCGTCCCGTTCGATGGTGTCACCGCGCCCGCTTGCGCGTTTGTTGCCGAGACTGGCGCCGTATCGTGGCAAACTGATCGTCGCGTTTATCTGCCTTGTTGTTGCGGCCGCCGCAGGACTCGTATTCCCGCTCGTGATCGGCTACCTGCTCGACGCCGCGTTCGAACTGAAGGATCGTGGCGCGCTCGACCGCATTGCGCTCGCGCTGCTGGCGATCTTTGCCGTGCAAGGCTTGATGAACTTCGTGCAAGTGTATCTGCTCAGTTCAACCACCGAACGGATCGTGGCCAAACTGCGCGAAGACACGTTCGCCCATCTCATCAATCTGAGTCCGGCGTTTTTTACGGAACGACGCACCGGTGAACTGACGAGTCGGTTGTCGTCGGACCTGGCGCTGTTGCAATCGTTGCTCGGCACATGGATTTCCGAACTGTCGCGCCAGATTCTGTTTCTCGTAGGTGGCATTGCGATGCTCACCATTACGAATCCGGGACTGACGCTGACAACGCTTGCTGTGGTACCGATTGTTGTGACGGCCGCGATCTTTTTTGGACGCGCGCTCCGCAAGGCCAGCACCGGCGTGCAGGATCGTATTGCCTCGGCCATGGGCACGGCAGACGAAGCATTTGCCAGCATTCGCACCGTGCAAAGTTTTACGCGCGAGCCTATTGAAACGCAGCGCTTTCGCTCGTTGCTGGATGGCGTGGTGTCCGCCGCGGTGTATCGCGCCAAACTCCGCGCTGGTTTCTTTGGCGTGGTCGGATTTGTTGCCTTTGCGTCGGTCGTGGCTGTGCTGTGGCAAGGAGGCGCGCAGGTATTGGCGGGCCGACTCACGGCTGGTGCGCTCGTTTCCTTTCTGTTTTACGCGCTCACGGTTGCCGCCGCCGTTGGTGCACTGGCGTCGCTGTTTGGCAATTTTCAGGAAGCCGTTGGTGCGGCGCAGCGTGTGTTTGAGCTGCTGGATTCTCGCGCGACGGTCGCAGATCCGGTCTCACCAGTCCCGCTCGCGCGTCCGGTTCGTGGCGCGGTGTCACTTGAGCATCTGAACTTTCGGTATGGCGCGGATTCGCCCGCCGTGCTCACCGATGTGTCGCTTGAGGTCGCGCCTGGCGAAGTGATCGCGCTCGTTGGCCGTTCCGGCGCCGGAAAGACGACGTTGGCGTCACTCGTCCCACGTTTCTGGGATGTCACATCCGGCAGTATTTCGCTCGATGGTCAGGACGTGCGCACGCTCGCGCTGGCCGATCTGCGCGGTGCGATTGGTATCGTACCGCAGGAACCCACGCTGTTCAGCGGCACGGTCGGCGAAAACATTGCCTACGCGCGGGCGGATGCATCGCTGCACGACATTGAAGCGGCAGCACGCGCGGCGCACGCGTGGGAGTTCATTGAACGTTTGCCCGACGGGCTTGCGACGCTTGTTGGAGAGCGCGGCGTCAAACTCTCTGGGGGACAGCGTCAGCGTATTGCCATCGCGCGCATGTTCCTGAAAAACCCGGCCGTTGTGATTCTCGACGAAGCAACGTCAAGTCTGGACTCGGAAAGCGAGCAGTTGGTGGAAGCCGCACTCACCAGGCTGCTCCAGCATCGCACGACAATCATCATTGCGCATCGGCTGAGTACGGTTCGCCGCGCACACCGCGTAATTGTGATGGATCAAGGTCGCATTGTGGAGCAGGGATCGCACGACGAATTAATTTCGCTCGGCGGGTTGTATTCGTCGCTCTACGCGCGTCAGTTCGGCGAAGTGGTGTTGCCAGCGTAGTCAGCGATTCCGGAACCGCACGACCATTCGCGTCTCCACGCCGGCCTCGACCATCACCGGCATTTCCACGCGTCCGAGGCGCTCGTGCCATGTTACGAGCACATAGGCACCGGCCGGAACACGATCGAAAATGAACTCGCCGTTCGCGTTGGACACGGCCACGTAGGGATGCGGCGCGACGGCGATCCAGCCGCGCACCCACGGATGATGATCGTCGCGCACTTCGACGAGCCCAGGCTCAGCCAACACCGACGCGATCGGCACAACAGCGCCCGCGTCGGAGAGCGGCACCAGCGCCCGCGGCTCCACTTCAACAGGCGCGCCCGAGGAATCAACTCCTGAGGAGTCGTCCGCCGACAGGAAACGCAGCCGCGCGTTCATCGCATCGCGACTGCCCACCAGCAGCGTGGCGCCCGCGGCGGCGCGTTGCACGCGTGGTTGGAGCTGACAGTTCGTCAACGTGAGCGGCACACGTCGCGATGAAGTATCAGAGGGTCCAGTGGCAACACCCGCCAACCATACGATCGCGTCGCCCAGGCCCTTCTCGCTCCCGATGAACGGTGCATGAACGACCGGCTTGCAAATCGATACGTCATGCGTGGGTTGGAGCAACGAATCCGACGGCAGATTGCCGTCAAACTGCACCGTGCCCTGTACGCGTCCGCCGAAGACCAGTGTGCTGTCTACGCGGTACGCCTGCTGCGCGAGCGAGGTGTTCCTCGTGATCGCGGATGCGCGCGGTGGCGGCGCGTCCGATGTCGCGGCGTCTTCGGCGGAGCTGCAGGATACGAGCGCGAGCAGCGCCGCCGCACCAACCACGGCCGTGCGTAATCTCGTAGCGCGATTGCGACCCTGCACTACAGCACGATGAGGTCGTGCTGAATCTCACCTGGCGTGACCAGCATCCCATCGTCGGTAACCAACGCGTTCACCTCGGTGCGCATTCCAAACTCACCCGGGATATAGACGCCGGGCTCAATTGAAAATCCAACGCCGGGAATCAACAGTCGTTCGTCACGCGACTCGAGATTATCAATCTGAGGGCCCGAGCCATGCAACTCGCGGGCGTCGATCGAATGACCGGTGCGGTGCGTGAAGTAGGCGCCAAAGCCGCGTTCCGTGATCACCGCACGTGCCGCGTCATCGGCCTCTGCTCCGCGCACCGGCACGCCGCTCGAAAGTCGATCGTGCAACAGCGCCAGCGCGGCGTCACGCGCATCGCGAATTGCTTCCCAAACCGCTGTCACTTTTGCGCGCGGTGCACCAATACTCGCCATCCACGTTTGATCGGCGTACACGCCGCCGTTTTCATGCGCCCACAAATCAATGAGCAACGTGTCACCTTCGCGAATCACACGCGGCCGATCAGCACTCGGCTCGTAGTGCGGATTCGCCGCGTTCTCCGACGCCGCCACATCTGGACCGTGATCCGTGTGCAACCCCGCCGCCGCGAACTCGGCCAGGATGTGCGCCTGCAACTCATGCTCGGTTGCAGGATTGCTGGTGCGCGCCCGCTCGCCCGCAATCGCGAACGTTTCCAGCGCGATGCGACGAATCTGCTCCGCGGCACGTTCATGTGACGCACGGTTTTCCGGCGACCACGTGGCGTACACGCGACTGACCAGTTCGCCCGAGCTCACCACGGTGGCACCAGTTGCGCGCACCATTTCCAGCACGCCGGCCGGTACCCGATCGAGGTACGGAATGGCGTCGCCCGCCGAGTACTCCATGGCGACACGGCGATTCGCTACCAGCGCGGCAAGAGTCGATTCCAACTCACGCCAGCCGCTGTACACGCGCAGCGGCCAGTCCTTCGGCCACTTGGACCAGGGCCCGGGTTCGATCGCGTGCTGCACCCCGATCGGTGTGCCCTCGCGCGGAATCCATGCAAACACGCGACGCGACACCAGCCCGGAAAATCCGAGCAGGCCGGAGGCGATCGCATTGGTGCCACGAAAATCGTACAGCAGCCAGCCATCAACATCGAGCGCCGCAATGTGTCGCTGCAGCGCGGGCAGCATGGCAGGTGTGAGCACTATCGTCTCCAGTCAGTTCGCCATTGGCAGGAGGCATCGCCCCGTGAGCAGCATGCGACCATCTGAATCGCGTGGTCAACGCCCGTCAGTCCAAGCAATAGCTCACGAAACGCCGCTTCGTAGAAGCCGCAGCCGCCGCTGTTCGCTGCTGAGTCGGCGCTAAATGGGGCCAGCACGTTCAGCACCAGCGTACTCCCTTGCCGATCGATGGATCCCGCAAGGAAACGCCGCGACAGCGCGCGCAGATGTCTCAGCGCAATGGGGCGCGCGATCGCACTCGGCAGCGAGCGTGCCGCACGGCGCGTGGTGGTTGCCACGGTTTCGAGCGCGGCGCGCGCGACGCGTCGACCGGTCTCGCGAAACACGATGTCCGCATCCGGACGGCGACCCACGAGTCTGGACAGTGCGACGACTTCATCGAAAGGCACCGCCTGCTGCCGCTTGACGGCCTCAGCGTACCGCTTGATCTGCATGTACACCGTGTCACTCAACCCGAAGCGTTTGTTGCGCAGCTCGTGAACGAGTTCGGTATCGAGATCTGCGGCCGGCAGATCGAGTGCGCGCACCGCTTCGAGGAGCGAGAGCGGAACGACCGCGTGTACGGGTTGTCCGCTCAGCGAGAGGACAGTCACGCCGAGCGGCGGCGTGAGGCGCTGTGAAAGATCGGGAAACGTGTGGGTCACCACATGAAAGTAGTGACGCGGCCGAGGGTGGAACAGGCAGTGCCGATCACGGAACGGTGCGTCTTCGCAGACTCGCCCTGCCGACGCAGCCGCGAGTCGTGGAACCTTTCTGAGCCGGTGACGTTCGTTAAGTTGAAATACTGCGCTGCACTTGCCGTCGAATCCCCGTCGAACGGTACAGGCGCGCGTCCGCGGCCCGCCAAAGGATTGATTGCATGGCATCGCTTTCCATACAAATCGAACGTCACGCAGGATCCGAGGTTGCATCCCCGGAGTGCCTCGCGGTCCTCGAATGTCTGGATGCGTATGTAGATGGCGAGTCGTCTGATGCCGAGGTGTCGCGCGTTGGGCTGCACCTCGTGGAGTGCGCGGAGTGTCGTCGCGCGGAGCATTCACTGCGCCGATTGATCGAAACAGTCAGGCATTCACAGCTGTCGGTCATGGCATCGCGTCGACTGCGACTGCGCGTGGCGCAGCTGTTCCTGGCGCACGATCGTAGCGACGACTAAGCAGCAAGGCACGCTCGTATGCCGACGCTGAGCACGCTCGCGACGGCGGCAGTCATCGCGAGTGTCATCAGTGGCGTCGTGTGGCGAGCGGGCGCTCTCACGGCATCAGGGGCGATCGCGGCACTGATCGTTGGTGCAGCGGCGGTAGCCGCCGGACCCGCGTGGGGCGCGTTCCTCATCTGCTGGTTTGTGTCCGCCTCACTCCTGTCGCACGTTGGCCGCGCAACCAAGGCGCGCCACGTGGTCGGCGTGATTGCCAAACCAGGGGCGCGAGATGCGCGGCAAGTATTCGCGAATGGTCTGGCATTTGCGAGCTGCGCGATCGCCGCAGTTTTTTCGCCCGACCCTCGCATTGCGGTAGCCGCGGCCGGCGCGCTCGCGGCGGCTGGCGCCGATAATACGTGGGCCACCGAGTTCGGCACCTGGCGCCGTGCCGATGCGTGGTCGTTGCGCACCGGTCGATGGGTGCCGGCCGGGACATCTGGTGCCGTGAGTACGTGGGGCACGCTGGCCATGTTTGCTGGAGCGCTTGCGTACGCTTCGCTGTCGCTTGGGCTGGGATTGGTTGCGGCCAGCGCATGGCTCGCCGTTTTTGCCGGAGGCGTGGTTGGTGCCACGATTGACTCGCTCATCGGGGCGTGGTGGCAAGAGCGGCGCTGGTGCAATCACTGTGATTCGGGCACCGAACAGCAGATCCATCACTGCGGCACGACCACGCGGCTCATCGGTGGTCGGGCCACGATTGACAACGATCTGGTGAACTTTGCAGCGACTGTTGCGGGCGCGGCCGTGGCCTTTGGCGTTGCCGTCTCACTCTTAAGGACCAGATGATCTGTCGGTAAGCCCAACAAGCGAGCGGTTGCGGCGCGGGAACCCGAGCGCGAGACTCCTAATTGAGCTGGTGAGCGATTGCGGTCGCCGCTGAACACGGTTGCCGCTGCGGAGCGCATCGTGCGTTGCCTTTTCCCACTGCGAGATTTGATGTCGCTGCCGAGTACGACACAGGTATTGATCGTTGGAGGCGGCCCGGCTGGGTCGTCTACCGCGCATTTCCTGTCGTCAGCCGGCATCGACGTTACGCTCGTTGATCGCGCCACGTTTCCGCGTTCGAAACCCTGCGCGGAGTATCTCAGCCCCGAGGCCTCGCGTTTGCTCGAAGCCATGGGTGCGCTGCACCTCGTGGAAGAAGCCGGCGCGGCGCAGCTCACGGGGATGGTTGTGCGCGCGCCGAATGGCTTCGAGATCGAGGGCGCTTTTGTGGCCGAACACGGGTTTCGTGGTTTCCGTGATCGTGGGTTGGCGCTACGCCGCGAAGTGCTCGACGAACTGTTGCTCAATCGTGCGCGCGCGGCAGGAACCGCGGTGCACGAAGCGGTGCGTGTGGAGAGCATCACGCGCCTGGATCGTGGCTATGACGTTCGTGTTCGGACCAACGAAACGCTCCACACCATTCGCACGTCGCTGCTCATTGGTGCCGACGGGTTGCGGTCGGTTGTTGCGCGCGAGCTCGGCCTGGCGCGTCGCCGAGCATGGCCCCGTCGCTTGGCACTGGTTGCACACTGGTCTGGCGTGCGTGATATCGGAGCGCGCGGCGAAATGCATGTGCAGCACGATGGGTATGTAGGACTCGCCGACGTTGGTCATGGCCTCACCAATGTTGCGCTGGTGGTGCCGGCATCGCAGGCGCGTGACATGAACGGGAATCCCGAAGCGTTTGTGCAGCGATGGATCGCGCAGTATCCGCATCTGGCTTCGCGCTTCGAAGGGGCGACACGTATTACTCCAGTTCGCGCCACGGGCCCCTTCGGCTCTCGCGCACGTCGCGCGTATGCGCCCGACGCCGCACTGGTTGGCGATGCCGCCGACTTTTTTGATCCGTTTACGGGGGAAGGCATTTATTCCGCACTGCGCGGCGGCGAGCTGTTGGCGCCGTTTGCGGCGCAAGCGGTTCGTGCCTCTAGCGCACGGGAGTCGCTGCATGCCCTGCGCGCGTATGAGCGGGAGCGTGCTCGCGCGTTCACCGGCAAGTGGCGCGTTGAACAGCTTATTGGCCTTGCCGTGTCGTTTCCCCGTTTGATGAATCACGCGGCGCGCGTGCTCTCGCGCCGTACTGAACTCGCTGACCTGCTCATTGGTGTGACCGGAGACTTCGTTCCGGCACGTGAAGTGTTGCGCCCTGGTGTGCTCTGGCGCATGCTCGTTCCTCCTGTCCGTACATGACTCCTGCAATGACTTCCGTCGACGCACTGGTTGACGCCGCCCAATTTCGTAAAACGCTCAGCCGATTCGCGTCGGGCGTGACCGTTGTGACATCACAAGACGCCGAGGGGCGCGACTACGGTATGACCGTAAGCGCGTTCAGCTCGCTCAGCCTTGATCCGCCGCTGGTACTGGTGTGTATCGATCAATCCGCCACCTGGCACGGCGTACTGCCGCAGTCGACCGCGTTCAACGTGCACATCCTGCGCGATGATCAGGAGGCCGTCTCACGTCGGTTCGCCACGGATCGTGCGGGTCGCTTTACCGAAGCCGCTTTCACACGTGGGGAGAACGGGCTGATACAGCTTGATGGTGTGCTCGCGCTGCTTGAGTGCCGCATTACGGCCATTCACGAGGGCGGCGATCATCGCATCGTCGTGGGCGCCGTGCAATCCGTACGACACGACGACGGGGAGCCGCTGCTCTATTTCCGAGGCGCGTACGCTCGGCTCACGCGTTAGCTCGTGAGTGCGGGGCGCGCGTGCTGACGCCGGCGCGTCGTCGCGGCGTGGAGCTGCTCGACGATCCGGCGCTCGACCCCTCACTCTCCACGCGATCGCTGCGCGACGTGGCGCGAGCGAACCTGCTCTTTGGTGGCGTACGCGCTGTGATCGCGGCTCTCGCGCCGCTTGTCGAGCGCGCCAAGCAAGAACAGCGCCCGCTCGTGTTGCTCGATGTTGGCACAGGCCTTGGGGACATTCCGCGAGCGGCGCGATTGTTTGCGGGGAAACACGGCGTCACGTTGACGACGATTGGTGTGGAGCTCACAACCGCGCTCGCGTTGGCCGCGCGACACGGGGCGGAACGCGCGCTCTCGGCCGATGCACGGGCTCTGCCCTTTGCCTCAGGCAGCATTGATATCGTCACCTGCTCGCAGGTTCTTCATCACTTCGAGCGAGATGACGCGGACGCGCTTTTGAGCGAACTTACACGTGTGGCCGGCACGGCCGTCATTGTGAGCGACCTTCGGCGTAGTTGGGTCGCTGCAGGACTGCTGTGGTTGGTGTCGTTTCCGCTTGGATTTCATCCCGTGAGTCGTCACGACGGGGTCGTGTCAATTTTTCGTGGATACACGGCCACCGAGTTGCACACGATCGTACAACTGGCGGTGCAACGTTCCGCCACCGTTCGGTATCACCTCGGCTGGCGTATCACTGCCAGTTGGTCTCCGCGCTAGCCCCTTGTCTCGCCACCTTCCATCTTCGGCCTCCAGAACCATGCGCACACCGTTCGACCTGGGACCCGTGCCAATGGATCGGCGATTGATCACCATCGACGAACGCGTGGTTCGTGCGCCTGTCGCGCAGATCTTTGAGATTGCGCGCCTGGTGGAGCACTGGCCGGCCTACCTGCCACACTACCGGTTCGTACGCTTTCGCGAACACGCGAGCGATGGTGGTGGCATCGTCGAGATGAGTGCCAATCGTCCGTTCGGGCCCGTCGGTTGGCCCACGTGGTGGCTCTCGGAAATGTCGGTGGATCACGACACGCCGCTCATTCGGTTCAAGCACATTGGCGGGGTGACCACGCGCATGGATGTGGCGTGGGAGTTCAAGCCGGTCAGTGAAGGCACGCACGTGCGCATTCTGCATACGTGGGATGGCCCTGAGTGGCCGCTGATCGGACCGTTTGCCGCAACGGCAGTCATCGGGCCGATATTTGTGCATGGCATTGCGTCGCGCACACTGGCCGGGCTGGCCAGGGCCGCGGAACGCGGTGAATCACGGTCGGTTATCCCGCGCGACGGGCGTGTTGTGGCGCCGGTTGATGCGACGCGCGTATCGACACACGACGTGGCAGCGCCTCGCGACGGATCGTCACGATGAGTCGAATGCGTCGACGCGTTGCGATTACCGGGATTGGTTGTGTGACGCCAATCGGTACGGGTGTAGATGCGCTCTGGGAAGGACTGCGCGCGGAACGCAGCGCGGTGACGGCGATCACGCGCTTCGACGCGTCAATCTTTCGCAGTCGGTGCAACGCGCAAGTTGATTTTGATCCCACGCACTATCTCGACGAACGACGCGTGAAGCGCCTCGATCGATTTGGTGCGTTCAGCGTGGTCTCGGCAATGCTTGCACTCAAAGACGCGAAGCTCGACCTCGATCAGGTGGACCGCGACCGCGTTGGCACCATGATGGGCACCGCGCTCGGCGGCGTGGGCTACGCCGAGGAGCAGGCGGGGCGATTCATGCAGGGTGGATTGCGTGCGGTTGATGCGACGCTGGCGCTGGCCGTGTTCGGCGGCGCGTCGAGTTGCAACATTGCCATTGAGTTTGGCATCACGGGGCCAAACTCTACGAACGCGATGAGCTGCGCATCGGGTACGATCGCGATTGGTGAAGCGTTCCGACGTGTTCGCGATGGTGAAGTCGACGTGATGCTCGGCGGCGGCGCGGAAGCACCGCTGGCCACGCTGTGCTTCGGTGCGTTTGCGCTCATTCGGGCCATGAGCACGCGCAATGACGAACCGGAGCGGGCGTCACGCCCGTTCGATACCGATCGCGATGGGTTCGTAATGGGCGAAGGTGCGTCGGTGCTGGTGCTTGAAGCGTGGGATCATGCGGTGGCACGCGGTGCGCACATTTACGCGGAACTCGCGGGCTACGGCACCACGAACGATGCGCATCACATGACCGCGCCGTTGCCCGATGGTACACAGGCCGCACGTTGCATTACGCTTGCGTTGGCCGATGCGGATGTCTCACCGGCTGACGTGAGCTATGTGAATGCACACGGCAGTGCGACACCGCTCAACGATCCCACGGAAACGCTGGCGATCAAACGCGCGCTCGGTGCGCACGCGTCTCGGATTCCGGTGTCTAGCACCAAAGGGTACTACGGGCACGCGCTCGGTGCGTCTGGCGCAATTGAAGCGGCGATCAGCGCGCTGGCGCTTGATCGCAAGTGGATTCCGCCAACGCTCAATCTTGAGACGCCCGATCCGGCGTGTGATCTGGATTATGTGCCGCAGCACGGGCGCGAGGCGTCGCCTGACGTGGTGCTGAGTAACTCGTTTGGGTTTGGTGGGATTAATGCGAGTTTGGTGTTGCGCCGGGCGTAGGGGCGAGGGCGGTGCGGCGGCGAGATCGTAAACTGCCTGGAACGCAGAGACGCGGAGACTGCACGATAGTTCATACGGCGTCGCGTTCTCTCCAAAACTTTGGGGATGTACACATCGAGCGACGCCGTCCGGCACAACACGCCGTCCCCGCGCCTCTGCGTCTCTGCGTTCCAGGCAGTTTATGAGCTCGCCGTCACACCTTACCCTGCCTCACCGCGGATACTTCTCATCATACCGCTTGATGCAGTCTTCGATGGTCGCCATCGCCACCGTGCTCTGCCGCCACCCATCAATCTCCACACGCTTGCCCTCGAGATCCTTGTACACGCTGAAGAAGTGCTCCACTTCTTTCAGGTAGTGCTGCGGCAAGTCTGCAATATCAAAGTATTCCTGATGGTACGGATCCTCGCTTGGCACGGCGAGGATTTTTTCGTCTGGATCGCCTTTGTCTTTCATCATCAACACGCCCACCGGGCGCACAGTGATCAGACACCCTGGAAACGTGGGCTCGTTGATCAGCACCAGGACGTCGAGCGGATCGCCGTCTTCCGCGAGCGTACCGGGGATGAACCCGTAGTCTCCTGGATACTGCACCGCCGAATACAACACGCGATCGAGTTTGAGCAGACCGGTAATCTTGTCGAGCTCGTACTTGTTTCGGCTTCCCGACGGGATTTCGATCACGGCCGTGACCTGCTCAGGAACGTGCGGGCCGGGCGGAATGTCGTGCCACAAGTTGGACATGCTTCGATCTGACCAGAGTAAGCGATGCTGCGCGATTCGCAGTCTCGCGGCTTGAACTAGCGGCGTTGCAACACGGCCGCTGCTTCGAGCGCAAAGTAGGTGATCACCATATCCGCGCCGGCGCGTGTGATCGCTGTGAGCGATTCCATCATGGCGCGTTCACCGTCAATCCAGCCGCGTTCAGCGGCCGCCCGAATCATTGCAAACTCACCACTCACCTGGTAGGCGCAGAGTGGCACACCTGTGTCACGCTTTACGGCCTGAATCACGTCGAGATACGCGCCAGCGGGTTTGACCATCAGAATGTCCGCGCCTTCCGCGAGATCAAGCCGCGCTTCCTTGATGCCCTCCAGCGCGTTCGCCGGATCCATCTGATAGCTGCGCCGGTCACCGAATGTTGGCGTGCTTTCTGCGGCTTCACGAAACGGACCGTAAAACGCCGACGCGTACTTCACGGCGTAACTCATGATGGGCGTGTTCGTGAAGCCTGCGTTATCGAGTGCGTCGCGCATGTGGCCGATCCGTCCGTCCATCATGTCGCTTGGTGCCACGATGTCGGCGCCAGCTTCGGCGTGTGAGAGCGCTTCACGCGACAGCAGTTCGAGCGTGGCGTCGTTGTCAACGTCGCCGCTGGCGGTGAGTACGCCGCAGTGTCCGTGCGACGTGTACTCGCACATGCACACATCAGTGATCGTGAGGAGTTGCGGAAACTCTCGCTTGATTGCGCGCACTGCTTCCTGTACCGGGCCGTGTTCGTGCCAACCGCTGGAGCCGATTTCGTCTTTTGTGTCGGGAATACCGAAGAGCAGCACACCGCCAATGCCGGCTTTTGATGCCGCTTCTGCATCGCGTAGCATTTCATCGATTGACGTTTGTGAGACGCCGGGCATGGAGCCGATCGGTGAGCGAATGCCGACGCCCGGGCGCACGAAGAGCGGCAGGATGAACTGTGCTTCGTGCAGTCGTGTTTCGCGGACGAGGCGGCGAATTGCGTCGCTGCCGCGCAGACGGCGGGGGCGCACGCGGGGGAATCCGCCGAGGGGTGCGCGATCGGCTGCCCTTGTCTCGGTGCCGTCGAATGTCTGGGGGGTGCTCATGACGCGAGCTCTCGGGCATCAGAGAACGCTGTCACAGCTTTTACCACGGAGACACGGAGGCACGGAGGGGCATGGAGATGAAGCGAGACCCTGTTCATGCGCGCCCTCCGCCAGTTGCGCGAAGTTGATTGAGAATGTCGCCGGCGCCGTCGGAGAGCAGTTGCTCGGCCAGTGCAACGCCTGCGGCTGCAGGCGCGGCGTTGTCCACTCGGTGCACACCGCGAAGCACTGTGCGTCCCGTCAGATCAGCAATGCATGCGTGCAACATCAGCGTTTCACCATCGCGAACCACGGCGGCACCAATCGGCACCTGACATCCGCCTTCAAGCGCCGCCAGCAGTGCTCGCTCTGCGGTAATCGCGCGGCGTGTCGGCGCATGATCGAGCTTTTCGAGCAACTCCCGCATGGGCACGTCATCCGTACGTGACTGAATCGCGATCGCACCCTGCCCCGGCGCGCTCAGCCACTCTGGTGGATCGAGTAGGCTCACAATTCGATTACCGAGGCCGAGACGATTGAGACCGGCTGCAGCGAGCAACGCGGCGTCGACCTGTCCCTCGTCAATCTTGCGCAGTCGTGTGCCCACGTTGCCGCGCAGCTCCTGCACATCGAGATCGGGGCGCAGTGCGAGCAACTGTGCGCGCCTGCGCAGGCTCGATGTCCCAATGCGCGCGCCCTGCGGCAAATCCGCGAGCGATCGCACCGTTGAACCCTGCGTGACCACCAGCGCGTCGCGCGGATCTTCGCGTTCGAGCAGCGCTACGACAGTGAGTCCCTCGGGATCCGCCGTGGGCAGGTCCTTAAGCGAGTGCACAGCGCAGTCTGTCCGATTGGCGCGCAGGTCCGCCTCCAACTCGGCGGTGAACAGCCCCTTTTCGCCAATCGCCGACAGTGGACGATCGAGAATGCGGTCACCGATCGTGGTGTATTCCGTGAGCGTGGAATCCACGCCGTGCGACGTAAGGAGCGCCGCGACCTGATGCGCCTGCGCCATGGCCAGCGCGGACGAGCGAGTACCAATCCGGACTACGAGAGTCATACAATCGGGAAGAGTGTCAGGGATCGTTGACACACAAGTTAGCCGCTGGACGCTGGTGCGTCGACATCGGAGCGTCAGCTGGGGCCCGGCGTTCCTGTTGCGAAGTGTACCGAGCCGCCGACCGTGCTTGCTGGGGGCGGAGCTCGGCGGTACCGTTGGCGCGGTCGGCCCATAACGCAAACCCTTCGCCCCCGAGTCTATGCGCAAGACACCGCTCATGATGCTGCTCGTGGCCGTGACGATCCCGGGGCTGTGTGCGGCGCAGAGCTCGCCCACCGCCGTGCACTCCGAGCCCAGAATCGCGTGGGATCTCACGCTGCGTTATCGCGACGTCAGCGCGATGGCTGAGACGGACGGTGTGATCGTCGCCGGCAACACGTCGGGGCAAGGCGGCACGTTCGCGTACGACGCCGCCACCGGTCGACAACTGTGGACCGTGCCGGGCCACATCCGTGGCGGTCCGGCGGTACAGCCGGGCTTTGCCTACACCGTCAATGACACACGCGACCGCTATCGCTTCCGTCTCGCAAAGCTCGCCATCAACACGGGCAAGGTCGCATGGTCCGCCACCGAGGAAGACCTCGGCAATCACGATGGTCCGCCGCTACTCGTCGACGGGCAGGTTGTGCTCGTCAGCCGCAATCGCGTGATCTCGGCGTATGAGGATGCCACGGGCGCGCGCACCTGGTTTCACGAAGGTGTGCGGATTTGCGATGGCAAGCTGTCGGCCGCCGGCGGCCTCGTGTACTTCAGCGGTGGGCTTGCCGGAAGCGAGGCAATGCTCACGGCGCTCAACGCGAAGACGGGGGCGACCGTGTGGTCCGCCAAGCTCGTCACGCAAAGCGGATCAACGGGCTGCGGCGCCATGACCGTTGTGGACCGCGGCATCGTGGTGATCGGCGTCGGACGTGATCTGCTCGCATTTGACGCGAAGTCCGGCGCGCGCCGCTGGGGTCGCATGGTGGCGCCGACAGTTGCTGGACGCGCACAGGATCTGGCGCTCAGCCAACTCGTTGTTGCGGGCGGCGCCGTGCTGTCGGCCTCACCAACATCGTTACTTGGCTGGGATCTCGAAACGGGGGCGACGGTATTCGCATTTGCTCTGCCCGCGACCATGGAGTTGTCGTCGGTTCGACTGACGGGGGCGGAAGACGTGCTGTACCTCGCGGCCAAGGCGACGGGAGAAGGCGCCGATCGCGCAGCCTATCTCTACGCGGTCAGTCTTGCGGGGCGCGGGCTGCTCTGGCGTCATCACGTGGCGCGCACTGACAAGTACGATACCGTGGGCAGTTGGCCAACCCGCTACGTGCTGCCGTTGAAGGACGCGCTTGTGTACGAGAACAGCCAGCGGTTGGTCAAGTTGGTGCCGTGATCGCACGCGCTGTCGTGCACGTTGATGTCGAAGATTGATCGGCTCGTTCGACTGACACGCAGAGGTTTCTGATTCCTCACGTCACTCGGAGCTCCGCATGCTGAACACACGCGTCAATCTCGTTCCCTGCCTTTGGTTCGACTCGCAAGCCGAAGACGCAGCCGCTCACTATGTCGCAATCTTCGACAACGCGCGCATCAATAAAACCACCTACTTCACCGAGGTTGGTTTTGAACATCACGGTAAGCGAGCCGGTTCAGTGCTCACCGTTGAGTTCGAACTCGATGGTCAGCCCATGACCGCGCTCAACGGCGGACCGCAATTTGTGTTCAACGAAGCAATTTCGTTGCAGATCATGTGCGACACGCAAGCACAAGTTGATCACTACTGGAACTCGCTCACCGCCGGCGGTGATCCGCGCGCGCAACAGTGCGGTTGGCTCAAAGACAAGTTTGGCGTGTCGTGGCAGGTGGTGCCCAAGCGACTCGTCGAGTTGCTCGACTTGCCTGACAAGGCGGCGGCCGATCGCGTGATGGCGGCGATGCTGCAGATGAAAAAACTCAACATCGCCGAGCTCGAGGCGGCGGCGTTGTGAGGATGTGGCCAGCAAACAATCGGTGAGGGGAAATAACTCGGCGGGTTAATCGTGCGGCATGTCCACGCACACGATCCTGATCACTTGCGCAACCAGCATCGCCGAGGCGACACTATGGGTATGTCCGCTATCGTTCCGTACTACACGGTCGACGAAGTGCTTGCGATGCCCGACGACGGGAATCGCTACGAACTTGTGTTCGGTGAGCTGCTGGTGAGCCCGGCACCGCGGTTGCGGCATCAGCGTATCGCCAACCGGCTGGCCCTCGCATTGCAGCCCTACTGCGAGCGCGAAGGATTGGGTGAAGTGTTTCCACTTCCGGCCGACCTCTCATGGGGCCGCAACGACGTCCTTACCCAACCCGACGTCTTCGTGCTGCCGCCCGAGTATCGCCACGGCGCGGAATGGATTGATGTGCGTCACGTTCCGCTCGTGGTCGAAGTGTTGAGCCCGTCCACCGCGCGCTACGATCGATTCAACAAGCGTCTCGCGTATCGTGATGTTGGCGTGCCCATGTACTGGATTCTCGACACAGACGAATGCGTGGCCGAGGTCTGGACGCCGGAGGCGCACTTTCCGCGCATAGAACGCACAAGGCTCACCTGGCATCCGCACAACGCGTCGGCACCGCTCGAGATTGATCTCGCCGCGCTGTTCGCCGACTAACCTCGAAGTGGTGGTGTGACCGGCAACGATCGCAGCACCAACAGCGCGATCATGCCGACTATCGCGCCCATCAGAAACGTCGCACTCGGCGAGACGTACTGCCACAACAATCCACCAACGGCTCCCGATACGAGCAGGGCTACACCGCTCGCCGTGGCGTAGAGCCCGAACGCGGTGCCGCGCAGCGCCTTCGGCGATCGATCGGCCAGCATCGCTGACAGAATTCCCTGCGTGAGACCCATGTGCACGCCCCAAAGCGCCGTTCCCGCAAGTATCCACATCACATTCGTGGAAACACTCAGCAGCGTGTGTGAAACCACGAGCACCACGATGCCTAATACGAGCAAACGCTCACGCGGCATACGATCTGACAGATAACCTGCAGGCCATGACGTCATCGCGTACGCCATGCTCATGATGGCCAGCGTCAGAGGAGTCCACGTGTCGGCCAGACCAACGTTTGACGCGCGTAACACCAGAAACGCTTCGGTGCCTCGCGCGAACATGAGCAGCATGCCAAACAACACCAGCCGCCAATACGCATTGCCGAGCGCAGAAAAAATTGAGCGAATGCGCGCAGTACGGTTGTTGTCGGCAGGCAACGGAGCGCCTGGCGCCACGCGTTCCGGTTCACGCACCAGCAACGCAAGCAACAGCACGCCAATCGCACCGGGGATCACGGCAATCCAGAGCACCGTCCGTACATCAGACGCAAAGTAGAGCATGCCGGCAATCGCCAGCAACGGTCCCAGCACCGCGCCAATCGTGTCCAGCGACTGACGCAGTCCGAACGCAGCACCGCGCTGCTCGGGTGCAGTCACATCGCTGATCAGCGCGTCGCGTGGTGCGCCGCGGATCCCCTTACCCGTTCGGTCAATCAGCCGTGCGCCCACCACGAGTCCAATCGAGTCCGCCAGTGGAAAGAACGGCTTCGTCACGGCCGACAGCCCGTACCCGAGCAACACGAGCGGCTTTCGTTTGCCCGTCATGTCGCTGAGTCGACCAGAGAATGTTTTAACGAGTAACGCCACAAACTCGGCCGCGCCGTCAAGCGCACCTACTACCATCATCGATGCGCCCAGCGTGGACACCAGGTACAACGGCAGCAGACTGTGTACCAGCTCCGACGACATGTCAGTGAGAAGACTGACAACGCCCAGCACCCAGACCTCGCGCGGCATGCGCCGCGGGCCATGTATCTTCACGCTATGTCGCGGTCCGCGCCCGCCACTCCGTAATCGCGCGCACCAATCCCTCGGCGGTGTACGGATTCGCCTCCACCGCGACACGAAAGCCCGCCTGACGTGCCGCCTTTGATGTGACGGGCCCAATGCTCGCCAACTGCACACGACTCGCGTGCTCCGGCGGCACGGCATCAGCGAGTGCGTCAACCGCGCTCGGCGCAGCAACCGTGATCAAGTCAAGCATGCCACTCGCGAGCATCTGCCCGAGGGTGCGCTGCCCATCGCGATCGGGCACACTCTCGTAACACGGCACAACGACGACATGCGCTCCAAGCGCGCGCAATCCATCGGGCAGCACATCGCGCGCGGCCACCGCACATGGATACAACACAGTGGTTCCCGCGACATCGCCGCGCGTGGCAAAGGCATCGAGCATGGCTTCCGCCGTGAACTGCGCGGGTACCATGTCCGCGCGCCAACCGTGTGCTTCCGCTGCCTGTGCCGTCACATCGCCAACAACCGCAACATACCGATCGGCGATGGCCTCACCGGTACCAGTTTTACGTACCGCATCGGCGAAGATTTCGACCGCATTCACGCTGGTGAGCAGAATCCACCTGACTTTGCCGATCTCGGCAAGCGCAGCCTGCAGCGGCGCGGGATCAAGACGAGCAATGCGGGTAAGTGGAATCTCGTGCACCTCGGCACCCGCGGCAATCAAGCGTGACGAGAGCGACTCGGCTTTACCTGCGGCGCGCGTAACCGCGACGCGCAGCGCGCTCACGAGCCGCGTCGGACCGACGCGATGCGTCGCAGCATGAGCAGGATGTACGCGGCGAAAATGACGCCAGCCACGATGTAGCCGAGCTTCATGTAGTACGACGTATCCGGCGGACCCGTGCGCTCCGCAGGAGGTTGCGTCGTCGCGTCTTGCATGCTCATGCCTGCTCCAGCATCAACCGCGCATCACGCGCTGTCGCCCAGCGATACCGCAAACGCAGCAGCGCGAAAAACAACAACGCAAACGCGCCCACGGCGAACAACCACGTGATCAACATTTCCGGTGGCATTTTGGGCTTCCCTGGCTGCAACACCACAGGATCCGGATGCAAGCCGCGAAACAAGTACACCGTCATGTGAATGAACGGCACCAGCAGCAGCGCGAGCACTCCGAGCACGGCTGACAGTCGTGCGCGCGTGTCGCGGTTTTCAATCGCATCGCGAAGCACCAGATACGACAACAGAACAAACCACAGAAACAACGCCGACGTCAGTCGCGGCTCCCACGCCCACGCCGTGCCCCACGACGATTTACCCCAAATCGCGCCAGTCGCCAACACCACGGTGAGAAACACGAAGCCCACCTCAGCCGCGGACTCCGAAATACGATCGAGGCGATCGTCTTTCAACCAGAGAAAGAGTCCGCCACATGCGGCCATGATCGTGCACGCTACGTACATGCCGAGAATGGCTGACGGCACGTGGATGTAGAGAATGCGTTGCACGGCACCCAGCGCTGCGTCGGCCGGCGTATAGAGAATCGCACGCACCGCCATCGCGCCCACCGCTAGCACGGCAAGCACCAGCAGCCAGTCCACAGCGGGCAACGGTCGCGCCGTGGTGGAACGCGACTCCACGGCAGATACGGAGGTCATGACCTATTCCTCAAGCGTAAACGGGAAGGCAAGCGTACACGCCGCCACAAACACAATGTCGAAGGCCGCGAGGATCTTCAACTCCGCAATTACCTCAGTGAGCGGCAAGCCCGCCAACAATTTTGACGTGGCCTGGGCCGCCGGAATCAACACTGGCACGAAAAACGGCAGCGCCAGCATGGGAAGCAGCATCTCGGCCAGTCGAGTATTCGACGCGATAGCCGCGAACAGTGTTCCCACGGCGGCGAACCCAACGGCCGCCAACAACGCAATCGCGCCCACGCCCCACCACTCCGGCGCCACCGGCAACCCGAAAAAGAGCGCCAGCGTAGGCAACGCGATCACCTGCACCGCCAGCACAAAACACAGATTGCCCAGCGCCTTGCCCGCAAACACCGCCTCGCGGGACACAGGAGACGCCAGCAGTGCATCGAGTGCGCGATCCGCCTGCTCCACGCCGAACGACCGGTTCAAACCAAGCAATCCCGCGAACGTAAAGATCACCCACACAATGCCAGGCGCGAGATCAATCGATGTCACCGCCGTTGGGTCCCAGGAAAAGCGGAAAATCGCAATTGACAGCATCGCAAACACCGTGGCCGACAGGAAGCCGCTGCGCGTGCGAAACTCGATCAACAGATCCTTTCGCGCAATGCGTACGGCGTCGGCCACAAACGACGGCTCGCGAAATGAGGCACTCACGCCGCACCGGCCGTGCGCACGCACATCGAACGGCTCATTCGCCGCCCGCCACGATCTCGCGATACAACGCCGCGTACTCTCCCACGTCGTACGAGGCCTCCGGGCGCGGCATTTCATGCGCAAACGTACCTGCGCGCATGATCGTCGCGTGCGTAGCGAGTGCCAGCCCTTCACTCAGATTGTGCGTGATCAGCACCACGGTGGCGCCGCTGGCCTTCAGCGCCCGCAACGCATCCGTCAACGCACGGGCACCCGTTTCATCAAGCCCCGTGTACGGTTCGTCCAGCAAGACAAGCCGCGGCCCGTGCACCAGCGCACGCGCGATCGACACGCGTTGCTGCAACCCACGGCTCAACGCGCGCACCGGTGTGTCGGCGCGATCGAGCACCAGCAACATGTCAAGCGCACGCGTTGTGGCCGACGCCGCATCGCGCAGTCCCTGACACTCGGCCGCGAACATCACGTTCTCGCGCACGGTGAGCGCGTCGTACAACATGGACCGATGCGAGATCACCCCGAGCAAACGTCGCGTCTCTGCTTCGCCCGGAAGTTCGTTTCCGTGCAAGCGTACCGTGCCAGCGTTTGGCTTCAGCAATCCGCCCAGCATACGAAGCAGCGTGGTCTTCCCCGCCCCATTGGGCCCAAAAAGCGCCAGACAATCGCCTGCGGAAAGCGTCAGCGACACGTCCTTCACCGCCACGCGACCGCCGTATTTGCGGGTGACGCGCTCAGCCACCAAAGCAGGCGATTCAGCCACCGCGAGCCTGGCGGCGCACATAACGGGCATCTCGAAACGTGGACATTCCTGAAGGTTAGCCACCTTACCGGTTGCCCGCGACGCGTCCTTTGCACAGGTTCGACAGAATGCCGTTTCCCACCACCCGATCCCGACCATGAGCAGCGATATCGACGTTCTCCTGCAGGAACACCGTCTGTTCCCGCCGGCCGACAGCTTCGCCAAGGACGCGCTCGTGCGCGACGACTCCCTGCACGAGCGTGCCGCCGCTGATCCTGAGGGCTTCTGGGCCGAAGAAGCGGCCTCGTTGCAATGGCAGCGCCCGTGGGATCAGGTGCTCGAGTGGACGCCGCCCCACGCCAAGTGGTTCACGGGTGGTCAGCTGAACGCCTGCGTGAACTGCGTGGATCGGCACATTCACGGTCCGCGCCGCAACAAGGCGGCGCTGATCTGGGAAGGCGAACCTGGCGATCGTCGCACGTACACCTACTGGGACCTGTACCGCGAAGTGAATCTCGCGGCCAACATGCTTAAGCATCTTGGCGTGAAAAAGGGCGATCGCGTGGCGATCTACCTGCCGATGATTCCCGAAGCTGTGATCGCCATGCTCGCCTGCGCACGTATTGGCGCGGTGCACTCTGTGGTGTTCGGTGGGTTTGCGCCGGAAGCGCTGCGTGATCGCATCAACGATGCTGGCGCGAAAGTGCTCATCACTGCCGACGGCGGATACCGGCGCGGTCAGATGGTGCCACTCAAGCGCAACGCGGATAAAGCAGTGGCCGAGTGCCCCACGATTGAGCATGTGCTCGTGGTCATGCGCCGGCGCACTGGTGTGGGCGACGAAACCTTTGCGGAAATGAAAGACGGCCGCGATCACTGGTGGCATCGCCTCAAGCGTCAGGTGCCCAAAATGTGCGCACCGGAAGTGATGGACGCAGAAGACTTGTTGTTCATCCTGTACACCAGTGGCACGACCGGAAAACCCAAAGGCATCGTGCACACCACCGGTGGTTATCTCACCGGCGTCGCAAGCACCACCAAATACGTATTCGACTTGAAAGAGCAGGACGTCTTCTGGTGCACCGCCGACATTGGCTGGATTACCGGACACTCGTATCTCACGTACGGTCCGCTCGCCAATGGGGCCACGTGCGTGGTGTACGAAGGCGCGCCCGACTGGCCGGAGCAGGATCGGTTCTGGCAGATCATTGAGCGCTACGGCGTCACCATTTTTTATACCGCACCAACGGCGATTCGAGCGTTCATGAAGTGGGGCGCGTCACTCGTCAAACCGTACGATCTCTCCACGCTGCGACTGCTCGGCTCTGTTGGTGAACCGATCAATCCCGAAGCGTGGATGTGGTATCACGAACACATCGGTGGCGAGCGTTGTCCGATTGTCGACACGTGGTGGCAAACAGAAACGGGCACCATCATGATCACGCCGCTGCCGGGCGTGACGTCCACCAAACCGGGATCCGCCACCACACCATTTCCTGGCATTCACGCCGCACTGGTTGATGTGCACGGCAATGAGCTGGAAAAGGGCGGCGGCCTGATGGCAATTACCAAACCGTGGCCGAGCATGTTGCGCACCATCTGGGGTGATGACGCGCGTTATGTGGAGACCTATTTCAGCAAGTGGCCCGGTCGCCCGGATCTCTACTTTCCCGGCGACGGCATCAAGCGTGATGATCACGGTTACTACTGGATTCTCGGACGTGTCGACGACGTGCTCAACGTGTCTGGTCACCGCATTGGCACCATGGAAGTGGAGAGCGCGCTCGTGGATCATCCGGCGGTTGCAGAAGCGGCGGTCGTTGGCAAGGCGCACGAGATGAAGGGTCAGGCTATTGCCGCGTTCGTGTCGTTGCGCACGGGCTTTCATGCCAGCCCGTCGCTGCGTGATGAACTGCGCGAGCACGTGGCAAAAAAGATCGGCGCACTCGCACGGCCGGACGACATACTTTTTAGCGCCGATTTGCCCAAAACGCGCTCGGGCAAGATCATGCGGCGGTTGCTTCGTGACATCGCCGAGGGACGGGCGCTGGGCGATACCACCACGCTGGCAGATCCGGGTGTGGTCGCGGGGCTGAAGGAGCAATACGAGGCGCAGGAAAGCTAAATCCGACGCCGCAGTGAGGGATTCGTGACGGTTGTCACCAAGAGCGAGACTTGGGACGAAACATCCGGCGTCGAATAGCGTCTAAATTGATATCATGGATCTCTTCCGCCGTTTGCTTCCGGAGTCGATTTTTTCGCGCAAGCTGTCTCCCGCCGTGGAGCAGCGATTGCGCCTCGCGCAGGCGCGCGCGGATGAAGCGATCGTGCGCGCACACGTGGAAAACGCCTTGCTGTTTGTGGATGCACTCGCGCCGGACGTACCCTTTGAGCGGGCGCTTGAGGTGTATGTACGGGAGATGTCGGTACCCGACCCGTTGGCCGGCGTGATCATCACGCGCGCGATGGTGGCGCTCGGCGAAGGGCTGATGTCCACGCGGGCGAGCAGTGCTGCCGTTGCTGAGTCGCACCCCACGACCGACGAGCTTCCGGTGAGGCCGCGGCTTCGCCTCGACGATGCGGCGGCTGCCAGGCGTCGTCTGGCGTGACCGATGCAAAACGCCCCCGCCGATCTGCATCGACGGGGGCGTCTTCACAAAACGGGCCGCACTACGGCTTGGGGGTATCCGACGGCGTCAGCATAACCGCGGGCATCGCGGCCACCATGGAATCCACGATGGCCTTGATCTGATCGCTGCTCAGACCACCCGGATACAAGCGATCTCCCACCTGCACCGTTGGGGTGGAGCCCACACCCATGCGAATGCCGGCGTTGCGATTGGCTTCGATGCGCGCAACATGCTTCTGCGAGTCGAAGCAGGTATTCCACGCGGCCATGTCGAGACCGAGTTCCTTGGCGTACCCCTCAAGCTGCTTGCGAGGGTTTCGCGTCGCCTGCGTGTTCCAGTCCATCTGTCCCGCAAAGATCCGATCGTGCATCACCCAGAACTTGCTCTGATCGTCGGCGCACGCGGCGGCGAGATGCGCCGCCATGGCGTTCGGGTGAATGTTCAGCGGAAAGTCGTAAAAACGAAAGTTCGCCAGCCCCGCGTCCACGATGCGTGATTTGATATCCGGCGTCACCAACACATTGAACTGGGCACATCCACCGCACTCAAAATCGGCGTATTCAATAATCGTGACCGGAGCATCGGCGTTGCCGTACAGGTACCCTGCAGCTTCGACTTTTGGCGCCGTGGGATCAACCGCGATGGCGACCGGAGCGGTAGGGCGGGTGACGGTGTACAGCACGTATGCACCAACGGCGGCGACTACAGCCAGGAGCGCGTAGAACGGCACCGGCGACTTTTGCGGTTTGACAGTCTTCTTGCTCACCGAGTTACGGCCTCGTGATCGCGATGCGAGAGAGAGGGGGAGTGCCGCCGTCGTTGACGGCGTTGAGTCAGACGGAGCGTCGTATTGGCAAGTTATTCACGCGACGGGGCTCGTCGCTATCCTGAGACAGGTTTCCTTCAATCATCCGCTATGTACGTTGAACATCTCCGCGTTCCGATTGGCGGCGGCACCTTGCACGTGGAACGCATGGGACGAGGCGATCGTCCCGTGGTCCTGTTGCACGGATTTGGGACCAACGCCACGCTGTGGCGCGGCGTGTCGGCGCGCCTGGCCAACGCGGGCATGGTGGCCCTGGCCGTCGACCTGCTGGGGCACGGCGAGTCGGATCGCCCACTGGATGCCACGTACGATCTGGCCACGCAGGCCGACGTGCTCGTCCGGGCATTGAGCGCGCTGCGCGTGCGCCAAGCAACCATCGTGGGGCAGGACGTGGGCGGACTGGTGGGGCTGGCGTTGGCTTCTCGACACCCCGAGCGAGTGCATCGGCTGGCGATCCTCAATCCGCCCGATATCACCAACCTGCCGTCGGCGCCTGTGCGCGCCATGCAGCGGGCCGCGGCTCGGCTGGCCATTGGCGCCTCGAGCGCCCGCCTGGGCGCGGCCGCCCTGCTTGGCGCCGTGCTCAGCGATGCGGTGGCCGACCCCGCCGGCCTTCCCGCCTCGGCGATGGCGCGATACCTCGCACCCTGGGCTGGATCCGGTGGCGTGGAGCAGCTCCAGTTGCTGGCCCGCACGCTGGAAGGCGACGGCGTTGAGCTCGACGCGTTGGACCACGTGCGCACCCCCACGCTGGTGCTGCGCACTGACGGGGATCGCACGGTGCCGGCGGCTGTCTCAACGGCACTGAGCGCAGCGCTTCGAGGCGCTGAGTTGCGAACAATGGTGGGCGTGGGACGTCTGATTGCGGAAGACGCGCCCGACACATTGGCTCGTACGCTGCTCGAATGGATGAATGCCGCAACGAATCGCGCCGCGTAGACGTTTATAGAGGGAAGGACACTGGTTTCTGCAGTGCTCTTCGGCTAGCTTTTCATAGCTGCACGGTGTCGTGTCTCATCGTCGTTGCTGCGGGCGAAACCTGTGGTCAATGTCGGTGCGCTTGGTTCCGGAGCGCGTGAGCAGCACCACGTGCCCCCACGGACCACCGGGCGGCGCCGATCCCAGTGATCGGTTCGTTTGTTACGTATTTTCCCGAGAAATGACCAAGCTCAAGCAACGTCCGCGTCGTGACGTCGCGCAGCCTTCGCCCTACGAAGAGGCCCGCGACGAGATGTTTCAGCACATCATGCAGTGTGGTGTTATCGGGTCACATCCCGACGATCAGAAAGAATGGTTCGACAACACAATGCAGTACATGACGTCGCGGTACCCGGAGTTGAATGCTGTGCAGGTGAAGGATTTGCGGACTCTCGGTGAGCGCTTTGCGCAGCCGCCGCGTGCGCAGACTCAGGAAGCCGTCACCGCCTGACGCTGTCCCCGATCTTTACGGATCGACACATCAGAAAGCCCTCGCTTGCAGCGGGGGCTTTTTGTTTTATTCGCCGACCCGTTGTTCTGTGGTGGGCGCGGTGCGCTCGCGCCAGAGCATGAGTGTGTAGTCGGTCGTGGCCACGACGCTAATCACGAGTGACAGCAGGACGAGCGGCGTGACATAGCCTGGCGCGAGAAGCACCGACAGAAACGCGGTGAACTGGAGTGCGGTCACCACCTTGCCGGGCCAGCGCGCCCGAAACGGTATCGCGCGCAGCCAACTCACATTGCGCGCGACAAACCAGCCGATCAGACTCATCACGTCCCGGAACAGCAGGGCGGCGGCGTGCCACGGCAACAGCAACCCGTCAACCAGAAACTGGATCACCACCGCGAGCACGAACGTCCGATCAGCGACCGGGTCAAGCAGCGCACCAAAACGCGACGTGACCTTTTGTCGCCGTGCGAGCCACCCGTCGAAAAAATCGGTGAACGTCGCGACCACCAGCACCGCAACCCGGGCCGGCACCGCGTCCACGGCCAGAAAGCCGATCGCCAGCGCGAATCGAGATCCGGACACCAGATTCGGCAGGCTGAGATACGTGGAACGGTCGGTCATAGCCTAAACGTACCCGATCTGGCAACCGGGGTGCCAGCGGGGACTCGCGCTGGTTATCGTCTCGCGCATGGTCCCTTCGGTACGCGAGTCTGTGTCGTCTTCCCACGCCCACCTGGTCGCGGAGTTTCACGACGTGCCCGAGGAGTTGCTAGGGGACGCGTCGCGCCTCGGTGGCGTACTGGTTGCGGCCGCCGGGGCGGCCGGGCTGCATACGCTCGGTGCGCCGCTTGTGCGCACGCGTGCGCCTCACGGCGTTGATGCCATGCTGCTGCTCGAGGGTGGTCACGCCGCGCTGCACACGCACCCGGAACGCTCGGTGATCCTCGTCGACCTGCTGGCGCCGTTGCGCTTTGATCTGGTGCGCGCGTTTGATGTGTTGTCCCGTCGATTACTGCCCGGCGAAGTGCGCGCCGAACGCCTGTTGCGCGGCGCGTGATGCTGGCGCGACTTGGTCTGTTGCCACTGGTTGTGGCTGCGCTCGTCCTGGCGTGGAATGTCACGCTCTCCGGCTGGATTGCGACGCGACGTGAAGGCGCCTCGTGGTTCCGCAACCTCACGGCACTGGCGGGATTGCTCATTGCGCCCGCTGCGGTGCTTGCGATTGCCGCATCAACCGACACCGGGGCGCGGACCATCACTGGCGTGGCGTGGCTCTGGCCGGTGACCTGCGTGCTGATGGTGGCACAAGCAATCGCCGCCACGGCGGGGCGACTGGTGTCATTGTCCGTGGGTGTGCCCATCGTGTTCTACAACGTGCTGCTCGCGCTGGTCGCGATTGGCGATGACCAGGTGTTGCGATCGGGATACGCGCCAGATGTACTGCAAGGGCTCATTGCCGCGCGTGACGCCGTGCTCGGCGTGGTGAGCGGACGCGCCGCTTTGGGATCACCACTGTCGGTGTTGATTCCGTTGATTGCGCCGGCGTATCCCGCTCGCTGGAGATCCAGTGCGTTTGTGCGCGCGGTGCTTGTGCTATACGCGGCGGCAACGCTCACATTGCTGGTCATGGAGTGGCCGCGCGGCATTGGTGCGGTGCGCAGCTACGATGCCTCTGCGCGCACGCTCGCCCCGCGTGACGCACGCAGCTTTGCACTTGGCTTGCGACTCCTCCCCGACATTGCGGGCCTGCCAGACGCACGCGCGGTGCGTACAGGTGCAAGGCTCTATGACCGACTCAATCCCGATGCACTGCTGGTCTCGCTGAACGCATCGGCGGTACGATCGTCAGGCCTCGACTCACTCGTGCGCGTACTGGCGCCGTACCGCAGTGACAGCGTGCGCCTGATCGTGGCGCTGTCGTTTACGCGCGAAGATGCGATCGGCGTGCGCAACGCGCCCCAGCTCGCGAGTCGCCTGCGTCTTGATGCATTGCAACGCGTCACGGAGGCGCTGCGTCCGAACATCGTGATCCCCGCGCTCCCGCCGGCGTTGCCCGGTGTGTTGTTTACGCCAACAGTGTCCACGCTGTGGTGGCAGCAGCATCTTCGAGAGGCCGCGCGCACTGTACAGCGCGCGCGCCCGCAAACGAGTGTGATGTGGGTCGCCACCCGATTTGATGCGGCGGACAGTGTGATGCACGCGTGGGCCACCGACAGCACCTCACCTGTCCAGCTCGTTGGATTTACACCCTTGCCGAGCTTTGCCGGGCTGGCGTCAGTCGACGCGCGTTTGCGTGTCGCCGATCGCTGGGTCGCAGCGCATGGTGCCGGAGCGCGTGCGCATTGGATGTTCATGGCGGGACTGCCGC
>JALHNZ010000026.1 GCA_022843265.1 Gemmatimonadaceae bacterium
CGGCCCCACGCGCAACTGGTCGCGTCCGACGACGGTGTATTTGAACGACGCTCGATCTCCGACCGCGCTGGTGGTCACCGGATAGAACTTCATACGACAACTATCTTGACACTCACCGCATTCCCTCGGCCGCTACCGTCGTGAGTGTGACCGTCACAGGCGGCGCGCCTGCGACGGTCACGGTTCCCAGGGTGCGAATGTCGTCAGTGAGGGATCGGCGCGCTGCAATAATTCCCTGGCTAACCAGTTTATCCGTAACGACTTACATCGCGACGTCGGTTATGAATCGCTAGAAGCGTCAGTTATGACACCCCAAAAGCGTCAGTTATGACTCGCCGCTAGGGCTGCTTGAATCACCCACACTCACTAAACCCACACACATGACACTTCACGCACCCCTCAGCAAACTCCAGCTGCGACCCACAATCCGGACACGTCCCCATGAACGTGTCACCCGCGTTGTAGCTCTCAAACCCCATCGCCTGCGTGCCCGCGTCAACACTCGGACGCGGCGTCGGCGCCACCGGCACCGGTGACGGCGGCATCAACGTCACCACAGGCGCAGCAGCGGCGCTGGTCAGCAAATCCTGCTGCACACCCTGCTTCTCGCGGTACCACGTTTCAAGCGCCAAGCCAATCGCGTCAGGCACACTCAGCACCTTGTTCGGCCCAAGTCCAACCGCACGATCGCTCGCAATCCCGCGCAACTGACGGTGAATCTCCATAAGCGGAATGCCCGACCGCAGCGCCAGCGACACCAGGCGCCCAATCGCTTCCGCATCACTCATCGCGGCACCACCAGCCTTGCCGAGATTGATGAACACTTCAAACGGCTGACCCTTTTCGTCTTCCGTGATGTTCACGAACATCGTACCAAGCGGCGTCTCTTTGCGGATCGTCGTTCCACGCAACACATCCGGACGCGAACGCTTCGCCCGACGCGCGGCATTCTCGGCTTCCGCACTATGCAGCAGCTTACGCGAACGATCGAGTTCGTTCTGCAACTCGGCAATCGTGCCCTGCAGTTCGCCCATTTCCCGCTTGAGCGCCACAAGCTCGCCCTTGTCGGCTTTCCCGTCAGCAGCCTTCGCAGCGTCGGCAGCAGAGCCAGCCGACTTCACTTCTTCACGCTTGGCCGCCGCGTCTGCCGTGGCACCAGTGCTCAACACCTGACCGTCGCGCGAACCGTCGCGATACACCGTGACACCCTTGCACTTGAGCTCAAACGCGAGCTCGTAAATGTCACGCACGTTCTCCTGCGTGGCCGTGTACGAGAAGTTCGTGGTCTTCGAAATCGCCGAGTCGCAGTGCTGCTGGAACGCAGCCTGCATGCGAATGTGGTACTCGGGCGAAATGTTGTTCGCGGTGTTGAAGATGCGCTGCACACTGGCGGGCACTTCGTCGTGCTTCACGGTGCCAGTCTTGGCAATCTTTTCCATGAGCTCGTCGCTGTACCAGCCGCCGTCCTTGGCAATGCGCACAAAGTCTTCGTTCACATCGGGCATCATCACGCCGGCCTGATTGCGCATGAACGCCACGGCGAACAACGGCTCGAGACCGCTTGAGCAACCAGCAATGATGGAAATCGTGCCAGTGGGCGCAACGGTGGTCACGTTGCAATTGCGCAGCAACTGCATGGGACGAATGCGCTGACCGTTTTCATCACGCGCGCACGTTTCGTCGGGACCCCAGATGGAACGCGCCCACTCGGGGAACGCACCACGCTCCTTGGCCAACCGCTCGCTTTCCTTCTTGCCTTCAACGTCAAGGAACTCCATGACGCGACGGCCCATCTCTACACCTTCCACGCTGTCGTACGGAATGCCCATGCGCACGAGCATGTCGGCAAAGCCCATCACGCCCAGACCGATGCGGCGAATGCGCTGCGCGAGCGACGTGATTTCGGGAAGCGGATACTTGTTGACGTCGATGATGTTGTCGAGGAAGTGCGTGCTGAGATGAATGTCGCGCTTGAGCGCGTCCCAGTTCATCACGCCGTTCTCTACATACCAGCCAACATTGATGGAGCCAAGGTTGCACACGTCGTACGGCAGCAACGGCTGCTCACCGCACGGATTGGTGGCTTCGTACGCGCCCAGGTGCGGCACCGGGTTGTAGCGATTCGCTTCGTCAATGAAAAACACGCCGGGCTCACCAGTGCGCCACGCACCGAGGATCATCTTGTCCCACACTTCGCGAGCGCGCAGCGTGCCCGTAACCTGGCCGTTGCTCGGATCGATGAGGTTGTACTCACCGTCTACCTTGAGCGCGTCCATGAACGTGTTCGTGATACCAACGGAAATATTGAAGTTGGTAATCTTGGTTAGATCTTCCTTGCTCGAGATGAACTCGAATACATCAGGATGATCCACGCGAAGAATGCCCATGTTCGCACCACGACGCGTGCCGCCCTGCTTTACGGCGTCTGTGCTGGCATCGTACAACTGCATGAACGACACGGGGCCACTCGCAACACCCGTGGTGCTGCGCACCATCGCACCACGTGAACGCAAACGCGAGAACGAGAAGCCCGTACCGCCGCCGCTCTGATGAATGAGCGCCATGCTGCGCAGCGTATCATAGATGCCGCTCTCGCCATTGCTGAGCGCGTCTTCCACGGGCAATACAAAACACGCGGAGAGCTGCCCCAACGGACGTCCAGCATTCATGAGCGTGGGCGAGTTGGGCTCAAACCGACGCTGCGTCATGAGGAAATAGAATTCCTCGGCCACGGCCTGCACCGCCCCATCGCTCGCACCAAAACGACGATCCGCTTCGGCAACGACGGTGGCAACGCGCCAGAACATCTGTTCGGGAGTCTCTACCGGTTTACCCGCGGCGTCCTTTACCAGGTAGCGCTTTTCAAGGACCGTGCGTGCGTTGTTGGAGAGCGTCACCGGACCGTCCGGGGGCGTTGACGAAAAGGGCATGACTCGAACTCCTTTACTGGATATGACGAAGGACTACAAAAAAGGACGACGAAAATGGAGCGTTTTTGACGGCGGTAACGGCAGAGCAGCGCAGCTATGAAAGATGGCGCATCGAAGCCGTTCGCGTTATGGCGGGGGTGTGCTGCGGGGGCGTATGGTGCCCCTATTCGTGAGCCCGCGCAAGTACTTCTGTAACTGCTTGCAATGAAATGCTTTGTGAAAATGACATCACGGTTTTGTGTGAACGGGCAAGTTGTCCACCACGTGCCCACATAAAGCCGAGCTCGCCACGCTTTGTGACACAGGGCCGCGAATCCCGTCGGCTACACGGTCCGATCTCAATCTCGGAAACCGTTGGGCACCAATAGCTTACGCCGCTCGTCCCGCCCGCCGATGCGGAGCGCACACCACACCTGCCGAGTGCACGCCCTAGCGGTGACGCCACAGTGGTGAGGCACCCTGACCACGCGCTTGCCTCGAAACACGAAGAGCACGTTTTGAGCCAGAAAAGGAGCGAGCGCAATAGATCATTTGCTCGGGATCGCGTGCCCCAACGGCGGATGACGATAAAATGACGTTCCCGGCCGCTTCTCGACAGAGCGCGATGTACGTTCGCCCGGGAACGTGTCAGCAGCCGAATACCTACGTTCGCCGCGGAACAGTGCCATCGCGATACGCGGCCGCCAGCTTCACATAACGATGCGCGTTTTCGATGATCTCCTGCTGCCGCTCGGCGCTGATCGTGTCCACCACGCGAGCCGGCACACCAAGGACCAGTGAACCCGCCGGCACCCGCATGCCTCTGGTGACCACCGCGCCGGCGCCAATAATGCAGCCACGCTCCACGTGCACACCGTTCAGCAAAATTGCGCCCATGCCCACGAGCACACCGTCCTCGAGCGTGGAGCCGTGCACAATCGCCCGGTGTCCGATCACACAATCTTCGCCAATGGTGGTGGGCTCGCCGGCGTCCGCGTGAATTACCGCGCCGTCCTGCACATTGCTGCGCGCGCCAATGGTAATGCGCGCCACATCGCCGCGAATCACGGCCGTGGGCCACACACTCACCTCGGCCGCCATCTGCACGTCACCGTGCACCACGGCCGCGCTGTGGATGTACGCGGTGGCATCAATGAACGGCTCGTGATGGGGAGACATGTCACACACTCCAGATTAGAACGATGAACCAAGGGTGACGTACACGGTGCCTTTGCCCGACAAACCGAACGGCCGCGCCACCGGCTGCGCCAGCCCCAGTCGCAGTCGATAGGGCACATCCCACTGCACACCAATATCCATATTCAACTCGGCGCCAACAGAGGCCAACCACCCATCACGCACGCGTGACGGCAAACAGAGCGCTGGCGCCGAGACAGACGCGCGCACATCACCGCTGCACCATGCGCGACCAGCATCAGTGAAAACGCTGAGCGATGTGCGATCCAGAAAGAGCGGGACCAGCCCAATGCCGCGCGCAACCAGAGCCAGCGGCGCCCGATACTCCGCGCTCCCGGTGATCGCGCGCGAACCAAACTGCACACCGGGTTCAAAGCCGCGCACGGGAAACTGGCGCGACGGATCACCAACCAGCACACCAGGAATCAACTCGGCGCTCGCGCCACTTACGCCGCCAATCGAGAGCTCGCTCCACGCGTGCTGATCCACCGCGCCAGCGCTCACACGCGCGGCCACGGCGTGACGTGAGAATCCGCCAAAGTCAAGCGCCTTGTAGCCACGAAGCGTACTGACCGCGCGCACCGATCGCTGCTCAAGAATGCCACTCCTCCAGCGGTGCTGCAGCGACGTGCTGAAGTTGAAGCCGTCTTCCAGTGAAATCGCGCGACCGGCGCGCATTGTATTGCCAAAACTGAACGCGGCAAACACACCGGGCTGCGAACGGCCACGTTCATACACCGGATCCAGTCGCTTCACGAGCGCCGGCGGATCGGTGAGATAATCGCGCGTTTCCAATTGTGCACCAACAGTGAGCGAACTGCTGGTGCGAATACGGGGACGTGAGAACGTGACACCCGTGCTGTACGTGCGCGTGACACGTTGCAACTCGCCGAGCAGAACTCGACCCGTATCGATCACGGGAAATCGATCCCAGTTCTGCACGCCGGAAATATCGAGGAGCGGTTGCCACCCGTACGTGCGCGGTAGTGCGCGATAGCGGTACACGGCGCCGCCTTCTATTTCGCGTCGTGCTGGATCGTACGTGCTTTGTGCCGCCCACGCGTGACGCCCGAGAATATCGAGTCCGCTGCTGGACAAACCGTACGTAGTGCCGCCCGCACTGCCTTCGCCAATGAGTGGCATCCACCAGCGCGGCAACAGCTGTCTGAAGGCGCGATACGGCGTGCTGGCAACTGTTGATGACCCGCTATCCGCGTGCACACGCACAATGCGCATGGTCGAGGCATACGGCGCCACCGATGGCAAACGCGGCACCGCGTTCACGCCGCTCAACGGGTACCCACTGTGCATGGGCACAATCACGAGTCGCTGCCCCTGCAACGTGTATTCAATGGCCGCGATGCGTGTGCCGTCTGGGGAGACCGACGGCGAGCCAATCCCAGTGGTGGAAAGCGTGAGGACGCGCGGTTCGCAGCGAACAGAGCATTCAGCAACGGTTGCCCGCATGAGCTGCTGACTGCCGAGCTGATCACTCGTCCAGATCACGTGCTGCCCGTCGGGCGTGAAAGTGGGCACGGTGTTGATCGCGCGATCACTGCTCACAACCACCACATCCCGGCCGAGCGTGTCGAGCACCACCACTTGCTGCTCAGCGCCGCGAATGAGCCGCACGGCCACAAGGCGCGCGCCATCAGGGCTCCAGCGCGGTTCGGCGTACGCCGTGTCGAGCGAACCAAGCGTGAGCGGCCGCACGGCGCCATCACGGGCAACGCGTACCAATGACGTGGTGCCGGGCTCAAGTCGCACGGCGACAATCGCGCCATCTGATGTGCGCGCGTGCGGCAAGACCACGCGCGACGTGCCGGCAATTTCAGTTTCCCTGCCGCTCTGATCCGTGTGCCACAACCGGCTGCGAATGACAAACGGATCGTCGTATTCCAGCTGCGCAAACACGTTACTGCCATCACCACGCGGCGAGGTCGCATCCATGGAGTTGCGACGCGATACACGCGTGAGATCAATCGAGGTGGCCGTGACGTGCGCGCGGTACACACCGCCCACGTCTTCACCGTTGTTCACCGCCAGCAGCACGGTGCTATCACTCTCCCACTGCGGTTGCGCCGCGAACCATGTCATGCCAAACGCGCTGAGTCTGCGCACGGTATCACGGGCGGCCCATTCACGCGTGCCTGTAGCAACAACACCCAGCGAATCGGAGAACGTAGTGAACGCACGGTTGATGCTGGTGCCAAACGCGTCTTTCACCGCGCGATTCACGCGCCACGGAATGGGATGGCCGGCCACCGATTCCACAAACCGGCGCGTGCCACCAGGCGGGCTGTTCGCAATGAGCTGCTGCATGAGCATGCTGCCGTAGCCATACGCGTGCTGCCCGAGCGGAAAGCGTGACGTGCTCAGACTCCACATGGACGGCACTGGCACCTTGCCGCTGAGCGCCGCCGCGCGCGCAATCATGGGAAACTCCGTGCTCGCCAAACGCCCACTGCCCGTGAGCTTGGTTTCGTAGTGCACGGCCAACCCTTCAATCACCCAGCTCGGCAGGTATGCGTTGGGGAGAAAGATCGGATTGCGCCCAAGGATCTTGCGACCAGCCGCCCACCATCCGCGGGCCCGATCCAGATGAAAGATGTGCACCAGTTCGTGCGTCACGACCAGCTGCAACCAGTCGTCGTAGTGCCGGAGCTCCGGCACCATCACGGGCGGCAGCGCATAAATCGTAATGCGATTGCTCGGAAACGGTGTGGCGAATCCGTTGGTAATGTCGAGATTGTCCACCACCAGCATCTCAATCGGAACATCTGGCGTAACAAGCTCTTCAGCCAGCTGATTCCAGGCCGTTTCCGCAAGCGACGCCGCGCGACGAGCGAGCGCTTCGTGCGACTCAGGAAAGTGCACACGAAAGTGTTCCGTGCGAATGGTGCGGTGCGCGCCGCGCGGATCCACCTGTGCCTGCGCACTGGTTACGGAGAGCACGGTCATCGCGATCACACACACCACCCATCGCACCAGGTTGCTCAGCATGCGTGGCATATGCTACTGTTGATCCCGATCGCCGTACACACGACGGCCCAGCGCCTCAAAGTACTTCTCGGCACCATCAGCAATCGCACGCGCATAGCGTTCCTGCCAGTCCTCGCGGCGCATGGCAGATTCCTGATCGGGAAACATCAGAAACAACCCTTCGGCCAGAATCGATGGATACCAGGTGGGGCGCGCAATCGCGAGGCTCTGATAATGAATGCCGAGATCGCGCTGCCCGATATGCCGCATGAGCTCGGTCTGCACAAAACGCGCGAGAGGCTCTGACGTCTGATGAAAGAACAGCGTGCTGGTACCGTGATTGGTAAACGGATTGGTACCGTCACCAAACGCATTGAGATGCACTGACAAAAACGCGTGCGCACCGGCCCGTCGTGTGATCACCGGACGGTCCGTGAGTGCAACCGTTTCGCGGGTATCGCGCGTCATCACCACGGTTGCTCCGCGCGCTCGCAGCATGGTCGCGAGTTTCTGCGCCACCGGCAGCACGGCATCGGCCTCGGTCAGACCAGTGGGCCCCGTTGCACCACCCGGCGGATGTCCCGCGTCTACGGCCAACACCAAACCGGCCAGCGGGCGGGACGCGTTAATCGGCGGCACACGACGCACGCGCAACACGAGTGCACGGCGGTTGTCATCCCACAGCGCAAGCCAGCCAAAGACCGGCTGCGACAAACGCACTTCGAGTCGCGTGCGATCGGTGGCCACCGGCTCCCACGCGAGCTGTTGTACGAGGGGATCATTGCCAATCATGGGCGAGATTTCAGGACTCAGCCGTGTGTCGTACAGCGTGAGTACCAGCTTTTTTTCATCCGGCTCCACAAGAAACGCCGGACGCATGCCCGTGGGAATGATCACGTCTACATAGTCGCGTGTTGGCAGCACTCGCATACCACCCGCAATGCGTCGTGCACCCGGGGTGCCTTCGGCGAGCGCCACGATGTCATCCGTGGGCACCCACGTTTCCAACTGACTGTCAAACCGCACACGCGTTTGTGCACCCTGCACCCCGGTGATTTCGAGCTGCGTTCCGGGCAAGAGCGCCCATTTGGAAAAGCCATCGGGAATCGGTCGGGCCGACACCACCTGATCGGTATCACTCTGCGCGACCAGTCCAGTCGTACGCGAGCGCAACACGCCGTACACACGCGCTGACGTGGGTAGCTGCACAACCGGATTACCAAGCGGAAAGCGCAGCGTATCGGCATCTCGAGCCACCATCAGTCGCGCCGCGCTGGTGAGCTGATCAGCGCGCACTTCGCCCGTGAACAGCATGCCGTTATCCGTATTGACCGGCGCCGTGGCACGAGCCGAGGCCGCTTGCGCCGTAGTGAAGTTCACATCGGACGTTCGCACCAGAGGCACGGTACGCGCGTCTCCGGTGCGCACCCACGCGACGGCATTGGCTGGCGCTCGCACACTCACCCGCATCAGTTCATCGGCGCGCACACGCATCGCACCGCGCGGTTGCACACTCGCACTGTCTACCACAAGCGGTCCGTTGAGAGGCAGCGGTTTCACTACGGAGCGTCGCACCCGAATCACACGCCGAGCCGTATCGGTGATGGCGCCCGTTGCATCAGTTCGCGACACATCAAGCACCAGAAATGAAATCGAATCAGTCGCTTGCGGCGGTCGTGGTATGGCCACGAAGGCGAGAAACGCGCCATTCTCGGCCACCGGGATCACGCGGTCACCAATTCGCAGTGTGGCGTCTCCTGTACCCACCGTGCCGAAAATAAATGTCGAGTCGACATTCAGCAGGGCGCCGTTCGCGGGGTGTTGCACGCGCACCGCGATCGCGCCGCGCACCGCGGGCACGACGGGCATCAGCACGGGTCCGCGTCGCCCGTCAATGTTGCTCACCGCGTCGGGCGACGCGTTCGACGAGGCGCCGGTCGCGACCCTGCCAGTGGTGCGGCCTGCACCGCACGAAGCGAGCACAAGCAATGCAGCGAGTGAGAACGCGGTCCGGGCCAACGCATGGAATTGAGGCATACACAAAGCTCAACACCGTTGGGCTCTATGTCGAGCGCACCGCCTCAACGGGTCCGTAATTGTGCCTACATTCTGCCCTGTGACACACCGTTGGTCCCTCAAATGCTCAAGAACGCACCTCATGCGTTGACCGCCTCGGTGCTGACGCCCATTATACCCCCTTCGGTTCGGCCGGATCGGAACCTGGGGCAGAATTCCGCCGTAGGGAGATTTGCATGCACGTCGCTCTGATCCGGCTATCCCTCCCCATGTGACCTCCTTCGCCCTGCATCCAACTCCTGTACCCCCAGACGCCGATCCGCGCGTCGTTGTTCGCCTCTACGGGGCGACTGACGTGGGGCACACGCGTGAACACAACGAAGACACGTTTCTCGTTGCCGACATTGAGGCCGAGCATGTGCTGTCATTTGAGCACGGCACGGAGGTCCGGTCACTCGGCACGCACGGTCTGCTCTTTGCCGTGGCGGACGGCATGGGTGGCGCCGCGGCGGGCGAACTGGCCAGCGCCATGGCCGCTGAGGTTGTCTACGAAGAGCTGGCGCGTGGATGGAGACGTAATACGCAGCCGTCGGCGGAGATGTTCGCGACCGCGCTGCGAGACGCCGCTGAACTGGCCAACTCGCGCATTCACAGCTTCGCGCGTGAGAACCCGCAGCATCGCGGGATGGGCACTACCGCCACAATCGCCGGACTGTTTGGCGACACGGTGTATATCGCGCAGGTTGGTGACAGTCGGGCCTATTTGTTTCGCGATGACAAACTGATTCTGCTCACGCGCGACCAGTCGCTCATGCAACGACTGGTTGACGCCGGCGAAATCTCCGTGGAACAAGCCGAAGCAAGCGAGCGACGCAATATTATCCTGCAGGCGCTCGGCCCGGAGCCTACGGTCAAGATTGATCTCACACATCAACAGCTGCGTTTAGGCGACATGTTGATTGTGTGCAGCGATGGACTCTCAGGCGTTGTGCGCGCCAACGACATTGAAGACGCCGCACGCGAAGAGTCCGACCCGGCGGTGCTCTGTCATCGATTGATTGCGCGTGCCAATGAGCTCGGGGGTCCCGACAACATCACGGTGGTCACGGCGTTGTTTGACGGACAGGGACTGCACGAGGCTCGCGAGACCGATGAGGTGGGACATCTGGTCTATCCGCTGCGTGGCACGCTGGGCGAAGAAGAAGCGCAGCAGGTGAATGGACCACGTCCGTCACCGTACAAAACGGAATCCTCGCAGCCACTGAATGCGATGGTGGCCATGTCCGCGCCGCTGCAGGGCGCGGGTGGTGGTGGTGGCGGTGGTGGTGCGGGTAGCAGCCGTGATTCCGACGCACGCAAAGCGCGCGCGCGGCCGATCATGATTCTGCTCATTCTACTCGGCCTGGCGGCGGCCGCGTGGCTTGTGTGGCAGCTGCTGCGCGGGCGATAGACCGTAGCGCCGCGCGCTATTTCTGTTTAGCCATCGCACGCGCCGCGGCATGCTGCATGACCGTGTCGCCGCTCCACGCGTGAACGGTGGGCACCTCGCAGCCCAGCGCCTGCACCAAGCGCGGATCACCAAGCGCGCAGAGAATCACATCACGCTCCGCACCCTGAGCCGCGGCCACCAGCTGCGTGACGCGCGTGGCCGTATCGGCGGACAATCCACTGCGCCCCTTGGACGGCAGACGATCGCCGAACACGGCGATGACAAACGGTCCGCCACTGATGGCACTTGGTGCATCGGCGCGCCGCGCATCAACACCGGCGGTGCGCAATGCATCCAGCAGCGCGTTGCGCGACGCGTGCGCGCCCGGCACGTGTACGTCATCGTCAATGATTGCCACTTCGGTGACGGATGCGAGCGCCGGCAGCGGTCCACGCTCAATGCGTACGCAGCGATCGGCCAGCAACGCGCCCCACGCGGTATCGGCGCCAGACGGGCGGCGCCAGTCATTGGGCGGTGAGGCCCACTGGGCCCACTTGAGCCGGCGGCGCAGTGCACGGCGCGCCACTTCCGGATCCAGTCGACCCTCGGCGCGTGCGCGCTCGAGTGCGTCGACCACGGCCACAAGATCATCCGGCTGCAACAACACATCACAGCCCGCCTGCACCGCCATGACCGCAGCTTCTGTTTCGTCGCGTCCTTCAAGTACACCGCGCATGATCAACGCGTCAGCGACCACCAGATTGTCGAACTTGAGTTGCTGACGCAGCAACCACTGCAGGATTTCTCGCGACAGCGTAGCCGGCAGCCCACTCGGATCAAGCGTGGGGTACGCCACATGCGCCGTCATGATTGATGCGACACCGGCGGTGATCGCCGCGCGAAACGGCGCCAGGTCCTGCTCTTTTAGTACATCGAGCGGCGCGTCAACGACGGGCAGCGTGAGATGCGAATCGTCAAGCGTGCGGCCGTGCCCCGGAAAATGTTTGGCACAAGCGAGCACCCCTTCACTCTGACAGGCTTCAATCCAGGCGGCGGCCAGTTTGCCAACCCGCATGAAATCCGCACCGAATGAGCGTGTGCCGAGCACCGGATTCTCCGGCTCCCAATCCACATCACACACGGGCGAGAGATTCCAGTTCACTCCCATGGTGCGCGCTTCACGCGCCGTTAAACGCGCGGCCCGTTTGAGCGCTTCGATATCGTCGAGTGCGGCAATGGCAGCCAGCGGCGGCAGTCCAGTGGCACCAACAAACTGCTGGCCGGCGCCGCGTTCGAGATCTGCGGCAATAAGCAACGGGTGTTTGCTTTCACGCTGCAATCGCTTGGCAAGCGCACGCACATTTTCCTGATCGCCACCGATGAGTAGGAAACCGCCCACTCCCATGGCGAGATATTCGGTGATGCGATCCTTCTCGTGATCGAACCCGCCGGGCGAACGCCACGTGAGTGCGGGGATCACCAACTGTGCGAGTTCACGCATGGTGCTCACGGTGCTCACTGCGTGGCGTGGGCCGGCGTGAACGAACCAAGCACGCGTGGTGCAATGGCACCAGTGGCGCTGGGCACGTTGCCCGCACGCTGTTGCAAATGCAGCCAGCCAATGAGCGCAAACGCGACGGCTTCTTTTGCGTCGCCGCTGAAGAACAGGTCGCTGAACGTGTGCAGCTGCGGTGCACCGCTGCCAAGTCGGACGGGCAACACATTGGCGAGCGCTTTCATAAGCGACGGATTGTCGGCGCCGCCACCGGCGACCACGAGCTGAGAGATCGGAACGTTCACGAAGCGTGCGATTTGGTCGGCGATGGACTCAGCCGTGAACAACACGGCGGTGGCAACAATATCTGCCACAGACACGGCCGGCGACGCTGCGCGGCACGAATCGATGAACTGTGAAATATAATCGGGTGTGAACAGCTCGCGGCCGGTGGTTTTGGGTGGAGCGGCCTCGAAGTAGGGATGCGCGAGACACGCACGCACCACTTCCATGAGTGGTTCCCCTTGTGAGGCCAGAATGCCGTCTACGTCATACACGAGCCCGGGCACCAGCGCGCGGACCACGCCGTCCATGATGACCACACCCGGGCCCGTATCAAAGGCAATCGGGGCGTGCGGCGAGCCGGCTGGCGGCACGAGCGTGAGATTGCCAATGCCACCAATGTTCTGCAGCACGCGCCATTCGGTATCGTGCGAAAAGCACATCACGTCAGCGGCACTCACCAGCGGCGCGCCCTGCCCTCCCGCCGCCACATCGCGGGCACGCACATCACTGATCACATCCAGTGCGAGACGTTCGGCAATCACGGCCGGCTGTCCCAGCTGCCACGTACTGTGTCCGGGCTCGTGCCAGAGCGTTTGTCCGTGTGAGACCACAGCGCGCACCCGACTGCGTGGCACCCCACTGGCCGTAATCGCGAGCTCAGCGGCATCGGCCAGCCAGTGCGCGAGGTCGACAGACAGCATGCAGTAGTCACGCGCCGAGCCACTCTGCATGGCGTTGAGCAATCGCGCGCGTTCTTCGGGCGCAAACGGACGGTGCGCCTGCGCGAGCAGCGTAGGCTCCACACGAGCACCCACATCACGAAAGGTGGCCGCAGCGGCGGTGATACCGTCGAGTGATGTGCCCGACATCAACCCGATGATGACATCAGCGTGCCTCACTTGAGCACCCGCCGGATTACACCGCCTTCCTGCTCAAGGCGTGCAATCGCTGCGTCACGATCGGTGCCGAGTGCCTGCATCACAATGGCGTGCTTGACGCGTCCCTCTGCGGCGACGAGCAACGCGCGCGCTTCGTCGCGCGAAACACCGCACACGTCCATGACAATGCGTTCGCTGCGGTCCACAAGCTTGTTGTTGGTGGCGCGCAAATCCACCATGAGATTGCCGTACGTTTTGCCAATGCGGATGAACGCGCCCGTGGTGATCATGTTGAGGATCAACTTGGTGGCGGTGCCCGCTTTGAGGCGCGTGGAGCCGGTCACCACCTCGGGGCCAGTCACGGCAATCACTGGTACGTGCACGTAGTCGCGCGATTCGATGGGTGGCTCAGAGCACGCCACGAGTCCGGTAATCGCGCCAATCGCGTGCGCACGCTGCAACGCGCCGTGCACAAACGGCGTGGTGCCGGATGCGGCGATACCCACCACCACATCGTCTTTGGTAACGGTGTGTGCATCAATTGCAGCCGCGCCATCTGGTGCTGAATCTTCGGCGCCCTCCACCGCATTGCGCAGGGCGTGATCACCACCGGCAATAATGCCAACCACGCGCTTTGGATCGGCACCAAAGGTGGGCGGACATTCACTCGCGTCGAGCACACCGAGGCGGCCTGACGTGCCGGCGCCTACGTAGAGCAATCGTCCGTCGCCACGAAACGCGCGCTCCACATATTCAATGAGCTGCGCAATGGGACGCGCTTGATTTGCTACGACCTCAGCCACCGTGCGATCTTCGGCGCTGATGATCTCCACAATCTCTTCGGGCGTTGCGAGATCGATGTTCGTGGACCGCGGATTGCGGCGCTCCGTCATTCGTGGGTCGAGCGGTGCGTGTGTCACAAAAGGGGAGTCACGGGTATCAGAGACGGGTTAGCTTTCCCCCTAGGGTAACCGAACCGCAAGGCACTTCACAACTTGGCATGCGATCAACCTCATTTTTTGCACTGCTCGCTGCGCTGACCGTGGCCAGCGCCCCGCTTTCGGCCCAGATCCGCGGTGGGCAGGCCCCGCGTCGCGCGAACAGCGGCATGAGCAACTGGTGGTTCAGCGGCGGTGCGGTGGTGGCCGGCCTTGGCGCAGTGAATGACGGCAAGTCGGCGTCCACCTGGGACTTTGGTGGGGACCCGCGCTGGCAGATGCGCGGTACGCTGGAGAAAGCGATTCAGCCCACCACGACGCTGGGCATCGCGGTGAACTACGGCACGGTGGATTTTCAGTATCGGCCGCTGGCGGGCGCCGGTCCGGTAACCGACCCGTTCCCATTTCCGATTGAACCAACATCGGCGACCGAGTGCCAACTCGCCGGCTGCACCGGACAGGTTGATCTGATGGGCATTCAGGGTGTGCTGCGTGGTGGTAACGCACCCGAAGGCATTTATCAGATTGTGGAAGCCACCGGTGGTGTGATTGGCTTTCGTAATATGCGCGTGAAATCAGACGGTGTAGCGTTGCCGGTGGAGAACACGTTCGATGTGACCGCCGGTATTGGCTACGGTCTGGGCTTCGCGCTCTCCAGCGATTTTCATCTCGCGTTTGTGCAGGACTTTGGCATTGCCTGGCACAGCGGTGATCAGTTGCCTGAAAATACCAAACGCACGTACAGCACACGCAATACACGCGTCACGCTTCGTTATGGACTGGGATCGCGTCGCTGATCCTGCGTTGTCTCCCACCTTCCTCTCCCGCCTGAGTTTCACATGAGCCAGTCTGTTCGCCGCGCCTCCGCGGTGCTCGTGGTGTGTCACGCTGTCGCTTTGTCCGCGTGCTCGTACAGTGCATCGCAATCGAGTACGACCATGGGCACTTCGGTTGGCGCATCGAGTGCGTCGCGCGCACCGGGTGATCCGCGCATTGCACCGCGTGTGGCGGCACAGTTCCCGTCTACGTGGCGATTGCCCGCCGGTGCCCAAGCTACCTTCGCGCCGAATGCCATGGCGGTGAGCAACAGCATGCACGCGAGTGACGCCGCCTCGGAGATTCTCAAGCGCGGTGGCAACGCGGTCGACGCCGCGGTGGCACTTGGTTTTGCGCTCGCGGTCACGTGGCCCGAAGCCGGCAACATTGGTGGCGGTGGTTACATGGTGATCAAACTCGCTGACGGTCGCACCGCAGCAGTGGACTACCGCGAAATTGCACCCAAAGCGTCGTCGCGTGACATGTATCTCGACGCCAACGGCAAGCTCACCGACAAGAGCATTGTTGGACATCTGGCCTCGGGTGTGCCGGGCGCCGTAGCGGGTATGGCACACGCGCTGGAGAAGTACGGCACGATGTCGCTCCGTGAAGTGATTCAGCCGGCCATCAAACTGGCGCGCGACGGATTTGTGGTGGACTCGGCGCTTGCCAGTTCAATTCGCGGTACCGACCGCGTGCCGCGCTTTGATGGCAAGACACTGTTCTTTCCCAACGGCCAGCCGCTCACGACGGGCGCACGATTGGTGCAGCCGGAACTCGCCCGCACACTGCAAGCGATCGCGGACAATGGTGTGCAGGGTTTCTATCGCGGTTGGGTAGCCGATTCGCTGGTGGCCGAAATGTCGCGCGGTGGTGGCATCATGACGCGTGACGATCTCGCCGGATACACACCGCGCGAACGTACACCGATTCGCTCCACGTATCGCGGGTTTACGCTGCTGGCCATGCCGCCGTCATCAAGCGGTGGTGTGACGATGACCGAGTCACTCAACATTCTTGAAACGTGGCCACGCACGGCGCCGCATGGCAGCACGATGTGGCATCACTCGGTAGCGAGTGCGTATCAGCGCGCGTTTGTTGATCGCAACAGCAAGCTCGGTGATCCGGATTTTATCAGCGTGCCGCTCGAGCAGCTCATCAGCAAATCCTACGCGCGTCAGCTGCGCAGCACGGTGCGTGATGATCGCGCCACGCCAACGCGCGATGTGGACTCGATGATGAAGGCGCCGCTGCGTGAGCCGATGAACACCACGCACTACTCGGTGGTGGATCGTGCGGGCAACGCCGTGGCGACCACCACGACACTGAATGGCAGCTGGGGCTCGGGTGTGTGGGTGCGCGGTGCCGGTTTCTTTTTGAACAACGAAATGGATGACTTTGCCGCGCAGCCGGGCATGCCCAACATGTTTGGACTGGTGCAGGGTGAGCAGAACGCGATTCAACCCGGCAAGCGCATGCTGAGTGCGATGTCACCCACGATTGTGCTCGATTCAGCGAGCCAGGTATTGCTGGTGGTTGGTGCAGCCGGCGGCCCCACAATCATCACGGGCACGTCGCAGATCGTGCTGAACGTTCTTGATCATCGCATGAATCTTGCCGATGCCATGCGCGCGCCGCGATTGCATCATCAGGCGCTCCCTGATTCGCTGCGATACGAAACGGGTGGCATGACCACCGCCGTCGCGGATTCACTGCGCGCCATGGGGTGGGCGCTGCAACCGGTGCGCGCACTCGTCAATGTGAACGCCATCATGCGCGTAAAGGGCGGTTGGGAAGGCGTCCCAGAACCGCGGCGATCGGGCGGCGCATCGGGGCACTAACGCTAGCTCTCAGCACTCTCAAAAAATCTGTTGCTCTTCTTCGCGTCCTTCGCGCTCTTCGCGCCTTCCTGTGCCCTCCCGCCTGTCGAAACAGGAACGTCCGCCGAAAGAAAAAGCCCCGACCATCATGAAAGATGGCCGGGGCTTTTTTACAAACACCGTAGCGGCTTTAGCCGATCTTGACCGTGACCGGCTGGTCAAGCTGCACGGTGACCAGTGCGCCCGAGTTCAGACAGGTGTCAAAGTCGGCCGTGCCCATCGCTGCAGCGGTGCCGGCTGCGGCACCAGCCGCTGCACCAACAACCGTGCTCTTGGTGTCCTTGCCGAGAATCTGTCCGGCGATCGCACCGAGAATGGCGCCGCCGGCGACCTTCTTGGCATCAGTACCCTTGGTTGCACCACGCACGCGCTCCGTCGCTGCGGTTTCTGTTGTGGCCTGCACCGGGTACACGTTGCCGTCAACAGTCACTGACACGAGACGCACCGTGAGGTACGTGTTGTCATTCTGATTCTGCGCGCGCTTGGCCGACACCACTTCGAACGTGCCGGTTGAACCCGCGGGCAGCGTGGCGCCATTGGTGCCGGTCACGTCGCCGCTCAAACGCGCTGTGAACTTGTCGCCAATGTTCTGCGCGCCTGAACACACTTTGGTGTTCGAGACAAAACGCATCGTCGTGCCACTCGCAATCGCGCCTTCGCGGGCAACCGGCTCAGCCGCCGGCTTTGGGGCCGGCGTTGTTGCCACTGGCGCCGGACGCGGACGAGCCGGCGCCGGACGCGGCGCGGACGTTCGAGCAGGTGTTGGCGTGACAGGCGCGACCGCAGGCGGCTCCTGCACCGGCAGGTCCTGCAACTGCGGCTGTACCGAATCCTGCCCCGCGAGCGCGAGATCGCGGCCGAGCGCGTCGTCTGTCTCAAGGGCGTCATTTTTGTCACCACCGCACGCGGCGGTGGCAAGCACCAGCGTCAGGGCCGCCACGCTCGCCCAGGTACCACGTTTCCCACGGGTATATTCACGCATGTGCTGATTCTCCTTCATAATGTGAGACAGTCCCTCTGCTCTCGCCGAAAGTCGGCGGGAGAACTCGTCGAACTACCCTGTATCATACAGCAGACTGGTGCAATCTGTGCCCACCCGCGTCGCCCTGCGACGCTTGCTCCCATACTTTCGCCCGTACAAACGGGGTGTCACGCTCGGCCTGGTGTTCGTGGTCGCAGCGTCGGCCGCGGCAAACTCGATTCCCGCGCTTCTGCGACGGGCAATCGATGCCATGGAGGGCACCCCTCAAGATGGTGACATATGGCCAATCGCCGCAGTGATGCTGGTCACGGCTTTGATTGCGGGCGCGTTTCGATTTGGTATGCGCGAACTGCTCAACAGCATCAGTCGACGTATTGAAACGGACCTGCGGCGTGACGTTCTGAGCCGATTACTACTGCTCGACGCGGCATGGTACGGCCGCATGCGCACCGGCGACCTGATGGCGCGACTGACGAATGATGTGCAGGCGGTGCGCATGGCCACAGGGCCGGCCATCATGTATTTCGTGAACACGATATTCGGTGCGTTGTTTGCACTCATCATGATGGTGCGCATCAGCCCGTCGCTGACAGGGGCCGCACTGCTACCAATGATTGGCCTGCCGTTCCTGATGATCAAACTTGGACGTGCGGTGCATCAGCGGTTTGAGTCGGTGCAGGAGCAGTTCAGTTCACTTTCGGTACGGGCGCAGGAGAACTTGTCAGGCGTGCGCATCGTGCGCGCGTATCAGCAGGAGAACGCCGAGATTGAACGGTTTGCGGCGGCGGGCGAGGAATACCTGCAACGCAATCTTCGGCTGGCAAAGCTGAATGGTTTGATGAATCCCGGGTTCGCGCTGCTCGCCGGACTGGGCGGCGCCATCACGATCGGTCTGGGCGGACGTCAGCTCATCGATGGTACGCTCACGATCGGCGGCTTTGTGGCGTTCGGCATCTATCTGGCAATGCTCACCTGGCCACTGATTGCCCTGGGTTGGACGATCAATCTGTTTCAGCGCGGCGCGGCATCGATGGGGCGCGTGATGGAATTGCTCGACGCACAGCCGTTGCAGGTGCGTGATAATGGGATGGGCGCCTTGCCTGCGTCCAGCGGCGGACGCACGATCGCGTTTCGCAATGTGTGGTTCGCGTATGAAGAACCGGGTGCGACCGAACCACGCTGGGTGCTGCGCGATGTCTCGTTCACGGTGCCCGCCGGACAAACGCTCGCGATTGTTGGTGCAACCGGCAGCGGCAAGAGCGCCCTGCTCGACTTGATTCCCCGTTTGTTTGAACCGCAGCGCGGTGAGGTACTGCTCGACAACGTACCAATCCAATCGGTACCGTTGGCGGTCCTGCGCGAACAGATCGGGTACGTGCCGCAGGACACGCTGCTTTTCTCCGAGACCATTGGCACGAACGTGGCCTACGGTATTGACCAGGCGCGCCGCATGATGCGTGATGGCCCGGTTGATACCGCCGAGCCAATCACGCACACCGCCGAGCACGCATTGCCGCGCGGCGATGACGTGATTCCCGAGGTGATTGAAGCCACGCAAATTGCGCAGCTTGCCGATACGGTGTCGGCACTGCCCGAGGGCTTTGCGACACCGCTTGGTGAACGCGGCATCAATTTGTCGGGCGGACAAAAACAGCGCACGGCGCTGGCGCGTGCGCTGGCCCGGTCACCGCGGGTGGTTCTACTCGACGATGCCCTCTCCGCCGTGGACACACAGACCGAAGCCGCGATTTTGCGCGGACTGCGCGGCGCACTGTCAGGGCGCACGGCCATTATCGCATCGCATCGCGTAAGCGCAGTGCGCGATGCCGACTGGATTCTCGTGCTCGATGACGGCGCGGTGGTAGAACAGGGGAAACACGACGAGCTGATGCAACGCGACGGGCGTTATGCGCAGCTGTTGCGCCGTCAGCAGCTGTTGGAGCAGGTCGAGGCCGCGTAGTTCGATGCATGCCTCAGGCGCGAACGTGCGGTATGTCACGTGAATGGCGCGTTTTTTCCGATTCGCCAGCGCGCATGAATCCAGTTTGAATCCGGGCGTCGTACGCAGTCCGTGGCACACGAAAGCGTGTGCACGAGACCATTTGCGTCCGGAGGATTTTCATGTCAGAGCGTCAGCCCCTCGTCATTGGCGATGGCGGACTACTTACGTCGCACCGCACGCGACGCGAAATGTTCAAACTCATGGCCGCAGGCGGCGTGGCGATGCTGCTGCCGTCCATGCTGGCCGGTTGCAGCGACGACAACATGGTGGGGCCGGGTGAGCCCGGCACCGGTACGCCGCTCACGATTGACTTCGCGCGCGGTGACCTTGCCATTCTGCAGTTCGCGTACGCGCTTGAGCAGCTGGAAGCGGATTTCTACATTCGCGTAGTGAACGGCCTGAGCAGCTCGGGCCTCAGCATGGCCGAACAGGCCGTGATGGTCGACCTGCGCAATCACGAAGTGCTGCATCGTGAACTGTTCAAGGCGGCACTTGGCCCGTCAAATGATTTCACAATCAGCACGGTGTACCCGGGCGTGAACTTCAGCAACCGCCAGTCGATTCTCGAAGCGGCGCGTGGCTTTGAAGACCTGGGTGTTGCGGCGTACAACGGCGCTGCGCAGTACATCACCGATCCGGGCACGCTCACGCTCGCGGGCAAGATCGTGTCGGTGGAAGCGCGTCACGCCTCGGCGATTCGCGACCTGTTGCAGCCGAACACCACGGCGTTTGCACCGAATGCATTCGATGATGTGTTCAGCCCGAGCAAGGTAGGTGCCGCGGCGCAGGGTTTCGTGACGCAGCGGCTGACGCTGGCCAATGCGCCCTCGTCGTTCGTGCAAGGTCCCAATAACAACGGCTGAGGAAATCACTTATGCAACAGCAGTCTGTAACGCTTGAGGTGCTGCAGTTCGCCCTCCTGCTCGAATATCTGGAAGCCGATTTTTATGCGCGTGGCATGGCCGCACCGGGGTTGATCCCAACGGCCGATCGTGCAGTGTTCGGTCTGATCGCCGAGCATGAAGCCGTACACGTGAGCACACTGCGCGCGTTGATCACGGCATCAGGCAACACGCCGATCGTGAAGCCGACGTTCGATTTCACGGCGCGTGGTGCGCTGGCGGGCTTCAACTTTGGACCTGCGCAGTACGAGACGTTCAAGGCGCTGGCGATGGCGTTTGAGGACACCGGCGTACGTGCGTACAAAGGTCAGGCGGCGCGTCTGATCCCCGACAAGGCGGCACTCACCGCGGCGCTTTCGATTCACTCCGTGGAAGCGCGGCATGCGGCGCAGGTTCGCCGGATGCGTGGCAAGAAAGGTTGGGTCGTGGGGAACAGCCGTGAAGATCTGCCGGCGTTTACGCAGGGGATCTATGACGGGGAAGACAATCTCACGCAGGGCGGGGTGAACATCACCACGCTCCCGATGGCGGCGATGTTCGGTGGATCGGCGGCCGCGACGGAGGCGTTCGATGAGCCGCTCACGTTGCAGCAGGTCACGGCGATCGTGGGTCCGTTCATCGTCTAACTGCAAAAGCGTTTACCACGGAGGCACGGAGGCACGGAGAACAGCATGCTTTTCTCCGTGTCTCCGTGGTGAATGCAGTTTCGGTGCTCGTTGTAACTGCATGAAACGCAGAGACGCAGAGACTGCATGTTGGAGCAAGATTGCGGCTGAAAAATTTTACGAATTGAAACAGCTCGGCACCGCAGCGACTTCACGCGTCGCGACATGCAGTCTCCGCGTCTCTGCGTTTACGGCTGTTCCGATCTCCGCCCCAGCACCACCGCCGCCGACAACGACTACAGCCGATCCCGCAAGAAGTCCGGCGTGAACTGGTCGAGGTACCCAGCCAGCATCGTGAACCAGTTCGTGAGCATCAGCACACCCACGATGATCAGCAGCACGCCACTGATCTTGTTCACCAGTCCCATATGTTTGCGAAACTTCTGGAACGCGCCGAGAAACCGCTCCATCAACAGCGCGCTCAACAGAAACGGAACAGCCAGGCCGAGCGAGTACGTCGCGAGCAACCCCATGCCGTGCGAGACGTTTCCACTCGTTCCCGCGTACGTGAGAATCGCGCCGAGGATCGGCCCGATGCAGGGCGTCCACCCTGCCCCGAACGCGATACCGACGATTACCGTGCCGAGGTATCCCACCGGCTTGTCCGAGAGATGAAACCGTGTGTCCTTGCTCATCATGCCCATGTTGAGCACACCGAGCATGTACAACCCGAAGATGATGACGAGCACTCCACCAATGCGCGTAATCCAATCACGGTAGCCGAGCAGCAGATTGCCGAGCGCCGTGGCACTGGCACCGAGCGCAATGAAGATGAGCGAGAACCCGAACACGAAGAGCAGCGCGTGCGTGAGCGTGGTGCGCCGGGAACGCGTGACGTCTTCAAAGCCCATCCCCGTAATGAACGTGATGTAGCTCGGAATGAGCGGCAGCACACACGGTGACAGAAAACTCAGCAAACCCGCGGTAAACGCGATCGCGAGGCCAAGGGTTGGTTCCATAATGGCTCTTCAGGTAGGCCGAACGCGATTAGCGCTCAGGCGTGGTGCGCGTGCCTCGGCGACAGGCCCCGCATACGCCCTGAATGACCAGGCGATGGCGGTGCCGCGCAAAGTCATGCGCTTCGGCAATGATGGTCGTCATGCGTTCCAACCGTTCGTCGCGAAACTCTTCAACGGCACCGCACACCGTGCACAACAGGTGTTCATGATGCGGCACATCACGCGCCGCTTCAAACCGTCTGAAGCCTTCCCCAAAATCGCGTTCGACCACGAGGCCGCTGCGAACCAGTAAATCCAATGTGCGATACACTGTCGCAGTACCCGCTTTGTCGCCGTGCGATGACAAGTGTTGTGCGACTTCTTCAGCCGAGAGATGCTGTGCCGAACCGATCACCACTTCGGCAATCGCCAGACGTTGCGCCGTGACGGGCAGGTTGTGCTCGCGCAGCCACGAGCGGAATCCTTCCCGCCCCTGCTGCGCCGTGCGCGACGTGCCCACCATTGGCGCGGAAGTCATTCCGTGTCCGTGGCTTCCAGACGCAGTACATGCGTGAGCGCATTCGCGTCGTAACGCATCGGATCATCCAGATCGCCGCTGCGACGCTGCACGCCACGTACCACTGTTTCCACCGTAATGAGCGGCGCATCGGCCTCGGCCACACATTCAAACTCCCAGCGGCCACGATCGGGTCCCTTCACCACCAGTCGATAGCGCGCCGTGTACACCGTATGTCGCGTAGCCTCCGTGCGCTCGCCAGCCTCCGGCCACACCGCGATCACCGCGACGCCGGTTTCGTACACACCCTGTCGAAGCGCGGTGAACAAGTGCAGTTCGGCGATACGCGCCACCGGCACCTCAGCGACAACGGCGCGAAGAAAGCGCTCCGCCGTTTCGGTGACGGGACGTCGGTTATCGGCAGACACAGGCGCCGTCATCGGCCATTACTCGCGAAAGCCGCCGTGGGGCGGCACAGGTGGGTCTGAGAGGTCACGACGGAGTGCAAAGGGTTCGGCGGAGGCGTACGAGAGGGTACCTCGCGCATCGCGTAGGCGTTCTGCTGGTCGAGTGGAAGATCGCCTGCGCGCACCCGCTGCTACAAGCGTCAGATGCGTGATCCAAGGGCGCCTGCAGTGCCACGGCACCAACACGACAGCACTCGCCAAGGCCACACGACCCGTTAGACGCCCTTGTGCTATCTTAGAACTAAGATATATTTCAGTGTAAGACGCGATTCGGCGGGTTTAGCCGCTCTGGATTGCCACAGCCCTCAGTCTATCGGAGCCCTTCATATGTCGTTTGCTCGTATCAGCGCGGTGCTCGCGCTCCCGTTCGTGCTCGTCGCCGCGAATCCGTTCTCAGCGGCCGCCCCTCGCCCGCATACGGTCGATAAAGCCCACAGCCAGATCAACTTCATTGCCGAATCGCGCCTGATTGACGCGCGCGGTCACTTTGAAACGTGGGACGCCACGATTTCGCTCGATCCGCAGAACATGGCGGCGTCGTCTGTGAGCCTTTCCATCGACGCGGCCAGCATTGATACGCGCGTTGAGCGTCGTGATGGACACCTGAAGAGCGCAGACTTTTTTGACGTCGAGAAGTTCCCGAAGATCACGTTCGTCTCAACGGCGGTTCGACCGAAGACGGCGAACACACTCGACATCGAAGGCAACCTCACCATTCGCGGCACGACCAAGCGCATTGTGATTCCGGCGTCGATGGTGTTTTACGAAGCAGGCACCGGCCGTTTCCGCGGTGAGTTCGTGATCAAGCGCAAGGAGTACGGCGTGGCGTACGACTCGAACGTGAATCCAATCAAGGACGACGTGACCGTGCAGTGGGATTTCGCGATCAACGATCCGGCCGCGAAGAAGTAAACGTCAGCTCGCGGCAGACAAGGCCCTCACGCAGCGATCAGCGCTGCGCGAGGGCCTTTGCCACATTCGCGAGCACCGGCGCCGGCTGCACCAGCGAAATACGAAACCGTCCGCGGCCCGCTTCGCCAAAGGCAATGCCAGGCGTGATCACGATATTGTGTGCCTGCAGACAGTGATCCACCCAGCCCCAGTCGTCGTACCCCTCGGGCACGGTGAGCCACAGGTACATCGTGGCGCGTGGCGACTGCACGGCCCAACCGTTCGCGTGAAACGCGTTCACGAGCGCGTCGCGCCGCGCTGCATACTCCGCGACAATCGGCTTGACCAACGCACGATAGTTCGTGAAGGCCACAGCGGCGCCAAGCTGCGGCAATGTCGCCGCACCATAGCCGACATTGCTGCGATACGCGTCAAGCGCATTGATCGCGTCGCGATTACCCACCACGACACCCACACGCGAACCCGCCATGTTGAAGCTCTTGGACGCGGAGTGCAGCTCAACCGTGCACTCCATCGCGCCTGGCACTTCGAGCGCACTCGGCGGCACAAATCCATCAAACGCCAGCTCCGCGTAGGCCAGATCACTCACGAGCAGAATGCTGTTGGCTCGCGCAAACTCAACGAGACGCGTCATCGCCGCAAGATCAACAATGGCCGTGGTGGGATTACACGGATAGTTCACAATCAAAACGCGCGCGCGTGCGATATGCGCCGGATCAATGGCCTCAAGATCGAGCAAACCATCGGCGGTGAATGGCACCATGACGGCTTCGGCGCTCGCGAGCTGCGTGGCCCGCACGTACACCGGGTAATAGATCTCGGGCACCAGCACGACATCGCCCGGTTCGCAGATCGACAAAATAATTTCGGCCAGCCCTTCTTTGCTGCCGGCCACCGCCATGTAGTCGCGTTCGGGCTCGGTGTGTACGCCGAAACGATCGACCATGTAGTCCGCCATGGCACGCAGGAACTCCGGGTGACCGCGAAAGTGCGGATAGCCGCTCAGTTCAGGACGTGATGCCGCTTCGCGCAGCGCCTCGCGCACCGGCGCTGGTACCGCCTGATCCGGGCTGCCGATGCCAACGTCGAGCAACGGTCGCCCTGACGCACGATGCGCGCGTTTGCGCTGGTCCAGCTCCCAGAATACGTACTTGGGAATCGAGCGAATGAGCCGCGTGGGCTGAACCATGTGGGGCGAAGTCGTAAGAGACATGCGTGAAAGCTAGCCGGTGCGAGCGCGGCAAACGCGAGGTCCGTGCCCGTTCAGAGCAGTGCCACCGGGTCGCGGTCGACGACCAACCGAACGGTGCCGTCACGGGCGGCCGGTGCACGCTCAGCTACGAATCGGCACAGTCTGGTGAGCAATCCCGACTTTGGCGTGCGCAGGAAAAAATGCCATCGCCAGCGTTCCTTGATGCGGTGGATGGGACACGGAGCAGGCCCAACCACTTCCACCTCACGAATGCCACGACTGCGAAGCAACGCGCGCGTCCAATCGGCCGTTTCAATGGCCTTCGCACTGGTACTCGCCTCATCTTCGCCGCTGATCACCACGTTGGCCAGACGCACGAAAGGCGGGTACGCCGGTGCCCGGCGTTCGGCGAGCTCAGCCTCAATAAACCCGCGCACATCGTGTGTGACGGCGCAGTGCACCGCGTGATGCGTGGGACGCCGTGTCTGGATCAACACCTCGCCTGGCTTGCTGCTGCGACCGGCCCGACCAGCCACTTGACTCAGCAACTGAAAGGTGCGCTCCGCGGCACGAAAATCCGGCAGACTCAGTCCGGTGTCCGCGTCAATCACACCGACCAGCGTGACATCAGGGAAGTCGAGCCCCTTGGCGATCATCTGCGTGCCGAGCAAAATGTCGACTTCGCGCCGCGCGACACGATCCAGAATATTGCTGTGCGCCCATTTACCGCTGGTGGTGTCAACATCCATGCGTGCGATGCGCGCGGACGGGAATCGCTCGCTTACCACACGTTCGACCTGTTGCGTACCAAGTCCTTTCCGTGCGAGCGCGAGTCCACCGCAAGCACGACATGTTGTGTGAACCGGCGCCCGGTGCTGACAGTAGTGACACACGAGTGATTCCGGCACACGATGATACGTGAGCGCAATGGAGCAGTTCGGACACTGCGTGACATCACCGCAATCACGGCACTCGAGAAACGCGGCGAATCCACGACGGTTCAGCAGCAGAACCGATTGTTCCTCGCGTGCCAAGCGCGTTTCAATGGCCAGCGCCAACTCGGGCGACAGAATGCCAATCGTTTCGTCAAATGGCGCGTTGGGCGGGCGATTGGCCAACGCATCGCGAACAACGCCGCGCAGGTCAACGACGCGAACCTGCGGCAATGATGCGCCGGTCGCACGCAATGGCAGCTCCAGTCGCTGAATGAATCCGGTGTCCGCGCGTTCCCACGTTTCGAGCCCTGGCGTGGCACTGCCAAGCACAACCACCGCGCCCTCGGCCTGCGCGCGTACAATGGCCGCCTCGCGTGCATGGTAGCGCGGCGTTTCTGCCTGTTTGTAACTCGCATCGTGCTCTTCGTCCACAATGATCACACCAACATTCGTGAGTGGGGCGAAGAGTGCGGATCGTGCGCCCACCGCAATGCGACGTGTGCCATCACGCAGCGCACGCCACGCGTCGTAGCGTTCCCCGTCGCTCAGCGCCGAATGCAACACGGCGACGTCATCACCAAACGCGCCGCGAAACCGATCAACGGCTTGCGGTGTGAGCGCGATTTCCGGGACGAGTACAATGGCAGAACGCCCCTGCTCCGTGACCAGCCGGCGCAACACTTCGATATACACGAGAGTCTTGCCGCTACCAGTGATGCCGTGCAGCAGGAGCGTCGCGCCGGGCGCCGCATTCACGATGGCATGCACTGCGGCGTGTTGCGCGTCGGTTGGTGTGAGCGGCGGCGCCACGACTGCGCGATCGGCAAACGGATCGCGTTGCACAGCTTCGTGCGAGACTTCCACCAACTCCTTTTTGACCAGCGCGTCGAGTACGGCGGGCGTGCATCCTGCCTGCGTGATCAGCGACGTGACCGGCGCGTCACCGCCCCGCGATTCGAGCAGCTCAAAAAGTGCGCGTTGTTTTGGTGCACGCGCAAACGCGGCTTCTCGTGCGAGCAACGACTCGAGTGGAGCCGTGATACGCACACGCCGCTGCGTACGCACTGCTGGCGTGGGGACGGTGCTACTGGTGAGCGCCGTGGGGAGCATGGCGCGCACCGTGAGACCGATCGGTGCCGCGTAATACTCCGCAATCCACTCGGCGGTGTGCAGCAACGCCGGCGGAAACGCCGGCGCTTCGTTCGGAACGGCAATGACGTGCTTGAGGGTAACACCCTCCGGCGCACTCGCAGGCGCGAGCACGATGCCAACGACCTTCTTGTTGCGAAACGGCACCACGACGCGTTGCCCGGCTTCAGGCATCGGCAACGCGTCTGGTACGAGGTACGTGAACGTGCGGAACAGCGGTACCGGAAGCGCAACGGAGACGCAGCGTGCGCTCACCGCAGACTCCGTTATGACATTCGTCTTGTCCGCGTTGCTCACTGCCTCGCTGCGCTCAGCTTCGCTTGGTGACACCAAGTCCGGGGGCATCGCCGAGCGTGATCGAACCGAGTGCGTTGGGCGCGGTGATGGAGGGGCCATCGAATGGATCGTCGGCGAGCAACGCCGCGCCGTCGAGATCCACGTAATCGAGCAGCGGTGCAAAATGCGCAGCCGATGCAATGCCCAGTGTGGTTTCAATCATGCAGCCACACATGACCTGCAGATTGTGCGCGCGAGCGGTGGCAATCATGCGCAGTGCTTCGCGTAGCGAACCGCACTTCATGAGTTTGAGATTAATGCCGTCCACACATTCCGCGAGCTTGGGAATGTCTGACGCCACCAGACACGATTCGTCGGCAAAAAGCGGCATGGGGCAGCGTTCGCGAATGAAACGCAGGCCGTCGAGATCGTGCGGCGGCAGCGGTTGCTCCAGCATTTCCACACCGTACTTCACGAGTGTATCGAGCATTGCCAGCGTGCTCTTGGGTGTCCACGCAGCGTTCGCATCAACACGGATCACCGCGTTCGGCGCTTCTTCACGCACGATAGCGAGGATTTCACGATCACGCGGTGATCCGAGCTTGACCTTGAGCACGGGAAACGCGGCGGCTTCGCGTACGCGCGCGCGCAGCGTTTCATCATCGGGGGCAATGCCAATGGTGAACGATGACTGCGGTGCGTTGGCGGGAGAGAGCCCCCACAGTTTCCAGAGGGGTACGCCGAGCCGTTTGCCAACCAGATCGTGCAGCGCCGCGCTCACCGCAGTTTTGGCGGCAGCGTTCCAGCGAATGGCCAGGCTGAGCTCTTTTTCAATAGCTTCGAGCGACCAACCGTCCGCCTGCTCAAGCAGCGGTTTGAAGCGCTGCAATGCCGCCACCACCGAGTCGGCGTTTTCACCGTAGAAGCGACTTGGTGCGGCTTCTCCCCACCCTTCCAGGCCATCGTTGTCCCGCAGCTTCACCCACACGACCGACCATGTTGCCGTACCGCCGCGCGCGATAATGAACGGATGTTTCGTGTGTACTGACAGGACTTCCCAGGAGAGTTGCATGGTCGGCGAGGGGAGTGTTGACGGACCGCGAATATTGTCGTGCGGCCGAAGCCGCCGTACTTGAGTCTAAGTGGGCGTCACACCGGTCGCACGGGCGGCGCGGGCAGCGCGCGCCTCGGCAGGGGTACCATGCATGGCGAGGAATCCGAGCAGCGCGTCGGCCAGCTCGAAGCCACGGTCATAACGCTCCGCGGGCAGTTTGGTGAGACAGCGCATGACAATTGCACTCATGGCCGCCGGGACCTCGGGCTGCGCGATATCTGGCGCCACCGGCTGCTCGTGCACGTGTTTGTAGCCGACCGCGTAGGAATCCGCGCCATCAAACGGCGGATGGCCCGTGAGCATCTCATACAACAGCAAACCAACGGCGTACAGATCGCTGCGACCATCGACAAGTCGCCCCATGGCCTGCTCCGGCGACATGTAGTGCGGCGTGCCCATGGCGCGGCCGGTGGCTGTGAGGCGACCGTGAAAACGGGCGGTTGCAATACCAAAGTCGGTGAGCACCGCATTCGTGTCTTCATCGAACAACACATTGTCGGGTTTCACATCGCGGTGCACCACGCCGCGGCGATGCGCGTAGTCGAGCGCGCACGCGACCTGCGCGCCGATGCCTGCCGCCACCTTGGCGGGCAGGCGACGCGAGCGCGACAGCATATCGGCGAGCGACCCGCCGGCGTAATACGGCATGACCAGATAGACGATGTCGCCCGCGGCGCCTTGATCAAGAATCGCGCATACGTAGGGATGCACCAGCCGTGCGGCCGCCTCAGCTTCGCGCCGAAATCGCTCTCGCATTTCAGATTCACGCGCCAGTGTGCGATGCAACACCTTGATCACAACCGGTCGCGCGAGAGCAACGTGACGCGCGAGATACACATGCGCCATGCCACCACTGCCCAACCGCTTGATCACGGTGTAGCGATTGCCTGTGACCCGTCGCAGGTCAGACAGCTCTTCATCCGGTGCTTCCAGCGGCGGCGCACTGACATCTGGGAGTGGCACACCGCAGCGTGTACAGCGGGCGGCCGCGGCGCGATTCCAGGTGCCACACTCGGGACAGAACATGGGCGACGAGACGAGGGAGAGGTGAAAGCGGCAGGACGAAGGTCGCGCTACAGAATGCGACGACGACGCAGAAAGAGAAGCAACGCACCACCGATCGCCAGCTGCAGCACAAGCATAATCCAGAACCCGGACGGCGAGTCCGAGAGGGGAATCTTGTTGAAGTTCATGCCCCACATGCCGCTCACTACGACAAACGGCAAACTCATGGTGGCCAGCACCGACAAGGCTTTGGTGGTCGCGCCGAGCCGGTTCGATACCTGCGTGAGATAGCTGTCCATCGTGCTGCCCAGAAGATCCCGATATGTTTCCAGCGAATCGTGGATGCGCAGAATGTGATCGTAAATGTCCCGGAAATACAGCTGCGTGCCAGGCGTGAGGAGCGGGGTCGGACGATTGGCCAACGTGGCGAGCACCTCACGCTGCGGTGACAGATGCCTGCGTAACGACAGCACCAAACGTTTGACCTGAAAAATGTCCCGCAGCGCGCTTTCGTCAAAATCGACAAACACGCGTTCCTCAAGGCCGTCGACAAACTCGTCAATGCGCTCGAGGACGGGGAAGAAGCCATCAATCGTTTCGTCGAGCAGGGCGTGCAGCAGGCGGTCGAGGCCGTGCGCCATCATATCCGGATTCCGCTCGAGTCGGCCGGCGACCGCCGCGACAGACGGAATGGAGCCGGAAGAAACGGTTACCAAGGCGTTGTGACTCAGGAACGCATACAGGTCCTGCGTTTCAAGATCGTACGGGTCGTCCGTGGAGTCGCAGAAGGTGACTGCACGCACCACCACAAACAGATAGCCGTCGTATTCTTCAATCTTGACGCGGGTTGACGGATTGAGCGTGTCTTCGATGGCCAGGGGATGGAAATGAAACACGTGCTCGAGCAGTGCGTGTTGCGCCGGGCTCTGCGCATCAAGATGCACCCATAGAGCGCCCTCCCGTCGCTCCAACAATCCGACGAGGTCGCGTGGATGGCATGCAACGGCACGCTCATCGCCGGATCCGTGCCACAGACTGATCACGGGCGTGGCACTATGGCTGTTGCTCTGAACCAGTGATTCCGTCACGGCGTTCTCGGATGCGGCCATTTCACGCCGCGAATCAGGTGAAATCCAACCGCACGTTCCTGCGATAAATCATGCAGCAGTTGTGTTTCACGATCAACCGCATCGCGTGCCGCACGCCAGCCGAATCGACGCCAAGCCCGACTCGCGATCTGCAGTTTCTCACGAAGCGTGAATCGCGGCGCGCTGTCTACACGGCCGCGCATGCCACGGTCCGTCCAATCGTCCACTTCAATATCAACAAGGCCGGCCTCGCGCATCATCTGCTTCCACTCCACCACGTGGCGCAGCCCGAGCCCCAATCGTTCCACGACCGCCTCACGCTCATCCGCATCAAAATCGGCGTTCCACGTGAGCTGACACAACACGACTGGTGCGTACGGTTTTACAACGCGTGCCAACTCGGCGACCGCACGCGCCGGATTGCTTGCCGCGGCGAGTACCGGTTCTCCAATCGCCCCGTCAAACACCGCGTCGTCAAAGGGCAAGTCGTCGAGCGGTGCACTCTGAAAACTCACCGTGGTTGCGTTGCGTTCTTTCGCCACACGCACCGCGGCAGCGTTCATGCGTGCACTGTCCGGGTCCACCCCAATCACCGACGCGTGCGTGCGAAGCGCCAACCACTCCGCGTTGCGTCCATCACCGCAGCCGCTGACGAGCACATCTTTCCCCGCCTCAGCCTCAAGCAAATCCGCGAGCTCGCGATACAACGTTTCCACTGAGCCGCGCCAGCGACCGAGCACCACCGACTGCACAAGTCGCAGTACGACGGGAACGGGTGGAACGCGAGAGGCGGGCATTGAGCGCGTGCGTTACGGCGTGTGGTGCAACGCGTCGGGTAGCGCCATGCGCACCACAACGGGTGGTGCGTCGTCGCGATCCGTTTGCACGGCAATCAGATCACGTTCACGCACCGCCGCAATCCGCCATTGTCGACCGAGTGAAAGGCGCGTGATCGGGATCCCCTCCGCGTCGAACACCCACCACACCCAATCGTCGGACGGGTTGCCAACGGGCAGTCGAAGCCAGATCCGATCCCAGGGATCGGTGAGCAATCCACTGGCCGTTGCTTTCGTTGGCGGGAACGATGCCTCATCGACAAAACGACGACGTACAGCGGAATCCGAACGCGAGCGCGCCGTCGACAATACTTCCGACAGAAAGCGTTCACGGTCTTCAGGCGTGACGGCTTCGATGGCGCAATCGAAATCGAGTCGCATGCGCAGCGCACCCGTTGAATCATGCCGCGCGATTTCGCAGCCCTCGGTATCGGCGACCAGCACACTGTGGGCGCCGAGTGTCCAGAGGGTGGTGCGGCCGTAGGGAATGCTGCCTGAGCGAATGGGGATATTGTCGCCGCGGGCGCCGGGTCGACCAAGCTGCACCGTGCGTTCCGGGCCACGGAGCTGCAGCAGTGTGTCACGAAACGCACCGTCAGTGCCGAACCGCAGCAGCGCCATCGCAGCACGCGACACACCAGCACCCTGCTCTTGCGGAAACGCGATGGTGACGGCGATGGGTACGCCACTGTGAAACGCGCCGGACACGGTGGCAACGCGCGGCAGCGGGTACGCAATACTGATCGCGTCCCCCAACCCTGATGACGTCACGCGTGTGAGGCGACCAACTTCCCAGTCCCACAACAGCAGCGTATCCGCGCGATACGGCATGATCGTGGTGCGCGCACTGAACTCGCCTGGCGCGGTGCCGACTTTCCCGATCGGTTCGCCGCGCCCGCGTCCTGAATTGGGGAAGCGGATCAGCGCGGGTCCACTCTGGCTGTATATCACGATGGACGAATCCGCGAGTGGCTGCAACGCCACCAATCCCACAACGCCTTCTGCCTCGGCATTCGCGCCGTTGAGCAACGTATCCAATACACGGAGTGCTTCGTTCGCACGAAGCGAGTCACGCGAAAATCCCGCTGACACAATGCGTACGCCCGCACTGTCACGCACCGATGTTCGCGGCGTGTTGTCGGCATCGTTCGACGCCGCGCGCTCGCACGACGCCAGCAGCGATATCGCCATCAGCAACGCGCACAGCCGACCATACTGTTGACCGCAACGATGGAGATGCCGCCGCACACGCGTGTTCCTCATGCGTGCACCAGCGCATTGAGATGCGCCATGACGGCCTCGGCCGTTTGCACGGGTTCGTATCCACCCTCAAGCGCGCTCACGATACGACCGCCGCACCAGCGATCAGCGCGCCGAGCGAGTTCGCGCGTCATCTCGGCCATGTGCTCGCTCGTCCACGTGAAGCCGCCAAGCGGATCGCCCGCGAGACTGTCAAATCCGGCACTGAGCAGTACCAGATCGGGCGTCCAGTCGCGTGTTGCGCTATCCACCGCGTCCCAGAGCGCTTGCGTGTACGCTTCCGGAGCGAGCGCCTCGGACATTGGCACATTCCAGATGGTGTTGAGTGGACCGCGATCGGTGTGCGCGCCCGTTCCTGGATACCACGGCCATTGATGCACCGACACAAAATGAATCGCTGCGTTGGACTCGACCAGCGCCTGGGTGCCGTTGCCGTGGTGCACGTCCCAATCAATAATGAGGACGCGTTCGGCATACTGCTTGTGCAGCGCGTACAAGGCGCCCAGCGCCACGTTGCCAAAGAGACAAAAACCCATGGCGCGATCACGCACCGCATGATGGCCCGGTGGACGAACGGCACAGAACGCACGCGTGGCGCGGCCGTCGAAGAGCATATCAACGGCGTCGAGCACACAACCCGCGGCTGCCGTTGCGGCGAGATACGAGCCGCTGCTTACCACCGTGTCGGGATCAAGGTGACCACCACCGGACGCGGCGAAATCTTCAATGCGCCGGATGTACGCGGCGTCGTGCGCCAGTTCAAGTTCGGCGGGCGTCGCGTGCCGTCCCTCGTGGTGTACCAGCGCGTGAAACAGCTCGGGGTGATACTTGAGCGCGCTGGGAATGGCCCGGAGCCGACCGACATGCTCCACGTGTTTCCAACCGGTGTCGTGCAGGCCACAATCGGAGTGCGAAATGAAGGCAACGGACATGCTTGATGTTACGTCACGCGGCGGTGCTGCCGCTACCGGTGCGGCGCGTGTGTTTCCGTTGGCTACGTTCATCGTGCGTCTCTGAGGCGGCGCGACCACCACGCCGCGAGCAACGCGGTACCGGCCAGCGCGAATAACCACACAGGCGGCGCCACCGGAGCGAGGTTCTCTGTGACGGTTGACGCATTCTGAAGGCCCGGCGGTCCAACGCGTGCCACAAGATCAGCCAACGGTGCGGCCTCCCCCGGGAAAGTGGACCATTGATCCGTGCCCCTGTGGGAAACGAAGGCCGTTCGATGCACCAACGATTGCCACCAGGCGCGGTGATCCGTTGGCGCGCTCTCATTTCCAAGCATGCGCCATTCCCACGTGTCGCGGTATCCCACGTGCAGTACGCGGCCAACGCCCACGGTGCGCGCGGCGATGGCGAGTGGAGCACCCGCGCGTGCGCTGCGCTCAATCGGGACAGCGCCAGCGGCAAGTGAAATGATTGGTACGAGGGGAAGGCCTTCTCTCGGCGCCGTGGTTTGCAGCGCACCGGGCACACCTGACACCGTGGTTGCTGACTCGCCCGCGCGCAGCGCACGCATGGCACTGCCCCGTGCCGCGTCGGCGAAGAGCACCAGCCCCCCACCACTTCTCACAAACCGCTCAATCGCCGACGCCTGAAGCCACGCCGTGCTGTCGAGCGCAATAACGGCCGCGTAACGAGCGGTATCGAGTGGTGCGAGCAGACCCGCCGTGACAGTCGCGCGCGGAGCCACCGCAAACGCTGCATCAACATTCCAGCCAGATTCTTCGAGCGCGCGCATGACGAATCGCGCTTCCCATCCGGGCGCGGCGAAGAGTCGAAGGCGACCGATTGCCGCAGAATCCGCCGAGTTCACCCGCGCAATGGTGCCCTGATGCGAAACGGAGTATTGCCGTCGTGTACTGGGCAGTGTCCACGAAACTCCACCACTTTCAGTTTGTGCGCTGTCGATCCAACCAACGGAATCGGCGAGCGCGATCATCGCCGAGTCCCGAACGGCTACGCGGAGCACGGTGCCTCCGGCTGGATCGGCAAGCGGCAATGCGGACAACGCAATCGAAGTGAGTTGGGCGGCCGAGTCGCGAGACTGCCATGACACATCGACGCCGGCGTGGTCGGCAGCGTGCAGGACCGCGCGCGACGCGGCGTCGGGCACGGCGGTGAGCGAGAGATGCAGTTGCTGCCGCATCGGATCAGCGAGTCGCTGCGCGAGCTGCGGTGCGGTGAGCGCGCTGTCGGCATCTGCCACAAGCGGCGCTTCCGAACCAGATGCTGGTGTACGGCCCGTGAGCCACCACGCATACAGCAGCGCGGCCACCGCCGAGGTTCGCAGCGTACGCTCCAGAATCACACGCATCAGACGCTCAATGGGTGAGCGCGTAGACCACAAGATTCACACCGAATCGTGTGGGATCAACGCCCATGAAACGTTTGTTGTCCGGATGAAAATTCCATTCCGAACTGTAGTCCTTGTTGCTGTACAGCACGCTGATGCGATCGTTGCGCAACACGGCCAGCAGGTGTTCGTGCACCAGATTGTCGCCCCATCCATTCAGCTCGTGACTGGTGGTTGGCGGGCCGTCTTCAAAGCGAAAGAACGACGTGTACAGCGGATGATTGTTGCGCAGTGGCGTGAGCGGTGCCACCAGACGTCTGATCTCTTCGAGCGCCGTTTTGTGAAACGCGCCATCGATATCGTGGTTGTGATCATCAATGAACAGAAGACCACCGCGCTCCACGTAGCGTTGCAGCACCCGTCCTTCCTGTGGCGTGAAGCGCACCGGCAGGTGCCCGGTGAGAAAGAGCAGCGGATAGCGCAACGCGTCTTCAGAGGCGAGCGCCACCGAAACACCTTGCGGGGCCACGGGCAGCGAGGTGTATCGCGCCACGGAATCAATGAGGTTTCCCGGCAGCGACGGAGCACTATCCCAGTCGCCGGATTCATACTGCGCCGTGGCGAACACAAACGGTGAAACATTGGGGAGAACGGTCACGGCACACTCCAGCTGGAGGCGCCGCGCGTGACGGCAGGCCTGGAGAGTGTGCGTCGGGCAAACACGAGCGCGTCGGTGGCATCACGACCATCGCGCAACGCATTCAGCACACCATCCAGCGCCTGCGAAAACGCCGGCGCATCGACAAGTGCATCTAGGCGAAGTACCGCGAGCGAATCGCGCGCCGACGTGGCATTGGCAGTGAGTTGGTCTGCGGCACGCGCGAAACGCCTATCGAGCTGCCGTACACGATCCGGTTCCGCGACACCGGGAAGTCTTCGTGCATTCTGTCCCGTGTCTTTGCCCGCCAGGCGCACGCGCGCGAGATCCACCACGATGGGACGCACGCGACCACGCAAGTAGACACGTTCTGCTGCTCGCGCTCGTTGAATGGCGGCCAGCGCGAGTCGCATGGGCGGAATCGCAGCGCGTGGGTCGGCCTGTTCAAGCGCGCGTCCGGCGTCCCACATGGCATTGTAGGCTTCGAGCAACGGCAGATTTACCGCAATGATTGGCGATTCTTCCGACACATTGTTGTTCACGCGCGTCGGTGTACCACTGGCCGCACTCGCCGCACCACCAAATGACGGGACAAGCTTTCCCTCTTGCACGGTGAGCCCATGATCGTGCCCGTCACCTTCATAGTGCACGTGCTCCGACTCGCCCTCACCAGACAACCGCGCGTACACGATGGCGCTGACGGCGCGGCGAATACGCGCCTGTTCCGTGGCCAGCTGGCGAGACTCGGCCACCAGCACGTCGCGAGCGATTGTGGTACGACGTGCTTCGAGCTTGATCGTGAGCTCCAGCAACATGCGCTGCGACAGGAGCGACGAGTCTACCGCTGGTGGCGGCGCCGCTTCGACGGCGACGGAATCGTATTCCTCCGCCCGTGCAAAACGCAGTGAGCGCGTTTCGCTCACGCCGAACTCGCGTGATGCAGCCGGATGCTGATCGCGGGCCACGGCCCGCACATGCAACACGTCGCCGGATTTCACGCCGAGTTGCGCAAATGACAGTTCGTGCACAATGCGCCCCGTGCGCGCCCCAGCGAACGAGCGTTCGGCAAGCCGCAACGTGCGGGCCGTGAACTGTTCGCCGGCTCCGCTGGTCAGAATCACTTCGAACGCCGCCGAAGCGAGGCCGTAGTCATCGCTGACCTCAGCGGAGAGGCTGAGCACACCCGTGCTATCGCGATACACGGAGTCGCGCAGCGGTGCGGCTAAGCGTACGCGCGGCAGCGAATCCGCTTTCGGGATAATCACGAGCAGGCGCGAATCGTTGCCATCGCGCACCTTGATCACGCCAGGCTCTGGGGTCACAACCGTTGTGGTCGACCAGCCGGGCGACGCCTCGCTTGATGAGCTGACCGGCAACGAGGTCTCGCGACCCGCGCGTGGTGACACGCTGGCGAGCAGACCGCTCGTATCACCGAGACCAATGAGTTGGACGCGGCTACCAACCAGCGCTTCGACCGTGCCGGAGTCGGTGAGCGTACGCGTTGGCAGCCGGCTGTACGCAGGCGGCGTGACCTCAATGCGCCAAGGCGCGAGGCGCGAAGCGCGGGGATTCACCGCATTCACGTCCGCAGCAAATGAAATACCGCGTGCTGACGTGATTGACGCAGGGGTGGTCGCGGCAAGTGACACGATCACGAGCAGCGCAATCGCCGTGATGCTCAGTCCCAGTGGAGTTTTCAGCGCCCGCCAACGCGCGCTGCGAACCGCCGCGTTGGCGGGCACGGTTTCCTGCACCACCATTCTCGATTGCGAAGCCAGACGTTCAGCCACGCGGCCCGAGAGCTGCGTGTCCTCTACCAGCGTCACGACTGCGTGAGAGGCCGGATGATGTTCCTCATACCAAAGCGCCGCGCGAACCGGCGTGATGGGTTGCCACCGCATCATCTGACGCAGCATTACGAGCAGGTACACCACGAACGCCAAGGCAAATCGTGCGGCTGGCTCGTTCAGGAGTTGCCACACAGACGACAATACGGCCGCCGGTGAGATCCATGCCACAAGCAACAGCAACGCGCGCATCGCGAGCAACACCAGCAGCGCTGCCGCGGCGCCCGTCACGATGATGCGCAGCATACGTGTGCGCTCAAGCGCCTTGGCCAACGCCGCCACACGATGGCGCACGTCGTTCGCGGTAAGCGGGAGCGGACGCGCCGCATCGATCTGTGCCTGATTCATGACGGAGATCCACCACGCGTGCGTGACAGCGCCGTCTCAATCCCGATGAGCGCAACGGCTGCCACCAGTAACCAGCGCGTGAGCGGTGACAACACTCCGGGAAGTGATGCGCGCAGCTCACGTGATGCAGCCAATCCACCGTTGCCAGTCAGTATCGAATCCTGTTGGCTTCGCGCCAGTGAATCTTGCAATGTGAGGGCGCCCGTTGCGAACGATGATGCTACGCCCGCGCCGCATTTGGCGACCAGCGCCGCGAGCGCCCCCCGCGCTGATACACTGAGCAGCGCGTCGCCCGCCGGCGGCGCGAATCCCACCACGCGAATGCAGCCTGCACCAACATGCCGCTCCACCGCTGCGGGCGCGCCGTCAATCCACCACACGATTGCGTGGTGCGCACTGTCTACCAACAGCGGCTTTTCGCGCCGTAGTGGTGCCACGAGCGCGACGCCGTTCGCAACAACCGCAGTCACTGCGCGTGTCGGCGTCTTTGAAATCGGCGCAGCAGCATTGGACGCGCCGCGAGCAACCCAGTCCACCACGGCCTCACCATTTACCGCTGCCAGTGAATCAGCCGCACCGAGCGAATCGCGCACGACTCGTGTTCGCACCGCGGGCAGGTCGCCCCATCGCGCGTACGCGGCGCGCACGATATCATCGTTTGCGCCGCGCACATTCACCACGTCTCGCGCACGATTCACGTATGCAGATGGAGAGGCCAGCGCGACGTCGCGCCGCGTGATTCGTCCGGGCCAGACCTGGCGCACCGCGCGCAACGCCTCGTCAGACACCTCTCGCAGCGCACCGCGGGCGGGCGTGAGCACGACCAGACGCACCGAATCGGCGCGGCTCGCGAACTGCGGGGCAGCCCGACGTGCACGCAACAACAGGGCGCTCAGTGCAACCGGGTCGCGTGTGTTCACCCGCTGCGGATTGTTGTCTGTCAGCGCACTTCCCGTGATCGCGTTGATTGGTGCGGTGGCAATTGTTTCGGCATCCCACAAGCCATCCATCGGCGTTGCGCCGGAGGTCGATACGATGCCAACCACAGGCGTGTTGTCGCGCTGCGCGTCACGCACAACCTCACCGATGCTACGCCGCAGCACGGCGGTGTCGGCGGCGACCATATCGTCAACGGCAATCAGCGTCACCACCGACTCTCGCGACTGGTCGAATGTTACGCCCGCAAAGGCTACACCGGCGCAGATCACTGCGAACATGCGCAACACCATGAGCAGCACATCGGTGGGTCTGCTGGCACGCGACACGGACGGCACCGTGCGCTCGGGCGCAAAGCGAGCCGTGGGAAACGAAAGCACTGGCGGTCGTGAAATAGAAAGCAGGTGTGCGGCGACCACCGCGAGCGCAGCGAACAGTGTGCCCCACAGCACCCATGGATACGCGGCAGTCATGCGCTGCTCCGTACCGCGCTGCTCGCAATGCGGCGAACCGCTCGTGCCGGCTCTTCAGTGCACACTACCTCAAGGTGTCGTGCACCTGCGGCAAGGCAGCGCCTCGCGAACTCGGCGCGCCACGCACCAAATGTGGCCGTGTACTCCGCGCGCGATGTCGTACCAAACGCGCGTTGTACCTGTGAGAGCTCTGGATCGACCATGCGCCACACACCGGCCGGCGGCTCGATCTCGAACGGATGCACCACGTGCACAAGCGTGACGTCACTGCCCGCCGCTCCTGCACGAGCCACGGCTGAGAGCGTTGCGTCGTCGTCACCCAAGCCATCGGTAATCAGCACAACGCGCACGCCAACTGGTACACGCGACAACAGTGGTGCGAGCGGTGCATCGTGTGACGGCGTCACGGCATTCAGTGCGCTGGCAATGGCGTGCACCGTACCGCGACGCGTTCTGGGGGGCAGTCGTCTTCCATCAGGGCGGGAGGCAACCCACAGGCCCACCGGATCGCCGGTTGCGTGCGCCACGGCGGCCAACCCGGTCGCCACGGCTCGCGTCATCTCCCACTTGTCGCGCGCGTCTGCAACGCCCGACCCGCGACGCGTCACGCTCTCTGCGGGAAACGCCATGGATGCCGAGGCGTCGACCAGAATCCACGTGGGCCACCACGCGCGCTCATCGGTGATGCGCACGTAGGCACGATCACTGCGCGCCAGCAGTCGCCAGTCAATTCGACGTGGGTCGTCGCCTTGTCGATAGGCGCGAAACTCGGTGAACTCACCGGTCGTGCCACGTTGTGCGGCGCGATGTGTGCCGGGCAGGCCTGCACGCACCCGTTCGCGAGCGGGCCACTTTACGCCGCGCAGTGCGTCGAGCAGCGGGCCCAGGTCGAGTGGCTCAGCCAGCGCGGACATCACGCGCGACGCGAGTCAGCCCGGCAGTTTGCTCGACGGCGGCGATACATGTTTGAGCAACGCGTCGACCACTGGTTCAGACGTCATGCCATCAGCCTCCGCCGCAAAGTTTGGTAGTACGCGATGCCGCAGCACAGGATGCGCCACGCGTTGCACATCACTCGGCGCAACGGCCACGCGTCCATCGAGATACGCGGCCGCCTTTGCGCCCAGAATGAGTGCTTGTCCAGCGCGCGGGCCGGCGCCCCATCGCACATACTGTTTAACGAGCGACGGTGCCTCAGCGCTGTCAGGGCGCGTGGCGCGCACGAGCGAGGCTGCGTAGTGCAGCACCGTATCGGCCACGACCACATCACGCACGCCGCGCTGCAGCGCGATCACTGCCTGCGCATCCATCACGGGCTCGGGTGGCGCAGACGCACGCCCCGTTGTGGCGCGAAGAATCTCTACTTCTTCAGCGGCCGACGGGTAACCAACCCGAATGTCAAACAAGAACCGGTCGAGCTGCGCTTCCGGTAGCGGGTACGTGCCTTCCTGCTCAATCGGATTTTGCGTGGCCAGCACAAAAAACGGCTCAGGGAGACGCATCGTATCACCCGCCGCGGTCACACTGTGCTCCTGCATGGCTTCGAGCAATGCCGCCTGCGTGCGCGGTGGCGCGCGATTGATTTCGTCGGCGAGCACGATGTTCGCAAAGATCGGCCCCTGCACAAAACGGAATGCACGATGTCCGTGCGCGTCTTCTTCGAGCAGTTCCGTGCCTGTGATGTCACTGGGCACCAGATCGGGCGTGAACTGAATGCGCCGAAACGCCAGATGCATGGACTCAGACAGGGTGCGGATCATGAGCGTTTTCGCGAGCCCCGGCACACCAACGAGCAGCGCGTGTCCACCCGCCGCGATCGCCATCAGGATCTGATCCACCACGACCGACTGCCCGACCACGCGTCTGGCGATCTCACGTCGCACCGCATCAACCACCGCTACGAGTTCCTGCTGATCCTTCTCGCCTGAGTTGGACATTCAGGTGGGCGGTCGCTTAGCGAATCACGCGACGACGACGCGCGTGCACAAAAACCGTTGTGCCTGCACGAATCGTGGCGGCCGCCAACGACTGTGATTCGTCATGCACTTCGGAGCCGCGCACCTTCACGACATACGCCTCGGAGTTGTCGCCGTCCTTGATCAGCGATTCGAGTGCAGCGCGCTTCACGGCGAGCACCGTCGTGTCGGCGGACACGAGCACGCGCACTGCGTCCCACGCCTCATGTACCTGCGCCCGGATAAGGAACGTATCGGGCGCGCCTGCGCTCAGATCGATTGCGTCGCCCCGCGTGCGCAACTGCGTGACAAATGGTGCACTCATGCGGGGACCTCGCTGCCGTCGCCGGCGGGAAGCGCTTGCAACACGGGCAGCGGCGGTGCGGGCGGCAAAGTTGACAAGAACCGCGCCACCTGCTGATCGAACATGTAGCTGGATCCAGTCACGCGCGTATGCCCGTCGACCGCCACCTGCGCGCCGATGGCGATTTCTTCCCCGCCCTGACCACGATAGGTAGCCCAACCGGGTCCTTCCTTCTCAAGGAACGCCGTATAAATAGCGTTCCGGCGCGAAAAGAAGTCGGTGGCAGCCGCAATGACCGCCTCAGGCGCGATTGTGGTGCGAACGTCCTGCAGGGTGCGAGCGCTTTGCTGGTGCATCCCTGCAATTTACCGGCGTGGCCGTTTGGGTGACAGGGGACGCACCTCAACTCGGGCCTGCAGGGCGTGCGGCGGCGTGGCGACCATGTGCGCGACCACTTCCGCGACATCTGACGGCTCGAGCATCCATGAACGATCGGTGCCCTCAGGGAAGAGTTCCGTGTCAACGGAGCCCGGCATCACCACCGAGACTTTCACGCCCGCGTCGCGCACTTCGAGCATGAGCGAATCGGTGAAGCCCATCACGAAGTGTTTGGTGCCGCTGTAGCAGCTACCACCTACGAACGTGTTGCGGCCGGCCAGCGATCCGATGGTGATCACATGACCGCTGCCACGCGCAACCATTGCGGGCAGGACTGCGCGCGTGACGTGATAGAGCGCGTTGATGTTCACGTCGACCTGTGACTGCCATTCATCGGGCGTGAGCTCAAGAAACGGCTTCATCACGGCGAGCCCCGCGTTGTTGATCAGCACATCGGGCGCGTGGCCCTCGAGCGCGCTTGCAATAGCGGATGCGTCGCGCAGGTCGAGGGGCACGGTGGTGCACGTGGCGTTGAGTGCCGTGCAGGCTACTGCGACGTCGTTCAGCGAGTTGACGTCGCGTGCCGTGAGGGTGAGGTCATGCGTAGGCGCGAGCGCGAGGGCGATGGCGCGGCCAATGCCGCGTGAGGCGCCGGTAATGAGTGCAGTAGGACGGGACATGGCTCTTTCCGAAATAAGGGAAACCGCAGCGAGGCGGAACAACGCGTGTGCTCAAAGTCACCGATACAGAGCCGTGACACGGCAAAGACGAGTCAGTGACGTAGTAACGGCACCTTTTGCGCTTCAGGTTCCGCACGCAGTCCGAAGTACCCCAACTCACCCCGTGCTTTCCATGCCACGACTCAAACTACTCCACAAGTTGTCAGCGATCGTTGCGACGCTGCTGCTTGCCTTCGCCACTCCTGCCGCGGCGCAGGGTGTCATCACTGGCCTGGTTGTTGATGATGGCAACGGTCTGGCCGTCACCGGCGCTTCAGTGCGCATTGCCTCGCTGAACCGCGAAGTGTTCAGTGATCGCACGGGGCGTTTTGTGATTACGGGCGTGCCGGCGGGTGCACATGACGTTACCACCCGTTACATCGGCTATGCACCGCTCACCAATCGCGTTACCGTGACCGATCGCGGCACATTCACGATCACGTTCCGCATCAAGACGCAGGAAAACGTGCTGGGCAGCGTATCCGTTGTGGCCACGCGAACGGGTCAGGCTGCAGCGCTCAACCAGCAGAAGAACTCGGCCAACGTGACGAACGTGGTGGCGGCCGATCAGATCGGGCGCTTCCCCGACGCCAACCTGGGTGACGCACTCAAGCGCGTTCCGGGTGTGACGGTGGCGATCGACCAGGGCGAAGCTCGCTTCGGTTCAATCCGCGGCACGGAACCCCGCTTTAACTCGGTAATGGTGAACGGCGAGCGCGTTCCGTCGGCCGAAGCCGAAGTGCGCGAAGTGCAGCTCGACCTCATTCCGGCCGACATGGTGCAGGCCATCGAAGTAAACAAGACGCTCACGCCGGACATGGACGCCGACGCGATTGGCGGCTCGGTGAACGTGGTCACGCGCGCCGCACCGGCTGGTTTCCGCATGTCGGCCACCGCGGGCAGCGGGTACAACTTTATTCGCGAGAAGCCGGTGGCGATTGGCGGCCTGGTGATTGGTAACCGCTTCCTTGGTAACAAGCTTGGCGTGATTGCAAGTGCGTCGTACTACGACCAGCAGTTCGGATCCGACAACAAAGAAGGCACGTGGGATCGGACCAGCTCGGGCGTGGCCTTTATGAACGAGTTCGACCTTCGGCGCTACGATGTCCAGCGCACCCGTCGTTCTGCGTCGGCCGGTATCGACTACCGTTTTGACGAAAACAACGCGATCACGCTGCGCTCGTTGTATAACCACCGTGACGACTGGGAGAATCGCTTTCGGGCTCGGTATGTGCTGGGCGCTCCGAATGCGCAGGGTGTGCAGACCACGGAAATTCGTCGGCAGACCAAGGGCGGCGGTCCCGAGGACCGAATCAAGAACGCACGCCTCGAAGACCAGCGTACCCAGAGCCACATGCTCAGTGGTGAGCACCTTCTCGCAGGCCGCGCAACGCTCACGTGGCAGGGCAGCGTTGCTCGTGCCTCGGAGACACGCCCTGACGAACGCTATATCGAATGGCGTGCCCGAAACGTTGCCATTCAGCCAAATTACACGGATGAGCAGAATCCCCAGTTCAACGCGGTGAATGCGGCGGCCATCGCGCCGAGTGCGTTCACGTTCCGCCGCATTGAACAGCAGACCAGCTTTACCAAGGACGCCGATCAAAACGCGCGTATCGATCTGTTGCTCCCGCTCACAGAAGGCGAAAACGCAACGCGGTTGAAAGTAGGTGGCCGATATCGCGGCAAGGAAAAGCTCCGCGACAACAGCTTCAACCGCGCAACGCCACGTACTGCGCTGGCGAATCTTGCGGCAAACGGTGCATCGGACTTCACGACCGATCGCAATCTTGCGGGCAACTATCAGTACGGCACGTTCTCAACGCCCGAGTTCCTGTCTGGCCTGAATCTGTTCAACTCGTCGCAGTTCACGCTTGAGGATCAGCCCTCGGAGTACGCCGCGGGTAACTTTGACGCCGAAGAACGCATCACGGCTGGCTACGGCATGATTGAACAGCGCTTTGGCCCGCGCCTTAGCCTGATTGCCGGCGTTCGAGTTGAAAATACGAACGTCGATTACAACGGCTTTGAGTACAACGTAGACAACGACAACGTGCGCCCGACCACGGGGTCGCAAAGCTACACCGACGTGCTGCCGAGCATCAACGCGCGGTGGGATGTACGTCCAAACACCGTGCTCCGTGCGGCCTGGACCAACACACTTGCACGTCCGAACTACTTCGATCTGGTGCCGTATCGCGAAGTCAGCATCGACGATAACGAGCTCGCCACCGGTAACCCGACGCTCGACCCGACGCGCGCGATGAACTTTGACCTGATGGGTGAGCACTTCTTCGAGAACGTCGGTCTCGTCTCTGTTGGCGTGTACCACAAGCGCATCACGGATTTCATCTTCAACTTCACGCAGTTCCAGGCGACCGATCCGGTGACGGGCAATCTGTTCTCACGGATCAGCCAGCCGCGCAACGGCGCCGAAGCGCAGATCACCGGCTTTGAGACCGCATTTCAGCGCCAGCTTGATTTCCTCCCGGGGCTGATGCGCTTCATCGGTGTGTACGTGAACTACAACTACAATGATTCCAACGCCGAAGGCCTGGACATTGAAGGCCGCGACGTGGAGTCGCTGCCGTTGCTCGGCACGGCCAAGCACAGCGGTAACCTCTCGCTCTCGTTCGATTCCCCGCGTGTTGCGATGCGCGTGGCGTTCAACTACCAGAGCGAGTCGCTCGACGCCGGTGAAGGTGGGTACAACGAAGACGCATTCTTCGATCGCTGGGCGGATCGCCGCACCGACATCGACGCGAACGCGAGCGTACAGATCACGCCGGTTGCTCGCTTCTTCATCGAAGCCAACAACCTGAACAACCGTCCGCTGCGTTTCTACCAGGGCAACCGTGGCCGTCTGATGCAGGACGAGTTCTACGGACGTCGCATCCAGTCGGGCTTCAAGTTCGATTTCTAAGCCCGAAGCGTTGTCACGTGCGGGGGATTCTATTCCCCCGCAGGGTTGTCTCGTGTTTGAGTGAAGGGCACGGGAAAGCGCGAAAAAAGCAAAAGACGCGA
>JALHNZ010000027.1 GCA_022843265.1 Gemmatimonadaceae bacterium
CGGATGAGTTGGCGATTGCGTTGCGTGGCGCGGGTGGATTGGTGGGGACCCCCATCGAACCGGCGCCGCCACTGCTTCCGCTCGGTGCGCATGAGCATGTCGCGTCCGGTGAGGGCGCCGACGCAGACGCGGCGATTTCCGCTGTTGCAGATGATGCGGTGCCCGAGGATGCGGTGGATGCAGATGCAGATGTAGATGCGGATGCAGATGCAGATGTAGATGCGGATGCAGATGCAGATGTAGCATCTGACGAGGTATCTCAGGTTGCTGTTGTATCGGACGACGCCGATCCGTATCGCGCTGAGTCTGTCAGTGTGAACGCCGAATGACCGGCCGCGACCGGCCCAAGGGTCCGCCGAAGCGACCCACAAAAGGGCCGCCCAAGGGACCGCCTTCGGGCGCCAACCGCAGCGACGGACCCAACCGCAGCGACGGTCCCAAGCGCAGCGACGGTCCCAAGCGCAGTGATGGTCCCAAACGTGCGGTCGGTCCGCGTAAATCGGCCCCAAAACGCGATCCGTACACCACGCCTATTGATCCGAACGCAGAAGGCCCGATGCGGATCCAGCGTGCACTCGCACGCGCTGGCATCGCATCACGTCGCGAAGCGGAGAAGCTGGTCTTGGCTGGGCGGGTGCAAGTGAACGGCATTCCAGCGCTCACGGGTCAGGTGGTGGATTCGGTCAAGGATGTCATCACCGTTGATGGTCGTGCGGTGAAAGTAGCCGTGACGAGCAGCACCTGGATTGTGTTGCACAAACCGTCGGGTGTGATGACCACGAAGTCGGATCCGGAAGGACGACCCACGGTGTTCGAGCTGGTGGCGCCGGTGCCCGGCTTGGTGTACGTGGGGCGACTCGACTTCCTGACGGAAGGGTTGTTGTTGCTCACGACCGATGGACAGGCGGCGCACCGTCTCACGCACCCGAGTCGCGAGGTGGAGCGTACCTACGTGGCGATTGTGCGTGGCGATGCGCCCGGTGCGGTGCGGCAGGCGCGTCGCGGCATTCAGCTCGACGATGGTCCGGTACATCCCGTGGAAGTGCGGGCCGAAGCGTTGGGCGAGCGTCGTTGGTCTTTCGAAATCACGCTGATCGACGGCCGTACGCGCGAAGTCCGTCGTTTGTGCGAAGCGCTCGGTTTGTCCGTGGAACGACTGATTCGCACCCGATACGGTCCGGTGGAGCTTGGGGAACTGGGGGTTGGTGAGAGCCGTCCGCTCTCCTCGCGCGAACGTTCAGTGATCGAAGCGCTCAGCGGCGGGTAACAGCGCTGAGTGGTGTGATGGATGTGCCGACCGTCCCGCGTCCAGGCGCGGGTCTTTCTGTCTCTTGAGTGGAGTAGATCGCGTTGACAGTTCCTCCAGTGCCGGGTACGCCGGGATCGGCCGTTCGACCGCAGGCCGATGCGAGCGTTGGCGTGAACGGCAGTGCCAACGCCGATGTGCAGCTTGTGCAGGCGGTGCTGCATGAAGTCGCGCGACGTATCGTCGGGCAGGACTATCTGGTGGAGCGACTCATGATCAGTCTGCTCACGGGCGGCCATGTGCTGCTCGAGGGTGTGCCGGGACTCGCCAAAACGCTCACGGTTCGCACGCTCGCGGAGACGGTGCACACCACGTTCCAGCGCATTCAGTTTACGCCCGACCTGCTGCCAGCCGATGTGATCGGCACGCAGATCTTTGATCAGGGAACGGGTGAGTTTCGCGTCAAACACGGTCCGATCTTCGCGAACATCATTCTGGCCGACGAAATCAATCGTGCGCCCGCGAAAGTGCAGGCCGCGTTGCTCGAAGCGATGCAGGAAAAGCAGGTCACGATTGGTGGCACCACCTATCCGCTGGCCGAACCGTTTCTGGTGCTCGCGACGCAGAATCCGATCGAACAGGAAGGCACGTATCCACTGCCTGAAGCGCAGGTGGATCGTTTCATGTTCAAGCTGCGCGTTGGCTATCCCACGCGGGCCGAAGAAAAAGAAATTCTGCGGCGCATGGCGGGCGGTGAAAAGATTCCGGTGAACGCCGTAGCGTCACCCGTGCAACTGCTGGACGCCCGCAAGCGCATCGCCGAGATGTACATGGACGATCGCCTCGTTGATTACATCGTGGAGTTGGTGCACGCCACGCGATATCCGAAGGACGTGGGGCTCGCGGATCTGGTGCCGCTGGTGGAGTTTGGCGCATCACCGCGTGCCACCATTGCATTGGGTCAGGCCTCGCGCGCACACGCGTTTCTGCGCGGGCGCAGCTTTGTCACACCCGATGATGTGAAGGCCATCGCGCCCGATGTGCTGCGGCATCGTGTGCTCACCACGTTCGAAGCCGATGCTGAGGGCGTGACAACGGATGCGATTGTCAGTCGCATTCTGGGGCGCGTCGAAGCGCCGTGAGCGAAACGCTGTGAGCGAAACGCTCGTCGTCCCCTCCGACGTGCTGCGTCAGGTGCGGCGTCTCGAGTTGCGGACGCGTCGCCTGGTGGATTCGCAGTTCTCCGGTGACTATCGCTCGCTCTTCAAAGGGCAGGGCATGGAGTTCGCGGAAGTGCGCGAATACCAGCCTGGCGACGAAGTGCGCACCATCGACTGGAATGTGTCGGCGCGCATGGGACGTCCGTTTGTCAAACGCTACGTCGAAGAGCGTGAGCTCACGGTGATGTTGGCCCTCGACGTGTCCGGATCCTCGCAGTTCGGCACGGGCGCGCGCTTCAAGTCGGAGGTGGCGGCGGAGCTCGTGGCGGTGTTGGCGCTGGCGGCGGTGCGCAACAATGATCGCGTGGGCCTGCTCTGTTTTTCGGATCGCGTGGAGCACGCGGTGCCACCGCGCAAAGGACGTCGTCACGCGCTGCGTGTACTGCGCGACCTGTTGGCGATTCAACCCGTGGGTCGGCGCACTGACTACGCGATGGCGCTTGAACGACTTGGTCGGCTGCTGCCGCATCGGTCCGTGGTGTTTGTATGCTCCGATTTTGTTGGCGATACGCTCGAAGGTCCGCTCACGCGGTTGGCGCAGCGTCACGATGTAATCGCGCTGACGATCGAAGATCCGGCGGAGCTCGAACTGCCTGATATCGGGGCCGCACGCTTGATCGATCCGGAGTCGGGTGATGTGGTTGATGTGGACACCAGCGATCCGGCCGTGCGTGCGTGGTTCGCGGAGCAGATCGCGCGCGAGCAGCAGACGCGGCAGAAACTCTTTGGTCGACTGGGTATTGACGAAGTGCTCGTGCGCACTGACACGGGTTATGTCGAGCCGTTGCTGGAGTTCTTTCGTGCGCGGGCGCGACGTGCGCACGGTGCAGTGCGCACCGCGGTGCGGCCAAACGCCAAGCCGTCGGCGGCGTGATGAGCGCGCGCGTGCATGGTGCATGGTGGAGCGCAGCGCGAATGTGCGCGCGTGGTGCGTGCGTGCTGAGCGTGATCTCGGTCGCCGCAATCGCGCCCACGCGCGCGGTCCATTCGCAGTCGTTTGACGCGCTCTGGAATCGTGAGCAGGCAGTATACGGGATGCGCGTATCCACGCGAAGCACGCAGCAACCCCCGCGCGATCGCGTGCAAGCGGGCGTGGAGATGAGCAAGGACACGGTGACGGTCGGCGATCCGTTCAGCATGACCGTGCGCTTGCGTGTGCCGCCGGATGCCACAGTGATCTGGCCAGTGCTTTCCGATTCGTCAGCGAAGATTGCACCACGCGCCCCGATGTCGCGTCGTGACGGCCCCTCGAATGTCGCCTTCCGTGAAGAGCTCGCCGAGTTCGTGGTATCCGCGTGGGATACCGGGCGGGTGAACACGGGGTGGGAGCCAATCCTGGTCGTCATCGGCAACGACACCGTAACCGTGGCGCTCGCGAACAATGGCGTGTACGTGCGCAGCGTGTTGAGCGCCGACACTGCCGAACATGTCCCACGACCAGCCAAGCCCGTGTTTGCGCAGGAGCTTCCGTGGTGGCAGCGCTGGTGGATTGCTGCGCTGGTCCTGCTTGCGCTGGCCACGCTCGCCTACGTGCTCTGGAGACGACGACGACAGCCTGCGCGGTTGCTCGCTACAGGCCCTCGTCTTGGCGCGTTTGAGCACGCCATGCACGCCTTCGATCGCCTCGATCGCCTGGCGTTGACCGACGCGGGTGAACATGGACGTGCGTCGGTGCTCGCGCTTGATATTCTGCGCGGCTATTTGTCGGCGCGCATTCCTGTCACATCACGCGCGCAAACGAGTGCGGAGTTGCTGGCGGTGGTGGGCGATGACACGCGCGTACCCCTCGCTCGCCTTATCCAGTTGCTCGTGGCCGTTGATGCCGTCAAGTTCGCGCGTCGCTCGCTGACCGCCACCGATGCACGGCATCTCACGGCCGAGGCCCGCGCTGTGGTGGAGTCTGTGGAAGAAGTGGAGCGTGTGCGCAAAGCACATGCCGAAGCGGTTGCCCGTGCGCAGGCAGAAAACGACGCGCGAAAGAAAAAGGACGCGGAACCGCGTGAACCGGCGGGGGTCGCGTGATGGAATGGCTGAAGGAATGGTGGGCCACTCCCATGCCCGCTGTGGCCAGCATCGAGTTTGCTCGGCCCTGGGTGCTGCTGCTGCTGCTCGTGATTCCCGTGTTCATCTGGTGGCGCAGACGTACACGGCCACCCGCGCTGATCTTCTCTCGCGCGGGACTGGTCGCGACCGGCCCGCACCGCACGTCGCGTCTGGCGCGCGTGGCCCCCTGGTTTCGGTGGCTGGCAATCGCGGGCGTGATTGTCGCGCTCGCCCAACCGCGCAGTGGCGCACGTACGCAGAACGTCACGCGCGATGGTATCGATATCGCACTCGTGGTCGATATTTCGAGTTCCATGCTCGCGGAAGATTTTCAGCCGCAGAATCGCATGGAAGTGGCAAAAGACAAAGCCAAAGCGTTTGTCTCGGGTCGCACGACCGACCGCATTGGTGTCATTGCGTTTTCTGGCGAGGCGCTCACGCAGGTACCGCTCACCGCCGATTATCCGGTGGTGCTGGCGGCGATCGACAACTTGCAGCCCGGGCAACTGCAAGATGGTACCGCCATTGGTACGGCGATCGCCACGTCAGCCAATCGACTTCGCAGTGCGGGCGGTCGATCGCGCGTGATGCTGTTGCTCACGGACGGTGAGAACAATCGCGGCGACATTGATCCGCGCACCGCCGCGCAGGCGTCGGCACAGTTCGGGATTCGGATTTATGCGATTGGTATTGGCAGTGAAGGCATGGCGCCGATCCCGGTTGGTCGTGGATTGTTTGGCTTGCGATACGAGAATCGTCCGGTGCGCATTGATGAAGCGCTGCTCACGGAGATCGCCGAGTCCTCGGGCGGCCGCTATTTCCGTGCGCGCGATGCGGACGCACTCGAAGCCATCTTCGGGCAAATCGATCAGCTCGAGCGTTCACCCGTGGACGCGCGCAGTTTTGTGCGATTCACCGAACGTTTTCACTGGCCGCTCGCCGTAGCCATGCTGGCACTGCTTGGTGAAGTGTGGGTGTTGGCGTGGCGAGGGACGGTGCCATGAACGAACTCACGACGGCGTGGCCGGTGCGTTTTGACCTGCCGTGGCCCATTGCGCTCGCGTTGGTTCTGCTGCTCCCCCTGCTGGTGTTTCTCGCGGTGAACGGGGCACGTCGTCGTCGTCGCATCCGTTTGGCGCGATTTGCGGCGGCGGGCACGCTGCAGCGACTCGGTGCGTCACCCGCCTCGCGTCGCGGACAACTGTTCCGCCTGACTGGCGTTGCGTTGCTGTGCGCGATCGCGCTGACGGGCCCGCGGTGGGGCGTCCTGAGTTCGCAGGAAACACGACGCGGCATTGACGTGGCCGTGGCGCTCGACGCCTCGCTCTCCATGATGGCGCGAGACGAACGTCCATCGCGGCTTGAGCGCATGAAGCAGGAAGTGAGAAGGTTGCGTGCGTCATCACGCGCGGATCGCATGGCGCTGCTTGCCTTTGCCGGACGCAGCTACATTCTGACGCCGCTCACCGCAGACGATGGCGCGCTCGAACTGTATCTGGAGAACCTGTCCCCCGACGTGGTCGGACAGGCGGGTTCTTCGATCGCCCGCGCGATCACCCAAGGCACAGAATTGTTGGCCGCTTCAACGAGCACGTCGGATCGCGCACTCGTGATCATGAGTGACGGAGAAGCGTTCGAGCCGGTTGAAGATGTGCGCGCGGCCGCTGCAGAAGCGGCCAAACAGGGTGTGGTGCTGGTGACGGTTGGGTTTGGTACGCCCGAGGGCGCAACGATTCCCGAAGCCGTCAATAACACCACGCAGGAAAAGCGTGATGAACAGGGCAACGTGGTTATCACGCGGCATATGCCGGAGTTATTGCAGGCGGCCGCGGAAGCGTCGGGTGGCGTGTACGTGCCGGCCGATGTGACCGACCGCGCCGGTCGTATTCGCGCGGCCTTGTCATCCCTCCGTACGGAACGTCGTTCGATTTCGTCGCGTGAAGACCATGTGTCCCGCTTCGCGTGGTTTCTTGCGCCGGCGCTACTGCTGTTGCTGCTCGATACCTGGCTGATGCAACGTCCGGCGCGCAAACCACGCACCGCCGCGGCGATGGAGCCGTTGCCAAGCTCGATTTCAAAAAGCGTTTCGCCCGCTGCCGCGTTGTTGCTGTTGTTGGCGATCGGTGGGTGTGCGCAGGCGCCAGACCCTGCTCGTCGTCTCGAGAGTGGTGACGCACTCGGTGCCGTGCGCGGGTATCGTGCGCAGTACGCCGCCGGTGATACGTCCGTCAAGACACGCTACAATTTGGCGACTGCGCTGCTCGAAGCCGACTCTCTCGCCGCGGCCAACGAGTTGTTCGAATCGGTTCGCCGTGGTGCCGACGGTGAAGTGCGCGCGCGCGCGCAATACAATGCCGGATTGTCGAAACTGCGCGAGGGTCGTACCGCTGAAGGGGATAGTGCCAAAAGTGCGTTCGCGGCGGCGCGCGCCTTGCTGCGCTCGTATCTCTCAGATCGTTTCAGCGATCTGGATGGCAAGTGGAACTATGAGCTGGCGCTTCGACCAGAACCACCGATGGGCGGTGGAGGCGGTGGTGGTCAGAATGATCAACAAGGTCAGCAATCGGACGAGGCCGACCCGCAACCCGGCCAGCTGGATCAATCACAAGCCGAGGCATTGTTAAACAGTGCCGCGCGCGATGAGCGAGATGTGCAAGGCCGCAAGCAGCGGATGACGCGTCAGCCACCACCACCGGGTGGGCGCGACTGGTGAACGTTCGCACAACACTTGCACTGCTGGCGTCCCTGCTTGTGTGTGGCCTGGCGGCCAACGAAGCGGATGCGCAGGCGCGCGCTCCGGTGATTCAGAATCGCGTGCGGCTTATCCCGGGGCAGCCGGTAGGCTTTCACGTGCTGATGGTGCCCGACACGGTGTACGTGGGACAACAGGCCACGTACGAGATGGGCGTATTTATCAGCGAAAGCGCGCAAGCTCGCATGCGGCGGAATCCGGAAGTCGTGCCCGCGGAGTTGCGTGGAGTGCTGGCGTACGATCTCGGCGGTCCTCAGTCATTACAGGCGTTGCAGGTGGGAGGACAGCGCGTGTTTCCACACGTGTTGCAGCGAGCGCTGTTTCCGTTGGCCAGCGGCCTCGTCACCATTCCGGCCTCACAGCTCACGTACGCGTTGCCACGGTCGTCGAGTTATTTCAGTCGCGAAGAGTCTGCGGTCGTGCGTGCGGATGCGGTGACGCTCTACGCGAAGCCACTTCCGCTGGACGGGCAGCCTGAAGCGTTTTCGGGAACGGTGGGACAGGTCAGTCTGTCCGCGTCGGTCGATCTCAAATCGGCGCGCGTCGGGGAAACGGTGGTGCTCACGGTACGCGTGGCCGGTCGTGGCAATGTGAAGCTCTGGCCTCGACCAACGGTGCGAACATCGTCGGCGTCGCTTGTGGCCGCGGGCGAACGGATACGGGTTGACACCACCGGACAGTACGTGCGTGGCACGAAGGAGTTTGACTGGCTGGTGACACCAGAGCGTGAAGGCCGGCTGGTCATCCCGGTGGTGAAGTATCCGTACTTCGATCCGTATGCCGACGCATATCGTGTCGCGAGTTCCGATTCGCTCGAACTGCCGATTGCTCGCGGGCAGATCATCGCGGATAGCGAGAGCGATGCGGAACGTGATGTGCTTCCGATTCGCCGAAGCAATCGTGGAGCACTTGCGGCACCGCTCACCTCGCAGCCGTTGTTCTGGGCGCTGATTGCGTTGATGCCGGTTCCGGCGATTGTGGTGCGCAGAAAACAGGGTGTCGCGACTCGCGCCGTGGCGACGGATGCTGATACGCAAGCCAGCGCGGTGCGCCGTTCCGTCACAACGCCAGCGAATACCAACCCCACGCGAGTGGCCGCGGCATCATTGCGTCGCAAGTTGCTTGATCAGCTCGCGGAACGACTCGACACCACGTCGCCGATGCTGGCCGAGCGCCGCGTGTTGCAGCAGCGCCTGCGTCGGCGCGGCGTGACGCGTGAGACAACACGTGACGTGATGCGATTGATTGACGAGCTTGATGAAGCGGCCTGGTCAGCCAGTGGCACGCCGTCGGCGGCGATTGAGCGCGATGCTCCAACATGGACGGAACGACTGCGCTCGTTGGTGGTGCGCGTGCACGACGAAGCAATGCCCGCACGCACGCCGTTTGCCGGTAGCGATACGGCCATGCCTGCGAGCAAAACGAAACCACCGGGTGCGCACGCGTTGTTCGCCGTGCTTGCCACCGGTGCGTTACTGCTCGGCGGTGCACAGCTGCTCGCCGCGCGCGCGGATACGTTCGGGGCGGCAGTGGCGCAGTATGACGCGGGCATGTTTGCCGACGCGTCCGAAGCCTTTCTTTCGATTGCCAACGTCACGCCGCGCAACGCGGATGCGTGGGCGAACACGGGCACATCGGCGTGGGCTGCGCATGACAGCGTCGCGGCCGTGGTAGGGTGGCAACGCGCGCTTCGGCTTGAGCCCACCGCGCTCGATCTGCGCGAGCGTCTCGAACTGCACTCAGCGCTCGCGCGCGACGGCGAGGTGAGTGTGCCGCACATCGGTCGGCAGACGCCTACCGTCGTCGCGCTTGGGCTGTGGTGTACCGGCTGGGCACTGTTCGCGATCGCATTGGTCGCGGCTCGAACGCGCGCCGGTGGCGTGCTGCATGAATACGCCGGACTCAGTCGTGTGACGGCGGTGGCGCTGCTTGTTGCTGCAGCCGGCAGCGCGGTCTGGCAGCGGCAGCTCTCGTCGCAGCTGGACAATCCATCGATCGCTGTGGTCACACAGTTTGAACCGCTGCGCGTCACGCCCGCCGTGGACGCGAACCTGAGCGGCAATACGGATCGGGGCGACGTCGTGCTGCGGGGTGACACGCGTGTTGATGCGGAACGCGGAGAAACCTGGGTGTCGGTGACGCATAGCGATGGTCGACTCGGCTGGTTGCCGGCCCGCGCGCTGCGCGGCCTGGGAACGGATTGAATGGCGCGTATCAAAGTGCTCAGCGGGCCGGTGGCCGATCAGATCGCCGCGGGGGAAGTCGTGGAACGGCCCGCATCGGTGGTCAAAGAGCTCGTGGAAAACGCGCTCGACGCCGGTGCGACGACCATCGACATCACGATTGAAGAAGGCGGTCGTGCACTGATTCGCGTAGCCGACAACGGTAGTGGCATGTCGCGCGACGACGCGGTGCTTTCCCTCGAGCGGCACGCCACCAGCAAGATCGTGTCGGCCGAAGATCTGGTGGGTGTTTCGAGCTTTGGTTTTCGCGGCGAAGCGTTGCCGGCGATCGCCTCGGTGTCTGAGTTTGCGGTGGAAACGGCGCCCGAGGATGGCGCGGGCACGATGGTACGTGGACACGGCGGGGAAATCGTCGCCGTCGAGGATGTCGCGCGTCGGCGTGGCACCACGGTGCACGTACATCGACTGTTCTACAACACGCCTGCGCGTCAAAAATTCCTGCGTGGCGCGCGCAGCGAATGGCGTGCCATTGCTGAAACCGTGGGCAGCATCGCGCTGCTCCGCCGTGACGTACATTTTGTCACGCGTCACGACGGAAAAATTGGACTCGACCTGCCGGTCGCGCCGACTCTGCGCGCGCGGCTGGCCGCATTGTGGGGCGCCGAGTCGATCGCGCGTTTTGTTGATGTCGATGATGTGTACGGGGTGGTGCACCTGCGTGGTCTGCTTGAACGACCGGCCGACGTTGGCACGCGTACGCGACGCGTCATGCTGGTGATCAACGGGCGCATCGTGCGCGACAACGGCATCGTGCGTGCGGTCGAAGCGGCCTATCGTTCCACGCTGCCATCCGGCGTGCGACCGTCGCTGGTGCTCGAACTCACGCTCCCAGTTGATGAAGTGGATGTGAATGTGCATCCAGCCAAAGCTGAAGTGCGCCTGCGTGAACGCTGGCCGATTGAGCGTGCCGTGGAACACATGGTGCGCCGTGCGCTCGGCGAGTTTGACTCGTCGGCCGGCGTGGGGTGGCGCACGTGGACGCCCAACGCGACAACGACTGGCACGCTGCAGCCGGCCGCTGAATCCGAGCCATGGATGTTGCGCGTGCCAACAACGGCGGAGGGTTTGTTTGCCGCCGCTGAAACGCAGCGTCCGGATGATGGGACATCGGCCGCGCCGACGGTGAGTGGTGTGGCCCACACAGCGCACGCCGCGGCGGAACATGTCGCGCCACTGGAAGACGTGATTGTCCCACCGCTCATGCAACTGCGGCGCACGTTTATCATGTTCGAGCACCCCGACGGCGTGGTGTTGATTGACCAGCATTCGGCGCACGAACGCGTGCTGTACGAACGTTTTCTTGAGGCGATGGCGCGCGGTGCATCGGCAGGGCAGCGTTTGCTCTTTCCGCTCACGCTGCACATGTCGGCGCCGGAAGCAGACGCGTTCGAACAACACGCCACCATCTTTGCGCAACTCGGTTTTGAAATCGAAGCGTTTGGCGGGCATACGTTGCTGGTGCAAGCCGTGCCCATGCCACACGCACGATTTGACGCGGAGCGCTGCTTGCGCGACACGCTCTCAGCGCTCGCGGGCGATCGACTACCTGCATCGGCGGCACGACACGAGCGGCTCGCCGCCACGGTTGCGTGCAAATCGGCCGTCAAGGCGGGCGATGCGTTGTCGCCCGGCGAAATGCGCGCGCTCTACATTGATCTTGCACGCACCACTCTGCCCGCCCATGACGTACACGGCCGCGCCACCATTGTGCGGCTGTCATGGGACGAGCTCGAACGACGCTTCGGACGTACCTAGTGCTGCGTAGACCGCCCGCCATACCCTCGCGCACGCGGCGCTGATGTCGGAGCACTCCGAACCGCTCCGCGTGATTTGTGGACCCACGGCTGCTGGTAAATCTGCGGTGGCCATGTTGCTCGCCAGTCGCTTGGAACAGACCACGCCGATCACGATTATCAGCGCCGATTCGCGTCAGATTTATCGCGGCTTCGACATTGGTACCGCCAAACCCACGCTTGAGGAACAAGCCGCGGTGCCGCACGAGTGCATCGATGTGATCGATCCAATCGCGCGGTGTTCGGCGTGGCAGTGGGCCGATCTGGCACGTGAGGCGATTGCGCGAGCGTATGCTGCTGGTCGAACCCCGGTGATCGTGGGTGGCACTGGCTTCTACATTCGCGCGCTCACCGAACCGCTGCATGAAGCGCCCGAGCTCGACGCCGACCGACGAGCACCGCTGAACGCGTGGATTGACGAACAGTCACCCGCGCTGCTTCGCGCGTGGTGTGAGCGGCTGGATCCGGAGCGCGCGCAGTTCGGCCCCGTGCAGTGGCGACGCGCCATCGAGGTTGCGCTGCTGACCGGCGAGCGGCTTTCCGCGTGGCATGAACGACCCCGAGCGGCTGAACCGATTCCGGTGCGCTATCTTCTGGTCGATCCCGGGCCGTCGCTGGCGCATCGCATTGCCGCGCGAGTGGACGCCATGCTGGATCATGGCTGGCTTGACGAAGTGGCGCGGCTCCGGGCGGTCGTGCCGGCGGAAGCGCCGGCGTGGTTGGCGACCGGGTATGCGGAGGTCGTAGCACACGCCGATGGGCAGCTGACGTTCGATGCGATGCGTACCCGCGTGACCATCAGAACCCGGCAGTATGCCAAACGGCAGCGTACGTGGTTTCGACATCAGTTGGACAGCGCGCAGGTCACGCGTATCGCGCCCGATACCGCGAGTGTCATGGACCTGGCGTGGCGTTGGTGGCACGACCAACACGAGGAGAGGCTGTGAAGATCGGGATTACCTGTTACCCAACGTATGGTGGTTCAGGCGCCGTTGCGACCGAGCTGGGTATTGCGCTCGCGGCGCGCGGGCACGAAGTGCATTTCATCACGTACCAGCAACCGTTCAGGCTGCCCAGTTTCCTGCCGAACGTGTACTTCCACGAGGTGGAGGTCGGTCGGTATCCGCTCTTTGAGTTTCCGCCGTATGATCTGGCCCTCGCGGTGAAGATGCACGAGGTGGTGCGCGATCACGGCCTGGAGGTGTTGCACTGTCACTACGCGATTCCGCACGCAACAAGCGCGTGGATCGCGCGCGAAATGCTGCGTGAATCCAATCGTGATGTGAAGGTGGTCACGACATTGCACGGCACCGATATCACCATCGTTGGACAGGAACGCTCGTTCTTTACAATCACCAAGTTCTCGATTGAAAAATCGGATGCGGTAACAGCGGTGTCAGAATATCTGCGCGACGAGACCTACCGCGCCTTTGGCTGCACGGGATGTGCCGTGGAAGTCATTCACAACTTCATCGACCCCGTGCTGTTTGAACGGGCGCGTCATGCAGCGCCGTTTCCCGAGGCGGTGCGTGACGGAAAGAAAGTGCTCATGCACATCTCGAACTTTCGCGCAGTGAAGCGTGTGCGCGATGTGGTCAAGGTTTTTGCGCAGGTGCATAAGGCGCTGCCCGCAACACTTGTGATGGTGGGCGACGGACCAGAACGTGTGGAAGCAGAAGACGAAGCACGTGATCTCGGCGTGCACGCCGACGTGCGCTTTCTGGGCAAGATCGACTCGGTGGCACCGCTGCTCGCGGGTGCTGATCTGTTCCTGCTGCCCAGCCAAACCGAATCCTTTGGCCTCAGCGCACTGGAGGCGCTCGCCTGCGGCGTGCCCGTGATTGCCAGCCGAGTTGGTGGTTTGCCGGAAGTGGTGCAGCACGGTGTGACTGGCTGGTTGCATCCATTGGGCGATGTCGAGGCGATGGCGCGTGATGCGGTCGCCGTGCTGTCCAATCAGGCCCTGTGGAACGCGACGAGTACGGCCGCCGCGTCCGACGCGCGAGCGCGCTTTGCGGAGGCCGATGTGGTGGGGCAATACGAAGCGCTGTATCGCCGCACGCTGGGCATCGCATGACGCTGTGGCAGGCGATCATACTGGGCCTGGTGCAGGGGCTCACCGAGTTCCTGCCAGTGAGCAGTTCTGCGCACTTGTCACTCGCGCCGTGGTTGCTCGGCTGGAACACCCCGGGGCTCGCGTTTGATGTGGGATTACATCTGGGTTCGCTCGTAGCCGTTGCGTGGTACTTTCGCGCGGACTGGATCGCGCTGGCGCGCGCCGCGATCGGCATGCTGCGCACCAGGCGCGTGAGCAGCCCGGTTGATCGTCGCGTGTTGTTGCTGATGGCGGCCACCGTACCGGCCGGCGTGGGCGGTCTGCTCCTGCAAGACTACGCGGAAACGGTCTTCCGCCACCCGGCGATTACGGCCACCACGTTGATCGTGCTTGGTCTCATTCTGTGGGCGGTAGATCGGGCGGTGTCGCAATCACGATCGCTCGATGTGCTCACGGCGCGCGACGCCTGGCTCATTGGGTTGGCGCAGGTGTGCGCGCTTGTGCCGGGGGTGTCGCGATCCGGAGCGACGATGACGGCGGGGCGCGCGTTAGGACTTGATCGTGCGTCGGCCGCGCGCTTCAGCTTTCTCATGAGCTTCCCGATTATCTGTGCGGCCGTCACGTTCAAGTTGCCCGATGTACTCCGCGATGGGGGCTCAATGATGCCGATGATTGTCGGTATCGTCGCCGCCGCGATCAGTAGCTGGTTGGCGATCACGGTGCTGTTGCGTTATGTGGTGAACAACAGTTTTGGAATCTTTGCCGTGTATCGCGTGCTGCTTGGACTCACCGTCTTTGCGTTGCTCGCGTGGCGCGGGCAACCGGTCGCGTAAGGCCGTGGTCATGCTCGACGGAGTGTCGCTCAATCTGGATCGCGCCCACATCGCGCGATTTGTGCACGAACATGCCGTTGCGTCAACAATGGATTTGGCGCACGAGCTGGCATCAGCCGGCGCGCCGAGCGGCACGGTTGTCGTTTCGGATGTGCAAACCGCGGGGCGAGGACGCAGCGGCAAAGCCTGGCAGTCTCGCGCAGGCGATGGGCTGTGGTGCACGGTGCTTGAACGCGTCCCATCGGTGACTGCACTTGACGTGTTGTCGTTGCGTGTCGGGCTCGCGGTGCTCGAGAGCGCGCAGCCACTGTGCAACCACCGGCTCGGACTGAAGTGGCCCAACGATGTGGTGGCACGAGACGACGCGGAACGCGGTGTCCTGCGCAAGCTCGCGGGCGTGCTGATCGAAGCGCGGTGGCGAGACGCGCAGGTTGAGTGGGTGGCCATTGGAATCGGCATCAATATGCGCGAGGCGCACGATGACCTGTCCGGGTCGTCGGCGTTCCGCGTGGCAGCGCTGCGCGACGATGTCCACCGCGTGGAGCTCCTGGAAGCACTCATTCCGGCTGTTCGCCGCGCCGCCCAGTGCGACGGTTCCCTCTCGGAGCGAGAGCGGATGCGCTGGAACGATGTAGATGCCATGGTCGGTCGCCGATGCGTCTCGCCGAGCGAAGGCGTGGTTGTCCGTGTGGAGTCAGACGGTGCGTTGACTGTGCGGGCGCACGACGGTGTCATCACGCGACATCGATCGGGTTCATTGTTTCTCCGTGAGGAAAACGCGACATGCTGATCGTCTTCGACGTGGGCAACAGCGAAACCACCGTCGGTCTGTTTGATCAGACGCATCTGGTCGCGCACTGGCGCATTACCACCAGTATCGAGCGGACAGCTGACGAGTTCGGTCTGCTCATTCTTGGATTGCTGCACACGGCGGGTGTCGCGCCGGAGCAGGTGTCACACGCGGCCATCGGATCTGTCGTACCGCCAATCACGGGCCCACTCGCCGCCGCGTGTACACGGTACCTGGGTGCGCCGCCAGTGATCGTTGACGCACGCGCGGCGCTCCCTATTACGGTGGCGGTGGACGAACCACTCACCGTTGGTGCCGATCGATTGATCAACACGCTCGCCGCGAGTCGTCTGTATGCGCGTGATACCATTTGTGTTGATCTCGGCACCGCAACGACGTTCGATTGCATTACCGCGGACGGCGTGTTTCTGGGCGGCGTCATCATGCCGGGCGTTCGCACGTCGGCGGAGACGCTCACGCGCCGTACCTCCAAGTTGCCAGCCACGGAGATCGTGGCGCCGCAGCGCGTAATCGGCACGCGTACGGAGGAGTGCATTCGTGCGGGCGTATTGTTTGGCGCCGCAGACGCGATTGATGGCATCGTGCGTCGCATCAAACGCGAGTGGCCGCGTGCAACGGAGCCGTATGTGGTGGCGACCGGAGGCCTTGCGGAGGTTCTGCAGCCGCATTGCACGAGTTTCGACCTGGTCGCGCCGTATTTGACATTGGACGGGCTTCGGCTGGCACACGAAATTTTGGCCGGGCGCGGATCGACTGCCTGATAGGCAGACAAGAGCGCCGACCTGACAGGAATGGCTGTCAGAACGACCGGTTAAAAGCGAGCTAAACCGTTACAGGATAGTCGTTTAGCTAACGCGATGTGGCCGTTGGTGGGGGTTGACGATACCCCCCGCGAGCGCTAGTCTTCCGGAAGCGTTAGCACTCACACGCGGTGAGTGCTAACCGTTGTGCCGTCAGTGGATTTTATGTCTGACTCACCTTTCGGAGGCTTCACCCTATGACCACTCAGAGTGCCGCGAAGGTTGCGCCGCTCGCCGACCGCGTCGTCATCAAGCCGCTTGAAGAAGCGGAACAGATGCGCGGTGGCTTGTATATCCCGGATTCCGCCAAAGAAAAGCCGCAGCAGGGCGAAGTGATTGCGGTTGGACCTGGCCGTTTCGAGAAGGATCAGCGCGTCCCGATGGACGTCAAGGTCGGCGATAAGGTTCTCTACGGAAAGTACAGCGGCACCGAGGTCACGCTCGATGGAGGTCAGTACCTGATTCTCCGTGAATCCGACGTCCTCGCCGTTCTCAACTAAGCGTACCTACAACCGTATCTGATACCATGGCTGCTAAAGAACTGCATTTTAATATCGAAGCGCGCGCGGCACTCAAGCGTGGCGTTGATCAGCTGGCCGAAGCGGTAAAGGTCACGCTGGGTCCGAAGGGTCGTAATGTTGTCATCGACAAGAAGTTCGGTGCCCCGACGGTGACGAAGGACGGTGTCACGGTGGCGAAGGAAATCGAACTGTTTGATCCGATCGAGAACATGGGCGCGCAGATGGTGAAGGAAGTCGCGACGAAGACCAGCGATCTCGCCGGCGACGGTACCACCACCGCGACCGTTCTTGCACAGGCGATCTTCCGCGAAGGCATCAAGAACGTCACCGCCGGCTCGAACCCGATGGCGCTCAAGCGCGGCATCGACAAGGCCGTCTCGGCGATCGTTGAAGAGCTCAAGCGCATCTCCGTGCCGACCAGCGGCAAGAAGGAAATCCAGCAGGTTGGTTCCATCTCGGCGAACAACGATCCCGAGATTGGCGCGCTGATCGCCGAAGCGATGGAGAAGGTCGGCAAGGATGGCGTCATCACCGTTGAAGAGGCCAAGGGTCTCGAGACGACGCTTGATACGGTCGAAGGCATGCAGTTCGATCGCGGTTATCTCTCGCCGTACTTCGTGACGGATCCGGAGAAGATGGAAGCCGTCCTTGAAGACGTGTTCATCCTGATCCACGACAAGAAGATCGGCGCGATGAAGGATTTGCTGCCGACGCTTGAGAAGGTCGCACAGGCCGGCAAGCCGCTGCTCATCATCGCCGAAGACGTTGAAGGTGAAGCGCTCGCGACGCTCGTCGTGAACAAGCTGCGTGGCACGCTGCGCGTGTGCGCGGTCAAGGCGCCGGGCTTTGGCGATCGCCGCAAGGCGATGTTGCAGGACATTGCCGTGCTCACGAAGGGCCAGGTGATCTCCGAAGAAGTTGGCTTCAAGCTGGAGAACGCCGTGCTGTCCGATCTCGGCCACGCTGCGCGCATCGTGATCGACAAGGACAACACCACGATCATCGACGGCTCGGGCGAGCGTGAGACGATCGACGGTCGTATCAAGGAAATCCGCGCCGCCGTCGACAAGAGCACGTCGGACTACGACAAGGAGAAGCTGCAGGAGCGTTTGGCCAAGCTCTCCGGTGGTGTTGCCGTGATCCAGGTTGGTTCGGCCACCGAAGCCGAAATGAAGGAAAAGAAGGCTCGTGTTGAAGACGCACTGCACGCCACGCGCGCAGCCGTCGAAGAAGGCATCGTCCCCGGCGGCGGTATTGCGCTCATCCGCGCGCAGGTTGCGCTGAAGACCGTGAACCTCACCGATCGTGACGAGCAGATCGGCGTCGAGATCATCAAGCGTGCCATCGAAGAGCCGCTTCGCATGATCGTGCAGAACGCTGGCGGTGAAGGATCGATCGTCGTGGAGAAGGTGCGTCAGGCGAAGGAACAGAACTTCGGCTACAACGCGCTGACCGACACGTACGAAGATCTGGTGCAGGCGGGTGTTATCGACCCGACGAAGGTCACGCGTACGGCGCTGCAGAATGCGGCCTCGATCGCGTCGCTGTTGCTGACCACGGAAGCGCTCATTGTTGAGCGTCGCGACGACAAGCCGGCAGCCCCGGCTGGCGGCGGCGGTGGCGGCGGCATGGGCGGCATGTACTAAGCGTTCAAACGCTTGTGTGAAACAAAGGGCGCCTCGCAAGGGGCGCCCTTTGTTGTTTCGGGTGGACTGTGACTGCAACGGCGACTGTCACATCATCAGCTGCTACTTCAACTGCCACATCAACTGCCACATCAACTGCCACATCAACTGCCACATCAACTGCATTTACCACGGAGACACGGAGGCACGGAGAACGGCACGCGGGGTCTGGGCACGTTGCATTAACTCAAAATGATGATGTCCGCATCAGTGACGCCGCCCGTCGCAACACGCCGTTCTCCGTGTCTCCGTGTCTCCGTGGTCAATGCACTTTTCGCAACTCGCACTGCCACAATCCCAGCCACGAAGACACGCGTCTCCGTGTCCCGGATTCCCGCACCAACACCTACGCCGGCACCGTCTCGTGATGAATCTCCGACACGTAACTCCGCACCGGCAACTTCTGCGCCTTGGTCACGGTTTCCGTGTCCATCAAGCCGGAGATGAGTGGTCGCAGCAGACCATCATGCGAGTCGTACACCATGCCGTGAATGATGGGCCGCTTTCCCCGCGACCACGCCCGCTGAATAATCGGCGTGCGCGCGAGCTGGAACACCTGCTTGACCACGTTCAACTCCACGAGTCGGTCTTCACGCGACTGTTCATCCGGCAGAGCGGCCAGTTCTTCAGCGTGACGCAACCTGAGTTCGCGCACCACATGGAGCCAATGATCCATGACGCCGTGACCCATCGCTCCCATCGCTGCGTGCACTCCGCCGCATCCATAGTGGCCACTGATGGCGATGTGTTTCACATCCAGCACCTCTACTGCGTATTCAATGACTGAAAGCGTGTTGAAGTCGTTGGGATGCACCTGGTTCGCAATATTCCGATGCATGAGCACTTCACCCGGAAGCGTGCCAGTGATGGACTCACTTGGAATGCGCGAATCGTGGCCGCCGATGAACAGAAAGTGCGGCTGCTGACGAGCCGATCGCCGGTCGAAATATCCGGGATCGGTGGCCCGCATGGACTCGGCCCACTTGCGGTTGTTCTCGAAGAGATGGAGGAACTGCTCCATGATCAGTGTCCGGAAGAAGAGGGGCCGGTCAGCTCGGGAACGCCGACCAGTCGATAGTCGATTTCTCGCAGCTGCGCGGTGGTGCGGAAATCATGAAGAATCTCAAGGACGTCGTGATCGAAACGCTTGGTGTTGCGGCCATCGATCTCAATTCGTGATCCCGGCGCCAATGCATCGAGCGTCTGCTCGATATTCGCTTTGCTCAGGAAGGTGACCTGATCCGGCAAACGGTAACGCTGCAGCACGGCATCGGGCGAGCTCACGGGGTTGAGCGCGGGCTGGTACAAGTACTCTTTCAAAATGAACGTCACGCCAACCAACATGCCAATCGCGATTCCGATGAGCAGATCCGTGAGCACGATCGCCACCACCGTCGCGGCGAACGGAATGAACTGGCTCATTCCCTGCTTGTAGGACTGCTTCCAGAGCGCGGGCGCGGCCAACTTCCATCCGGTATGCAACAGGATGGCGGCGAGCGCGGCGAGCGGAATGTAGTTCAGCGCTTTCGGGATTGAGACCACCGCAATGAGCAACAACATGCCGTGCAGCACGGCAGACCAACGCGTACGGCCACCCGCGCCGATGTTCGCTGCCGAACGCACGATCACGCCCGTGATGGGAAGCGCACCGACAAATCCAGCCAGCGTGTTGCCGATACCCTGGGCTAACAACTCTCGATTGGTGTCGGACTCGCGTTTGTACGGATCCAGCTTGTCCGTGGCCTCAAGGCTGAGCAGCGTTTCGAGGCTCGCAACGATGGCAAGCGTTACGCCCACGCGCCACGTTTCAGGATTACTGAGCGCCGAAAAATCAGGCAAAATAAAGAAGGTGAGCAAGTCACGCGCCGTTTCCGGAAGCGGCAACTGCACGAGGTGCTCAATACCGAGCTGCCAATCCGGCGCTGCAGAGCCGAACGCGAAGTTCATGCCTATTGCGGCAAGCACAACGACAAGCGGTCCCGGCAACATCTTGATTTTCTTCAGCGCGGGAACGCCCGCCCAGATGAACAGAATGGCAAGCGAAATCAGACAAATCAGTGCTGCACCAGGCTGGATCGAGTTATAGGCGTTGATGAGCGCACTGAATGTGTTGGAACCATCCGGCTGGATAAACGCTACATCGCCTTCATAATCTGCGTCATATCCAACTGCGTGCGGCAGCTGTTTGAGAATCAGAATGACGCCGATGCCGGCCAGCATGCCCTTGATGACCGCCGACGGGAAGTAGTAACCAATCACACCCGCGCGCAGCACGCTCAGCACGATCTGGAGCAGGCCGCCAATGATGACCGCCGTGAGGAACGCCGGGAACGATCCGAGCGCGGTGATGCCGGCCAGCACGATGGCCGTAAGTCCTGCGGCCGGTCCGCTCACCATGAGGTGCGAGCTCGAGAGCAAACCTACGAGAACACCACCGATCACGCCGGCGAGCAATCCAGAGGAGAGTGGAGCACCCGAAGCAAGCGCCACGCCGAGACACAACGGAAGCGCCACCAGCACCACCACGATCGAGGCGGGCACATCCTGCTTCCAGCTTTCCGAAAACGGCGGCGTCGAGCGATCTACGGGCGGAGCGCCTCCAGCGCCGTCATTGGACGATGACCCAGCGTCCGGCGAGCCGGCGGTTCGGCGTCGACGGGGGGGAACGTTCACGGCACTCGTATCAATCATCCAGTTCACTCCTGGCAAAAAATCAAAAAAGGCAAAGCTAAAATTACTCGATGCCGGGTGATCCCGTCTACGAGCAACTGCCGATTTACAGAGAGAGCTCCAGCTGCGGAGCCCGAACGACTACGGCGCCATGTCCCGAAACTGGACCCAGCGGGACGCGCTGCGAGGCAGCTACCACACGCGATACCAGCGCCGCGGCAACACGACCACGCGCGGCAAGCGCACGGCCCACCGTGTGTACGGCCTGCTCGGGCGTATTGTTGGTTTCACTGAGGTGTGCGAGGACGATGGCCCGCAGCCCTTTGTGCGCGCAGGCTGCGATAAACGTCGCCGCCTGTGCATTGCTCAGGTGCCCCGTACTACTACCTATTCGCTTTTTAAGCATCCACGGATATGGTCCGGCCATCAGTTGCTCGAGATCGTGATTGGCCTCGACAACGAGCATATCCAACCGCTCGAATGCCGACGGCAGGCTCTCTGGCACATGCCCGAGGTCGAGTGCGATGCCGAGTCGCTCGCCAGACCCCTGCTGCTCAAACACGAACGCCGAGCAATCACTCGCGTCGTGCGGCACGGCGTACGACGTACCGATCACATCACCCACCGACCACGACTGCCCGTGCGTGATGGCACGTACCGGCACGATCGGTGTGGGTAGCTGCGCGAGTGTCGCCGACGTCGCAAACAGTGGCCAACCCCAGCGCGCGCAGGCCGGTATCGCGCCCTGCGCATGGTCGACATGTTCGTGTGTGAGCACGAGCGCGCTGATGGATTCCGGGGCGCATCCCAGCTGCGCCAGTCGCTGCGCGATGGTGCGGACGCCAAATCCAGCGTCCACCAGAATGCGCGTGCCTCCGGCGTCCACAAGCATCGCGTTTCCGCGGCTGCCGGTACCGAGCACGCTTACGCGCACGATCCCGCTGCTCCGTGCGGTGGTGCCGGCCGCACGGTGTTACTCCGCGGACCAGCGGCGCGTGTACGCGTCTCGCAAATGTTGCTGCATACTCTCGTTGAGCGTGACACCACGTCGCAGCATTACGCGCGTTGCGGTTTGCATGAACTTGTCGGCGGCATACACCTCGTACGGAGCGCCGCTGCCAAACGCGAACGGCATCACGACCTTGGGCGGCATCTGATTGACCACATTGGCGCCGGCGCCAATCACGCATCCCGTCGTCAGTCGCAGTCCGATGCCGGTTTTCACATGATCGCCGAACATCGTGCCTAGAAACTGCAGACCCGTGTCGCGCTGCCCCTCGGGCGTCCAGAGTGCGACGGTTCCGTAGGTGTTCTTCAGGTTGCTTGTGGTCGTGCCCGCGCCCAGGTTCACCCACCGGCCAAGCACCGAGTGCCCCACGAAGCCATCGTGCCCTTTGTTCGCATGGCCGATAAACACCGTGCTGCTTACTTCACCGTTCACCTTGCACTGCTCACCGAACGCGCTGTTGGCCACGCGACCGCCGCTGATGGTGGTGTGTGCGCCCACGTAGCACGGCCCAACGAGTCGGGTAAAGGCCTGGATGAGCGCACCGTCGCACAACAGAATCGGGCCGGCCGTTGTATCGAGTACGACCTGCGGCTCCACGCGTGCACCGGGGTGCAGCCACACACCATGTTCGCCGAGCACGGTGTGCTGCCGTGCATCGACACGCTCGACACCCGGTGCAACGCCAAGCGCCATGATGTCAGCCGCAAGCAACTCGCCGAGCGCGCGCGTAACATCCCAGACGTCATCACACCACAGGCCATCGAGCGTGGCACTGGCGAAATCGCCGTGCTGTTCGCGCGCCAGTTCCTCAAGCGACAAGCTGCCGCTGGCAAAGCGCGAGGCAGGCACTGGCTGCACCAGCAGCACCGCGGCCACGCGATCACGGCAGACGTACACCAGCGCGCGTTCCGTCACCTCCTTGAGGTGCACCGCGCATCGACTGTTGACCAGCGTCGTGCCCGCAGGTATCTCGCCGCTCATCGCAATCGGACTCGCGAACTCCTGAAAATGCGCGTGCGCATCGCCGCTCAGAAATCCAGTCGCACTCGCCCCGAGCACGTGTTGCCAGCGCTCGCGCACCAGAAGCGCGCCCACGCGCATTTCACTCCACGGTCGCGTGTGCGCGAATGGCTGAAAGGTGCGCGCGCGTGCGTCGTCGTAACAGATCACGGCGTGGCCAGATCGGGCGGCAGGGAATCCAGTAGTAACTTGAGATCGGAAGCCTTGTCGCGCGTGGTAACGAGCACCACACTGTCACGCACGACGACGACAAGATCATCGACGCCGTACAGCACCACGGGCGCGCCTTCGGTATGCACCACATTGCCGTGACTCTGCAGCGCATGCAGTCGACCCGAGGCGGCATTGTTATCTGCATCGTGCGTGCGAACGCGGTGCAGCGCGGCCCATGTGCCCACATCGTCCCACCCAAAGGCACCGGGGACGACCAGCACGCGTGCACTGCGCTCAAGGACACCAACATCAATCGCCACACTCTGCACCGCCGCAAAGAACGCCTCGCGATCGTGTGCATGCGCCGCCAGGGCCGGTGCCACTTCGGGAGTCAGCGCACGAATCTCGTCGAGCAAATCGCCAACGCACCAGGCGAAAATTCCCGAGTTCCACAGATAGCCGGCGTCCACCATTTCCGCGGCGCGCTCTCGTGTTGGCTTCTCAACGAACCGCTCGACGCGCTGCACACGATCGCTCACCGCGTCACCGGGTTGGATGTATCCAAACCCGGGATCCGGGCGAGACGGTACGATCCCGACCGTCACCAACGCACGCTTCTCGAGCGCGACCTTGGCCGCGAACGTGAGCGTTTCCTGAAACGCCGGCACATCGCGAATTGCCCAGTCGGCGTGAACACACACCATCACGGCGTCGGGGCCGTCCGTTTGCGCGATCACGGAGGCCGCCCACGCGAGCGCCGCGCACGTGCCAGCGGGTCGCGGTTCGGGAATCACATTTTCGCGTGGGACATCGCGCGCCAGGTCGCGCACCGCAGGCGCCAGCGACGCATTCGTGAGAATGAGCGTGCGCTCTGGCGGCGACAGCGGTACCAGTCGCGACAGGGAATCGGCCAACATCGAGTTGGACGTAATGAGCGGCAGCAACTGCTTGGGTCGCGTTGGCGTAGACAGTGGCCAGAAGCGCGACCCAACACCACCGGCGAGAACAACACTCCAGCAAATCACGACATGGACTCCGGCTCGGGCAGTGCGTGCGGATCGTCAGTGCCCGTCAGCGCCATGGCGCGCGCGTACAAGCGACGGGGACTGAACGGCTTGGTCATGAACTCGGCAACGCCGAGGGCATCCGCTTCTCGGTACGCGGCGTCCTGTCCAGCGGCCGTCAGGATCAGACAGGGCAAGGTGAGCCAGCGCGGGTCCTGCCGTATCGTGCGCAGCACATCAATGCCGCTCATGCCGGGAAGCATGAGATCAAGAATGATCAGACGTGTCTCAGGCTGCGCACCGAGGGCTTCAAGCGCCGCGGCGCCGGTCTCGGCGAGTGTGACGTCGAAGGGGCCCTGTTCGAGACGCGTTTTGATGATGCGACCGATGTGCGGCTCATCATCGACCACAAGGACTGGTGTCGCAAGCGTCACGACGCGTGACCTGAGTGCGTGTGCGTCACGTCAGATCAACGCGGCGATCTGCGGGCGATGACGGCGCAGATCAAAAAGTAACTGTGCGAGGTTTGCCTCGCGTCGCACCAGCACCAGCAGGAACGCATCGGTCGACACGGCCGCCACCACCGCGAGCCCCTCTTCGTACTCAAGCACGGACAATCCGAATGTCCCGCGTCCGAGCGCTGAGGCGAGCTCCGTGGCCGCGCCGACCAGCGGTGGTACGTGCGCGGCCAGTCCGTCTGCATCGAGCCCCGATTCCACCGCGCCGTCGATGAGCAGGCCATCGCGCCCCAGCACGACCACCGCGTCTACGCCTTCTCGGCGCCTGAGTGCACTTACCAGATCGCGAATCGTGGCCATTTCCAACAGCTCCTGCGCATGAAGGGGACAAAACCTGTCCCTCGGTGGACCGCGATTGGCGGCGCACTCGTGTGGTCAGGGTAGTGATCGGGCGGGTAAGGCGTCAAGACCAGTTGTCGGGCGCATCGTGGCACAGAGGTCACAGCGCTTGCTCGGACACGAGTTGCTCGGTAAGCTACCGGGTCTGTTCGTGTGGTTCTTCCCGAAGCATTTGCGAGGCATCCCCTGCTGCTCCAACATCGTCGACCGTGGCGCGCCGTGGCGGTGCTCGCCGCCACGCTGCTCGTCTCGGCTTGCAGTCAAGACGACCCGTTCCGCCCTGCGGCAACGGCGCCCAACGTGATCACCGGTGTGTCATTGGCCTCGTTTTCCACGGGCGCCGTGGCGCAGACCGCCATTGATCTGATCAACCTGCGGGCGGTGCGTCCAGAAGTGCAGGCCAATGGGCAGGTGAACTTTCAGTTGGCCGTGGATCTCGACGCCTCGGGCAAGGTGAATCTGTTGCCGGTGCTGGCTGTGCTCAGGCCACCTGGTGGTGCCAATACGGTGGGTCTGGCACGCTCCACCGCCGCGTTCGACGACCTCGCGCGAGCGCCAACCGGTGGCTTCCGTCCTGACACGGCGATGCTCGTCGATGTTGGCGAGACGATCCTGCTCCAGGTGCAGGCGGGCACGTGCTTCGCTGGCGACCCGCTGTTTGGCAAACTCGTGGTTGAGGGCGTCAACACCAACACTCGGCGCGTACTTCTTCGCTTCATGCTGAACCGAAACTGCGGGTACCGCGACCTCACCGAAGGCATACCGCGCAACTGAGTCTCCTATGCACGATATCCGTCTCCTTCGCGATCAGATGGACCATCTCCGCGAGGGGATGCGACGCCGGGGCAAGCTTGAAGAGCTCGCGCCGGTACTGAACCGCGCCGAGTTTCTCGAGAAAGAACGTCGTGACGCGATCCGCGTTGCGGAAGAAGCGCAGGCGCGTCGAAACAAACTGTCACAGGAAGTGGCGCAGCGCCGTCGCAACGGCGAAAATGCAGACGATCTCGTTGCGGAATCGCGCAAGATTGGCGATGAACTCACGGCGCTCGAAGAAAAGCGAGCTGCCGTTGAGGCCGAAGTGCAACAGATCCTCATGGAACTGCCCAACCTGACGCTCGACGAAGTGCCGGCTGGAGGTGAAGAGGCCAACACCATCCTGCGCACGTGGGGCACGCCGCGTGCCGGTGATTCGGGAATAGCGCCCCATTGGGAAGTCGGCGAGCGCCTCGGCATGATCGATCTCCCGCGCGGTGCGAAGATCTCGGGCAGCGGGTTCATTGTGTACCGTGGCGCTGGTGCGAAGCTTGTGCGTGCGCTCATGAACTTCATGATCGACGTACACACGGAAGAACACGGCTACGAAGAGTTGTGGGTGCCGCTCCTGGTGAATCGTGCGACGCTTACCGGCACGGGACAGCTGCCAAAGTTTGAAGACGATATGTATGCCATCGCCGACGACGATCTGTTTCTGATTCCGACGGCGGAAGTTCCGGTGACCAATCTGTATCGCGATGAGATTCTGGACGCCGGCGAGCTGCCGCGTTCGTTTGTCGCGTTCAGCGCGTGCTTTCGTCGCGAAGCGGGATCAGCGGGCAAGGATACGCGTGGATTGCTGCGCGTGCACGAGTTCGACAAGGTGGAGTTGGTGCGTTACGCAACACCGGAGTCATCGCGCGACGAACTCGAAGTGCTCACCGCGCACGCCGAAAAAATGTTGCAGCTCCTCGAGCTGCCATACCGTGTTCTTCGACTGGCTGCCGGTGATACCGGTTTTTCGAGTGCGATGACGTACGATCTGGAAGTGTTTGCGCCGGGCGTTGGCAAGTGGCTTGAGGTGTCGTCGTGCTCGGTGTTCACCGATTTTCAGGCACGTCGCGCAAACATTCGGTATCGCACGGCGCCAGGTGAAAAACCACGCTTTGTGCATACGCTGAACGGCTCGGCGTTGGCGTTTTCGCGGATCATTGCCGCGTTATTCGAGCATCATCAGCAGAGCGACGGCACGATCACGGTACCGGCTGCACTGCGCCGGTATCTGGGGCGCGATACGCTCGGCTGAGATGCCACGCAAAGCGCCGCCGTTCGCTCTCGTCGCGCTGGCCGTGGCGTTGTTGTTGGGCTGGTACGTGGTGTACACGCAATCTGTGGTCGTGGAGTTGCGCCGGGTCGCGCAGGTTCAGGGGCAGATGACGTCGCGAGTGTACACGGCGTTAGTTGATACGGTGCCTGCAGAAGGCGATGTCCTGCTTGATCTCGCGCAGCTCGTGCTGTTGGACCTCGCCCAGTTGCTGCGTGCGTCCGGCGTGCCGCAGGTGCTGGTATCGCCCGACGGCACCGTGTCTGACACCGCGAACCTGCCCACGCTCAGAGACAGTGCCGCGCTCGCAGCCTACATCAAAAAGCTTGACGCGCTCAACGATCCCATCGAAGCAGCAGGCGCGGGGTCCATTCACTACGGCGATAGCCGACTGGTGCGTGGTCTCGCCACGATTCCGTTGTTGCAGGCCGGTGCGATTGGACTGCTGCTGTTGATTGGACTCTGGGGCCTGCGAGAACGCGGACGCGCCGAGCGCGAGAAAGTGTGGGCCGGCATGGCGCGTGAGTCGGCGCATCAGCTTGGCACACCATTGTCGTCTTTGTCTGGATGGTTGGAGCTGCTCGAAGACTCCGAGGGTGACAATCCCGCGGTTTCGCGCGCGGTGAAGCAGATGGGTCAGGATCTGTCGCGGCTTGATCGGGTTGCCCATCGCTTTGAACGCATCGGTCGACCGCCACGTCGTGACGAGGTTGAACTCGGGGGCATGGTGGATCGTATCGCCACCTACTTCGCGGCGCGTGTGCCGAAAGTTGCTCGCAAGGTAACGGTGCGCGGTGTGCGACCCGACGAGCCACTCATCATCGCCGGCGATGGCGTGCTGCTGGAGTGGGTGCTCGAAGTGCTCGTGAAAAACGCCATTGATGCCTTGGGCGGGCGCGACGGCGACGTTGTCATCAGTGCCGAGCCGCTCGCCGAGGGCGGGGCACGGGTGCGTGTTGCAGACAATGGGCCTGGCGTACCGCGATCGGATCGCAAGAAGATTTTTGAGGCGGGCTTCTCCACCAAGGAGCGCGGCTGGGGAATTGGCCTGTCGCTCGCCCGCCGCATCGTCGAAGAAAATCACGCCGGCAAATTGCTGTTGGTCGACACCGAACGAGGCGCGACGTTCGACGTTATCTTGAAGGCATGACTTCTGTTTCGTACGGCTCGTTGTTCGATCAGCCTCCCGAGGCGCCCAAAGTAGACATGTCGCGCGCGCTCGACGGACTAAACCCGGCGCAGCGAGAAGCTGTTCTACACGACGATGGTCCGTTGCTCGTGCTCGCGGGAGCCGGTTCGGGGAAAACGCGCGTGCTGACCACGCGCATTGTGCGACTGATTGCCGAGCGTCGCATTCCCGCGTCCGCAATTCTGTCGGTCACGTTTACGAACAAAGCCGCCGGTGAAATGCGCGAGCGCATTGGTCGACAGCTCGGCTACGAGCCAAGCGGCATGTGGAGCGGCACGTTTCACAGTATTGGTGCGCGGTTGCTGCGTCGGATTGCGCCGCTCGTGGGCCGAACGGCGCAGTTCACGATTTATGACGAAGACGATTCGATCTCGCTTGCCAAGCGTGTGATGGAACGTCGTCGGATTGACGTGAAGCAGTTTCCGCCCAAGGCGATTCTGGGTGCGATCTCTGATGCCAAGAACGCGCTGGTCTCGGCCACGGAGTACGCCACGCTGGCGCGTGATCCGTTCGCGCAGGCCGTGGCCGGTGTGTACGTGGATCTTGATGACGCGCTGCAGCGGGCGAACGCCGTGAGTTTCGATGATCTGCTCGTGCTGCCGGTGCGTGCGCTTGAGCAGAGCGAACCGTTGCGCGGCGATTTGCAGCAGCGGTTTCGGTACATCCTGGTCGACGAATATCAGGATACCAACCGGGCGCAGTACCGGTTCATTCAGCTGCTCGGCGCGGCGCACGGCAACGTGCTGGTCGTCGGTGACGACGATCAGTCCATCTACGGCTGGCGCGGCGCGGATATCCGCAACATTCTGGATTTTGAGCGCGACTTTCCGGGCGCCGGCATCGTGCGTCTCGAAGAGAACTATCGCAGCACGCCGCAGATTCTTGATGTCGCCAACGCGGTCATCGTGGGCAACACCGCGCGCCGGGGAAAGACGCTGCGCGCCACGCGGCCCGCAGGCGAGACCGTCATGCGCGTGGGCGCGCTCGACGAACGGGACGAAGCCGATTTTGTAGCCGATACGATTGTTGATCGCACCACGCGCGGCGGGCTCGGTCGGCGCGAATGTGCAATTCTGTATCGCACCAACGCGCAGAGTCGTGCATTTGAAGATGCCTTTCGCCGTCGGAGTATTCCGTATCGCCTTGTCGGCGCGGTTCGTTTTTATGATCGCCGGGAAATCCGTGATCTGATGGCCTACCTCAAACTGGTAGCGAATCCAAGCGACGACGAGGCGTTCCGTCGTGCGGTGTCGGTGCCGCGACGTGGGTTGGGCGACACCACGATCGCCGTGCTGGCCGAGGCGGCACAGCAGGCGCGCATTCCGATTTTTGAAGCGGCCACGCGCGCCGACATCACCGGTGGGCTACGGGCCGCCGCGCGCACATCGTTGACAGACTTCGTCACACTGATTCAGCAGTTCCGCGAAAAGGCGCTTGACGCGTCAGTGGATGAGCTGTTGCGTGATCTGGTGGTGGCGATTCGCTACGAGGATCATTTGCGTGCGGAGGGTCAGGAAGGACTTGAACGTATTGAAAACGTGCGTGAGCTCATCGCTGGCGCGGCCGAAGTCGTTGCCGATGAAGGGGGTGAGGTTGGACTCACGCCACTCGATCATTTCCTGCAGCAAGCCACGCTCGTTGCGGGCACGGATGCGCTCGATCCGTCGGCGGATGCGGTGACGATGATGACCATGCACAATGCCAAGGGGCTGGAGTTTCCCCTGGTGTTTGTGACGGGTCTGGAAGACGGGTTGTTTCCGCTCGCGCGTGCGGCTGAAGATCCGGCGCAGCTGGAAGAAGAGCGACGTTTGTTTTACGTGGGTGTGACCCGCGCGGAACGCACGCTGTATCTCACGCACGCGGAGCAGCGCCGTCGAAACGGTGAGTTCATGGCGTGTGTGCCGTCGCGCTTCATGCGTGAAATTCCCAAAGAGATGATTCGGCGCGCTGATACCAAGCGCGTGATGACCGAGGGTCGCGGTCGTTCAGCGTTCGGTGATCCGGACGACGCGCCGTTTGGTTCCCGCGGTGGCAGCACAGGCGGTTGGCGCGATCAACCGCGTGGCGACGGTGACACACGACGCCGCGCCGCGCCGGGCATGTACGGCAGCGCCGGCTTTGGTTCGAACGCGTTCGAAGGCAAGAGTCGTCTGGACAGCGGGCGTTCGAGTGCGCGACGTGTGGATCCGTCGTCGTGGTCTGGAAACCAGGATGCCGGCGTCTCTCCTGAAGACGAATCGCAGGACGCGCCCGAGCTGCGCGTGGGCGAACGGGTGAAACACGCCAAGTTTGGTGGTGGCACGATTGCGGAGTTCACTGGCAGCGGACGCGACGCGAAGGTGCGAATTGACTTCGATGACGAAGAGATCGGTCGAAAGACTTTGGTGATTGCGCAGGCCAAACTCGAACGGGGATGGGAGTAACGTGGCCGTTTCAGAAAACGATGTGCGACATGTCGCGGCGCTGGCGCGACTCGGTCTGGCAGACGATCGGGTGCAGTCGCTGGTGGGCGAGCTGAATGGCATTCTTGCACACATGGATGTGTTGCAGCAGGTCGACATTGGTGGCGCGTCGCTCGATCCCGATGCCACGCAGGGCATGCGCATGCGTGAAGACGTCCCGAATCCGATTGCACTGCATCGCGCGCGCGACGAGTTCGCACCAAGCATGCGCGACGGGTTTTTTCTGGTGCCGCGTTTGTCCACGCACGGCTCGACGGACGACGAGGGCGAAGGATGAGCGCCGAGGCATTGCTCTCACGGCCGGCTGCGGATGTCGCGGCGGACATCGTTGCCGGTCGCGTGCCGCGTGACGCGGCGCTCGACGCATCACTGGCCGCGATGGATGCGGCGAACGCAGGCCCGGACGGCTTGAACGCGGTGTTGTGGACGGATACCCCCGGTGCGCGAGCAGACGCCGCGGCGCTGTCACTCGATACCGGTGATTTGCCACTCGCCGGAATCCCCGTGGCGGTCAAGGACAACATCGCGACGCGCACGATGCCAACCACGTGTGGCTCAAAGATTCTTGAAGGCTACGTGAGTCCGTTCGAGGCCACGGTGATCGCGAAGCTGCGCGCTGCCGGCGCCGTGTTGCCGATGAAAACGAACATGGACGAGTTCGCGATGGGATCGAGCACGGAGAACAGCGCGTGGGGTATCACGCGGCATCCGCTTGATCACACGCGTGTGCCCGGAGGCTCATCGGGTGGGTCCGCCGCGGTGGTGGCCGCCGGGGTGACTCGCATTGCACTTGGTTCGGAAACGGGTGGCTCCGTTCGTCAGCCCGCTGCATTTTGTGGCATTGTTGGCGTCAAGCCCACCTACGGCCGCGTGTCGCGGCATGGTCTGGTCGCGTTTGCATCGAGCCTCGATCAGGTGGGCGTATTCGGACAGTCGGTGGACGATGCGGCGCTCGGGCTTCAGGTGATTGCCGGTGCTGATCCGCTTGACAGCACGTCCGTGTCCGTGCCCGTGCCAGACTATCGCGCATCGCGTGAGAGCGGTGGTGACAAACCGCTCGACGGCGTGGTAGTGGGATTGCCGGAGGAGTACTGGCCCGACTCGCTCGATGCACGCATGCGCGAGTTGCTCGATCGCGCGGTGCAGCGATTGATCGCACTTGGTGCCGATGTGCGAAAGGTATCGTTGCCGCATACGTCGCTCGCGATTCCCGTCTACTACATCGTGGCACCCGCGGAAGCGAGCTCCAACCTCGCGCGTTTTGATGGGGTGCGCTACGGACTGCGTGTTGAGGGCGATGGACTGCGTGGCATGTACGAAGCCACGCGTTCGCAGGGCTTTGGTCCGGAAGTCACACGCCGCATTCTGCTGGGCACATACGTGCTGAGCGCCGGTTACTACGATGCGTACTACAAGCGAGCCATGGCCGTGCGGCGACTGATCGGTGATGACTTTACGAAGGTGTTTGCCAGCGGTGTGCATGTGTTGTTCACGCCCACCACGCCAACGACCGCGTTTGTTGCCGGATCAAAGAAGGATCCCTACGAGATGTACATGAGCGATATCTTCACGGCCACCGCAAACCTTGCTGGGGTGCCGGCCATGTCACAGCCGATTGGTCGTATTGACGGGTTGCCCGTGGGCGGACAGCTGCTGGCATCGCACTTTGACGAAGCCACGATGTTTCGTGTGGCGTACGCACTTGAGCGCGCGTTGGGCGGGGAGGCACACTCGTGAGCACGACCAACGTGACCGAAGGCTACGAAATGGTGATTGGTCTGGAAGTGCACTGCCAGCTCAAAACACGCAGCAAACTGTTCTCCGCGGCCAGTGCGCAGTTTGGCGATGCGCCGAACGCAAACACGGATGCCGTGTGCCTTGGGCTGCCAGGTGCGCTGCCGGTGCTGAACAAGCACGCGATCCTGTTGGCGACACGCGCGTCGCTCGGCCTTGAGTGCACGGTGCACGAAGTGTCGGTGTTTGCACGCAAGCATTATTTCTATCCCGACCTGCCCAAGGGCTACCAGATCTCGCAGTTCGATCGTCCACTCGCCACGGGTGGCAAGGTGGTGATTGGAACACATGCCGACGGATCGGAGAAGTACATCGGGATCACTCGCGTGCACGTGGAAGAAGACGCGGGAAAATCTGTGCACGATCGTTTTCCCGGTTATTCCGCGATTGACCTCAATCGAGCCGGCACGCCGCTGATTGAAATTGTCAGCGAGCCCGATATACGATCCGCTGCCGACGCGGGTTTGTATCTGCGCGCGCTCAAGCAGATCATCGAATACACCGATGTCAGCGACGCGAGCATGGAAGAAGGCTCGCTACGGGTCGACGTAAACATTTCCGCGCGTCCGGTTGGCCACCAGGCGTTTGGCACACGTACAGAGATCAAGAATCTTAATTCTTTCAGCGGCGTTGAGCGCTCCATCGAAATCGAGTTTGCGCGTCACTGTAGCGTGTTGCGATCGGGTGGCGTGATCGAGCAGCGCACCATGTTGTGGGACGGGCACAAGGGCGAAGTGCGTCCCGCACGAGCGAAGGAAGGCAGTCACGACTATCGCTACTTCCCCGAGCCGGATCTGCCGCCGCTTGTGCTCAGTCCGGCGTGGATTCAGGAGCAGCGCGAGACGCTCGCCGAGTTGCCGGCCGCCAAGCGAACGCGGTTTGTCTCGCAGTATGGCTTGAGCAATCACGATGTGGAGCAGCTTACGGCCACGGTGGCGCTCGCCGATCAGTTTGAAGCGGTGGCGGCAGCCAGTGGCAACGCCAAGCGGGCGGCCAACTGGATGCTGGGCGTGGTGCTTGCTGCGGTGAAGGTGCAGGGCGGGGATGTGACCTCGCACCCCGTGAGTGTTGCGCGGCTCGGCGCGCTGATCAAGCTCGAGGAATCTGGCGCGGTGTCGAACACGGCGGCAAAACAGATCTTTGCGATCCTGGAGCGTGAGGACGCCGAGCCCAGCGCCATCGCCGAGCGTGAAGGGTTGCTGCAGGTGAGCGATGACAGCGCACTCGTGGCGTGGATCGACGAGGTGCTCGCCGAGATGCCGGAAGAAGCCGCGCGTTTTATCGCCGGCGAGAAGAAGTTGCAGGGCGTGCTGGTGGGAGCCGTGATGAAAAAGTCCAAGGGTAGTGCGGATCCGAAGAAGGTGAATCAGTTGCTGGGGTCGAGGATCGGATAGTACAACGCGACGCTGAGTCGGAACGTCAGCGGCCCATCATTCCAGTTTGCCACGGTTGTCAGTGAGCCCAATGAACGACTCCAATAACTCCCAAAGCCGCCCACGAGGTAGCCCGCTCAAGCCGTGGCATCCCACGCAGATCGGGCGCTATCGCATTGTGAGCTTGCTGGGCGAGGGCGGCATGGGTTCGGTCTATGAGGCCGAGCAGGATCAACCGCGGCGCATGGTCGCGCTTAAGGTCGTGCGCGAAGACTTCGTGACGCCCGAACTCGTGCGCCGCTTTGCGCTCGAATCGCAGGTGCTCGGTCGCCTGCAGCATCCGGGCATTGCACAGATCTTCGACGCGGGCACGTTCGAAGAAGAGCACGCCACGCTTCCGTATTTCGCAATGGAGCTGGTGAAGGGACAGCCACTCAATGAGCACGCGAAGACCAGGTCACTCGACCTGCGGCAACGCCTCGAGCTGTTCTCCCGCGTATGCGATGCAGTGCAGTACGCGCATCAGCAGGGGGTCATTCATCGCGACCTGAAGCCCGCAAATATTCTGGTCGACGACAACGGGCAACCGAAGGTGCTCGACTTTGGTGTCGCGCGACTCACCGACGCTGACGTGCAGGCCACCCGACAGACGAGTGTCGGCGAGGTGATCGGGACGCTCCAGTACATGAGCCCTGAGCAGGCCAATGGTGATGCCGCCAGCGTTGACGGGCGCACCGATGTGTATTCGCTCGGCGTGATCCTGTACGAACTCATGACGGATCGCCTGCCGTACGACTTATCGCGCAAGATGATCCACGAAGCCGCGCGCGTCATTGTGAATGACGAGCCGGAGCGACTGAGCTCTGTGAATCGTCAGTTGCGCGGCGACGTGGAAGTAATTGTGGCCAAGGCGCTCGAGAAAGAAAAAGTGGCGCGCTACAACTCGGCTGAAGCCATGGCCAGCGATGTGCGCCGCTATCTCAGCGACGAGCCCATCACCGCGCGGCCGGCCAGCGCGCTGTATCAGCTGCGCAAGTTTGCGCGCCGCAACCGGGCGCTGGTCACCGGGCTCGGCGTGGCCGCTGCAGTGCTCGTACTTGGCACCGCGGTCAGTCTGTATCAAGCCGTGCGTGCCACCGCCGCCGAACGTTTGGCGGAGACGCGACTGGAAGAAGCGGTCAACTTGCGTGCACTCGCGGACCGTCGACGCGCTGAGGCCGATTCTGCATTGCTCGTGGTGGACTCCGCACGACGGGTTGCGGACTCGGCGCGCGTCTCCGCCGACTCCGCACGACTGGCGGCACTCGGTGAACAGGCCCTGGCCACCGCCAGCGCGCGTCGTGCAACGGACGAAGCTGCAAAAGCGTCGGCCGTCAATACGTTTTTGCAAGACATGCTGGCGTCGTCCGATCCATCCAACGCGCTTGGCAAGGATCTTACCGTGCGAGACGTGCTTGATCGCGCCGCCGCGCGTGTCGGCAACGGTGATCTGGCACGACAGCCAGAAGTGCGCGCCGGCATTGAGAACACGATCGGCCGTACGTATTTCGCGCTGGGCCTGTACAGCGAGTCAAAAACGCACCTCGATTCGGCGTACGCGATTCGTCGACGCGTCCTTGGTCCCACCAACGTCGCATTGGCAACCACAGCCGCCGATATCGCACTCGCGCAGCAAGCTACGGGCGATTACGCGTTGGCTGAACGCACCATCACCGATGCGCTGACGATCATGCGGCGAACATTGCCCGCAGACGACGACCAGATCACTGCGGCACTATCAACGCTTGCAGATATCCGCTACAAGTCGGCCAAAAACGCGGACGCGGAAAAGCTGTACCGCGAGGCGCTGCAACTGGCACGTCGTCGACACGGCAATACCGGACCTGTGGTCGCCACGCGTCTTTCGGCACTCGGCAATTTTCTGGGCTACACCGATCGGCTTGCAGAAGGTGAAACGCTGCTGCGCGAGGCGCTCTCGATGCGGCAGGCAGCGTTTGGTCGCAGCCATCCGGAGCTGTTGCCCGTGATGGTCTCGCTGGCTGATGTGACGCGCTACCAGCGTCGCTTCCCGCAGTCTGAAGCCATGATGCGCGACGCATTGCCGATCGCCCGTACGTTGTATGGCGCGTCGCATCCCACGACGGCCAATGTCGAAAGTCGATTGGGCACTGTATTGGCCGATCAGGGAAAGAGCGAGGAAGGAGAGCCGTTCCTGCGTAGTGCGCTGACCACGCGCATCCAGCGTTTAGGCGAGCGTCACCCCGATGTACAACTGTCGCGCACGGAGATCGCGCGCATGCTGCAGTTTGCCGGTCGCTACGACGAAGCGGATTCGCTGTTCACGGCGGCGCTGCGTGCACGCCGCGCGGAACTTGGCCTGATGAGTCCGGCCGTCGCGTCGTCGCTCAACGACCTCGGCTATCTGGCGCGGCTGCAATCGCGATGGACAGAAGCCGAGCAGCGCTATCGCGAAGCGCTACCCATCTGGAAGGCGGCGGACATCGTGGACGAAGCAATCAATGCGCAGGCAGAAATCGGTTGGGCGTTGCTCAAGCAGGATCGTCTCGACGAGGCGGAGTCGCTCTTGAACGACGTGCTGGCGCAGCGACGAACGCGTTATGGCGAAAAGAGTTTTCAGGTGGGTGATGCGTTCGAGAAACTGGCGCCGATCGCCGTGGCCCAAAAAGACTTCGCCAAAGCTGAGGCACTGACCCAGTCCGGCTTGGAGATTCGGCGCGCGGTGTTTGGTCCGCGTGCGTTACAGGTAGCCGGACCGTTGCAAAATGTTGCGTTCCTGCGTGAAGCGCAGAACGACACGGCAGGAGCGACAAAGGCGCTTCGTGAATCGCTCGACCTCTTTTCGAGTCTTCGACCGGCGTCGGATCTGAATGTGCTCTCGGCACAGCGCTGGTTGGCCACTGACTTGTGCACCGTAGGCGCCGCGGCCGAGGGCGATTCGCTCGTACAGATCGCGTTGGCGAATGTCGCGAAAGATCCCGCGTCAAATTTGCCGTTTCGACTGCAGGGCGTACGCGGATATTGCTTGCTGCAAAAGCGTCAGTACACACAAGCCGAGCCGCTGTTGCTTGAGGCGGAACGTGGACTGCGCACGTTGCCAAGCGCTCTTCCGGCAATGCGCGACGAGGTCGCTCGCTGGTTGACGAAGCTGTATGAACAGTGGGGAAAGCCCGAGGAAGCGGCCCGGTGGCGGGGTACCAAGACACCCTGATGCGGTGACGCCTGAATCCCTTCACGTCAGAGTTCCGTACACTTTCTTATGCACACGCCAAGCGACCCCCACATCAGCACCAAAACCGAGCGCGAAGCCAGCTGGGCGCGCGTCGGTGTGGATGCACGAGGCGTTGCGCCGCTTCCTCGCGACGACACGGCGCCTGCGGTCCACCTGAAGGCGGATTGGCGGTCTGATATTCCCGCGGCGCGCGCGGTGGTCAAACACACGCTGTCGCTTGGCGCGCTCGCATCTGGCCTCATCGAGTACACGGGTTGGCAGATTGCCCAGCGCGCGGGTGCACCGAAAGGAGTTGTTCCGCTCGGCGACTGGGCGATGGGTGCGCTCAGTAACCTCGGGGGCGCGGCAGCGATCGGTCTTGGCTGCGCATGCATCGCGATGGTCGTAGCCGGCTCACGCAAACGGCCGCTACGCGCCGGCGCGGCGGCTTTCGCGTTTGGCGTGGCAGGATTTCTCGGCTTTCTGGCGTTTCTCGTTTCGCGCGCGTTCTAGAAGCCAGCGCGTGACTCGCGGGGGGCCACTTCGTGCGCAGGCCTAGCGCACGTTATCCATGTCACTGCCGCCATCAAGAAACGTGGGTCGCGCCAGCCCATCGGTATCGTCATAAAACTGTACGCTCTCCGGCGTGAGCCACTTGGCGATCAAAATGAGCTGCCCCGTGTGACCTGAGAAATGTTCGACCACGTGATAGACGGCCGCAAATACGGTGGTCTCCCGTCCCTGAATCGTGCGCGGTGCGCCGAGTGAAACGTCATCCAGTGACGCAAGGACGCGCACCGCGTCAGCGCACGATGCGTCTAGCTGATCAAGCAATTGCACGCGCGTGAGCCCGCTCGCATCGGTCGCCGCAAACTCGCCGTCGCGATGTCGAACGTCAGTGGCGCCACCCACGCCGCTCACAATCCACTGACGCACATTCCCGGCGAGATGCAGCAACAGGTTGCCGGCGCTGTTTGCGCTTGCGTTCGGGCGCCACCAGATGCGCTCCTCCGGAATCGTCAGCACCGCGGCGCGAATCTTGGCGGGGTACTCGGTGCCAAGGTAGTAGCGCGAGCGGTTGAGAAAGGCTGATGCGAGATGCTGGTCCATTCGGTCTACCCGTGGGATCGAGGTCAATCGCGAAGGTATATTGGTGGTGTGATCACCGATCGGCTGGCGCTTTTCGCCGCTCGATAACATTACTCGCGCATGGCACAAAGTGACTACCAGATTTCGTGCAGTGGTGTTCGATATGGATGGTTTGTTACTCGACAGCGAGCGACTGTCACGCAAAGCGTGGTTTTCCGGTGGTGCGGATCTTGGTGTCGAGCTGCCGATGGAGGCGCTGAACGGCATCATCGGACGTCGTCGACCAGAAGTGGAGACGGAGTTTCGCCGTGTGTTGGGCGATGAGTTTCCCGTGGACGCATTGTACGCACGACATGCAGCGCACTACTACGCGAGTCTTGAGGCCACAACCGCCGAGGAACTGCGCAAACCTGGTGTGCTCGCATTGCTTGATTGGCTTGATCTGCAATCAGTGCCGTATGCGATTGCCACATCGACACTGGCCAAGGGCGCCGCGTCAAAGCTTGCGATCGCGGAGCTGACGGACCGTTTTCCGGTTGTGGTGAGTGGCGATCAGGTCGAGCGATCCAAACCGGCACCCGACATTTTTCTTGAAGCCGCCGCCCGACTTCGCGTGCCCCCCGAGTTGTGTGTCGCGTTTGAAGACAGTGACCTCGGTCTTGAGGCCGCCCTCGCCGCAGGCATGCACACCATTGCGGTGCCGGATCTCAAGCCGTTGCCTGAGCAGGTGACACGTCGCGCCGCAGCGGTTCTGAATTCATTGGAAGAAGCGATCGTGTTATTGAGGACACTGATATGAGCAATCTTGCTGGCATGTTCCCGTTTGGCTGGACGCACTATCTCATCGGTGGGTTGTGTATCGGCGTTGGCGTGTCGCTGCTCTTTGCGCTCACGGGTTTGATCGGTGGCATGAGTTCCGTGTATACGACAAGCTGGAGCTACGTGACCCGGCACGCGTTTTTTCAGCAGGTGAAGCTTGTTGCCAGTCGTGAATGGCGACTCGCGTACGCTGGAGGCTTGATTGCAGGCGCCGCGGCGTGGTGGATGTTGTTCGGCGGTGGTGAACGGGTGAGTGTGTCATTTCATCCGGCGCAACTTTTTATTGGCGGTCTGCTGGTCGGATACGGCGCACGTTTGTCGCGCGGATGCACGTCCGGTCACGGCATCTGTGGGCTCGCTTCCCTGCAGAAGCCGTCGCTCGCTGCAGTGCTGACGTTCATGACCACGGCGGTTGTGGCCGCGAATCTTGTGCTGCGATTTGGGGGACGCTGAACAATGTCACCGACCTCCCGATCAACGGGTGATTTGAGTGGCGACACCACAGCCATTCAGGTTCCAACGGTGCGCTCGTGGGCACAGCTGCTGTCCGCGCTTTCTGCGGGATGTCTATTTGGATTTGGTCTCGCGTTCTCCACCATGATTCGTCCCGCCGTGGTCCTTGGTTTCTTGCGCGGACAGGATTTTGGGCTGATGCTCGTGCTCGGTGGCGCGGTGCTCGTCACGTTCATTGGCTATCGCATCGTACCTCGCCTGTTGCACAAACCGATCATCGGCGGTGCGTTCGCAGAACACTCGGCTGTGATGGATCGCGACACGCTCGCTGGCGCGGCGATATTCGGGCTCGGTTGGGGGATCAGCGGTGTGTGCCCCGGACCGGCGATCGCGGGGCTCGGAGCCGGCTCGTGGGAGCTAGGGTACGCCGTGGCGGGCATCGCAATGGGTGCTCTGCTGCAGGGGCTCACCGCGCCGCGTAAGGCATAACTCGGCGGAGCGGTCCAGCGGGTGCCGCTCATCTGGTTGAAGTCTTGGCCACTTTGATCGATGTTCTACGCTCTGACTACACCATCTCAAGCGCAGGAGCGCGGATTGTCGGTCGCCAAATCAGCTGTGCCCCCAACGGCGTCGGTCGGCGCCCACGCGCACGTCAATAGCGGTCGCGCTGTAGTGGCTCACGCCGCTCGAGTGCCGCTTGCGTCGCTGTCAGTGGCTGCCGCGTTCCTCGATGCGCGTGGCACGGTGCTTGACCACAACGAGGCGTTCCGTGACTTATTGGGACTTCTGCCTGACACGCAAACTGACCTGCGATTCAGCGAGTGTTTTGGCAGTGAGACTGATCCCGATGCCGTGACACGTGTGAATGCCGCCATCGCACACGGCGAACTGTTTCTCGGCGAATTGCTCTGCTACGCGCGGACCGGTGCACCGTTCTGGAATGACCTGCACCTGATGCCGGTGGCGCGCGAAACTTCAGATGATGCGGTGACCTTGGCGTTGCTGCGCGATGTTACGGCGCGGCGGACGGCTGCGACGGCACTGAACGGCACCTCTCCCACGGATCGCATGCTGCTGGACCGAATCCAGGCTGGTGTGCTTGTGCATTCCGCAAATACTGATGTGTTGTATGTGAACGCCAAGGCGAACGAACTGCTGGGTGTGTCGCATGAGGCGGTGCTCGGCGCCGTGAACAGCGATCCACGCTGGTCTTTTGTGCGCGAAGACGGCTCCGACATGCCAGTAGATGAGTATCCGGTCGCCAGATGCATCGCGACTGGCACCGCCATTCGAGACCTTGTTGTTGGCGTGAAGCGTTTCAACGACAGCAGGCTGATGTGGCTACTCGGCAACGCCTATCCCGTGATGAACGCCACCGGTGCGGTGGCAGAAGTTGTGGTCAGCTTCACTGACGTGACGGCGTTGAAACTGGCGGAACGTGCACGCAGCAAGTCGGAAGAGCAGTTGCGCTACGTGTTGCAGGGCAGCAACGACGGATGGTGGGACTGGGACATCGGCTCGGACGCGCTTTACTACAGTCCCCGCTGGTGGTCCATGCTCGGCTACGAGATGGAAGAGCTGCCGGTCGACTCTGGCACCTGGTCGCGACTCCTGCACGCGGATGATCAGTCGGCGGCGTTGTCGCAACTACAGGCGCGGCTCGACTCCGATGTTCAGTCGTTTGAACTTGAGTTTCGGTTGCGGCACAAAGCTGGACACTATGTGCGCGTGCTGTGCCGAGGCTTTGTGTTGCGCGATGGCGAAGGTCACCCTGTCCGCGTTTCGGGGACCAACACCGATATTACGGAACGGCACGCATTGGAAGAGCGGCTGCAGCAGTCGCAAAAAATGGAAGCGATTGGACAGCTCGCAGGCGGTGTGGCGCACGACTTCAATAATTTGCTCGCGGTGATTGTTGGCAACCTGGAGCTGATTGACGAGGCGGAGTCCGGGAGCGAGGATGCGCGCATTGGATTGGCAGATGCCATGTCTGCGGCGCAACGTGGCGCCGATTTAACGCATCGGCTCCTCGCGTTTTCACGCCGGCAGCCGATGCAGGCCACCGCCGTTGAACCTGGTCGTGTTGTGAAAAGTCTGAGCTCGGTGCTGCGCCGCATCATCGCAGAATCGATCAGCGTGCACGTAGACGTCGAGCAAGGGCTTCCGGCCATTCGCATCGACGGCAGCCTGCTCGAGAATGCGCTGTTGAATCTCGCGATCAACGCGCGCGATGCGATGCCTTCGGGTGGTGCGCTGCGGATCAGCGCGTCGTTGGTGAACAGCGAGAGCGCATCCTGGTCGACCGATGTTGATTTGGCACCGGGGCCATATGTCTGGATCTCGGTCGCGGATTCTGGAATGGGCATGACTGCGGAGGTCCAGCGACGTGCAACGGAGCCATTCTTCACCACGAAACCGGCGGGCAGTGGAACCGGCCTTGGGCTCAGTATGGTCTACGCATTCGTGAAACAATCCGGCGGCGCTATTCGCATCGAATCGCAGCTCGGGCAGGGGTCCACGATCCATGTGTATCTCCCCGTTGCATCCGGAGCGGACGCACGCATCCCCCGCGCGGCGGAGCTTTCGCCGAAAGAGTTGCGCGGGGGCGGTGAAGTGGTGCTGGTTGTTGAGGACGACGAGAGTGTGCGTCGACTGTGCGTGCGCGCGCTCAGATCGCTGGACTACACACCAATGCCGGCGAGCGATGGACCCGACGCGTTGTCGATACTTGAGCGCACGCCCAATGTGGCGGTGCTGCTCACCGACATGGTGATGCCCAACGGAATGAGCGGGAAACAACTGGCCGAGACGGTGCGAGCGCGATGGCCCCACGTGCGTACGATCTACATGTCCGGGTACACGGCGAACATGCTGAACGTGGAGTCGCTGGATGCGCCGCGCTTGCTCGGCAAGCCGTTCACGACGGCGGAGCTGGGGCAAGCGCTCCGTGATGTGCTCCGTGAGGACCGCGGCGCGAACTAGTTGTCGGTGAGTATGACGCCTTCCAGTGGTGCGCCGCCACCAGCCTTTTCAACCGCCGCAATCGTCCGAATCTTTCCGGCTGCGATTTGCACGTTGTTGATGGTGAGCACTGATGTTTTCGTACCGGCGGTGGTCATGATCACCACAAAGGTACCCGCGTCACGAACAACATAGTCCGACGCTGATTTCTCGGTCAGGTTTGCTTTGACTGGTGTCGCCGTGGCCAACTCGTTGGCGTTCGCGAGGATGTACACATCAACCGCCCCTGCGCCGAGTGCGGCGTGCACCGCACGAATCTTGACTTTGCCAGTTGCCGGACGCGCGTTGTTGTCAGTAAAGATAAACGTCTGCGGCGCCGCTTCAGTCCCTGCGGCAAACACCGTGTAGTCCACCGCGTTCGCAATGTTCTGATTCGCTGTCGTGAGATCGCTGGCCACGCCCGCCTTGCGGAACTTCACCGCCGTGGTACCGGTTGCAAAGCTGCGATATCCGTCGCTCGACTTGAACGCCAGGTTGCTCTTGTAGCTTGTGGTGTTGAGCAAAACATCAACGGCGGTCACATTGCTGACTGCATGTACCGCGCGAATGCGCCCGCTATTGGACGGACCGGACGGATCATCATCGTCACAGGCCGCGAGCGCGGCAAACGTGGTCACTGCAAGTACAGCTCGGGCTACACTGCGCAAGTTCAAACGCATGAGACACTCCGTGAAGAAAGGGATACGACAACGCACACTATGTCGTCATCTTCACGGCATTACTTGCGTGATCTCACACGCATCACAACTTCGCGCTACGCGTTGTCGTTCCTGGTGCGCAACGTGCGCCATCCCCACACGCCGATCGCGAGTAGTCCCAGCGTCGGTATGATGATGCCGAGCAGCGCGATGAATCCAGCAACGAAACCGACAAAGTTGCGCCACGCGGCACGAAACGCGTTGCTCAACACATTGTCTCCCGCGGACGAACTCGCGAGCGGCGCGGGCTCGTGTACGGTGACCGTCAGTGTGCTGAGTGCGACGCGAGACTGGAGATAACGAAGCCGTCCGGTATAGCGCTCGATCTCTTCGCGGACGCGCGCCAGTTCGCGCTCAACAGCCAGTACCTCCTCCAACTTGCCTGCACGCGTCGCCAGCAGATTCACCATACGGTCTTCAAGCCGACGCGCGTTGGCAACGCGCGCCGTGATGTCCACAAACTCTTCGCCCACATCCTCCGCGGTCGAAGTAATCGCTTCAACTTTGCCGACGGATTGCAATCCCGCGAGCGCCGAGTCAAATCGGGCGGCCGGAATCTTGAGTTCAATGGTGGCACTACGCCACTGATACTCGGCGGCTGACAACGATGAGTTGCCCACGTAGCCGCCGTATCGGATTGCGACCTGCTGGACGGCAGCCATCGCCAGCTCGAGCGAGTCAACTTCAAGCGTCGCCGAG